>JBNLGJ010000001.1:0-3036 GCA_050305995.1 Cellvibrio sp.
TTAAAGTTTCAGCAGAAGAAACTGCCCTTAAGCCCCAATTTTCATTGTCGCCCCACCCTGAAACGATCCTTTTTTTGCTCAGTCTGATCAAAAAACGCCTGATGGATACTTCGCTCGATGTGGGCCGCCCCACCGGCCCGCGCGACCGCATTGGAGGAAGTCGTCGAATTCTTGTAAATCTCCGAGGGCAATGTCGAGGGCGAACAAATGTTGCAAGGAATTGAAAAATCCATGGCTAACAGTCAGGACTACCTCGCTAAAACCGCCAATATCTGTGTACAGGTATTGGCTGATTTTAAAACGCTGCTGTAGGCCACAATCAGTTTGCGTTTATCAAATTGACCAAGGATTTCTGAATTTGTGCGGGCTGACCGAAGTGGGTAAGCCGCTTTATTTCCTTGCCATCTTTAAACACAATCAGTGTTGGGTAATGATTGACCTGAAATTTTCGTGCAGTTTCATTGTGAGCATCCATACTGAGTGGATATTGCACACTGTGGCTCGCGCGAAATTTTTTCAGATCCTCAGGACTGCTCCACAGATGCGTGGCATAACCCTGCCAGTTGGCGTCCGGTAATTGTTGGTAAAGCTCTTTGACCAACGCATCGGCGTGACGGCAGTTGCTTGCCATGGCTGGTTCGATATCCACGAAATAGCTATCGCACCAGGTTGCAGTAAAGTAGCGCAAAACCAGCCCCTTGGGCAGGTCGGGACGGCTGACATTGGGACTGACCTGAGCTGCAGCGGAGCTGTCAGCCACCAGGCTGTGGTGAGCCAATTGGTCCAGTTTGCGATGCAGGGCCGCATCTGCGTGATAGGTGGTGTACACCACTTTTCCTTGAGCATTGATAAGCACGTGAAAGGGTGAGCCCACAAACTGAAAATTGCTGGCTAGACTGCCGTTGTGATCGAGCACAATGGGCAGCGTCAGGTGATACTTGTCTTTGATCGCCTGCAGGGTTTTGGGTGTTTCGTTGATATTTAAGTTAACCGCATAAATTGCCAGGGCATCCCGGTACTGGTTGTATACCGCTTCCAGATCAGGCATTTGCTCGCGGCAATCTAGGCACCAACTGGCCCAGAATTTTAAATAGATTGGGCGCTTGCCCAGATCCTGTTGCAGAATCACGGGCGAGCCTTGAAATGTCTGATAGAACTTATCCAGTGCTAAAGAATTGGCCTGGGCGCTACTGACCAGCAATCCCGCCCAGCTAAGCGCAACCAGCGTAAAAAGCGTTTTAAACATATTCAGTTTCCTTATGGTGAACTAACATTCATTGGGTCGCCCCTGCAAGGCGAATCATTCATCGTCGTTGATCGCTTATTTAGAATGACTAAACTGTGTACCTCTCGTCTTGTTTGCTCATCAATTGATTCGTTTTTTGTCACAACAGAAGCAATTAAATGAGCGTTATCAGGCCTTAATCTCGGGTAAAAAATGAAAGCCGACGGCAATGCGATTCCAGCCGTTAATGGCAACAACGGCCGCGCTTAAATTAACAATTTCTTCCCGGCTGAAATGCTGGTTCAGTGCGGTGAAGTCCTCGTCTTCCAAGCCTGCGTCGGCCACGCGGGTGAGCTTTTCGGTCCAGTTGAGTGCAGCGCGTTCGCGCTCGCTAAAAACCGGTACCTCGCGCCAGGCGGGCAGAACATCCAGGCGGACCTGGCGCTCGCCATCGGCGCGGGCTTCTTCTGTGTGCATATGCTGACAAAAGGCACAACCGTTAATCTGTGAGGCGCGCAGTTTGATCAAATGCATTAGTGAAGGCTCTAATGCTGCCGCTGCTGCTTCACCCAATCCGCGTAAAGCAGAAACCAACGCTGGTTGTGCTTGATAAACCTGGGGGCGGGGAATTCGTTCTTGCATTATAATTGGCTCCTGGAGTTGTTGAATGAGCCTCTAGCTTGAGCGATTACACATCCTTGGTATTGTATTTTTGCGACATCTTGCGTGCGCGATACTGGCCTGGGGTTTGTTGAGTTACCTTGTGAAATTGACGAATAAAATGTGCTTGATCGTAAAAACCAGTCATCAACGAAACATCAGTCAGGCTCATCTGGGGTGCGCGACTGATCAGTTGGCGCGCCTGCTTAATGCGATGGAGCAGATGTAACTGTTTGGGTGGTAACCCCACTTCCAGTTGAAAGCGCCGCTCCAACTGGCGACGGCTGAGTGCGGCCCGCTCACTTAACTGGGCGATGTCTGCCGTATCGCGCTGGAGCAGGGGCAGGAGTCGCTGAATAATGCCCTGGCGTGCCTGCTGTTGATTGGCGGCGTCAAGCAACCATTTGTCCAGGAGTGTGATTTGTTGTTGAACCTGGAATGTGGTGCGCAGTTGATCCTGTAAATGGACGTAGCTGCTGCAGAGTAGGTCCAGGTCAAACTCCTTGCCCGTCATGCTACCCAGGTCCAATCCTAAAAGCTGAAACGCACCGCCGGGATGAAAACGAATACCCAGGCAATGAAAACTGTCGCGAAAATTTATTTGATTAATCTGTTGCTGAGCATTAAATGCCCCGGATCGTGCCGGTATGTCAGTGGTTGTGACGGGTAGGTCAAATGTGAGGCTGGTGCCGCCATCGGGGTAGAGATTTTCGTGAAGTCCGCCTTCAGGCAATTGCACGCGGTACACCCGCCAATAGCACTGGACCCAAGGGCGCAGGGCTGGGGCGGGAGCAAAGCGCATAAACCCGAGGTGTGCTAATTGAGCAATGGGGTGATCGCTGCTGTCGGGCAAGATTACCGGGTACATAAACGTCGCTGATAAAAAATGTTTAATCGTCTGGCCCAGGCTTAAAGACACTGCGCAGCCAGTTATACCCAAAGCGTTGTTGCCAAGCATGAGTTTGTCGAGTTGGTCCTGATTATAGAAATAATGCTCGGCGTTCTGAAATAACAATTCGCGCTTTAACATGCGTCTTTGGTTATTAAGCTGTTTGATAACCCGCGCGGGGTTGCCGGGGTATAGGAAGTATAAAGCACCTTTTAGCCTCCTCTTACCCCGAAACCCCAGAGCTCGTTTAGCGCTTAAGCCC
>JBNLGJ010000002.1:0-53519 GCA_050305995.1 Cellvibrio sp.
ATATTGACTCCACAATAAGCCATACTAAATTTGGTTCTGGAAAAGTTAAAGAAATTCATAAAAATGAAGAAAGTCATACTTTGATTGTAGAATTTAAAGAGGTGGGAACTAAAGTACTTATTGCAGAGCACTCACCAATTCAAGTTCAGAAAAATTGAAAGCTAATGAAAAACATAACAAGCGACTGTGGTAAAAAATCAATACCTTCAGCCCCAATTTAGTTGGTTTTTCACTCGCAATTATCCCGCACCATGGCATTTAAAATCGTCACCATCTTCCGCATGCAGGCGGTAAGCGCAACCTTTTTGTGCTTACCCTGCGCAACGAGTTTTTGGTAAAACCGCTTTATCACCGGGTTGCACTGAATTGCGCTGAGCATTGCCATATACAACACTGTGCGAATCGGTGCGCGACCACCTTTGATTCTTCGCTTGCCTTTCATGGTGCCGCTATCGCGATTGAGCGGCGCCGGTCCGCACAGGGGGGGGGCTATTTTGCGCGGCGATGCTAATCGTAACTACAGTGCTGTTGGGTATAATCCTTTGTGCGCTGGCGAGAGTGTTGGTGGTGGCTGCGGGTTGGCACCTGGCTGTTGATTCTGGTGTGGTAGTGCGAAAAGACAGGCCCAGGATTACGCGATGCAAATCCTGATTAGGGGTTGCTGCCCAACAAGCTGGAGAAATTGTTTGACTTTACCGGCTAAGGCCTGTACCGTGCCATCAGCTTGAAAGTAATTCAATTTTTAACATCTCCATTTCGTCGCCTCATAAGTAGTTCTTCGTCCTGTAGTTTTTAAAATTCAATTTATATTTCCCGCTTATTCGTGCCTAACGAAGGCATTTATATACTTTTTATCTACAGGATACTTATCATGTCAAACACAACTACCGGCACCGTAAAATGGTTTAACGAATCAAAAGGTTTTGGCTTTATCGAGCAAAAATCTGGCCCAGATGTATTCGCACACTTCAGTGCAATTGCCAGCTCTGGCTTCAAAACCTTAACCGAAGGTCAACAGGTTCAATTCAAAGTTACTCAAGGCCCCAAAGGCCCACAGGCTGAGAATATCGTAGCTATCTAATAGCGCCCTGATTCTCCCCCAAAGGCAAGCCGTAATGGCTTGCCTTTTTTTGTGCCAAAAAATATTCTCTTTAATATTTTTTAAGCTACAAATTTTGCTATGAGTTGCACGCACGCCTCAGCTCCCCCATTAATGCCAGCTGACAAGCTGATCCTCTTCGACGGCATCTGCAAGCTCTGCAATGCCTGGTGCCACTTCATCATCCAGCATGATAAAAATCACCACTTCAGGCTCGCCAGTGTGCAATCACCTGCGGGGCAATATTTACTTAAGCACTTTGGCTACCCGACTGATGTATATGAAACCATGCTGGTGATTGCCGAGGGCAGGTGTCTGGAAAAGAGCGATGCATTTTTTTATGTGATGAAAACCCTGGGTTACCCCTGGAGGCTTTTATTAATTTTTAAAATTCTGCCCAGGGCAATCAACGATTGGCTGTACGACCGCATTGCTTTAAATCGCTATAGGTTGTTTGGCAAATGCGATTATTGCCGGTTGCCCAGCGCCGATCACGACCAGCGCTATTTAGAATAATTGGCGACATTAAATGCCCGGATAAAAACAAAAAAGGCCGCTGTCTCCAGCGGCCTTTTTGCTTTTTTTGCTAACGCGAAACGCTTAGAACAACACGCGGCAGCGGATGGTGCCGGGGATTTGCTTGAGTTGCTCAAGCGCGGCTTCGCTGTATTCGCTGTTTACGTCTACCACCACATAGCCAACCTTGTCGTTGGTTTGCAGGTACTGGGAGGCGATGTTGATGTTGTTGTTGGAGAACACCTGGTTGATCTTGCTCAGTATGCCGGGCATGTTGGCGTGTACGTGCAGCAGACGGTGGGCGTTGGCATGGCTGGGTAGGGCCACTTCGGGGAAGTTGACCGAGGTGATGGTGGTGCCGTTGTCTGAGTATTTGGTCAGCTTCTCGGCTACTTCTTTGCCAATGTTTTCCTGGGCTTCCATGGTGGAGCCGCCGATGTGCGGGGTGAGGATCACATTGTCCAGGCCGCGCAGTGGGCTGACAAATTCTTCGCCGTTGGCTTTGGGCTCTTTGGGGAACACATCAATCGCCGCGCCGGCGATATGGTCGGTTTTAATGGCGTTGGCCAGGGCATCTATATCCACTACGGTGCCGCGCGAGGCGTTAATTAAAATTGCGCCTTTTTTCATCAGGCCAATTTCGCGCGCGCCGATCATATTTTGGGTGGCGGCGGTTTCGGGTACGTGCAGGCTGATGATGTCGGCGGTCTGCAGCAGCTCATCCAGCTCGCGAATTTGGCTGGCGTTGCCCAGGGGCAGCTTGGTAATTACATCGTAAAAACACACTTTCATGCCCAGGGCTTCGGCCATGACGCTGGTTTGGCTACCTATCGAACCGTAACCAATCAGGCCCAGGGTTTTGCCGCGAATTTCGTAAGAACCTACTGCAGACTTGTCCCAGCCGCCGCGGTGGCAGACAAAGTTTTTCTGGGGGATATTGCGCAGCAGCAAAATGGCTTCGGCAATTACCAGCTCGGCTACCGAGCGGGTGTTGGAGTAGGGCGCGTTAAACACCGCCACGCCGTGCTCTTGCGCGGCTTTCAGGTCCACCTGGTTGGTGCCTATGCAGAAGCAGCCAGCGGCGATCAGCTTGGGCGCGTTTTCAAACACGCGGCGAGTCAGCTGGGTGCGCGAGCGCAGGCCGACAAAGTGGGCGTCCTGGATTTTTTCGATCAGCTCGTCTTCTTCCAGGGCGGTTTTGATGTAATCAATATTGGTGTAGCCAGAGGCGTGCAGGGTATCTACCGCCGACTGGTGAACACCTTCGAGCAGCAGAAACTTGATTTTGCTTTTGTCTAACGAGGTCTTGCTCATGGGAACAAACTCCTAAAGTGGGTAATCCGTGCAGCTGAGTCTCCGCGCGCGAGTGTGGGTATGGGGGAGACTTGAGGGGTCGAGTTGGCGCTCTGGCTGCCAGTTCGACGGGGCTGAAATTTGGCGCGCATCATACCACAAGGCTGGCGCACTCGCAGGGGGCTGCGCGTAAATTAGCCGCAGCCCTGGGGGCGGATGCCAGACGACTTATCTGGGCGCAGCCAGGCGAGTTATTTGGGCGCAGCCAGCACCGAGGCTATGAGTTGGCTGCCCTGGCCGACTGGATCTTTGCGGATGGCTTTTTCTTCCGCCGCGACCTGGGTGAACAGGGCGTCCATACTCTTATTCAGCACATAGTTTTCCAGGTCCAGATTGGGCTTGTTGGCCAGGGGCAGGGCTTGGTAGGTGGTGAGCAGCTGCTGGTACTGGTTGTAAAAGCCGATCTGTTGCAGGCTCTGCTTGATAATGGGTTGATAGCGCTGGCGCAGGCTGGCTTCAGTCTGTCGGCGGAAATAGTCGGTGGCCGCAGTGTTGCCGCCGCGCACTATGCCCAGGGCATCGGTCACGCTCATATTGCGCGCCGCTTGCACAAACAGGGTTTTGGCTTCACCGGCGGCTTTTTCGGCGCCCTGGTTCATCAGTCTCTCCACTTGGTCCAGCTGCTTACCCAGGCCCAGTTGGCGCAGGCTGTTGGCATAGGGCTGGATATTGGCGGGCAGCTGGATACGGTAGCTACTCTGGCTGTAGCCACCAGGTTGGCTGAGCAGGTCGGCAGCGCGGCCGGAGCCCAGCTCCAGGGTTTCTTTAACGGCGCGAATCAGCGTCGCCTGGTTGTTGTAACCGGCGGCGGCGGCAATGTCGGCGCCTGTCTGCGCCATTTGCGGCAGGGTGGCGTTGCAGCCAGCCAGGGCGATGCAGATAGCGGCGCTAAGTGGGGCAGCCAGGGCTTTGATTCGTTTCATAGTGTCCTCGGAGGGATTGGTTTTAAAAAGAGGGATTGGTTTTAAAAATCAGTTAGCGGACTTAATGGCAGTAAGCTGAATGCTGTGGCCCAGGGGCTTAAGGCAGTAGCGCCAGTGGATGTCGAGATCCAACAGCTTCATGCCGTAATGGCGCTCTGGGTCCGGCTCCTGGTACTGGGGGCGCGGGTCCTGTTGCAGCAGTTGGTAAATCAGTTCCGCCAGGGGCGTGCCGGTGCGGGTCTGGTAGTCGTCGCAGACCTGATGCAGCTCGGTGGGAATATCCACATCAATCAATTGGGGCGGCTCGGGGGCAAAGCTGTTGCTGGCGCCCGGCACCAAATCCACGTAGGGCACATAGGGTTTGATATCGATGATGGGGGTGCCGTCAAGCAGGTCCACGCCGCTCACAGTAAGCCAGAGTTTGCCGTCCTGCTGGCTAACGCCTTCATACTTAACCACCGACAACCCCAGTGGCGCCGGGCGGGTGGGCGAGCGAGTGGCGAAAACCCCCAGGGTTTTATTGCCGCCCAGGCGCGGCGGTTTGACTCGCGCCTTCCACTCCTCGCGCTTGTTGGCGTGAAACACAAATTGCAGCCACAGGTGGGTGACGCCCTCCAGGCCGACAAAGGCCTCCGGATCGTCATAGGGCGCGAGCATTTCAATGCGCGCCCTGGCTAAAGGCGCCAGGCCGGGCTGGCGGGGAATGCCGAATTTTTCCTTGAAACAGCTGTGTGCTATGCCAATGGCGGGTAGGGTAAATTCCATGGGGCTGGTGTTGCTAGAGTGCTGGGGAGCCAGAAATAGGCTCTGGGAGGCAAAGCCTAGGTAATTTTGCCCGGCGTCTCAACACTTTTTTACCTGGCGTTGGTGATGCAGGGGTGTTTTTTGGTGATAGCATTGGCTGGCTGAAACCGATTACATCAGGTTTCAGCCAAAAAATAACGACTTTATAAGAAGACCGCCTCAGGCTTAGGAGACTCTATGACACTCGCCCCAATTCGCGCTGCCGCGCTTATCGCCCTGGCTGCATTTGCTCTTGGCGGTTGCAGCGATAAATCTGCTGCCCCGGCACCGGCGGCAACCTCAGTTGCAATTGCCGCCTCGGCAGCCTCAGTTAGCTCGCCTGCCGTTAAGTTGCAACTGACCGACCCTTTGGCCACGGCCGAGACCCGCGCACTTTACGCCAACCTGGCCAAATTGCGTCATGAGCACATTCTATTTGGCCACCAGGACGACCTGGCCTATGGCGTTAATTGGGAGGACGAGCCGGGGCGCTCGGATATCAAGGATGTCGCTGGCAGCTACCCCGCGATCTATGGCTGGGAGTTGGGCGGTCTGGGTATTGGCCAGGCGGAAAACCTGGACAAGGTCAATTTCGCCAAGATGCAAAACTGGATTAAAGAGGGCTATGCCCGCGGCGGCGTGATCACCATCAGCTGGCACATGTACTCGCCAGTATCGGGCGCCAACTCCTGGGATAAAACCCCCTCTGTGCACGAGCTGATTCCCGGCGGCAGCAAGCACGAGGAATTTAAGTCGATGCTCGACCGGTTCGTCACCTTTAATGCTGGCCTGGTGGCGGCCGATGGCCATGCGATTCCGGTGATTTTCCGCCCCTGGCACGAGCACAATGGCGATTGGTTCTGGTGGGGCAAGGGCAACTGCAGCGAGGCGGATTACCAGACGCTCTACCGCTTTACGGTGGACTACCTGCGCGACCAAAAAGGGCTGCACAACCTGATTTACGTCTTCTCTCCCGATCGCAGCCGCATTGAACTGAGCCAGTTTGAAACGGATTATTTGTACGGCTATCCGGGCGATGCCTATGTGGATGTGATTGGACTGGACGACTACCGCGATGCGGGCGAACCCAGCGCTGAGGTGCCCACCGCCGTGCATCAGGCCAATTTAACGGCCTCGCTCAAACATCTGGTGCAACTGGCGCGCGCCAAAAACAAAATCGCGGCGCTGAGCGAAACCGGCAGCAACAAGGTGGCCATGGCGGACTTTTGGACGCAGCGGCTATTGCAGCCGATCGTCAGCGACCCGGATGCCATGGACATCGCCTATGCGCTGGTGTGGCGCAATGCCAACACGGCGCGGGAAAAAACCGAACAGTTTTACGGCCCTTATCCAGGTCAGGCCTCGGCGGCGGACTTTGTGAAGTTTTATCAAAGCCCGGTGGTGCTGTTGGAGAGCGAGCTGCCGGACATGTATCACTAGCCGCCCAGCGGCTCAGGCCCTGCTTGCCTTCGGGTGTGCAGGGCTTGTATGGCGGTTAATCGTTGTCAGGTAAATAGCGTCGATATAGTTAACGGTTGCATCAATCTGGCGCACAGCTTTATTTGGCGAAATCTCTGTTACTTATTGAAAAACAAGAATAATATTTTTTTGGTATAAATCCTGCTTTTGGGATGGCGTGCTCATTATCTTTTTGATTTATCAAGGAAATTTATATGCGAATTTCGCTTAAAGCTTTGGCGTTCCTAGGATTGGTCGCTGGGGTACAGCTAGCTAATGCCAGCCCTCTAGAAGACTATAACCTGGTTCTGTTTAACGATTTCTCTGTGTCTGGTGGCAGCGGCCATATTCACGGCAACGCCTTTATTGGCGGTGATCTCAATGGCCAGAATCCCGAATTTGGCCAGGATTTAGCCAAGTCGCTTAGCCTTGATACCCTGGAGGTGGCGGGTAATCTCAATGCCAACCAGGTGACGGTACAGGCAGGTTATCTCGCCTATGGTGGCAGCAATAATCTCGGTTCGATCAACTGCAATGGCAATGGTCTGAGCGGTGGCGCCTGCCTCAAGCAGGTAACCGGTCTGGATGCTAAAGCTGCTGATCTGTACAGCGAGTTGAATGGTGAGTCGGCTTATTACGCCGGACTGGCCAATACTGGCGTGGTAAACCTGGGTAGTAAATTCTTAAGCTATAACGGTGCAGCTACTGACTTGGCGGTATTTAGCCTTAATGGCGCTGATCTGTTTGCGCAAAACAGCAACTGGAACCTGGATTTTGGTTTGGCTGACAAGGTGGTCATCAACGTTTTTGGCAGCAATCTGGCCAGTGCCGGTGGTATCAACCTCAACGGCGGTTTCAGCCATGCCAATGCCATGAATATTCTGTGGAACTTCTACGGTGCCAGCAGCATAGATTTCGGCTCAACCCAATGGTTTGGCTCGGTGCTGGCAGTAAATGCCTCGGTAAATACCGGCAATGATCTCAACGGCACCCTGGTAGCCGATACCTACATAGGCAACGGCCAGATCCATATCGCCAACTGGACTCCGCCAGTGAATGTTCCCGAGCCGACTGTAGGTTTGCTGCTGATGCTCGGCCTCGGTTTGATTGGCCTGGCGCGACTTCGCCGTCGTTAAGCCGATAGTTTTTCGCCAAAAAAAGCCCGGTGATCCGGGCTTTTTTTTTGGCGAAAAATCACAGTTGGAACCTGGTTACCTGGGAGTTGAGTTTGTGCGCAGCAGCTTCCAAGTCGCGGGCAATCTCCTTGGATTTTTGCGCATCCCCATTGGCGCTGCTGACCAGGCTGACCACATTCTGCACGTTTTTATTGATCTCCTCAGCGGCGTAGCTCTGCTCTTCCGCGGCGGTGGCTATCTGGGTGTTCATATGCAGAATTTCCTGAATTGCATGGGTGATCTGGCTGATGGATTGGCCCGCTTCGCCGGCAGTGTTAATGGTGGACTGAGTTTTACTTTCGCTGGCTTTCATTGCCTGCATCACCAGGCTGGCACTGGCTTGCAGCGCCTCGATAATTTGCTGGATCTCGGCGGTGGAGTCCTGGGTGCGTTTGGCGAGGGTGCGCACTTCATCGGCAACCACGGCAAAGCCGCGGCCCTGCTCTCCGGCCCGGGCGGCTTCAATGGCGGCGTTTAACGCTAGCAAATTCGTCTGTTCGGCGACGTTTTTAATTACATCCAGTACGCTGCCGATACGCGCAGTATCGCCTTCCAGCTTGGTCATGGCACTGCCGACGTTCTGCACTTCGTTGCTCAGTTGGTGAATAGCGTCCAGGGTGCGATCCATCACCTGCATGCCGCGGCGGGCGTTGGCCTCCGCTTGCTGGGCGGCACCGGCGGCACCATTGGTGTTGTTGGCCACTTCCTGCACTGTGCCAGTCATCTCATTGATGGCGGCGGATACCTGGTCGGTGGAGCTGTGCGATTGCTCGGTATAAGCAGCGACATCATCGGCGGTGCGAGTGATACGTGCCGAGGATTGCATTAGCGTCTGGCTGGAATCTTTCACCGCTGCGACTATCTCTGCCATGCTCAATTGCACCGCTTCTATACTTCGTGCCAGCTGGCCCAACTCACCATTTTGATTAAGCCGGAATTTGTTGCGGAAATTGCCATCGGCGAGGCTGCGCAAATGCTCGTTTACCTGCCCCAGCGGGGTGATCAGGCTGTGTTTTAGGGTTGCCAGAACCAGGCCCAATACCGCTATGCCGGCGCCAATCACCAGCACCCAGGACCAGGTAGACAAGCGCGCTGCGGCGTCGACGTTTTTTTGAGTCTGCTGACTAACTTCATCGCCAATAAGTTTGGCGGCTTCCTCCAGCAGTTGCGCTGGCTCGCGGTCGATACCGGTCACCGCATTGTCGCCAGCGCTGGGGTCGCCATCGGCGGCATTAAAGGCGGCGCGGCCCTGTTCATATTTGCCATGCATTGCCTGGTGCAGACGTAAAAAATTTTCCACCTTGGTGCGGCTTTGTGCCGGCGGCAACTGATTCACCAGCTGTTTGCCCATGGCCTCCACTTTTTGGTGCTGCTCTTCAAATTGGCTCCAGTATTTGTCCTGCTTGGCCGGGTCCTTGCCGCGCAGCAGCACGTTTTTCCACTCCTGCACTTGAACCTTAAAGGCATAGTTCATCTCGTCAATCAAGCGCTCCTGAACAATGGTGACAGTAACCAGCTCATTGTAGTGGGCGATGGTCGTTTTGAGCATGGAAATGGCAATACTGCTGATAACAACTAGCAGGACGATGCCCACTCCAACACTGGCTAATAACCGCGCGCGAATACTTCCTAACATTTGAAGGTAGCTCCTTGGGTTCTGCGTAGAGAGCCCTGTGTGTCGACATAATAGAATGAAGCTTTAGCGAAATTGCGGCCGAGGCTTATACATATGCCTGCTCTGCCTGACGGCAGCGGCCGTTAAAGCCAGGTAAGTATAGGCAGGAGAGGAGAGTGCTGCCGCCCGAATGCTAAGGCGGCAGCGAATGGGTCAGGATTTGTAGAGGGTTTTGACGCCGGTTTTTGTGCCCAGCAGCAAAACATCGGCGGGTTTAATGGCAAACAGGCCATTGGTAACTACGCCGGTAATCTGGTTGATGGCGGTTTCCAGTGCAACTGGATTGGTAATTTGCAAGTTGTGCACATCCAGAATCACATTGCCGTTATCAGTCACCACGCCCTCGCGGTAAACCGGTGCCCCGCCGAGCTTGACCAGCTCGCGCGCTACCTGAGAGCGAGCCATGGGGATCACCTCCACCGGCAGCGGGAACTTGCCCAGCACACTCACCCATTTGCTCTCATCGGCGATGCACACAAACTCCTTGGAAATGGCGCGCACGATTTTTTCGCGGGTGAGCGCCGCGCCGCCACCTTTAATCAATTCCAGCTGGGCATTGCTCTCGTCGGCGCCATCCACATACACCACCAGTTCGGTCACCGAGTTGCAGTCAAGCACCTCTATACCGAGTTTTTTCAAGCGCGCCGCCGAGGCATCGGAGCTGGCCACGGCGCCGGCAAAACGGGTTTTGATATCGCCCAGGTAATCGATAAAAAAGTTGGCGGTGGAGCCGGTACCCACACCAATAATCGCATCGTTATGCAGCTTGGGGGTGATGTAATCAATGGCGGCGCGCGCCACCAGTTGTTTAAGTTGATCCTGATTCATAGTCTTCTCTATGTCTGCAAGCCCGGCCGCAGTGAGTGGGTTTCCCGAGGCGGGGCCGAATTAAACCGAAAGGTGGTGTTTTACCGGGACGCTATTGTTTTAGCCGCGCATTATAGGTTTTTTTCACCAAATTAACCCCCGGCGCTGTGCGCTGGTGGTGAATTTTGTTTAGTATGTGGCTCCCACAAACCCTGAATGCAGGGTTTTCTTTTATCTGTAGAAATCCTTCGGTTAGCCAAAACGTTTATGCCCGAGACTTATATAAAGCGCATCCTCAACGCCAACATCTACGATCTGGCGGTGGTAACCCCACTCGACGACGCGCGCCTTTTATCGCAGCGCACTGGCAACAAGGTGTTGCTCAAGCGCGAAGATCTGCAACCCGTGTTCTCCTTCAAACTGCGCGGCGCCTATAACAAACTGCTGCAACTCAGCCAGGAGGAAAAGGACCGCGGGGTAATTTGCGCCTCGGCTGGCAACCACGCCCAGGGTTTGGCGCTGGGCTCCCAGCACCTGGGCATCAAGGCCACCATTGTGATGCCGCGCACTACCCCTGCCATTAAAGTGGATGCGGTAAAAGCGCGCGGTGCCAAGGTAGTACTGCACGGCGATAACTACGACGAAGCCTCGGCTCACGCCAAAAAGCTGATGGCGGAAAAAGGCCTGACCTATATTCACCCCTTTGACGATCCAGATGTAATCGCCGGCCAGGGCACCATCGGCATGGAAATCCTGCGCCAGCACCCGGGCAAAATCGATGCGATCTTTATCGCGGTGGGCGGTGGCGGGCTGGCGGCCGGCATTGCCTCCTATGTGAAATACCTGCGCCCGGAGACCAAAATTATCGCCGTGGAATCGGAAGAGTCGGCCTGCCTTTACGCCGCTATGCAAAAGAAAAAGCGCGTGACCCTGCCGCAGGTAGGCATCTTTGCCGACGGTATTGCGGTGGCGCAAATCGGTGAAGAGACCTTCCGCGTGCTGCGCAAAACTGTTGATGAGGTGATTACCGTCAGCAACGACGAAATCTGCGCGGGCATTAAGGATATTTTTGAAGATACCCGCTCTATTGCCGAACCTGCGGGCGCCACCGGCGTCGCTGGCCTTAAAAAATACGTGGCCGAACACGGCATCACTGGTCAAACCCTGGTGGCCATCGACTGCGGCGCCAATATCAATTTTGATCGCCTGCGCTACATCAGCGAGCGCACCGAAATCGGCGAACAGCGCGAAGTGGTGCTGGCAGTGACTATCCCCGAGCGCCCAGGCGCCTACAAAGAATTTTGCAAAGCGCTGGGCAAACGCAATGTCACCGAGTTTAACTACCGCTACGCCGACAGCCGTGAAGCCCATGTGTTTGTCGGAGTGTCCGTTGCCGCTGGCGGTCATGGCCGCCAGGAGTTAGTAGATGAACTTAGCGCCCAGGGCTATTCATTTTTAGACCTCACTGAAAACGAGCTAGCCAAACTGCACCTGCGCCATATGGTCGGCGGTCACGCCCCCGAGCTGGATAACGAAGTGCTCTATCGCTTTGAATTCCCCGAGCGCCCGGGCGCGCTTTACACCTTCCTCAACAAGGTCGCGGGGCGCTGGAACATTTCGCTGTTCCACTACCGCAACCACGGCTCCGCCTCGGCGCGGGTACTGGTGGGTATGCAGGTGCCCAAGGCGGACAAGGCCGAACTGAAAAACTTCCTCGCCGAACTCAGCTATCCCTATTGGGAAGAGACGGGCAACCCGGCCTACAAACTTTTCCTGAGCTGATAGCCAATATCCAATCGCAAACAAAAAAACCGGCCTTGCGCCGGTTTTTTTGTTTGGTTCGATGCTGGTGGAGCCTTGGAAAAAATACCAATCGATAAAATTTGTAAGGGGGACCGCTGCAGAGGGGCAAGCAAGGCAATTGCATTAAGTGCTATGGCGTCAAATTAAACCTCTTATGCGATTTAATTTGGTCGCCAAATTTGAGTTTCTGATCTTGACCTTGCAAAAAACTAACAATTGAGCACATTTTTGACGAAAGGCGCATAAATTGTGCGAATTTCTTCATGACGTATGTTTCATTGTTAATAATTCGCTATTAGTATTAGTTCTCCACATACTTTAAGTTGTAGATGTAGAGTCCACATTACAGCGCAATTGAGCGGTATGCCTCTTTAAACATAAAAACGTTTTTAGGTAGCACCATGAAAATCGATATTTTTACCGCAGTCTTGATAGTGTTTTGCCTGGGTGTCTGCGTAACTCTACTGGATGTTGGATCGCTGTTTTCGCTTGCGGAAGCCGCGGTAAAGTAAGGTCAAGGATAAGGTCTGATTGCAGACAATAAAAAACCCCGCCAACGCGGGGTTTTTTATTGGGCTAGAAACCAGCTGATTGAGCTTCAAACACAGAGAATAAATTCCTGCTCGGTGGCTACGCCAAACAGGGGGATATCCCAGTTTGCACTCGCCAGCGATTCCACCTCTTGGCAAGCATGTGCCAGGCCCATCAGGTAGGGCCTGCCGCTGGGTTGTTGCTGCTTAAAGGCAAAGCTGCGGTCGTAATAGCCGCCGCCCATGCCCAGGCGCGCGCCACTGCGATCAAAACCCACCAGCGGCATCAAAACCATATCCAAGCGCGCGGCGGGCAGGCGATGGTGTTTGCGAAAATCGGGTTCGGGGATGCCGAAGCGATTGGTAGTTAATGGCGTCTCTGCCGTGAATTCCACAAACCAGAGTTCACCTTGTTTGTCGGGGCGCAAAACCGGCAGATAGGTTTTGCGTTTCATTTTCCATAGCTGTTCTGCCGCAGGCCAGGGGTCAATCTCGCCATCGTTGGCCATATAAAGCGCAAAATATTGGGCGCGCATAAATTGCGGTACTTTCATCAACTGG
Organism: Cellvibrio sp.; assembly: GCA_050305995.1. Classification (GTDB taxonomy): domain Bacteria; phylum Pseudomonadota; class Gammaproteobacteria; order Pseudomonadales; family Cellvibrionaceae; genus Cellvibrio. The sequence continues at coordinate 12,684 of JBNLGJ010000002.1, forward strand.
CGCACCAGCAGCTGGGCGTGATGCTGCTGCTCAGTGGTATTTAGCGCGCGGCGCTGGGCGCGCAATTGTTGGCGCAGGTGTTGACGCTCTTGCTGTTGTCTTGTAATCGGTTCCATTATGGGCTGGGCTCTCGCTTGCATATTTGCATTAAAGCAAATCAAACGCCGATCACCAACGCTGTGACGCGCATAAATAAAAATGGGTGTAATAAAAACGGAGATTAAGACAGCAGGGAAAAAAACAGAGGAAAAAAATAAGGAGAGATAAGAGACCCCGAAATGCCGCTACCAAGCTGGCCTTGAACCCAAAGGTTCAAGGTGGCGATACCTGTGGCTTTTTAGGCTTTCCGTCAGGCGGACATGCACACCAAGCTCAACGAGATACTACCGGGCTAACATTTATCGGCTCAAGGACATTGTTGGATTGCAAACATTCCAGGGCGAGGTGCCAGTATAACCCAGAGTCCCAGGGCTTTCGCAAATGAAATTACGCACCCGATTTAGTAAAAGTTAGGAAAAATTCGTCTTAACAGGGGCTGGTAATTTAGTTGCTTTTACCCATCTGTCGACAAAAGCGTCAGCTTGGCTGATCAGGGGCCAAGTTGGTTGTTTTTAAGCTGCAGACGACAGCGCCCGCAGTTGCGGGCGCTGATAATTATTTTTTGCGGAAGTAATTTACTGATTGAGGATATCCAGGCTGCGGTCCAGTTTTTCATGTAGTCGTTGCAGGTCGGCAGTATTGCCTATAGCGCCGCCGCTACCGCCCGCTTGTCTCGCCTGCAGCAGCTCGTGACTGAGGTTGAGCGCTGCCATGACGGCAATGCGTTCCAGGCCGATTACTGTGTTGGTGCCTTTAATGGCCTTCATGCGCTCGTCTAATAGCTGGGCCGATTCGAGCAGTGCTTGACGCTCTTCGCGCGGGCAGGCTACCTGATATTCCTTGTCGAGTATTTTCACGAATACGGTTTCGTTGCTCATGGCGGTTACTCCGCATCCAGGTTTTTCAGGTGGGCAATCATGGCTTCCACGCGGGTGCGCGCCAGTTCATTTTTCTCGATGAGCCGCTGCCGCTCTTTTTGCCATTCGCTTTCGCGGGCTTTAAGTTCGGCGTTCTCCTGCTGCAGGCGGTTGCAGAGCAGGATGAGCTTATCCAGCTTGTTTTCCAGGGAGAGCAAAAGATTGTCAGACATGATCCACAAAACCAATGATAGAGCGCGGTTGCTCACTATATTGCGCCCCGCCCAGTCGGTCAATTGTTCGGCAGAAACTTAATGTAAATTCGAGAAGTTGATTGTTACTAAATGAAATAGTTGCAAGTTTTATCGACAGGTTTTGAGGGCTTTTCTGTCGGTGTTCAGCTGTGTCTGGATGTTGACGGGGCGGGGCATTGAATCGCTGCAAAACAGACGTCTGCTTGAACGGGCAATCGTGATAGCATGGCCCCAGCTAGAGCGTGAGGTACCTATGTCTGACCCCCTGAATGATCCAGAATTATCCCATCAAGTTTACACTCCCATCAGTTTTGACGAATTGGCCGACCTGCTGGCACCCCTGGGGGTGCTTAACAGTCCGTCAGAATTACACGGTTTACTCTGCGGCAAACTTGCCGGTGGCGCGCGCCTGAGTGAAATCAATTGGCTGCTGGAAGCGGTTGAGTTCCTCGATTTTATGTCGGCGCCGGATGAGCGAATCCGCACGGCACTCTCCAACCTCTACCACATCAGCCTGCAGCAGTTGCAGGGCGATTTCGGCTTGAGATTGATGCTGCCTGATGATGACAGCCTGCTGAGCGAGCGCGCCGCCTGCCTCAGCCAGTGGTGCCACGGCTTTCTTACCGGGTTTGGCAGCGTGGAAGTCCAGGGCGAGCGCGACCTGGATGAAGATGCCAAAGACATGCTGCAGGACTTTGCGAATATCGTGCAGATACAGGTAGATGACGAAGAGGATGAGCCAAGTGCAGAGGCCGACTACACAGAAGTAGTGGAATATGTGCGCATGGCGGCCAGCTCGTTCTATCTGGAATTTGCGCCAGCGCAAGACGAGACAGTCGCTGCGCCGGTAACATCCACGCCCACGCTCCACTAAGCTTTTACCTATTTACTGCTTACTGCCGCCGAGTCGCCCATGAAAATCGCCAAAACCGAATTCGCCCGCCGTCGCAAAGCGCTGATGGCGCAGATGGAACCCAACTCTATTGCCATAGTGCCGGCTGCGCCCGAGCGCATCCGCAGCCGCGATACCGATTACCACTATCGCCAGGACAGTGACTTTTTGTACCTCTCGGGTTTTGAAGAGCCTGAATCCGTGTTGGTACTGATTCCCGGGCGCGAGCACGGCGAATTTGTACTTTTTGTGCGCGAGCGCAATCGCGAGCGCGAGATATGGGACGGTTATCGCGCTGGCCCCGAGGGCGCCTGCTCAGACTTTGACGCTGACGATGCTTTCCCTATAGAGGACATAGACGATATTTTGCCCGGCCTGCTCGAAGGCAAGCAGCGCGTCTATTACGCCATGGGTAAGGATGCGGATTTCGACAAGCGCGTGATGGGCTGGGTTAATAGCATTCGCGCCAAGGTGCGTTCCGGGGCAACTCCACCGGGCGAGTTTTTGGATTTAAGCCACTTCCTGCACGATATGCGCCTGTTCAAAAGCCCGGCGGAATTGCGGGTGATGAAAGAGGCGGCGGAAATCTCCGCGCGCGCCCATGTGCGCGCCATGAAGGCGGCCAAAGCCGGGGTGATGGAGTATCAACTGGAGGCGGAAATCATCCACGAATTCCACATGAGCGGCGCGCGCTTTCCCGCGTACAACTCTATTGTCGGCGGTGGCAAAAACGGTTGTATCCTTCACTACATCGAAAACGCTGCCGCCTTAAAGCAGGGTGATCTGGTGTTGATCGACGCCGGTTGCGAGCTGGATTATTACGCTGCCGACATTACCCGCACCTTCCCGGTGAGCGGCAAGTTCTCACCCGAGCAAAAAGCCCTTTACGAAATTTGTTTAAACGCCCAGCTGGCGGCCATAGCTGTGGCCAAGCCCGGCAATCACTGGAATGATCCCCACGAAACCACGGTAAAAGTCATCACCCAGGGGTTGGTGGATATTGGCTTGCTGCAAGGGGAAGTTGCCGAATTGATTGAGCGCGAGGCCTACAAAGAGTTTTACATGCACCGCGCCGGCCACTGGCTGGGCATGGATGTACACGATGTGGGCGACTACAAGGTCGGCGGCGAATGGCGGGTGCTGGAGCCGGGTATGGTGATGACCGTGGAGCCGGGGATTTATGTCGCCCCCGACAACGAGCGCGTCGCCAAAAAATGGCGCGGTATTGGTATTCGCATTGAGGATGATGTGGTGATTACCAAAGAGGGCAACGACGTGCTGACTGCGGGTGTGCCCAAAACGGTTGCCGAGATTGAAGCGCTGATGGCGCATTAATAAATTGTGCGAGCCAAGTGCCTCGCGCTAAGGTCGAGCCATGATCCAGGGTCAACAAATAGATACAGACACTACAGACGTTTTTTTTGATGTCGCCATAGTGGGTGGTGGCATGGTGGGCGCGAGCCTCGCCGCACTGCTCGCCGCCTCGGGCGCGCATCTGCGTATTGCCCTTATCGAGGCGCAGCCTTTCGCGTCTGCGGATCAGGCGCACTTTCAACCCAGCTTTGACTCCCGCGCTACCGCGCTCTCCTACGGCAGTGTGGAAATACTGCGCGAATTAAATCTTTGGACGAGCCTGAGTGAACATGTCACTGCGATCAGGCGCGTCCATGTATCTGATCGCGGTCATTTGGGTGGGGGGATGATTGATGCCGCCGAGTATCACCTGGACGCGGTTGGCTATGTGGTGGAGAACACCTGGCTGGGCCGGGTGCTGCTGCAAAATGTGCAGGCCCAACCCGCCATTCAATGTTTTGCCCCTGCCCAGGTCACCCACCTAAAACCTTTGCAAAACGGCGCACTGTTGCAGCTCGACTGCGCTGGCAAAACCTTGCCGATTCGCACCTCCCTGGCCGTTATCGCCGATGGCGGCGACTCGCCTTTGCGCCACTCTCTGGGTATTGCCTCGCACACCCGCGCCTATCACCAGTCGGCGATTGTCACCAATGTGGAGTGTTCCGAAGCGCATCAGGGTATCGCCTACGAGCGCTTCACCGAGTCTGGCCCCATGGCCCTGTTGCCCTTGGGGGAGCAAGACAGTGAGCGCCGCTCGGCATTGGTGTGGACCCTGCCCAGTGAGCAGGCCGAAGCCATGATGGCGCTGGACGATGAGGCATTTTTAGCGGCACTGCAGGAGCGTTTTGGCTTTCGCCAGGGGCGCTTTGTGCGGGTGGCCAAGCGTTTCGCCTACCCGCTGGAACTGGTGCTCGCCGAAGAGCAGGTGCGCTCTCACATTGCCCTGGTGGGCAATGCCGCGCACTTTTTACATCCGGTCGCCGGTCAGGGGTTTAATTTGGCACTGCGCGATTGCACCGCTTTGGTGGAGCAGATTGTGGGGGCCTGCCAGCGCGGTGAAAACCCCGGTAGCCTGGCGGTGTTACAGGCCTATGTGGCACAGCAGCAGCTGGACCAATCCTTAACGGTGGAATTCAGTGATCGCCTGGTGCGCCTGTTTTCGTCGCAACAATTGCCGTTGATTGCGCTGCGTCATTTGGGTTTTATCAGCCTGGCGGCGCTGCCCCTTGCCAAGCGCGAATTCAGCAGGCAAACCATGGGCACTGGCGGGCGCCAGTATCGCTGGCAGCTGGAGTCCAAATCTGCCGATGTTGTAGCGCCAGTGAGCCCGGAGGCTCCCGCGCTCAACTATAGAGCTCGCGACCCGCAGGTAGATTTTGACCTGACCCTGGTGGGCGCAGGTCTGGTTGGCGCCAGCCTGGCTTGCGCGATTGCGCAGCAACCGGGGGCGCAGCATTTGCGCATTGCGGTTATAGAGGCAGGCGCAGAGGTAGAACATTTTTCCGGCAAAAATTTTGATCCGCGCGTTGTGGCCTTAACGGCCGCTTCGCAAGACCTTTTGCAAAGCATCGGCTGTTGGGACGCTATAGTTGCCCAGCGCGCTTGCGCTTATCAGCAGATGAAAGTCTGGGACGGTGAGGGCACCGCAGCCATAGACTTTGATGCCGCCGATATTCGTCAGCCGCGACTGGGCCATATTGTAGAGAATTCGGTGATCGTGAATGCGTTGCGCGCGCGCATGGCGCAATTAAAAAATATTCAGCTAATCCAGCCGGAAACCATCAGCAAGCTGCAGGAGCAGACTGCTAATCGGGTGCAGCTTGAGCTTGGCTCGGGTAGATGCATTAGCACCAGCTTGCTGATTGCCGCCGATGGCGCCCGCTCAAAAGTGCGCGAGCTGGCCAATTTTGAAACGCGCGAATGGGATTATGGCCACCGGGCTATAGTCACGACTGTGCGCACTGAAAAGCCCCATGAATTTACCGCGTGGCAGCGTTTTATGCACACCGGCCCGCTGGCGTTTTTGCCTCTTGAAGATTCGCAGGATACCCATTACTGCTCTATCGTCTGGTCGGCAGAAGATGAGTTGGCGGAGCAGCTAATGGCCTTAAACGATGAGCAGTTTTGTCAGCGTCTGGGCCAGGCATTTGAATATCGTTTGGGGCGCGTGGAAGCGGTTGCCGAACGTTTTGCCATTCCGCTACGGCAGCGCCACGCCAAAAATTATATCAAGCCAGGCATAGCCTTAGCGGGGGATTCCGCGCACACCATTCACCCGCTCGCGGGCCAGGGGGTTAATCTCGGTCTGCTTGATGTTGCCGCTTTGGCTGCAGAACTGGAGCGTGCGTTTGCGCGCAATATTCCGCTGGCAGATATTTCCATCTTGCGCCGCTACCAGCGCGCTCGCGTGATGAGCAATTTGGGAATGATGTCGGTTATGGAAGGCTTTAAGCAGTTGTTTGGCAATCGCACACTGGCGGTTAACTGGTTGCGCAATGCGGGCATGCGTCAGGTTGGCTCCCACAAATTGTTAAAAAAATGGATTATGCAAGCGGCCCTGGGTGGGCCCTGAGTTTATCTGGGGGCGATATCTTGAATTGGAATGAGTGGCTTTCTATCGCGCCTTTCGATTGGCGTGCCGTGGGGACATCGCTGATGTGCGGTGCCATAGTGGGTACCGAACGCCAGCTGCGCGGCAAGCCGGTGGGGATTCGCACCTCGTCACTCATTACCTTGGGCACTTATATTTTTATCGCGGCATCCATGGCGGTGTCCACCAGCATGACCGATCCCTCGCGCATTATTGGTCAGGTCATTACTGGCATAGGCTTTCTGGGCGCCGGGGTGATGTTGGCGCGCGATGGCGTAGTTCTGGGGGTGACTTCGGCGGCTACTATTTGGGCCTTATCGGCCATAGGTGTGTGCATCGCCATAGGTAAAGATCTGGTGGCGATCAAACTCTCTCTGGTTGTTATTTTTGTGCTGGTGGGCGTGGACTTGCTGGAGGACTATTCGCAGGCTTTTACCCGTGGTGTGCACAAAAAGTATCAAAACTGGCGGGGCAGGGATAACGGCAAAGGTGGTTAGTTCAGCCTTGTATTCACAATGGTGTAAAAAAGTAACAGTAAAATTGAGAGAGCTATGGCGAAGTCGTTGGCGTTTGCGCAAGTTTTAAATGGGTTGTTAATCGTAATCATGCTGGCGGTGATCCCTGTTTTTTTATCCCCTATTAATCTCTATGGGCTTTTCCTTGCGCTTGTCTCATGCGTAATTGCCTGGGGCGTTTTCACCCGTAATCGCTGGGCTTATTTTTGTGCTGCCGCTTGGGGGCTGGCGTGGTTTCAGCTCGCTAAACAGGGTTTGGAATTTGTAAATTTTAAACACGAAGCAATGACGCTCGGTATTTTAGTAATTCCGCTTGCACTCTTTTTGCACGAAGTGCTCGTTAAAAAGAGCACAAAAGAGGCACAAAGCGAGGCGAAAAATGATTCCTCCGGGCGCGATATGCCGCAATAATTGTGTTCCATATACTCAGCGCAAATAAAATTGATGATATTCGCGAAATTCCTAGAGAAGCGCTTGACTCGCCTGTAGCAAGTGCTTTAATTTTGACCCGCTACAGATTGAGATTCGACCCAAGACTAGGCTTTTGTAAGACTTCCGCTTGCTCAAGACACTTGGCCGCACCACGACCTGAGCAATAGCTTTTTATGGAGCTAAACCACTCCAGCCCCACCGGGTTGGAATTTTTGTTAGGTCAGCTTAGCTGACGCTTTTTGTTGTAAGACGAGGAATTTATGTCAGATCTAGTCTCTGGTGTTGTTAAATGGTTTAACGACGACAAGGGTTATGGTTTTATCGAGCGTGAAGGTGGTGCGGATGTATTCGTTCACTTCCGTGCAATTAACGGCACTGGTCGTAGAACCTTAAAAGAAGGTCAGAAAGTGACTTTCGAAGTAACCCAAGGCCAAAAAGGCCCGCAAGCGGAAAACGTAACTCCTCTTTAAGGTCGAGTTAAACCAAGGGGTGATTGAGTAATCAATCACCCCTTGCTCTTTGGGGCTTTTGCAATTAGCGCTTGCCCTAAGGTTGCTGTTTTCTATAATAATTGACGCTTTCGCTTTGTGATTGCGCGTCGGTTTTATTGTTTGTGCGCCTGTCCCCCATGCCCTCCTTCCGTCTACATTCATGCTGAATATCCAGTGGTTTCTCTGGTTAGTTTTTTTGACGTTAGTAGCCTTCTACTGGCGCGACTCTTTGCGCATTAAAGAAATGGCATTTAAAGCTGCGCAAGAGCGCTGCCGTGAAATGCAGGTGCAGTTGCTGGATGAGGCCGTTTATTTGCGACGCTTGTGGCTAAAACGCAATCAGCGTGGGCACTTGGCAATTTGGCGCGCGTTCTATTTTGAATTTACTGTGTCTGGTGCAGACCGCTATGTGGGGCGGGTATTAATGTTGGGCGACCAGGCAGAGGCGATTCAACTGGAACCGCATCGCCTGCAATAAAATAAGATCCAATGATCGGGACTGATATGGCGATCGACTACAAAAAAAATACCCCTTTAGATATTGAGCAGGTAATCCGGCTGTATAAAAACACCAGCCTGGGTGAACGTCGCCCGGTGGAACAGCGCGAAACTTTTAGCGCTATGATCCAAAACGCCAATTTAATTATCACCGCGTGGGATGGCGACACATTGGTCGGCATAGCCCGAGCGCTGACAGATTTTGCCTATGTCACTTATCTTGCCGATTTGGCGGTGGACCAAACCTACCAGTGCAGTGGCATCGGCAAATCGCTCATCGAACAGCTGCAACAATCCACCCAGCCAGATTGCATGATGGTGCTGCTCGCTGCGCCCCAGGCCAATGATTATTATCCCAAGCTGGGCTTTACCCACAACCCGCGTGCCTGGATGTTAAAAAGCAATTATTGAGAGTTTGCATCTGGCAATAAATTTTTTGATTGGAGATGGAAATGCAGGAAAAAATCGGCGGCTGGAAAACCAAAAGCACTCAGGTGGTTTACGAAAATCCCTGGATTCGTGTGAGCCATGAAGAGGTGATTACGCCTAAGGGTACAGATGGCATCTACGGTGTGGTGCATTTTAAAAATACGGCAATTGGGGTGGTGCCGCTCGACGATCAGGGCAATACCTGGTTGGTCAAACAAAGTCGCTATGCGCTCAACCAATTTACCTGGGAGCTTCCCGAGGGCGGTTGCCCGCAGGGGGAGAGTCCGTTAAATGCCGCCAAGCGGGAGTTGGAAGAGGAAGTTGGCCTGCTGGCGAATAACTGGCAGCCATTGATGACTATGCATCTCTCCAATTCGGTCACCGACGAGGTTTGCTATGTGTTTGTGGCGCGCGAGCTGCATCCAGGTACACAACAATTGGAAGCCAGTGAAGATATTGAAGTGCAAAAATTGCCGCTGCGCGACGCGATTGAAATGGTAAAGCGCGGCGAAATTACTGATGGAATCAGCGTCGCCGCGCTCTTGCGTTTAGCGCTCGAACTTTAGTCTTGCAGGGAAAAAAGTTTACTTCGCCAGCCAGGTATCAATTTGCTTATTTGATCTGCTGCACCACAATTTTTGCCCTGGCCGGTTCTATATCCGCGAGTTGGGGTACAAGCTGCAGAGGCCCGGCAAATAGCAGGGCTGGATGGTTTGGGCTTGGGTGACGAGTGATTAGTCATTCCGATTGGGTTTAAACAGGCTGCGCAACCAATTTAACCAGCCGTTGTGACTGAGCAGCAGCTGGTCGAGTTGATCCTGATTATAGAAATAGCGCTCGGCATCCTGAAATAACAATTCGCGCTTGAGCATGCGCCTGTTGTTATTAAGGGTTTTGATAATGCGCGCCGGGTTGCCCGCCGCAACGCTATTGGGCGGAATATCTTTAGTGACCACAGCACCTGCACCTATCACCGAATTTTCACCAATGGTGACGCCTTTATTGACGATTGCCCGCTCGCCCAGCCAGACATTATTTTCAATCACCACCGGCTTGGTGCAGCGAAAGGGGCGAATACGATTGTACAGCCCGTGCCAATCGCTATCGCTGATATACACGTTGGCCGCGAGCATGCAGTTGTCGCCAATGCGAATGGACTGCGCGGCGGAGATGCGCACCCCGGGGGAAATTAACACGTAGTCGCCTATATGAATTTCACCCTGCATCTGCTTACTCGGCCAAGTGGTCAAGCGCACACAGTTGTCGCTGGCGCAAATAATTTGCGCGTACTTACCCAGCTGCATTTTGCTGCCAAAAATTACCAGGCTGCGCGGGTGGGCGATTTCCGGCTCTGTGCCGACACTGTCAAATTGCGGCACCACAAAGCGGCGCACATACCAGCGGTTGATGGTTTTGTAGAGGCGGCGAATCAAATAGGGCGTGCTTGAGCGGCGCATGGCGTAAAATGCTAAGTCTTTTTTAAAATGAGCTGGTTATGCTGCCTATAGATATTGAGTCTGTAAAAGGTTTTTTGGATAAAACAGAAGGCGAGGCGCTTTATGAATACGCGCGCCTCTGTGCGCCCCAAGGCCCGGTATTGGAAATTGGCAGCTACTGCGGCAAGTCGACTGTGTATTTGGGCGCTGCCTGCCAATCGGTCGGCGGCCTGCTCTATGCGCTGGATCACCATCGCGGCAGCGAGGAGCATCAGCTGGGCGAGGCGTATCACGATCCGCAGCTTTATGACGCCGATGCTGGGCGCATGGACAGCTTCCGCGAGTTTCGCCGCACTATCCAGCGCGCGCAGCTGGAAGATACCGTAGTGCCTATAGTTGCGCCTTCAAAACTTGCTGCGCGCCACTGGGCCACGCCCTTGTCGATGGTGTTTATCGACGGCGGCCACAGCATGGAAGCGGCGCTCAACGATTACCGCTGTTGGAGTGGACATATCCAGCAGGGAGGCTGGCTTGCCATTCACGATGTCTTCCCCAACCCTGCCGACGGTGGGCGCCCGCCCTTTGAAATCTGGCAGCTGGCAAAAAACTCCGGGTTGTTTGAGGCGCTGCCGCTGATTAAAACCCTGGGGCTATTGCGTCGCCTGTAAAGTCTATTTTAAGGGCCTATTTAATGACCCAAATTAGCGCCAGCCCAGCGCGCCAGTTGTTGCGGCTTTTCACCAGTGGGCTGCTGGTGATCTGGCTATCACCCAGTTGGTCATAGCGGGCAAAGAGCGCCAAGCGCAGCTGCTTGTCGCAGATATCCAGCGAGCGTACACCAGCAATTTGGCTCGACCAGCCGCCATAGCCACCGGCCGCGTCGAACGCGGGGCGCTCGTCAGTGGCGTAGATGGGCTCTACCTGGTAGTAGTGGTCATGGTATTTCTCGCTGGCAAAATGCAGCCCCAGGCGGTAACTCAAATTCCAGCCGCTGGCTTTTTGCCGGTAGAGCAACTGTGGCTGGAACACCTGGCCCATGTAGCCGCCCTTGTCGTCGCCCAGGGCGTAGACGGCTCGCCAGGGCAATTGCAATTGCAGCCCCTGGTGCAGGCTAGGGCCGGTTAAGCGGATATTAAACGAGGGGCCGAGTTCGGCGCTGGAGCCGAGTTTGGGCATGCCGGCGCGGGCCTGGTTTTTATCGGCATCGGGGGTGACATTGGCACTGGCGCTGAGGCTGAGTTCGTAGTTATCCGAGTGAAAAAAGTTGCCGCGAACGCCCTCGCGGTCGGAGCGGATATATTTACCGCGGTAGATCACATAGGGGATGGGCGCTGTGTAGCTGCGGTATTCATCGGCGCCGCGATAGTCAGGCCCATAGAGGGCGCCGAGGCCCAGGCCCAGCTCCCATTTTTTATCAGCGCTGGAATCCTGCGCGTACAAGGCCTGGCAGGCCCCGATTAAACTTCCAATTGCCAGTAACAAACAAAATCTCACGCCGCTATCCCCTGTATAATTCGCGCAGCTTCCCCTTTGGGCGTGCTCCGGCCGCCATTCTATCTGCTTTTTTGTGCCGTGCAGGCACCAGGAATTATTCGTGACCAGCCAATCCTTTAGTGAATTAGCCCTCAGCCAAGCCATGCTCGATAACCTCGCCAGCCTGGATTACCAGCGCATGACCGAGATACAGGCGCGAAGCCTGCCGCTGGTGCTGGCGGGGCGCGACCTTATCGCCCAGGCCAAGACCGGCAGCGGTAAAACCGCCGCCTTTGGCATAGGCCTGCTGGAAAAGCTGGATGTGAAAAACTATGCGGCGCAAAGCCTGGTGCTCTGCCCTACGCGCGAGCTGGCCGATCAGGTGGCCAAAGAGCTGCGCCGCCTGGCGCGCCTGACCCACAATGTCAAAATTCTCACCCTCTGTGGTGGTGTGGCCATAGGCCCGCAAATCGGCTCGCTGGAGCGCGGTGCGCATATAGTGGTGGGCACCCCGGGGCGCATTGTCGATCACCTGCGCAAGGGCACCCTCAAGCTGGACAAGATCAATCAGCTGGTGCTGGACGAAGCCGACCGCATGCTCGATATGGGCTTTACTGAGGATATAGATGCGGTGCTGGCGGCTACCCCTGCCTCGCGCCAGACGCTGCTCTTTTCCGCCACCTACCCCAAAAATATTCAGCAGATGAGTGCCCGCTGTCAGCGCGACCCGGTGCTGGTGAAAGTGGAATCCCTGCACGATCAACAGCAGATTGCACAGCATTTTTATGAGCTGCGCGAAACAGATTCCAAGAGCCGCGCCATCACCGATTTGCTCAAGCATTTTCAGCCCCAGAGCTGCATTATTTTTTGCAACACCAAGGTCGACTGCGATGCCCTGGCGCAATCCTTACAGGCGGAAAAACTCGAGGCCCTGGCGCTGCACGGCGATTTGGATCAAAAAGAGCGCGACCGGGTGTTGGTGCGTTTTGCCAACAAAAGTTGCCCGGTGTTAATCGCCACAGATGTCGCCGCGCGCGGTATCGACATTAAAAATCTTGATGCGGTAATCAACTACGATTTGGCGCGCGACAGCGAAGTCCATGTGCACCGCATCGGTCGCACCGGCCGCGCTGGCGAATCCGGCCTGGCGCTAAGCCTGGTGGCACCGGAAGATATAGTGCGCGTCAATCGCATTGAGGATTATTTAAAGCAGACGATTCAGCTGGAAACTGTGCCCGAGCCGCAGCACCAGCAGCTGCCCTTCCCGGAGATGGTCACGCTCAATATTGATGGCGGTAAAAAAGATAAGCTGCGCCCCGGCGATATTATCGGCGCGCTCACCAAGGACGCCGGATTGCCCTTTGAGCAGATAGGCAAAATCGATATGTTCGACTTTGCCGCCTATGTGGCGGTGCACAAATCCATCGCCAAACCGGCGCTCAAACAATTGCAGGATGGCAAACTCAAAGGTCGCAAATTCCGCGCGCGCCGCCTTTAATCTTGCTGTGCCCTCACCGAAAAACCGCCATAAAAAAGCCGAAGTGAAAACTTCGGCTTTTGCGTTTTGGGGCAGCAAAAAATCAGTGAAGCACATTGCCGCCCAATAATTTGCGCACCTCTTCGGCATTGAAGTGATAGTGTTGGTTGCAGAATTGGCAGTCGATATCAATGCTGCCGTTTTCAATCAGTAATTCCTCTACTTCCTCGCGGTCCAGTGTCATAAGTGCATCGGCACTGCGCTGGCGCGAGCAGCTGCAGGCGAATTGCATGCTCGCCGGCTCAAACAGGCGCACCTGCTGTTCGTGGAACAGGCGGGTGAGGATTGTGGCGTGATCCAGCTCCAGCAGCTCTTCGGCTTTTACTGTATCGGCTAGATGGGCAATAGTTTCCCAGCGATCCTGGTTCTCTTCGGCGCTGGCGGTTTGGGTGGGCAGCGCCTGAATTAACAGCCCGGTGACTCGCTCATCGCTGGCGGCAAACCAGAGGCGGGTAGCTAATTGTTCCGACTGCTGGAAATAATGCTCTAAACAGCCAGCCAGGTTTTCTGCATCCATGGGTACTATGCCCTGGTAGCGCTCCAGGCGGCCTTCAAAGTTATCGTTGCGCTGGGGTTCAAAACTGATCACCAGCACACCATTGCGCAGCAGTTGCTGCAGGCTGCCGGTTTCACCCAAGGCTTCATCCAGTTCCAGTTCGGGGTTCATGCGCACTATGCCGCGCAAATGGTTGTGATGGTTGCATTCCGCCATAATGGTGGAGATGGCACCTTCTCCGCGCGCTTGCAAAATAATACGGCCTTCAAATTTCAGCGTGTTGGTAATTAACCCTACTGCCGCGAGGAATTCGCCCAGCAGTTGGCGAATCGCGCGCGGGTGGGGGTTGTTGTTGAGCACCTGGCGATAGCTGTTGTCGAGGGTGACTATCTCGCCGCGAATATCGCAGTTATCAAACAAAAAACGGTGCAGTAAATCTGGGCTGGACATGGGATACCTATAACAAAAATTCAATTTTCAAAAAAGTACAAAATTAATTCAGACTTATACATTCAGTCTGGGCAGTTAGCGTCAATAATCGCTTGGGTTTCGGCGATTTTTTGCTGCCGCTCCGCCTCGCTGGTCTGCACCACCTTGCCCTGGTCATCGATAAAGATGACATAGCCTTTTATCACCGACATGCGCTTGCGCGCGGCATTGCACAACGGCAGGCGGCGCTTTTCCTCCTCCCTGGCCAAGCGCTCGGCATGGGCGCGGTCGGCCTGATTTTCGCGGCGTAAAATGGCGGCGACTTTTTTAGTTTCAGCACTGCTGGTATCGAGGTTTTGTTTGCTCACTGCGCGGGTAATATTCTCCGCCTCTGCGGCGGGTTTTTTATCGCTGTAGTGCACCTTGCCCTGGTCGTCGGTCCAGCGGTAAACCTCGGCTTGTGCCTGACTGACAAGTAACAAGAGTAAGCAAATTGCTAACCAAATCCCTGGGTTGTGCACGGTTAATCTCCATCGCCCGATAAATTAATGCGCTGAAATCTGTGGATCTGGCGGCGCTCCTTTTTGTTGGGGCGGGTATCGCCAGCGATAAAGGCGCCTAGGCCGGCTTTGCGCTCAAGGCGGCGTTTTTCCCGCTCCGCTTGGCTATCGGCGGTTTCTTCATAAAGTAGCGCCGCCTCGGGCGCGCCGCGGCGCTGGCCGCTCAGGGCTTTGACCACTACGATTTTTTCGTCCCAGTCCTGGCGAATGCTCAATACCAGGCCCAGAGTGACCTCTTTACTGGCCTTAATGCGCTGGCCATCGCAGTGAATTTTACCGCCGTCTATGGCCTGTTTGGCCAGGCTGCGGGTTTTAAAAAAACGCGCGGCCCAAAGCCATTTGTCGATGCGGATTTTGTCGTCCTCATCGTCGTCATGTTCGTGTTTGTTTTTTGCCATAACCACTAAATACTATTTAAGCCCTGGCGGGCGGCATAATTTCGTCAAAGTGTTCGATTGCCGGGAACTGCTCCATACGCCGCGCCTGTTGGCTGTCGGGCTGGTGGATGCCAAGCAGGTATTTTATGCCAAAGGTTTTGGCGGACTCGAGAATGCGTGCGGTATCGTCAATAAAAAGCGTGCGCGCCGGGTCAAAACCTTCGCGCGTTTGCAGTTGCTGCCAAAAGCGCTGTGACTCCTTGGGTTCACTAAATTCGTGGGAGGAGACAATCACATCCAGCAGCTGGTCGATTTGCGTCACCTCCAATTTCAAGCCCAGGCTTTTGGGGTGGGCGTTGGTCACCAGCAGCACTTTTTTGCCCAGCGCGCGCAGGCGGGTGAGGAATTCGCCGACATGGGGGCGCATCTGGATCTTGTGCATGACCTCGCGTTTAAGGCTGGGAATATCTAGCTGCAGCTTGTCCGACCAGAAGTCGAGGCAGTACCACTGCAGGGTGCCCTCGTAATTTTTAATGTCCTGGTTGAGTTGGCGGTTAGCGCTGTCCAAATCCAGCCCGTGAATTTGCGCGTAGCGCGCGGGTAAGTGGTCCAGCCAAAAAAAATTGTCGAAGTGGAGGTCCAACAGGGTACCATCCATATCCAGCATAACTGTGTCTATATCGTTCCAGTTAATCTGCATAAAACCTGTCATTCAATGGTTGTTGAGTGCTTTATGACTAAGCCCCAGATATTGCAGCGCGCCACTGTAGCGCGCAGTCGCTTGTTCCGTGCCGACCAAATCCAGCTGCGCTTTGCCAATGGCGAAGAGCGCACTTACGAAAAACTCTGTAGTGGCGGCCCGGGTGCAGTGCTTATTGTACCCTTGCTGGATGAAAATACGGTGCTTTTGGTGCGCGAATATGCCGTGGGCCTGGAGGATTACCATCTGGCCCTGCCCAAGGGCGCGATAGACAGGGGCGAGGAGCTGATGGCGGCTGCCAACCGCGAGTTGATGGAAGAGGTGGGTTATGGCGCGCGCCGGTTACAATTTTTGAAAAAGGTGAACCTCTCGCCCGCCTATATGGAGCATGGCATCAACATCATCCTTGCCCAGGGCCTCTACCCGCGCCGCCTGCCTGGCGATGAACCTGAGCCTATAGAGGTGGTGCCCTTTCCGCTGGCGCAGCTGAACGAGCTGGTAATGCGCGCCGAGGTCTGTGAAGGGCGCAGTATTGCCGCGCTCTTTCTGGCGCGCGAATATCTTCAGGGGCGCCTTGGTTTGCTTGAACCAGAGGTGGAAATGCCAGTGCCCGAGCTTTAAGTGTTTGCTAATTACAGAAGAAATTGCCCATGAACATCCTTTTAAGCCCCGACCAGATCAATCAGCTATTGCAGCTGGTGCGTGAGGCGGGGTCCGCCATACTCGCCATCTACCAGCAGCGCGATAGCTACCAGATTCAGCACAAATCCGATGCATCGCCACTCACCGCTGCTGATCTGGCCGCGCAGCAGCTGATCAGCAGGCGATTGCCGCTGATTGCCGATTTGCCCCAAGTGTCGGAAGAAAGCCGGCTGACCCGATTCAGTGAGCGCAAAAGCTGGAGCTGTTACTGGTTAGTCGACCCACTGGATGGTACCAAGGAGTTTATTGCTGGCAGTGGCGAATTTACCGTTAATATCGCGCTTATTCGCGACCATCGCCCGGTGCTGGGTGTGGTTTATGCCCCAGTGTTGGATACCTGCTACCTGGGGGTGTTGGAGGCGGAGTCGCCCGCGTCACTGGGTGCTTGGAAGTCTGTTGCCGCTGGCCCTCTGGCGCCCATCGCCTGCGCCCCGCTGGATGACCGCCTGGCGCAGGGGTTGCCGCTGCGAGTGCTGTTTAGCCACCGGCATGGCACCAATGCCACTCAGGCTTTGGTGGCGCGGCTGCGCCATGCCTGGCCCGGCGGGATGGAAGAGGCAGGCGCTGGCAGTTCGCTTAAGTTTTGTGTCATTGCCGAGGGCCGCGCCGATTTTTACCCGCGCCTGGCTCCCACCTGTGAATGGGATACCGGCGCCGCCCAGGCAGTGCTGGAGGCGGCGGGTGGCGCTGTGGTGAAAGCCTGGGAGCAGCCGGAGGGTGAGGCGCCGGACGCTGCTCTACAAAGCCTGGATTACAACCTACAGGATGAGCCGATCAATCCTTTCTTTTACGCGCTGGGCGATAGCCGCTTTAATTGGCGGCAATTACTGCAGGGGGCGGAGCAGGCTGATTAAGTTGCCGTCGGATTAGGCTACCGCCGAGAATCGCCTAATTCCCAGAGTTGCAGCCGCCTTATAACTTTGGTTCTTAGGTTTCCAGAAAAAAATATTCTAAGTGCATATTGCCTGTTTTTTGCTCATCTGTTCTAGCCTATAACTTACCGCCGGGGAAAATCCTTTAGGTTTTCCCCGGTAGTGTTTCCGTTTTCCATTCACCTGTTGGGTCCTTGTACCCGCCGCTGTAATCCAGGGAGAAGTAAATGAAAAGGCAGAACAAAAACCTGCGCGCCGATGTTAACTCCAGTAGTGCCGACATAATGCGCGCCCAGTTGATACGCGAAATCTCTGACTATGAACGCCAACTGGCGGAGTTAAAGCCGGTGGGCAGCCGCGTCGATTTTACCCTGATGCAAACCTACAAAGATTTGATCGCCGCGCGCCAAACCATGTTGCGCCGCCTGCCCGTCCACTATTAATTTTCCGCCGCAGTCGGCTAGCTTTGCTGTCGGCTGGCTAGCCTGGGCTGAATTAGCGAATAGCGCGGGTCTTGTTGGCTGTGGAGCTGTTTGACACTGGCCAGCTTCGACTGTTGCGGGTTGTTACAGTCCTGCTTGATAGACTGCTGGCCCAGCCAGAGGTTGGCTTCGTCAAAGGGCATGGGCTTTTGAATAAAGTAGCCTTGCACTTGGTCACAGCCCATCTGCTGTAAGCAATTTACCTGTTCCAAGGTTTCTGCGCCTTCGGCGACTACTGTCAGCCCCAGGGCGCGGGCGATGGCAACCAATCCCTGGCTGATATCCCAATCCACTCGGTTGCCGGGCAGTTCGGCAACAAAGCTGCGATCAATTTTGATCAGGTCCAGTGGCAGGGTGCGCAGATAAGTGAGCGACCCATAGCCGGTACCAAAGTCATCCACTGCCATGCGCACGCCCAGCTCGTGGCAGCGCAGCATAATTCGCTTGGCCCGCTCCAGGTCTTCAATCATCGCCGTTTCGGTAATTTCCACAATCAACCTCTGGCCCAGCTCCGGATGCAGGGTGCAGAGATTTTGCAGCTCCAGTAAAAAGCTGGGGTGGACAAAATGGCGGGCTGAGATATTGACGTGCAAATCCGGCTGTCGGCTAGATTGGCGCCAGCCTTGATATTGGCGCGCAGCTTCGCGCAGCACCCAGTTGCCCAAGCGGTATTCCAGGTCGCCCCTGGCGCCTTCCAATGCCTGAATCAGCGGGCCGGCGGAGATAATTTCACCATCTGGCTTGCGCCAGCGTAACAAGGCTTCAAAGCCCACCAAGGATAAATCCTTCATCAGGCAAATGGGTTGATACCAGAGTTGCAATTGTTCGCGCTCCAGAGCCTGCTCCAGGTCCACTGCACTAAAGCGCGCTTCGCTCTGGGCGGTGCGCGGGCTGGTGGCACGTACATAGGTATCACCGCCCTGGGATTTGGCGGCGTACATAGCGGCATCAGCTTTGCGCAGCAGGCTGGTTTCGTCGCTGCCGTCGCAGGGCGCGAAAACTACACCTATGCTGCCGCTTAAGCGCCCACGCTTGCGCCCACGGCCAAAGGGCGCGCGCAGCGCTTGCAAAAAGCGCTTGGCGAGCAGGTCGATATGGTTCTGGTCACAGTCGGCAATTATCAAAAATTCGTCGCCGCCCAGGCGGCCTATGCGGTCGCCCTTGCGCACTACATCCTTGAGCCTGTCAGCCAGGTCGCGCAGCAACAGGTCGCCGGTCTCGTGGCCCCAGTGGTCATTGGCGGCTTTAAGGCCATCCACATCAATATAAAACAGCGCAAAACTGCGCTCTTGGCGCTGCATACGTTCGAGTTGCAGATCAAGTTCAGCGAGTATGCCGCGGCGGTTGAGCAGGCGGGTGAGGGGGTCGATGCTGACCAGTTCGTGTAGCTGCCGCTCCAGCTTTTCGCGGTGGCAGGCCACGGCTATCTGGCTGGCGATGCGCTCGGCCAGGGCGAGCAGCTCGGGGCTGATATCCGGGGGGTTAAAGCTGCCATCTTCGTTGGCAAACCAGGAGCTGGCCAGTACCCCCAGGGGTTGATCGGAGGAGATCAGTGGAATCACTAAGTTGGTTTTAAGCCCGGCTTGCACCAGCTGCGCCATAGCGTCGGGCGCCCTGGGGTAATCGCGGATAAAAATGCTGGTTTTGGCACCCAGGGCGCGCCCGGAGATACCACTATTGGCCATAAAACGCAGGCCTTTAAAGGCGTTGAGTAAATGGGTGCGCTCGCCTTCAAAGAGTTTGTATTCGAGCATTTCCTGGCGGTCGTCGAGCAGGATTAGCGCGGTGCCATCGGCACCCAATAATTGACGCACGGCGCCGGCGGCCTTGCGAAAAAATTGTTGAAAATCCGGCTCCAGTGTTAGTGCATCCATGGCAGCCAGCAGTGAAGGCACTGCGGTGCGCAATAACAGGGGGTTGTTCATGTGGGAAGACTCAGATATGGCCCAAGGGGCCGTGCGTTACATCGGCCTTGTCTCTGAGCAATTTGCTTGCCATCCGTGAAAAAACGGCTGATTTTGCACAAACGATCTTTAATCTTGTGCTTTTTAATTTACTCGCATACAAGTTGTAGTGCTCTGCTTGGCGGCCGGCTGGCGGGCGTCACCAAATTAAGGCAGGCTTATAGTCTTATGCACCAAAAGGGTGGTGCAGGGATGCTGGCCTAGAGGTGTATTTGCGCCACAAAATTGCAGGGTTTGTGACGGCTGTCCAGCTGCTCGCGAATAATGCTGTTCCAGGCAGTGGCGCAGGCGCCGGTGGAGCCGGGCAGGCAAAAGACGAGGGTACGGTTGGCCAGCCCTGCCAGGGCGCGGGATTGAATGGTGGAGGTGCCTATCTCCTGATAGGAAACCTGGCGGAACAGCTCACCAAAACCTACCACGGTTTTGTCCAGCAGCGGAGTCACTGCCTCCACCGTAGAGTCGCGCCCGGCAAAGCCGGTGCCGCCGGTAATCAGTACCACCTGGGCCTGGGTGTCGACTATCCACTGGGAGAGCACTGCGCGTATCTGGTAGATATCGTCCTTAACCAGGTCACGGGCGTAGAGCTGGTGCCCGGCTTCCCTCAGGGAGTCCACCAGCTTTTGCCCGGAGGTGTCGGTCTCGCTAGTGCGGGTATCAGATACGGTAAGCACACAGATGTTTAACGGGGTGAAGTCGCTGCTGCAGGACATAGGGTTCTCTGTATCAAAGTTGTAATCAAAACTGTATCGCGAAATTAACT
Organism: Cellvibrio sp.; assembly: GCA_050305995.1. GTDB lineage: Bacteria > Pseudomonadota > Gammaproteobacteria > Pseudomonadales > Cellvibrionaceae > Cellvibrio. The sequence continues at coordinate 32,882 of JBNLGJ010000002.1, forward strand.
GGCGCCTTAGCCACCGGTCGTATTCATAAAGCGCAGTATCTGCGGCTCTGAGTCTAAATCAAAATGGTGTTTTTCCGGTTTGATCGCCATAGCGGTGAGCAGCGCTTGCTGCAGCTGTTGATGGCTACAATTGTCCTGGCGCAGGAGGCTGCGCAGATCGACGCTGTGTTCCTGGCCCAGGCAGAGTAGTAAACGGCCGGTGGCAGTGACACGCACACGGTTGCAGTCGCCGCAAAAATTGTGTGAATGAGGTGATATAAAACCAATGCGCGAGCTGTGCCCTGGCAGCTGCCAGTAGCGCGCCGGGCCTGGCGCAGCACCTTGGCGCTCAGCTAGCGGCTGCAGCGGGTAGCGCGCCTGGATTTGCTCGCGCAGTTGGTCGCTGCTGACAAACTCGGCGGCGCGGCCATGTTCATCAATTCGCCCCAGGGGCATCTCTTCGATAAAACTCAGGTCCAGCTTTTCAGTCAGGGCAAAGGCCACCAGATCAACGGCCTCGTCGGCGTTGTAATGCTTAAGGGCAACGCAGTTGAGTTTGATGTGTTCAAAGCCAGCTTCCTGTGCGGCTTTAATGCCGTCCAAAACCTGGGTTAAATCGCCCACCCGGGTCATACGTTTAAAACGCTCCGGCTGGAGGCTATCGAGGCTGATATTAACGCGGTTTACGCCAGCGGCTTTTAAATCCTGCGCATACTGGCGCAGATGGGTGCCGTTGGTGGTCAGGCACAACTCCTCTAGCCCAGGCAATTGGCCCAGGTTCCTCGCCAGTTCAATAATGCCACGCCTGATTAATGGCTCACCGCCGGTCAAGCGCAGCTTTTTAACCCCCAGTTGCACCAGCGCCCGGCTCAGGCGGGTGAACTCTTCAATACTCAATACCTGATCGCGGGGCAGAAAAGTCATCTCCTCGGCCATGCAATAAACGCAGCGCAGGTCGCAACGGTCGGTCAGCGACAGGCGAACATAGGTGATTTGGCGGTTAAAGCTATCTATTAACGGCATCTGTTGGCTATTTAATACATCTATTGGGAGCTGATCTGGCTGGGGTAGATAAAAGGTTGTGGTGCAGACCAGGGTATCAAGTTTAATGCCACTTTAGGTTAGAAGGTGAAGGTCTAGTAATGCTAGCGGCTGATTTGCCTTGCAATTGGATAAAAATGCTGGCCCCATTTTGGTGATTTTACGCAGATGTATTCGATTTTTGACCTTGGCGGTTCAATTAAATCTACTTACGATAAGTGTTGCTTGAAATTTGTGTAGAAAAAATCACCACAAAAATATCCATAGCACCAATATGAGTCTGTGTGCACTGTTATTTTGTTTGATTATGGTGCAATTGTAAAAATTATTAATTTTGATTTTTGCATTAATAATGGGCGCCAGTGCACCATGAAAAATCATTATTGGTGCTTTTGGATTTTAATCTATGCCTTTTAAAAATCGCTCCAGGTTCTGGCTGGCTTTATAAGTGCATGAAAATATTAATAAAAAAACAATAACTGGCAAAAAAAATATTTTGGCATCTGGTTTGCAATCTCCCAGCTGTACGCAAACACAGCAGGTGCTGCCATGAACCAGAATCGCTCAATCAGTGCAAATCTCTCCCTGACCCAGGTTGCCAAGGCCTGCGCCACGCCATTTGAGCAGCTGTCGCGCAAAGAGTCGGATCGTTCAGGTGGTGCCGCTAAAAAATCCCGTGAAGGTAAAGTTTGGCTGGTGGGTGCAGGCCCAGGTGATGCCGAGCTGCTCACCCTTAAAGCCCTGCGCGCCATTAACGAAGCCGACATTATTTTCTTTGATTATCTGGTGAGCGCCGAGATACGCGCGCTCTTCCCCAAAAACACTCCCGCACTTTACGTGGGCAAAGCCAAAAACCAACACAGCATCGCCCAGCAGGACCTCAATCAATTGTTGCTGGAACAGGCGCAGATGGGTTTGAAAGTGTGCCGTTTAAAAGGCGGCGATCCTTTTGTATTTGGTCGCGGCGGTGAAGAACTGTTGGAGCTGCGCAGTGCCGGTATAGATGCGGAAGTAGTGCCGGGCATTACCTCGGCCTCCGGCTGCAGTACCTACGCCAATATTCCCCTGACTCATCGCGGCATCTCCCAGGGCTGTACTTTTGTTACCGGCCACGCGGAAAAATCCCTGGACGTTAACTGGAAGGCCCTGGCGCAACTCAATCACACATTGGTGTTTTACATGGGCCTGACCCGCGCCGAAGAGATCGCCAGCCAACTGCTCGCTGGCGGCCTGGATGCCAGCACCCCGGTGGCCATTATCGAAAACGGCTGCCGCGCTAACCAGCGCGACATTATTACCGACTTGAGCGATTTCCCCGCCGCGGTAGTGCGCGAAGCCGTGCAGTCGCCCGCGCTGATTCTGGTGGGCCAGGTGGTGAATTTAAAACAGCAGCTGGAGGCCAACTCCATGCAGGAATTTATCGCCAGTCAGGCGGCGGCTAATACAAACGCCATGCCGCAATACCTGTTGGCTTAATCGATTTAAAAAAATTAAACCTGGCCTTGCCCAGGCATTCGCATACAGATTAGAGAACCCGAGAGGCAGATATGAAGAAGCGCATTCTTGTTGTTGGCAACGGTATGGTGGGCCACAAATTTATCGACAACCTGGTAAACCACGAGCAGGCCGATCAATACCATGTGATTACTTTTTCCGAAGAGCCGCGTCTGGCCTATGACCGGGTGCAGCTGTCCAAATATTTTTCCGGTTCAACCGCCGAGGATCTTGCGCTGACCAACGCCGATTACTACAACGAAAAATCGGTGGAATTTATTTTGAAAGACAAGGTGGTTGATCTCGACTTTGACAACAAAGAAGTGATCACCGCCTCGGGTCGCCGCGAAGGCTATGACAAACTTATTCTCGCCACTGGCTCCTTCCCCTTTGTGCCGCCCATCCCCGGCAACAATGGCGAACACTGTCTGGTGTACCGCACCATTGAAGACCTGGAAGCTATCACTGCCTCGGCCAAGGTGAGCAAAGTTGGCGTGGTAGTGGGCGGCGGCCTGTTGGGTTTGGAAGCGGCCAATGCACTGAAACAAGCTGGCCTGGAAACTCACGTGGTGGAATTTGCTCCGCGCTTGATGGCGGTGCAACTGGATGAGGGTGGCGGTAAATTGCTGCGCCGCAAAATTGAAACCCTGGGGGTAAAAGTTCACACCCAAAAAGCCACCACCGAAATTGTTGCCGGTACTGAAGCTCGCTATCGCATGAACTTTGCCGATGGCAGCCATCTGGAAACCGACATGATTCTCTTCTCCGCCGGTATTCGCCCACAGGATGAACTGGCGCGCAAGTGCGGTATTCAAATCGGCGAGCGCGGCGGTATTGTGGTGGACAACAACTGCCAGACCAGTATCAAAGATGTGTACGCCGTGGGCGAGTGCGCGCTGTGGAATAACCGCATTTACGGCCTGGTTGCGCCTGGCTATCAAATGGCCAAAGTGGCTGTGTCGCACATCACCGGCGGCAGCGAACAATTCCTCGGCGCCGATATGAGTACCAAGCTCAAATTGATGGGTGTGGATGTAGCCTCGGTGGGCGATGCCCACGGCAATACCCCCGGCTCCCTCAGCTACACCTACAGCAATGATGTGGAAGAAGTGTACAAGCGCATTATTGTCTCCGCCGACAACAAAAAATTGTTGGGTGCGGTACTGGTGGGCGATGCCGAAGCCTACGGCACCTTGCAATCCATGTGCGTTAACGGCATGGATCTGCCGGAAGATCCCAACTGTTTAATTCTGCCTAATGTAGAAGGTGGCGGTGCCGCGCTCGGCGTTGATGCGCTGCCGGAAACCGCCACTGTCTGCTCCTGTTTTGATGTGAGCAAAGGCGCTATCTGCTGTGCGGTGCAAGACGGCGCGCGCACTATGGGCGATATTAAAGCGGTCACCAAAGCCTCTACCGGCTGCGGCGGCTGTTCCGCTCTGGCCAAACAAGTAATGGATGCGGAGCTGACCAAGCTGGGCGTGGAAGTGTCCAACCATATTTGCGAGCACTTCCCCCACTCGCGCAAAGAGCTGGCAGATATTGTTCGCGTCACCCAAATTAAATCCTTCGATGAGCTGCTGGATAAACACGGCAAGGGCCTGGGTTGCGAAATTTGTAAACCTGCTGTGGGCTCAATCCTCGCGTCCAACTTCAACGAATTTGTGTTGGATAAAAAACACATTGGCCTGCAGGACACCAACGATATTTTCCTTGGCAACATGCAAAAAGATGGCACCTACTCCATAGTGCCGCGTATTGCCGGTGGTGAAATTACCCCGGAAAAATTAATCGTGCTCGGCCAGATCGGCAAAGACTACAACCTCTACACCAAAATCACTGGTGGTCAGCGTATCGACCTCTTTGGCGCGCAACTGCATCAACTGCCGGAGATCTGGAAAAAACTGGTGGACGCCGGTTTTGAAACCGGACACGCCTACGGCAAATCGGTGCGCACTGTGAAATCCTGCGTGGGTTCAACCTGGTGTCGCTACGGCGTGCTCGATTCCGTGGGCATGGCGATTCAAATCGAAAACCGTTACAAGGGCCTGCGCTCGCCACACAAACTGAAATTTGCGGTATCCGGCTGTACCCGCGAGTGCGCCGAAGCGCAAAGTAAAGACGTTGGCATAATTGCCACCGAAACTGGCTGGAGTTTGTATGTGTGTGGCAACGGCGGTATGCGTCCACGTCACGCCGATTTGTTTGCCACCGGCCTGGATGATGTCACCCTGATTAAATACATCGACCGCTTCCTGATGTTCTACTGTCGCACCGCCGACCGCCTGCAGCGCACCTCTGTGTGGTTTGAAAACCTGGAAGGCGGTTTGGATTACCTGAAAAAAGTGGTGATCGACGATAAGCTTGGCCTGGCCGATGAGCTGGAAGCGCAAATGAATACCGTGATTGGCGCCTATCAGTGCGAGTGGAAAACCACCGTGGAAAATCCCGAGCTGCAAAAACGCTTCAAACACTTTATCAACAGCGAAGCCAAAGATGACAACCTGGCCTATGTGGTGGAGCGCGAGCAGATTCGCCCAGCAACCGCGCTGGAGCGCAAAAGCCCCAACATCCAATTTGTTGAACTGGTTGATTAAACCCTTTAATGCGGCCCGCTGCGGCGGGCCAGAAAAAATTTGGAGTAACCGCTATGAGTGAAAAAATTTGGATAAGTGTGTGCGAGCTGGACGATATTCTGCCGGACACAGGCGTGTGCGCATTGGTCAACAAACAACAGGTGGCAATTTTCCGTTCGCGCCGTTTGAATGAGGTTTTTGCTGTGGGCAACTTCGACCCAATCGGCGAGGCCAATGTGCTCTCGCGCGGTATGATTGGTTCGTTGGGTGACAAGGTGGTAATAGCCTCGCCACTGTACAAAGAGCACTACAATCTGCGCACTGGCGAGTGCCTGGAAAAACCTGAGTATCAGATTCCTGTTTACGCGGTGCGCGTTGAGGATGGCCTGGTGCAAATTCAGGCCTAGTAATTTTTTTGAGTTTTTTCCCGTCTTCTTCGACTGCTTCATGAGTCGGCTTTATGGGCAACCCTTGGGTTGCCCTTTTTTTTGCCGAAGCTTTGTTATGGGTTTGCTTATTGTTAATGCGAATTAAGCGGATGTCGATACAGGGCCTAGGCCCGAAACATTAAAAGCTAAAGCCCAGGCCCATCATCGCAACCCATGGATCGATAGTGACATCCACAGCGGCCGCTTGTGCGCCATCAACACTAATGTGGGCGCGCGTGTCTATATTCATCTTCCACAGCGCGGCGTTTACATAAAGGTTTTCGCCAATTTTCCAATCTGCGCCCAGTTGATAGGCCAGTCCGGTGGAGCTGTCGAGCGATAGATCTGTATTGCCAGCCAGCGCCGCGTCTAGGCTACTGCTGGTTTTTTCGCTAAAGAAGGTGGTGTAATTCAAGCCCAGGCCAATGTAGGGCGTAAAATTACCTTCGCCCAAGGGGTAATACTGTAGGGACAGTGTTGGGGGAAGATGTTTAGTGCTGCCGATATCCAGCCCATTAAGCCCACCTGTACCTTTAATGTCGTGCTTAAAGGGCAGGGCAGCTAACAACTCGACACCCCAGTGAGATGAATAAAACCAGGTGCCGGAAAATCCCAGGCCGGTGGCACTGTCGACATCGACTCCGCCGCCTAGGACGCTGCCGCTCGAGGCATTCGGATTAATTTTCACTGCACCCACGCGCACCAGCAGCTCGTTGGCTTCATGGGCGTAGAGCGGGGAGGCGGAGAGAGCAAGACACGCGGCGATAATGAGCGATTTTTTCATGGTTATTTCCTCTGTGACTGATTAACGCTGATAGTCTTGAGAAAATTTGACTGATGCAATTTGATTTGCATCAAAGGGAAGAAACACACAGCAATAAAATCGCCAAGCTGAAATGAATTTGATTTGGCGCAAATGCTCGCCTGCTTCGACGTTTTAGAGTGGCCGTGGCTTTCACTGTGGTTATTGCTGTAGCTGTTACTGTGCCTATCGGAGGCGCGGATCGGATGTGGTTTATTGCAGTGGGCTGTCGCATGGAGTTTTAATGCGCGCGGTCTGGGTCGCGCGCACTTTTTTGAATTGCGTATGCTTGAGCTGTAATTTCGGTTTCCTCTCTACAGCCGCCGGGCAAAATGTTCCAGTCGCTCCAACCTACCCACCAGAACTGAAATCATTAATGATTGAGCCGCCACCGCGTTCACCCTTGTCCCCAAATTGATAGCGATTGGCATCAAATTTTCCTACAGTAGCTTCGGCTAACATCAGGTGTGCCATAGCAGCCTGTTGAAATACTACCTGCGTGTCACTATCTAGGTGTCACTATCTAAGTGTCACTCCTGCATTGTCTCTACTTCGTTAAAAACAGCCTCATAAAAGCCCGCAGGCCGTTGAACACCCAAAGGGTGGCTCCGTTAGGAGCGAACGAAGCGAGTAAAATGCTCATTTATTAGAATAAACTCCGCTTTTGATCTGCGCTGCTCTTCGAGTCGACTGTTTTTGCCTTGTATTACTGCCTCGAAAGCGTATTTCAAAAAGCTGCTAGTCTTGTTTTCTGGTGGTTGCATTATTAGTGAGCAGGTGTAAGCCTGTGTAATTTACAGCCATGACTTAAGCGTAAATAATTTGTTCTGGTCATTCTCTAGCAATAGAGTGTAAGTAGAATAAATAGCTCAATCCCTAGTAACTCAAGGAAACAACTATGTCAGCAAAAAAAGTAAGTGAGAAAAAAAGCGGCACGAAAAAGTCCAGTGGCAAGAAAAAAGCTACCACTGAAGTGGGAGCCTCTATCGATCTGATTGTTGAGGTTCCTGAGGGTGGTCAGGTTTTAAAGACCTTTGTGTTAACACCTGCGCTACCGGTTGGTGGTGTCGCTTCGTCCTGGACTCTTCAAGAGGAAGGTAGTACAGATACGATCTCCTCAACAACAGTGCTTTTCTCGCCAGACTCGACTCAATTTGAGGTTGAGTTTGAGCGTTGTGTGTTTTTGGTGAAGTTGAACCAAGCCACCTCCGGCGGAACCTGGCGATTTGCCTTGGGTGGTGTGGCTACAGATTTGGCTGATGCTAATCCTGCTACGGATGTGGGGGTAGAGTTAATTGATAATGGTTTGACTTTATTGGTTTATATCCACGCGCCTAATCCTACGGAAGTGGATATAAATTTTGGATATGTGGCGTCGTTTACTGAGTCTGCTTCTGGTGTGGTGTCTATTTATGAGTCGAGTGATCCTCGAATTATTATTAAACGTTAATTAGAAAGTTTTGTCCAAATAGTTTGAGCAGTGGCTGTTATTGTGTTTTTGCATTAGTAATACAAATTCACTTGATTGGCAGAGATTCTTAAACCAAGGAAGGTTAAACCAAACGCTACTGAATCCTTCGGTCACGGCTTTGTTTATATTGAATACTGCTACGTTTATGTCACCGCTCAAACTGTAAACAAGTGCTGCTGCATAATAAGTTTCTGCATCTCTAGGGGCTCGCTTTTCGAGCATTTTTAATGTGTCCATTGCTAAGGAATAGTAACCCAAGTGAGCAAACGCTTGTGCTCTAGAAGCAATGATAGAGGCTTCGTCTTGGCCATCCATATGTTCGGTTTGTTTAATCACTTCGTTATAAGTGTCTTTCGCTCTATTTGTATTTCCAGTGATATCCAGAATGTCGGCGGTATTTAATGTCAGCGTTGGATTTTGAGGGGCAAGTTTTCGGGCGTCGTTAAAAATTTTCAAAGCTTTTAAGTATTGCATGTCTAACATGTATGCTAGGCCAAGATTGGACTGATTGCTTATGTCATTTGGTGAGATCTCGTGGTATTTTTCAAGTGCATTAATTGCCTCTTTCGCATCACCCTCCGTCAAAGAAAGTGTCCCGCTCAAAAAAAGCGCCTTATTAAATGTTGGAGCCATTTGGAGGGCGTTGTTTAAGTTTTGGTGAGCTAGTGTAAAATTATTGGTATACCAGTAGGCTACAGCAAGCAGATAAAATGTGTTTGCAGATGGCTTTGTGGCAAGTGATTTTTTGTACCAGTCGATCGCATTTGAATAGTCCTTTTTTGCCAGGGCTAAACTTGCATTTAGTAGGTTTATATTGGGATTTCCCGGGAATGAATTTTGAATTTCGATAATTTTTTCACTTGCTTTTACATATTCATTTTTTGCCAAAATGATATTGAAGTTGCAGATTAAATGCTCGATAGTGGGGATGTTTGTGGGTTGTGTATTTAAAAATTTTTCCGCCATATCGAGGTAGTCAGGGTTGTTTGTGGCTCTATGAAGATCAAGGGCGATATTGTTAAATAATGATTGAATAGATGGCGAGGACTTTGCTTTATCGCTTAGTGTGTTGAGTTGATTTAAAAGCTCTTGCGACTCCCCTGTGTCCGTGTAGAGATGAAATATTTTAAGATACTTGTCGTACTCCTCTGGCGAAAAGAATCTATATGCTCCAGATAGATTCTTTTCAAACATGCGACTTAACCCTTGCTGAATAATTTCTGCAGTGGATAGTCTGTCATCGGGAAGTAGGGTTAGAGTTTCTGTGGCACTGGTTCTTAATCGAATTGAATTATTTTCTCTGCTCGCTACTATTCTGCTGATTGTTAACGAGCAGGAATTTGGCTTGCAAGTTATCTGTGGGCTAATAATTTCATCTGCATTGGTTGCGTTCAGTACTGCTGGTATGTCATCTTTTAGTGTGATGTACCCCTCTTCGGGGATTAAATAATAATTATTTAGACTTAATATACTTTGTCGAATGGCATCCTGAGTGAGTTCTTGAGCTAGGTTTAGGCGGACATTTGAAAGCGAATTTGTATCAATTTGAACGGGCAACAATGCTAAATATATGGGAGCGAGAGGAGCCGGTTGCCAAAAAGTAAAGTAAGCAGCAATGGAAAGTGCAATTAACAGAAGTGCACTGGCGGCTAGCTTTTTTTTAAGGGTATTGAGTCTTAAATTAAATGTCTTATAACGGCTTAATTTGGCTTGTGTAAACCGAGTATCAAACGTAGGATGTTCGCCCGTATTGTGTAACTTCCGATCTTTATGGAGCAGATCCGCAAGCACGTTATTGCTGGTCAGTGCCTGAGTTTCATCCTCTCCCCATTGCTCATCAATACTAACAAGGCTTAACCGCTCAAACTCCGCCGCTACCCAGCCAGTATTGTCGGGCCTGTTCTCCGGGTTCTTGGATAATAACTGCCCCAATAAATTACAAATCTCCACCGGCAAACTCGGGTTGTGTTTTTGCGGTGGGATGGGGGAGTGCGAAATAATGCGCTGCATCACCTGCAGTTTGTTGCTGGTGTCGCCAAAGGGGTGGGCGCCGCACAATAGCTGGTAGGCGAGTATGCCCAGCGAAAATAAATCGCTTTTAAAATCCAGCGGCTCACCCATGGCTTGCTCCGGTGACATGGAGCAGTAGCTGCCCGCCACATGGTCGGTGAGGGTGGCGTTAAAGTCTTGTGATTTGGCGATGCCCAGGTCGGAGATTTTCGCCTCGTTGCGTTTGTTAAGCAGAATGTTTTCCGCTTTTAAATCGCGATGAATAATGCCTGCGTCGTGGGCGACGGCCAGCCCCTGGGTGATTTGCGTTAGCCAGCGTAAGCGCTGCTGCATGGGCACCAGCTGTTCGCGCAGGCGTTTGTACAGGTTGTCGCCGCCCACATATTCCATCACCAGTGCCAGTTGCTCGGGCGATTCGATAAAGTCGTAGATCTGGACAATATTGGGGTGGTTGAGTTTGGCGAGTAGTAGCGCTTCGCGTTTAAAACGCTCGATGTAATGGGTTTCAAATAGTTCGGTGCGCAGGCATTTAATGGCGACTTCCCGCTCTAGCCGCGTATCGCGGGCGAGATAGACAATGCCCATGCCGCCGCGCCCGAGCACGCTGGCAATCTGGTATTGACCTATTCGATCTGGTTGGCTGGAGTGAAGGCTTTGTGGGTTCATGTGTTGTGATCGAGGCTGACCATGGGAGGGGCTTGCCGCTCCAGAGTATCGCCTTTATAAATTTTGAATTTATCGCTGCCAAAGCGGAGTTTACCACTGCGCCTTTCCACCAGCTGTTCAAAGCTCTGTTGCAGGATGTCGGCCAGTTGTTTGCGCGCGCGGAAAATTTGAATGTTCATGTGGGTTGAATCCAGCCCCAATTCGCTGGCGAGCCGGTCGGCGTAAATCCAGCCGCGGCTCTTTTCGTCCAGGCCCTGGGCGTAATCCATTGCTCTGTGGCGTGCGAGTTGCAGCAGCAGGTAGTGATGGGTGCGAACCCCCAGGTCAAAATGCTTGTCGTTAATGCTTACGTTCAGTTGAGTGGTTTCTTCATCCAGGCTGAGATCAAAGATGAATTCCAATTCTTTTAGCTGACGCAATTGGCTGCGGGCTTCTGTCGGGCCGTAATCCTGGCAGAGGAAAAATTGCCAGGATTGGCCGCCAAATTCAATCAGATCCCCGTGTCCCAGGTGAAAGGTTTCCGGTTCATTCTGCACCGTTTCCAGCAGCCAGTTTTGGCTGAGTGCGTCGATAAAAATTGCAATTTCGGGGGTGTCGTTGTCGGGTAGCAGGTGATATTTGTGTAGTGCGATTGGTGGGCGTACCAGGGGCGGCTCATCCGCAGGCCAGAGCATGTCGGCCGGGGCACTTAAATCCAGCACGCGAAACCCTGGATCGCTTTGTTCGGCGATCTGGATTATATCGTTAACTGCCAGTGCGGCACTTTCACCCTGGGCGATGGATTTGCCATTAACCCAGGTGCCATTTAGCCCCAGGTGTTTAATTAACCAGTTGCGCCCGTTCCACTCAATCGCCGCATGTAATTTGGACACATAGGGCTTGCTGATGGTGGTGTTAACACTCGCAGCAAGGCGCCCAAACGTATGGTGCGCCGCTAGCGGAATAAACTTGTCGTTTGCCAAATCCTGTAGATAAGCCATAGGGGTTCCGTAACTTGCCTTTTATTGCTGAGCCTGGCGTTCTGGAATCCCTCTCTCGTGTCGCCTTTTCCTTCACGTCGCCACGGCCCTGCCCTCCGGTGCTGTAATTGGCTGTAATGGGCAGGTGCTGTTGTCCGCTATAGATTGCCATAGGTCGCAGCGGGATTCACCCGCTCTGCTTTCATTATGTGTAGCTTGGATAGTGAGATATGAATCCCTTCGCCTCTCCGGTAGCGCGTCGTCAGCCTATTGCTAAAGCCGTACATACACTAACTCATTCAGCGGGCGCCAAGTGGGTTCCGGTGAATAAAAGTTTTATTACACTGGTCACCATTATCCTGCGTGCCGCCGCCGAGCGGATGGGGTTGTCTACTCTGGCGGTCACGCTGCGCTGTGTCTCTCACCAGGGGTATCGCCATTTGGTGCTGGTGGATAATCCCGCCGACATTCCTATGGCATCTATTGGCCACGTAGAGGAGTTTATTATTTCGTCCGATGTGTCTTTGCACTTAAACAGCGATCATCTGGATGTGGATAAAGCCTTTACGCTAACGATGGACTATCAGCAGCAGCGCCTTGGCTACTTGTTTGCACAGGCCAAGAGCGCCAGCCCCGATTCCATCGACCAGCTTAAGCGCAATTTGGAGCCGGTAATTGAGGAGTTGGTGCGGGTCATAAAACGCTACCAGTCGCGCTATCGCGCCATTTATATCTATGGCGACCAGTATTACTGGATCGGTCACAGCTTGAGCCTGCGCCAGTTGGAGCAGCGTATAGAGCTCCTGGCCAAGTCTTCGCGGCCGGTAGTTATTCGCGGCGATAAAGGTTCGGGCAAGGTCATCGCGGCGCGCGCTTTGCACAGTCAGCACCACGTGGAAATGATGCCGTTTATTGAGTCGGATTGCGCCGAGTGGCAGGAGGCTGCCGTGCAAAGTATTCTCAGCTCGCTGTGCACCTATGCCCAGGGTGGCAGCCTGCTGCTGCGCAATCTCGATAAGCTTTCTTCCGGCGCATTTGCGGCCCTGCGTCGCTTTTGGGATTTGCGTTTGCAGCTGAATCGCCCTCAACAGGTGCGCCTGCTGGTCACTCTGAGTGGCCTGGAGGCGACGGGTGCGCCAGGAATGCGAGACTGGCTGGAGGCGGTGGCCCATGATTTACGCCTGCCAAGCTTGCATGAGCGGCGTGAAGACCTGCGCGATCTGGCGCGATATTTTATGCGTGAACTGGGGCTGTCGGCAGAAATGGACTTTAGCGAGGAGGCCTGGCAGCTACTGGAAATGCAGCATTGGCGGGATAATGTCGACCAGTTGTATCGCCTGCTGCAAGCGCTGGGGCCGGTATGCCATCAATACCCCATTGGCCTGGACCAACTGCAAGATTTTTTACCTACCCAGGTTGACCTCATCCCTTAAATTACCTGTGTCTATCCCCAACGCTCTGCTTGGCTAGCGCTCTGCAGGGCGGGTTTTATTGTGGCGCTTTGGTGGCGCGGTTATACTGCCCCGCTTTACCCTTAAACCACACTGGCCAGCGGGACTCCTATGAAATCCTTACTTTTGCTCATTGCGCTCTGCGCGCTGCTGCAGGCTTGCGGCCAAAAAGGCCCGCTCTATCTGCCCCAGCCAGACCAGCCTGCGCCAGAGCAAACTGACCAGGACGCGGAATAGCAATTTGCCGCCGCCCGCCGGTTAAACATCGAGACCCTTAATACCGAGCTTGTTTATGCAACACTTTACCCAACGCGATGGCCAACTCTACGTTGAAGACCTGCCCCTGAGTGCCGTCGCCGAGCGCTTCGGCACGCCCTGTTATGTTTACAGTCGCGCTGCTTTCACCCAGCAGTACCTGGCCTACGCCCAGGCCCTGGGCAACCACCCGGGCATGATCTGTTACGCGATTAAGGCCAACTCCAACCTGGCCATTTTGGGCATGCTGGCCAAACTTGGCGCTGGCTTTGACATCGTCAGTGGCGGCGAGCTGGAGCGCGTATTGCGCGCCGGTGGCAACCCTGCGCGTATAGTCTTCTCTGGTGTTGGCAAAAGCGTGGAGGAGATGGCGCGCGCCCTGGACGTGGGTATTTTCTGCTTTAACGTGGAGTCCGAAGCCGAGCTTGAGCTGCTGGCACAGGTGGCGGCGGAAAAAGGCAAAGTGGCCAATATCTCGCTGCGGGTAAACCCGGATGTGGATGCTAATACCCACCCCTATATCTCCACCGGTTTGAAAGAGAACAAGTTCGGTATCGCCATTGAGCGCGCCCCGGTGGTATACGCCCGCGCCGCGCAGCTGCCGAGCCTGGCGATTAAAGGCCTCGACTGCCATATCGGCTCCCAGCTGACCCAGCTGACGCCGTTTTTGGACGCGCTCGACCGCTTGCTGCTGCTGATCGATCAGCTGGCAGAGCAAGGCATCAACATCTCCCATTTGGATCTGGGCGGTGGCCTGGGGGTGACCTATCGCAACGAGACCCCGCCCGCCGTGGCCGATTACATAGGTGCCATCAAAACCAAACTGGGCGATCGCCCGCTGTCGCTGATGTTTGAGCCAGGGCGCTCCATCTCGGCCAATGGCGGTGTGCTGCTTACCAAAGTGATGTTCCTCAAGCCCACCGAGCACAAAAGCTTTGCGGTAATAGACGCGGCCATGAACGACAATATCCGTCCCTCGCTCTACCAGGCCTGGCAGGACATTCGCCCCGTTAAACCGCGCGCCGAGGCGACAAAACAGTGGGACCTGGTTGGCCCCATATGTGAAACCGGCGATTTCCTGGGTAAGGATCGCGAACTGGCCATTGAGCCGGGCGATCTGTTAGCGGTAATGTCTACCGGGGCCTATGGTTTTAGCATGAGTTCCAATTACAACACCCGCGGCCGCGCCGCCGAGGTGGTAGTGGATGGCGACCAGATGCACCTGGTGCGCGCGCGCGAAACCTTTGAGGATATGATTCGCGGCGAGGCCCTGCTGCCGGAATAATTGCTGCTGGCACTACCGACACAAGTGAGACACTGAATGCGCTTACGTTTTAGCAAAATGCACGGCTTGGGCAACGACTTTATGGTGATCGATGGGGTCAGCCAGAGCGTGCGTTTGACGCCGGAAAAAATCCGCGTCCTGGGTGATCGCCACTTCGGCATTGGCTTTGATCAGCTGTTGCTGGTGGAAATCCCGGAAAACCCCCAGGTCGATTTTCGTTACCGCATTTTTAACTGCGACGGCAGCGAAGTGGAAAATTGCGGCAATGGCGCACGTTGTTTCGCCGTGTTTGTGCGCGAGCGCAGGCTTACCGGCAAGCGCGTTATTAAAGTGGAAACCGCCAGCGGCATCATGGAATTGCGCGTGCAGGACAACGAGCAGGTGAGTGTGGATATGGGCGTGCCGCGCCTTGCGCCGGTGCAAATCCCTTTTGTTGCCGATAGCCAGGCTGCGACCTATGCATTGGATGTAGACGGCCTCAGCTGCGAAATTTCGGCGGTCTCCATGGGCAACCCTCATGCGGTGCAAGTGGTGGACAATGTCACCACTGCAGCTGTGGAAATCCTGGGGCCTAAGGTTGAGCATCACCCTCGTTTTCCTGCGCGAGTCAATGCCGGTTTTATGCAAGTGGTGTCGCGCAATGAAATTAACCTGCGCGTTTATGAGCGCGGTGCCGGCGAAACCCTTGCCTGTGGTACTGGCGCCTGTGCGGCAGTCGTCGCTGGCCGCTTGCGTGGCCTGCTCGACGAAAAAGTGAAGGTGAATTTGCCCGGCGGCAGTTTGAGCATAGAGTGGCACGGCGAAGGCAAGTCAGTGATTATGACTGGCCCTGCAGTTACTGTTTTTCACGGGCAAATAAGAGTTTAAGGGAAGCGATACCACCATGACCGACAGCAAGCGCCCCACATTGGCCGACCCATTAGAACCCGAACAAATTGCAGCCTATTTGCAAGAGAACCCGGATTTTTTTGCGCAGCATCAGGATCTGTTGGCCGAGTTGCGTTTGCCCCACGAGTCGGGCGCGGCCGTGTCCCTGGTGGAGCGTCAGGTATCCATATTGCGCGAGCGCAATATGGATATGCGCCACCGCTTGAGTAAGCTGCTCGACAATGCGCGCGAAAACGACAAGCTGTTTGATAAAACCAAGCGCCTGATATTGAGCTTATTGGAGGGTCAGGACCTGGGCGATATTATCGATGCCCTCCACTACAGTTTTGATAAAGAATTTTTAATCCACTTCACCAGCGTGATTTTTTTTGGCAACAGCGAAAAAATCCCCAGCAGCCAAGCCAATATTGTCAGTATGACCGATGCGCGCGAGCACCTGGGCAACCTGATTAAAAACAATCGCGCAGTATGCGGCACCCTGGCTTTGCCAGAGTTGGAATTTATTTTTGGCCAGCACGCCAGCGAGATAGGTTCGGTCGCAGTGGTGCCCCTGATTCACGGCAGCGCCTTTGGCTTGCTTGCCATAGGCAACCGCGACCCTCACTATTATCGCTCCAGCATGGGCACTTTGTTTTTAAGTTATATCGGTGAAGTGCTCAATCGTCTGTTGCCCCAATATTTGCCGCGTTAACGCATTTGCACATAGCGTGAAATAGCTCTACTGCAAAATGGCCCTGCTGAATAGGTAAGTTTTATGGGCGACACTGAAGATAGCAGCCAATTACCCTTTGCCGATAAGGTGGCTGCCTTTGTCACCTATATGCGCAGCGAAAAACAATTCTCGCCCCATACCCAAAGTAGCTATCTGCGCGATATCGAAAAATTCCAGCGGCTATGCGCCGAGCAAAAGTATTCTGATTTAAATGAAGTTGATGCGCGCTTGGTTCGCAGCGCCGTAGCGCAACTGCATCGCCAGGGGCTGGGCGGAAAAAGTCTGCAGCGCTGGCTCTCATCGCTGCGCCGCTTTTTTCACTACTGCATCCGCTACGACTGGATTAAGGTGAATCCGGCTGATGGCATAGTCGCGCCCAAGTCGCCCAAAAAACTACCTAAGACTTTAGATGTGGATCAAACCTGTCAATTTGTTGAGGTAACAGGTGATGATTTTGTAAATAAACGTGATCGCGCCCTGGTGGAATTAATATATTCCTCTGGCCTGCGTTTGGCCGAGGTGACCAGTTTAAATCTCGGCGATATCGACTGGCGCGACGCCAGTCTGGTAGTAACAGGTAAAGGCAACAAAACCCGCAGCCTGCCCATAGGCACCCATGCCATGAGCGCATTAAAAGCTTGGCTGGAAGCGCGCGCTACCCTGGCCGCGTCATCCGAGTCTGCGTTGTTTATCAGCAATCGCGGCACCCGTATCAGTCACCGCGCTGTTCAGCTGCGCTTGCAGCAGCTGAGTCAGCAGCAGGGTATGGATACCCATGTCCACCCACACATGCTGCGCCACTCCTTCGCCAGTCATATGCTCGAATCCAGCGGCGACCTGCGTTTGGTGCAGGAGCTGCTTGGCCACGCCAATATCTCCACCACTCAAATCTACACCCATTTGGATTTTCAACACCTGGCCAAGGTATACGACAAGGCCCACCCGCGCGCGGGGCGGAAAACGCGCGCGGAAGACGACGACTGAAGTTAGTTAAGTGTTTTGTGCAAAAATATTATCACTTCATCCAGCACTGGCGGAGCGCTGCCTTTATTGCATAGATTGCTTTTTTCGTTAGCTGCAATTTGTTTGGCCACCGATAAAGGTCATGATGGATATGAGCAATAAATATTTTAAAATAACATTATTTTTATTTGCTTCTATGGTGGTAATTTCTTTTGTTGCTGTGTTGACTGTACAGTATGGAGTAGGGATGCATGGTGGCTGCCCAAAATGCCGTGATGCAGATAAAGATTTAGGCCAATTGAGTAATAAGCTTTATTTGCTACAGATTAGTAAAAATTATTCTGATAGCTTTGGTGCGTTAAATGAAGGGCTGGAAGGTTCTAAGATACTTATGGTGGACCCATGGGGCAACGAGTATCTATATTCGTCGTTTTTAAAAAATAACTATCAATGTTTTGTGGTCTGGTCGTTTGGTTCGGATGGTACTCCTGGTGGAAATAAAGAGCATGAGTTAGATATTTTTAAGTTTGGTCAATGCAAGGAAATGAAAACAGAACAATCGGGGACAGGCATTTAATTAAAACGCAGGGTAAAGGGGGTAGTCGTGACTCCAATCCCATAATCTTTGCATTTTTATGCGCTGAGTCAGCTTGATGAGGAAAACCGAAAAACCGCCAAGGCGTTGTTGGGATGCCTGATTCTCATGCGCAACGCCAAACGGGCATTTTGCGAAGCAGTTAAAGACGGTCAGTTGTAAAGCAGCTAAGGTAAAAAACCGGGCAGTAAGCTGGCCGGGGTTGATAAGGTTGGATATGGTTGTGCAGTTTTTTCGATTACGCTTCGCCAATCGAACCTACGTGTTAATTTTTAACTTTGCATCCTCCGGTGCCAAGCCACATAAACACAGCAGATGTTAGAAAGTATTTAATGCTATATATATAAATCACAGAACTACTGATATCAAATTTCATACCATGTGTTACGAAGACTCCGCTTGAAAAGGCGTTGTATATTGGCGTTAAGCTAAAAACGGATAAAAAAATCATAACCATTCTGAATGCAAGAATATATTTCTTGCTTAAACTGACACTGATTAATTTTTCTTTAGTCATAAAAACCTCTACTTTCTATTTTCGGTCATTGTTATTTTCTTCCAGAGTTTTTTCAGTTATTTGTGCTCCAGCTTGTTGGGATGCAATTGTCGCTGCAGTTGCAAAACCGTTTAGAGTTGCGCTCGCAGCTCTATCTTTTGTACAGGCCATGCTCCGAGCGTCGGATGCCTTGGTTAGTACACCTTTTTGAACTTTGCCTTCGACAGTTGTTATGCCTGCAGCAAATTGAACGGAATTCTCAGCAGCTTTAGCTCCGACTTCTCCAGCTACTTGAGCAGTAAGTGCGTCATTGAGACCATGATCTAAGCTATTAGTCGCGATAGAAGATGCAGTTGAGAGCGCAGCTCCAATTACGGCAATCTCTGGCTGTCCAGCCGCAGTAGCGATCACCGACATACCATCACCGATATTTCCTGTCCATGCACAGCCTGTTTTTTCTTGTTGTATTGCAGTCACCGTAATTGCAACCTTCGCCTCATGCAAATTTGCATAGGATGCATAGTTAGATAAATTGCTAATGTAATTTTGAGTGAATTTTCCCGTCGGATCATTTCCCACATAAGCATACCAATTCATCCGATCCTTGTAACCAATTGGGTCGGTTTGCATAAAACGATCTAGTGATGGGCTGTAGAAGCGGGCTTTGTAGTAGTACAAACCAACTTCGGGCATCCAGGTTTTGCCTGTGTATTGAAAGCGGCCTATAGCTGTATTGGATTGATTGCCATATTCATCATAAGCGCCGATTGAAAGGCTTGTACCATCCGCCTTGGTGATGCCAACAATGCTACCTTGGCGATTGGTGGTGTAATAATGCTTGGCGCCTGTGCCAGAGCCCTCATACCCAACAATCGGATCATCATTTTCCCGGCCGTGTACATAGTGGCGTAATATATTGGCATTGTAAGTATAGGTTGTGGAGTTGCTTGCACTCTGGGTGCATGCGCTACTTGTTGTGCTGTCTCTGGTCAGGTTAATGAGGTGCATTCTACGCCGTACTAGGTGGCCAATTGTCAGAAAGCAGCTAAGGTAAAAAACAAAACCCCGGGCAGCAAGCTGGCCGGGGGTAAGCAGGCTTTTCTCAAATCAATAGCAGGGTTGATAACTCTGACTTCATCGGGCAGTGAACACATTCAACAACCATGTCGGAAGTCGCTGCGCTCTTCCAACCTACAGGTTATCGTTTAATCTAGGTTGCTCGTCGTGAGCCGTTGATGTTGATCATGGATTTTTATTAATAATTTTCATCGCACATTTTCCTGCATATACAAGGGATATAAAAAATATCGCAAATAAATTTCCATCAAGGATACATTCAGAAACTGTTCTAACTTGAAGCCCTTGCGTTAAATACAAAAAGCAACTGGAAAATCCAGCAAGAAGTAAGTAGGTTTTCAAAAGTTCAACTATTTTATTTAGACTCATTTTGCATCGCGATCTTTTGATATGGTTTTAAACAGCAACAAACTATTCTAAGGAGGTGTCCGATAAGAGTTCAGAACCCTCTAGCCTGCGGCACTTTAGTTAGCTGCAGCTTGCTTGACCATTGATAAAAGCCATTTCCCCTAATATTGGCAATCCACCCCTTTGGGTTGATATTGCTCAGGTGCCAGGGTTTTTATATTCGTCGCCTCCAGTGCGTCGTCGATAATAATACGTTCTGTGGCCGCTTCCTGGGTGCGCAGTACGCCAAGCTGGGTAAACATTAGCGCCTCTGGTGCGTAGAGTGTTTGAAAAAACTGCTTGCCCATGGCTTGGCCGTCGGCCCAGGTTTCGACAAAACCTTTATCCGCTTTGGTGGACCAGTGGATGTGTAATGCCAATCTGTGCCACTGCCTGGGGCTGGCGCCATCCGCAATGGACCAAAAGGTTTTTTCTGCAGAGCTTTGCTGAAAGCTGAGTTGCTTGCCGCGAATATTAAAGCGAAACATTTGTTGCCAGGTTTTATCCGATTCCCAATAACCCACCTCGTGTTTGGCCTGGCTCCAGGCTTCGGGCAGGTAAAAATAAAAGGAGAAAAAAGTCTCCTTACCCTCGTAGGTGGCGCCCGCTGGCATGCGATGGTGAAACTCGCTGCGGTTGAGCGCGTTGTTGCCAAACCAGTTAAAACTGTCTTCACCGGTGATGCGAACCAAGCCTGCATATTTGCCGGAATGAACGCAGCTTTGGGTGAGGCTGATGCCCTGCGGATTAAGTGCGTTGTGCCATTGGCTGAGGTCGCCAGTTTCAAAATTCCCCGTCCACACTGGCGTGACCTGGGCCGGGCTGATTGGTGCAGTCAGGGCGCTAAAACAAATTGTAATCAGCAAGTATTTGAATTCCATCTTCAGCATTCCAGTGCGGATTAAACGGAGTATGCAGTGATTTCGAGTGGCTGAAAATAAAAAAAGCCGGCGCTGGGGCCGGCACAAGTGCTTAGAGGGCGGGGTTTAAATCAGGTGATAATACCGTCGACAATTTTGTTAAAGGCGGTGAGACGATCGATCATGCTCGCTGAACCCAGGCCATTACCTGGGAAGAGGCTGCTGAATTTGTTTTGTTCGCCGTGC
>JBNLGJ010000003.1:0-54754 GCA_050305995.1 Cellvibrio sp.
ACAAAACCACTAATTGCACCGGAGCGAAGCTACTGACTTTTGATGTAACTGCCGCGCTTGATATTGACGAACACGGTACGAACTTTCCGACGAAAACGTTTAGGAAGCTAAGCAACCATAACGCTGAGCGCAGGTGGGTAAAAACCGACAGGTTTTTACGTCAAGCACACGAAGTGTGCGCACCTGGCGCGTATTGTTATGGGTGCCGATGCGGCAAAGGATTGGAATAGAACACAACGCCAACCCCGGCACCCTGATTAAATTAGTGTTGCCGATATTGGCAACAAACCCTCTTACTGGCAAGCCACACTACGTAGTGCGTTTGCATTTTACTTTCTAGCGGCACCGGGCTACGAAGCGGGCTGCTACAAAACCACTAATTGCACCGGAGCGAAGCTACTGACTTTTGATGTAACTGCCGCGCTTGATATTGACGAACACGGTACGAACTTTCCGACGAAAACGTTTAGGAAGCTAAGCAACCATAACGTTTGAACGCAGGGGCGGAAAAACCGATAGGTTTTTACGTCCAGCAGGCGAAGCCTGCGGCCCTGGCGTGACTTGTTATAGATGCGATGGCAGGAACTTTAAAAATGCGAGTTTTTGAAGTGAGCCTACCGTGGCACCGGTTTAAAT
This sequence comes from Cellvibrio sp., assembly GCA_050305995.1. Taxonomy (GTDB): domain Bacteria; phylum Pseudomonadota; class Gammaproteobacteria; order Pseudomonadales; family Cellvibrionaceae; genus Cellvibrio. The sequence goes on from JBNLGJ010000003.1 coordinate 637, forward strand.
TTCTGCTGCCGATGATGGCAACTTATTCTCTTACTGGCAAGCCAGACTACGAAGAGCGGTTTACTAATTCCTTTCTGCTAGCACCGGAGCGGAGCTACAAGCTTTTGAATTTAATCTAGAGCTTGATGATGTAGCAGTGGCACGATTTTGCTAAAGGCAAATTCTCAAACCCGCCCGCACCTATAACGTTAAGGTAACCGGCAGCCGAAGGCTGTCCAGTGGAGCGAAGCGCAACGATGGTTGACCGCCTTGTTATAAAATTACTTCAGCTTTAGCAACTCTTCATCTGTTATCTTTGTGCACCAAGGATGATCGGGATCAAGACCCTTAACCCAATCTCGTACAACGTAACTACCATCCGAAACTTCATTCAGCTTACCGTTTTCAACTTCATACAAAGAAAAACCTGCCGAAGAATCTCCATTTGAAATCAAATTTATTTTATAAAGTTTTTTCTTAGCACTAAAAGTCAATATTTTTCTATATTCCTTCCAGCTCAAACCAGATGATAGTGGCGTTGTAAACTCAATATAGATTGAAAATGGCTTATTTAATTCTGAATACAAATTTACGACTTCACCTTTTGTAATTCCGTGGTAACCCATATTTCCTCTTATTTCTCTTATTGTTGCTCCGCTGCATTCAATATTGTTTTTAAAGGTCCAAAAGCCAGTATTTAGCGACGAGAAATTTTCAATCTGTATTTTGCTTAACTCAGAATCTGGAAGATTTGGCTTTTGATATACATGAAAAGGAGCACAAGAAAAAAGAGTTGTTAGCGAAACCAATACAATTAATTTTTTTAACATATTTAGATCCCATATGTGTTCAGCATTATAACGCAGAGCGCAGGTGCGTAAAAACCGACAGGTTTTTACGTCAAGCACACGAAGTGTGCGCACCTGGCGCGTATTGTTATGGGTGCCGATGCGGCAAAGGACTGGAATAGAACACAACGCCAACCCCGGCACCCTGATTAAATTAGTGTTGCCGATATTGGCAACAAACCATCTTACTGGCAAGCCACACTACGCAGTGCGTTTGCATTTAATCTTCTAGCAGCACCGGGCTACGAAGCAGGCTGCCACAAAACCACTAATTGCACCGGAGCGAAGCTACTGACTTTTGATGTAACTGCCGCGCTTGATATTGACGAACACGGTACGAACTTTCCGACGAAAACGTTTAGGAAGCTAAGCAACCATAACGCAGAGCGCAGGTGCGTAAAAACCGACAGGTTTTTACGTCAAGCACACGAAGTGTGCGCACCTGGCGCGTATTGTTATGGGTGCCGATGCGGCAAAGGATTGGAATAGAACACAACGCCAACCCCGGCACCCTGATTAAATTAGTGTTGCCAATATTGGCAACAAACCCTCTTACTGGCAAGCCACACTACGCAGTGCGTTTGCATTTATCTTTCTAGCGGCACCGAGCTACGAAGCTGGCTGCCACAAAACTCACTAATTGCACCGGAGCGAAGCTACTGACTTTTGATGCAATTGCCATACTTGAAATTGACGAACGCGGCACGAACTTTCTGACGAAAACGTTTAGGGAGCCAAGCAACCATAACGCCCAAAGCAGCGGCGCGCGTCAGCGCGTCCAGCCCGCAGGGCGATGCTGCCTTTGCTTGTTAACTCTTTATATGATTCTAGGTACACCCGGCTTGCGATCATTTGCTGCCTCGTTACGAGCAATTAAACCCAAAAGAGCCATGAACTTATTGGCCTGATTATTTTCACCTGCCGACTCAAGTGCACTACTAGCATCCATTATTGTCTGGACAATCTGCTTAGAAATCGTGCTTTGATCTTTTAGCAACTCTGATTTTTTCTCTAAATAGATCAGTAGTTCATTAAAAGCATTAGAATCCAATGACTGCTGCATTAGCCATTTGTCTGTTGAAGCCTCCCTTAATTCTTGAAGCTTTAAGTCGTAGTTATTTGGATTACTCATACTTCCTCAGAGAGTTAACAGTTTATTAGACGGCGAAAGCCGTATATCACCCTGCCGTATATCATTTTTCGAATTTACGGAGATTAAGTGATTTGCCATAAAAATCAATAGGTTAATTTTCGCCTGCCATTTATCAGTTTTGACAAAAGCGGCGCTTGCCGCTTATCTCTGCCGCATATTTTTTGTGGTTGGTGCCTCGGGTGCTGATTTTTAAGGTTATTTTTTGCGGTGTAAGGTGATATACAGCGGACGCCGCTTATCAGCTGTTTTGTGGTGCGTTTGCAGTGTAATTGGCGGGGGCAAATTAGGGTGTAAAACAAAAAAGCCGGAGCATTGCTGCCCCGGCTTTTTTATTCCAGCTGTCCCGCTTACACGTTGTAAGTGGTTGAGGCGGTGTTGCCGCCGCGGCCGGTCCAGTTGGTGTGGAAGAATTCACCGCGTGGTTTGTCGGTGCGCTCGTAGGTGTGGGCGCCGAAGAAGTCGCGCTGGGCTTGCAGCAGGTTGGCTGGCAGGCGGGCAGTGCGGTAGCCGTCGAAGTAGGTGAGGGCCGAGGTGATGGTGGGTGCGGGTATGCCATTGACAATGGCCGCAGCTGCCACACGGCGCCAGCCAGCTTGGGCAGCGTTAACGGTGTTGGCGAAGTAGTCATCCAGCAGCAGGTTTTTCAATTCGGGGTTCTTGTCGAACGCCTCTTTGATATTGCCGAGGAAGGACGAACGAATGATACAGCCGCCGCGCCACATCAGCGCGATGCCGCCGTAGTTGAGGTGCCAGCCGTATTCTTTGGCCGCTTCGCGCATTAACAGGTAGCCCTGGGCGTAGGAGATAATTTTGGAGGCGAATACCGCGTTGCGCAGGTCGTTGATAAAGGCTTGTTTGTCGCCTTCAAACTTGGGCGCCGGGCCACTGATAACTTTGGCGGCCTGCACGCGCTCGTCTTTTTGTGAAGACAGGCAGCGGGCGAATACGGCTTCGGAGATCAGGGTTAAAGGGATGCCCAGGTCCAGGGCGATAACGCCAGTCCACTTGCCGGTGCCTTTTTGGCCAGCGGTATCGAGGATTTTATCTACAAGGGGTGCGCCGTCTTCGTCTTTGTAGGCGAGGATATCGCGGGTAATTTCAATCAGGTAGGAGTTGAGCTCGGCCTGGTTCCACTCGGCAAACACCTCGTGCATTTCGTCGGCGCTCATGCCCAGCAGGTCTTTCATGATTTGGTAGGCTTCGCAGATCAGCTGCATATCGCCGTACTCGATGCCGTTGTGCACCATTTTTACAAAGTGACCAGCGCCGTTCTCACCCACCCAATCGCAGCAGGGGCTGCCATCTTCCACTTTGGCGGAGATGCCTTGGAAAATGTCCTTCACAAAGGGCCAGGCTTCGGGTGAACCGCCGGGCATAATCGATGGGCCGGTTAAGGCGCCTTCTTCACCGCCGGATACGCCGGTGCCAATAAAGTGCAGGCCTTTTTCGCGCAGGTAAGCGGTGCGGCGGTTGGTGTCCGGGTAGTGAGTATTGCCGCCGTCGATGATGATGTCACCCGCTTCCAGGTGGGGAATCAACAGCTCGATAAAGTCGTCTACGGCTTTACCGGCTTTTACCATCAGCATAATTTTGCGCGGTTTGGCCAGGGAGGCGACCAGCTCTTCAATGGAGCGGGCGCCGCGAATGGTTTTGCCCTGGGCGCGACCGGCCAGGAAGTTGTCGACTTTTTCAACTGAGCGGTTGTAAGCGGTGACTGTATAGCCTTTGCTGGCCATGTTAAGGACGAGGTTTTCGCCCATGACTGCCAGACCAACCAAGCCTATATCGGAAAGTGGTTTCATAGTTCTAATAGCCTATCGTTGTGGTTGATATCCTGCCCCTGGCTGGACCTATCAACAGGACCGTGGCGGCAAACACATACCCTCATGCCGTCCCGGCAGTTGTTGCCAGGGGGGATGCTTGACCGATTTCTATCTTGCGGCTGGGCTCGTATTGGCCCTGCTCTTTGGAAGGGCCGCTATTATTCCCGTTTACGGCATAAAAAAACAGTCGATACAGCAAAACTTGTGGCTATTGAGGGGGCTTGTGATGGGGTGCCCCAGCTTTTTTTCGCTAATTTTTAACCAGTACACAGCGGTGGCCGGTCAATAAGTCGTCCGGGTTGGATAGATCCATATCGGCCAAATGGCTTTTTACATCGGCTTTGTATTCGGCGAGCAGCTCGCGGCGTTTTAGGGTTTTGGCAAAGCGGTAGAGGTCTTGCTCGTTTTCCAGGATCAATCCGGGTACTTGGCGCGGTTGGCGGCCTTCGTCCACTGCGACCATGGTGAAGTAGCTGGAGTTGGTGTGGCGCACTTCGCCGGTTTTGACGTTTTCCGCTTCCACTCGCACCCCAACCACCACCGAGCTGCTGCCGACATAGTTGATGGAGGCGTGTAGGTGCACCAGATCACCCACTTCCACCGGCGCTAAAAAATCCACCACATTGATCGAGGCGGTTACGCAGTAGCCACCTGTGTGTTTGGCGGCGCAGGTATAGGCCACCTTGTCCATCAGCGAGAGAATAATGCCGCCGTGAATCTTGCCGCCAAAGTTGGCGTAGCTGGGGATCATCAGTTCGGTAATGGTGGTTTTTGCGTGGCTAACGGGGCGGAATCCTGTGGTGTCTTGCATCTACTTCTCCGAATGTTGTGTATCTGGTCTAAGGCTGGTGTCGCACCCTGGGCGGCCAGGGTATTGGCTATTTTGCCTGGGTTAATCGGCCTGGCGCTGGATCTTGCGTTTGCGCCGGCGATTGGCTGCAGCCTGTTGCGCTAACGCCCAATCGATATGCTCTCGCACCATGGGCGATGCCTGCTCTTTTTTGCTGTTAAGCGCCTGAATAATGTGTTCAGCGCTGGGCGCATTACCCAATCCCACAGCTATATTCCTTAGCCAGCCCTCATAGCCAATACGGCGAATGGCCGAGCCTTCGGTGCGCGCGAGAAATTCGCTTTCGCTCCAGTTAAACAGATCGACCAGATCGCTGTTGGCCAAACCGTGACGCGGTAAAAAATCTGTTTCGCCGGTGAACTGGGCGTATTTGTTCCAGGGGCAAATGGCCTGGCAGTCGTCGCAGCCAAACACGCGGTTGCCCATGGGCTCGCGGAACTTTTCCGGTATAGCGCCCTTGTTCTCAATCGTTAAGTAGGAAATACAGCGGCGCGCGTCCAGCTCGTAGGGCTGGGGGAAGGCGTCGGTGGGGCAGACCTTTAAGCAGGCGGTGCAATCGCCGCACTGGTTGGGCTGCTGGGGCCTGTCTACCGGCAGGGGTAAAAAGGTAAAAATCTCGCCCAAAAAAAACCAGCTGCCGGCGCTGCTGTTAATTATCAGCGTGTGCTTGCCGGTCCAGCCCAGGCCGGCCTTTTCCGCCAATGGCCGCTCCATTACCGGCGCGCTGTCGACAAAGGCGCGGTTTTGACCTTTGAGGGGGTAGTCGGCGGGCAGGGCGGCATCTATGCGCTGCGCCAGTTGTGCCAGGCGTTTGCGGATCAGTTTGTGGTAGTCGCGGCCCAGGGCGTAGCGGGACACATAAGCCTTGCTGGGGTCTTTGAGGATTTTGATCTGTTGGGTGTCGCCGGGGAGATAGTCCATGCGCAGGCTAATCACGCGCAGGGTACCCGGCAGCAATTCGGCGGGGCGCGAGCGCTTATTACCGTGGGCGCCGAGCCAATCCATGCTGCCCTGGTAGCCCTTGGCCAGCCAGGCTTGCAGCCGCTGCTCGGCTTCACCCAGCTCAATATCGGCAATGCCCAGCTGCTGGAAACCCAGCTCTCGGCCCCAGATTTTGATATCGGCGGCGAGTTGGTGAAGGTCTAGGTCGGACATAGGGCAGCTTGGGTGTGGATACAGGGGTAAACGCGCGAGCTGGTTATTGTGCCAGACCTGAGCGCCACTTTGGAAACGGGAATTCCGGTGGGTTTCAACTACACTTTTGGCACATAACTAGATAAAACGCTCGGAGACATCCATGCCCGCTCAATCGATAATTCGTAAATTAGGCCTTTGTCTGCTACTTGTGCTGGGGCCAGTCGCAGGCCTACAGGCGGCTCCAGCCAAGGAAATTAAAACGATTCCCTACGCCACGGATATTGACCGCTATTGTTTGAAGTTGTTGGCGTTGGTTAATGAGCATCTGGATACTCCCTATAAGATTACCTCCGAGAGCGGCGACCAGCGCACCCAGGCGCGCTATATCGAGGATGTCGTTTCCGGTCAGGTGGATATTATGTGGATGGCCTCGGATCAGGCGGCGGAAGATAAGTTGCTGCCGGTGCGAATCCCACTGCTAAAAGGGCTCTTGGGGCACAGGATATTTTTAATTCGCCAGGGCGATCAGGCCAAGTTTGATCGGGTGCAGACTCTGGCGGATTTGCAGCAATTGAAATTGGGCCAGGGCACAACCTGGGCGGATACGCGTATTCTGGAGGCTAATCAGTTGCAGGTGGTTAAAACCAATAAGTACCCCAGTTTGTTGTATATGCTCGACGGCGCGCGTTTTGATGCCTTTCCGCGCGGGGTACAGGAGCCCTGGAGCGAAGTGAACGCCACGCCCGGGCTGAATTTGGCGGTGGAGAAACACCTGATGCTGGTTTACAAAATGCCGTTTTATTTTTTTGTTAATAAAAACAATCCTGACTTGGCCAGGGATTTGGAACAGGGCCTAAACCGCGCCATTGCCGATGGCAGCTTTGATAGCGTATTTTTTGCCGACCCTTCAGTGCGCACAGTTGTTGAAAAGGCCGATTTGGCGCACCGTTTGATATTCAAACTGGAAAACCCCGCCCTGCCCAAGGAAACCCCTGTGGATCGCCCCGAACTTTGGTTGGATGTGAACAGCCTGCAATAGCGGCAGCAGCTAACGCCAAGGGCATCCAAGTGATGCTTTTTTTATTTCACTCAGCGAACTGCCTCTACACTGAACAATCTCTACACTCTTTAACATCTCGTTGCTGTGTAATTCAGCTTGGCTGTTTACACTCACCGGGAAACTCATTCGCAAAGGATACATTTATGAAATTGCTGACACTCGCCCTGGCGCTGGCCGCAAGCTTAATGATGACTGCAGTGGCCTGGGCCGACCCGCTACCGCAACAGCCGCACGTTTATGTGGAGGGCTCGGCCGAGCTGGAGGCGGAGCCGGATATGATGACCTTTAGTATTAGTATCCAGGCGGTTGATATGGACCTGGGCAAAGCCAAGGCGGATGTGGATGCGCGCTCGCGCCTGTTGTTGAGCACCTGCAAAAAGTTCGGTATCAAGGCCAACGACCTGGCGACTACGGCGCTCAACGTCCGCCCCGAATATGACTACCGCGACAACCAGCGGGTGCTGACGGGCAATAACGTGTCGCGCCAGGTGGACATTACCCTGGGCGACCTTAACAAATACCCGGAGATGATGAAGGCGCTGGTGGATGCCAAAATCTCTGAAACCATCAACACCAACCTGACCTTGAGCAACAAAAAAGCCCTGGAGGATAAAGCCCAGGAGGCAGCCATGGCCGATGCCCGCGCGCGCGCCGAACGCCTGGCTAAAACTCAAGGCAAAAGCCTGGCCGGAGTCTGGTCGATTTCGGAATTTAATACTCGCGGCAATGAGCGCTGGCAGTTAGTGCCAAGCCGCGAATTGCAGGGTAGCTCTGCCAAGATGAAAGCGGACTCCATGAGTTTGCAGCGGGTGGCGGCTGAACCCTTTGAGCCAGGGGTAATGAAGCTCAGCGCCCAGGTGTTTGTGGTGTATTTGCTGCAATAATTTTTTTTGCGCGCCCTGGGTGAATTTTTATTCGCTGCAGCGGCGCGCGATCATTTCCTTCCACGCCTGGATGTCGGTGTCATCCGATTCAAACAAACTTAAACCCAACAAAAATTCGCCCGGCTGCTGGTGCAGCTGTGACCATTTGACTTCGCTCACCAGCATAAAGCGCTCGTGAGTATTTTTAAGCTGCACGCAGGTGCGCACTATGCTGCCGGTGGGTAGTTCTATATCGCTGATCACGCGCAGCCCATTGGCGGACATATCCAGGGTCTGAGTGATGACGATATTGTTGCCCTGTTCGATATACACAGTCTCGCGCTCTTCCAGGCGGTATTCTTGGCGCAGCTCACCGCTGCTGTCGGTACTGCCCTTAATTGGGTTATGGGGATCGGAAATCATGGGTTTATATCCTTGCGTAGCCCACGGATAACTTTGGCGAGTTGATCTTCAAAGTCGCCGCCCTGACGTACAATTTTGAGTTGTTGTTGCTGGTGCATGGCAATCAATTGATCGCCTTGATACTCGGCCAGTTTGCGTCCCAGCTGATCGACAAAAATATATTTATTGGCCGCTGCCAGTATCACCGAAAGTTTAGCGCGCAAAAATTCGCTGTTGGCCTGTTGCAGCTCCAGCCAGGCACCGACCTTGAGCTGGTTAATCGCTTCAATTGCTGCCAGTTTGCGCGCTTCTGCCTCGGCTAAATCCGCCTGCCGCTGCTGTTCAGCCAGGCGCTGCTGCTCGGCTAGGCGGCGCTCTTTTTCCGCGGCTAGCGCTTGCGCTTCGGCCATCGCCTTGCGCGCAGCAGCGCGGCGAATTTCCAGCTGCTCTTGCATGGCGCGTGCGGCGGCTTCAGCCTCGGCTTTTTGACGCGCGGCCTCCTCTGCGGCAGCTTGCTGCGCGCGGTTGGCGGCGGCAGCTGCCAGTTGCTCCTGTAATTTTTGCCCCTGCTGCTGCAGCTTGTGCAGCAGGGGCTGGGTGTGTTGCGCGAGGCTAATGACGGCAATTGGTCGAGCGCTGCCGGTGGACAGGCAGAGCGCGGTTTCTTTAAGGCTTTTGCTCATCAGCTTGCGCCCGGCCTGGTCGACAAACAGCAGCTGATTGCTCTGCAGATTTTTAAAGGCCAGTTGGCAGCGCAGCGGTGTGAGCTGCTCCTGTTCAAAGGCGAGCCAGTCACCTTCCTGCAGCGCCTGGCTTAACTGCAATACCGAGGGGGTCACCCGGGTTTGCGCACTGCTGTAGCCTTCGGGGTAGGTAAGTGGGGGGAGCAGGCTGCAATCCAACGGCTTTTTTTGAATCGCCTGCATTAAAAAGTGGCTGAGTTCATCTATCCAGCGGCCGTAGCTATCGGCATGGCTGAGAGGCAGCTGCAAACTGCCCCCCAGCGCGTTCACTAACGGTGGAATCTGGGCATACAAAAACTGGTCGTCGGCAGTTTCACCCTCCAGCATAAATACCTGGCCAAGCACAGGCAGCAGGCGCTGCCAATAGTGCCAAACCTGTGCGTCAGCTTCGCTCTCGGCAGTAACCAGGCTGTGTTGCAGCTCACTTTTAAGCACGCCGAGCAGCCCCGCCTGGGCCTCCTGGGGGATGGCGCGATTGGCCAGGTGCTCATTGAGGCTATCCAGTACCTGGCACTCGGCGGCGAGCAGGCGCATGTCGCCAGCTTCGTTTTGGCCCAGGCGACTGGCGAGCATTGCTGCACGTTTGGCCTCTTTGTCGGCCCACTGAATAAATTCATCCAGCTGCACAAGCCCGGTGTTTTGCTCGTCGGGTAAATTCTTGCACAGCGCCTCTAGCCGCTCGGCGAATTGCTGGCTGGGTTTGGAGTCGCGCGGGCACCAGTGGCTGAGGTGCAAACTTAGGCTGTCGAGGGCCTTGGTTAATCTCTGGTTGCCGAGGTAGATACTGTCGTCATTCGTTATCCAGGCTTCGATTTTTTGTTGCAAATACGTCATTGGCTCGGCCAGCGCAGGATCGAAGGGCGGTAATTCACTGCTGCTAGCTGGCCAGTAATTGTTGAGCAGCTGTTGCGCCAGCATTTGGCGCAGTGCCAGGGATGTTTGGCGGCTAGCCTGTGCCAGTTTGTCTAGCAACCGGGTCAGGCTGGAGGTATCGCTTAAGGCGGCAGAGTGGGGTTGGGCGTCGCTGGTCATAGTCTGGCAGTTGTACGTCAATGGCTTTCACTATAGCAGGCTCCGCCTATCGCTGAGGTATTTACCTGCGCAACGTTTGTGTTTTGGCGCTAATGCTGCGGGGTGCGTATAATTCCCGCCAGTTTTTACTCTCGCTGTGAGCCTTAAATGAAAGTTTCCGCCTCCACCTCGGCGCTTTACACCGCAGCCCAGGCCTATGCCCTGGATGCCGCCGCCATTGCCGCTGGCACCCCGTCTATTCAATTGATGAAGCGCGCTGCGCGCACCGCGTTTCAGCATTTGCTCGAGCGCTTCGGCGAGCCGGCACTGATCAGCGTTTACTGCGGTGCAGGTAACAATGGTGGCGATGGCTATGTGCTCGCAGCACTGGCGGCGCAGCGCCGTTTGCCGGTGCAGATTATTCAGCTTACCGCGCCCGATCAATTAAAAGACGATGCGCACCTGGCGTACGAGTTTGCGCTGCAGGAAGCGGTGCCCATGGTGCCGTTTGACCCGGCGCAGGTCCCGGCGCAGGGGGTTATTGTGGATGCGCTTCTGGGCATAGGCCTACAGGGCGAACCGCGCGGCGAATTTGTTGCGGCTATTAACCAAATCAACCAGGCGGGCCTGCCGGTGGTGGCGCTGGATATTCCCTCTGGCCTAAATGGCGATACGGGTGCGGTCGCCAGCGTGGCGGTAAAGGCGGGCATGACCATCACTTTTATCGGCCTGAAGCGCGGCCTGGTTACCGGGCGCGGCCCGGCGCTTTGCGGCAAGCTGCTGCTGGAGCCTCTAGCGATTTCCCAGGACATTCTCGATCAACAATTACCCAGCGCCCAGCGCCTGGGGTTACAGCAATTATTGCCGCTACTGGCGCCGCGTGAAGCCGATGCCCACAAGGGCGATTTTGGCCATGTGATGGTAATTGGCGGCGACACTGGCTTTGGTGGCGCGGCGCTTATGGCGGCCGAGGCGGCCGCGCGCACCGGCGCTGGCCTGGTGAGTATTGCCACTCGCCCCGAACACATACCGGCAATTCTTGCGCGTCGCCCTGAGGTGATGGCCCTGGGCGTGGTTTCTGGTCAGGAGCTTGAGCCTTGGCTTAGTAGACCCAGCGTATTGGTCGTGGGCCCAGGCCTTGGGCGCTCGCCCTGGTCAGAGCAGATGCTGCAACAGGCGGCAGCCGCTGGCCTGCCCATGGTGCTGGATGCCGATGCACTCAATATCCTCGCCGAGGGCAGGGTGGTGCCTAACCCTCAGGGGGCGGGACTCTGGCTGCTTACTCCTCACCCAGCCGAAGCGGCACGGCTGCTCGGGGTGACTACCGCCGAGGTGCAGCAGGATCGCTTTAGCAGTGCCGAAACGCTGGCGCAGCGCTATGGCGCCAGTGTGATTCTTAAAGGTGCCGGTAGCCTGGTGGCGGTGGCTGGTGAATTGCCCGGCGTTGTCACCGATGGCAATCCGGGTATGGCCACCGGAGGTATGGGCGATGTGCTCGCTGGCATTCTTGGCGGTTTGATCGCCCAGGGGGTGGCTGTCGGCGACGCGGCGCGTCTGGGCGCCGTGCTCCATGCCGCTGCAGCGGATCTTGCCGCCGCTGAGTTGGGTCAGCGCAGCCTGTTGGCAACCGACCTTATGCCCTATCTCTGCCAGCTGCTGGTGGCGGCTGAGGAGAACTGAGCTTGAGTCGAGACCTACAGCTTTCCCTCGCTGACGAGGCCGCAAGTATTCATCTAGGTAATTGCTTGGGCGCCTGGTTGGTGCGCCATCCAGGTGCCTTCACCATTTATTTGCAGGGTGATTTGGGTGCGGGTAAAACCACACTTTCGCGCGGCATTGTGCGTGCCCTCGGCCATCGGGGGGCCGTTAAAAGCCCTACTTATACTCTGGTGGAAATCTATAGCCTTGCCAGCCCGCTAGGGGGTGAGCGTCAACTCTATCACTTTGACCTTTATCGTCTGGGCGACCCAGAAGAGTTGGAGTTTATGGGGATTCGTGATTACTTTAGCGATGGCAGTATATGCCTGGTGGAGTGGCCAGAGCGCGGTTTGGGTGTTTTGCCTGAGGCGGATGTGCAGTTGGATTTAAGTCCCGCAGGGGCCGGCCGTCAGGCCCATCTGCAGGCCCACAGCCCCTTGGGTGAACAGCTGCTCGCTGAGCTTGCCCGCAGTTTTTAATGGCTGGGCAACTTGCCCTCCCTTCTCTTTGCCAAAATTATCTCTGCCCTAGCGGGACGTTTGTGCCGTTGCTGTGGTTTCAAAATCCGCTTTATTTTTACAGTGTTAGTTGAGAAAACCCGTCTAATTTGCTAAAAAATATGAATATTTTTTAGTCAGCTGGTTTTAGGGTGGCAGTAAATTCCATGGCTTTGCGGTAGAGTGGCTGGCATTCAGGCAGAGTTAAAAAACTAAGCGCTAAATTGCGCCTTGGTACTTAGCTCAGCATCTTATTTCTCTGCCCACCTTATATCTCTGTTTTTGGCTTGTTAAATGGGTAACCCATAAAAAGGTCTATGGCTGTAAAACCTGGTTTTCAATTGCTTGTCGCCATCGCTGCCTGGTTGCTATTGGCTTCAGTAGAGGCTGCGACCGTTCAGGGCGTGCGTGTTTGGCGCGCGCCTGACTATACCCGCATAGTGCTGGATCTGGATGCGCCGGTAGCGCATCGCATGGCGCTGCTCACTAATCCTGATCGCGTTGTATTGGATTTAAGTCGCTCGCGTATCAGCGCTAATCTAAATGACCTCCCGCTAAGTAATACCCCCGTCAGTGCACTGCGCTCCTCAGCCAATAGCCAAGATCTGCGTCTGGTGTTTGATTTAAGCGCCCAGGTTGACCCTAAAAGTTTTACGTTAAAAGCGCAGGGGGGCCAGCAGGATCGCTTGGTACTGGATTTATTTGATCGCCCTGCGAGCGGTAGTGTCAACGTGGTCGATAATCGGGATGCCGACAAGCTAATCCAGAGCCTGCCTCCGGCGCCCTCGGTAGCTGCTGCGGTGGTAGATGTGGCGCCTCAGGCAAAGCCCAGCCTGGAGGCAGCAGCGCCATTGCGCAACATTGTGATTGCGGTTGATGCCGGCCATGGCGGCGACGACCCTGGCGCTTCCGGCCCGGGGAGGGTGCGCGAGAAAGATGTGACCCTGGCCATAGCGCGTGAGCTGGTGGCGAAAATCAATAAACAGCCGGGCTATATTGGCAAGCTGACGCGAACTGGCGACTATTTTATCCCCTTGAAAAAACGCCGCGATATAGCCCGCGACATGAAGGCAGACCTGTTTATTTCCATCCATGCCGATGCCTTTGTTAAAAGCAGCGCGCGCGGCGCCTCGGTATTTGCGCTGTCGCGCAATGGTGCCACCTCCGAAACCGCACGCTTTTTAGCTCAGCGCGAAAATGAATCTGATTTGATTGGCGGGGTGGGCAGTATCAGCCTCGACGACAAAGACGAAGTGCTGGCGGGGGTTTTGGTCGATTTATCCATGACAGCCACCCTCAACTCCAGCCTGCAGGTGGGCAGCCATGTGCTCAACGCGATCAACTCGGTGGCGATACTGCACAAGCGTCATGTTGAGCAGGCGGGTTTTATGGTGCTCAAGTCGCCTGATGTGCCCTCCATCCTGGTGGAGACGGGATTTATTTCCAACCCGGAAGAGGCGCGCAAACTGAATAATTCCGCCTACCGCAAACAGATGGCTCAAGCGGTGTTTAAAGGTGTGCACAGTTATTTTAGTCAGCATCCGCCATCAGGCAGTCAAGTTGCGGTGCAGGCTGCTACCAGCCAGCCGATACGGGATCGCCAGCACACAGTCGCCTCAGGTGATACACTCTCGGCTATCGCGCTGCGCTATGGTGTGAGTGTCAGCCAGCTGATGCGCCACAATGGCATGCGCAACGCTACGGTCAAAATTGGCCAGCACCTGAAAATTCCGTCGACCTGATTACCCTCTGCCTTTCATGCCCAAAATAAAATTGTTAAGCCCGCGCCTGGCCAACCAGATTGCTGCGGGCGAAGTGGTCGAACGACCATCCTCGGTGATTAAAGAACTCCTGGAAAACAGCCTGGATGCCGGCGCAACTCGCCTGGATATAGATGTGGAGGAGGGCGGTATCAAGTTGATGCGCGTGCGCGACAATGGCGGTGGTATAGATAAAGAAGACCTGCCTCTGGCGCTTAGCCGCCACGCCACCAGTAAAATTTACGAGCTGGATGACCTGGAGGCGGTAGCTACCCTCGGTTTTCGCGGCGAGGCCCTGGCCAGTATCAGCTCGGTGGCGCGCCTGGCGCTAATCAGCAGTACCAATGAGGAGAGTGCCGGCTGGCAGGCTGTGGCCGAAGGCCGCGATATGGAAACCCAGGTTTCCCCTGCGCCCCATCCGCGTGGCACTACCGTGGAGGTGCGCGATCTGTTTTTTAATACTCCGGCGCGACGTAAATTTTTGCGCACCGAAAAAACCGAATTCACTCACCTGGAAGACGTAGTCAAGCGTCTCGCTCTCTCGCGTTTTGATGTGGCATTTAGCTTGCGCCATAACGGGCGCGCAATCTACGCCTGGCGCGCGGGCGATAACCAGTTGGAGCAAGAGCGCCGCGTTGCTCAGGTGTGTGGCCCTGCGTTTATGGAAAACGCGCTGTTTATTGATATTGAGCGCGGTCCCTTGCGACTTTGGGGGTGGGTAGCGCAGCCAGCTTTTTCGCGCAGTCAAGCCGACTTGCAGCACTTTTATGTCAATGGCCGCGCGATTCGCGACAAGCTGGTCGGCCACGCCGTACGCCAAGCCTATCAGGATGTGCTTTATCACGGACGCCATCCGGCGTTTGTGCTTTATCTGGAGCTGGACCCAGCGACAGTGGATGTGAATGTCCACCCCACCAAGCACGAGGTTCGTTTTCGCGATAACCGCAGCGTGCACGATTTTATTTATTCCAGCCTGCATCACGCCCTAGCCAAAGTGCGACCGGAGGATACGCTTGCGCGCAAGCTGGGCGCAGAGGCAAATGAAGCTTCTAGTGCCGCGCCTTTTGCCCTGGCGGCTAATCGTGAGGCCATTCAAGGTGTGGCGGCAGGGGAATTTAAAGGTCAAGAATCTATTAGTTTCAAAGCGCCGGTAAGCCAACCCTTCCGCCCGGCGCACTATCAGGGGCAGTCACTTAACCCTGGCGCCGTAGCCGAACAGATGCGCAGCTATGGGCAATTGCTCGCGCCAGCTGCACTGCCGCCAACACCCAGTGAAGATATTCCACCTTTGGGCTATGCCCTGGCGCAGCTAAAGGGGATTTATATACTGGCGGAAAACGCCCAGGGTTTGATTGTGGTGGATATGCACGCGGCGCACGAGCGAATTACCTATGAGCGCATGAAGGAATCCTTTGCCTGTGGCGGCTTGCAAACTCAGCCACTACTGGTGCCCGAATCTATGGCCGTCAGCCAAAAAGAGGCGGATTGCGCTGAGGAGTTTGCCGCGATTTTTAAATCGCTCGGTTTTGAGTTACAGCGCGCAGGGCCAGAAACACTCTTGATTCGCCAGTTGCCCGTGATCCTCAATCGCGCCAAGGCCGAACAATTGGTGCGCGATGTGCTCGCGGATTTAATCGAGCATGGCACTAGCGAGCGAATCCAGCACCACATTAACGAGATTCTCGCCACTATGGCTTGCCATGGCTCGGTGCGCGCCAATCGCAAATTAACCATCCCGGAAATGAATGCGCTGCTGCGCGATATGGAAGCTACTGAGCGCTCCGGCCAGTGCAATCATGGTCGACCCACCTGGTTTTTATTGTCACTCGATGACCTGGACAAGATGTTTATGCGAGGGCAGTAAGTGTGAACTCGAGTAAATTGCCGGTCATTTTTTTGATGGGGCCCACCGCCTCAGGTAAAACCGATTTAGCCATAGAGCTGCGCAAACATTTGCCGGTGGAGCTGATCAGTGTGGACTCCACCTTGGTCTATCGCGGTATGGACGTGGGTACTGCAAAACCCACGGCAGAAGAGTTGGCCCAGGCTCCACATCGCTTGATTGATATCCGCGATCCTGCCGAGCCCTATTCGGTGGCGGATTTTTTGGTGGATGCCGAGCGAGAAATTCAAGCGATACATGCCGAGCAAAAAATTCCGCTATTGGTTGGTGGAACTATGCTCTATTTTCGTGCGTTGCTGGATGGCCTGGCTGATATGCCCGCAGCGGATGCTGAGGTGCGGGCGCAGATTGAGTGCGAAGCCGAGGCCTATGGCTGGCCACATATTCACCGCGAATTGCAAAAGGTTGATCCGCAAACTGCCGCAGAAATCCACCCCAACCACTCCCAGCGATTGAGTCGCGCCCTGGAAGTTTACCGCGTAAGCGGCAAAACCATGACCGAGCTGCGCCGCGGGCAGCAGGCGAGCGCCGGCCATTCATTTGCTGAGCGCTACAATCTCTGCCAACTTGCGATAGCGCCGCGTGAGCGTAGTACTCTGCATGCGCGCATCGAAAAACGTTTTGGCAAAATGTTGCAGGCTGGCTTGGTGGATGAGGTGCGCGGGCTGTATGAGCGCGGCGACCTGCATCCGGACCTGCCGGCAATTCGCGCGGTTGGCTATCGCCAGGTGTGGGATTATCTGGACGGCAAACTGGATTATGACGAGATGCTTGCCCGAGGGGTTATCGCCACCCGGCAATTGGCCAAGCGGCAATTCACCTGGTTGCGCGGCTGGTCGACAAGTGAAAATACTCATCTACACTGGATATGCACGGAGACGGATAAGGGAATTTCGCTGACAAAGCAAGAAATTGTGCATTGCGCCTTGAATTTTATAGGCAGCAACGCCATATAATACCCGAGTGAGAACCCTAGTCAGATTTTCATGCTTGCTTCCTCCCTCGCTTTACCGGATATATGAGGCGAATTTGGAGGGTAATTTTTATAAAGTTTTTTATTGTCCTGAGGAGAATAAACATGTCAAAAGGGCATAGTTTACAAGACCCTTACCTGAACGTTCTGCGTAAAGAGCGCGTACCCGTTTCCATCTATCTGGTGAACGGTATCAAGCTGCAGGGCCAGGTTGAGTCCTTTGACCAATTCGTTGTGCTGTTAAAGAACACCGTAAGCCAAATGGTTTACAAGCACGCAATTTCTACCGTAGTTCCATCCCGTGCGGTTCGTGTGCCCCTGCTGAACGAAGCTGGTGGTGTTGAAGGCGAAGAAGACGAGCAAGCCGAATAAAATCTATCGCGGTGCTAATACTGCGTCGAGGTAGCTAATTGTTTTTTGATCGTCCCGAATCAGGTGAGCTGGCAGTGCTGGTTCACCTGAATTTGTCTCATGGCCAAGAAGCCGAAGATCCCCGCGAATTTGAAGAGCTGGTGCTCTCGGCAGGCGGCGACCCTGTCGCTTTCCTGACGGGCTCCCGCATTACCCCTACCGCTAAGTTTCTGATTAGTACCGGCAAGCTGCACGAGTTGCACGATCTGGTGCAATTGCACAAAGCCGAGTTAGTCATTTTCAATCACACCCTTACTCCCAGTCAGGAACGCAACCTTGAACGCGAGCTGCAATGCCGGGTGCTAGATCGCACTGGCTTGATTCTCGATATATTTGCCCAGCGCGCGCGCACCTTTGAAGGAAAGTTGCAAGTGGAGTTGGCGCAGTTGCGCCACACAGCGACGCGATTGATCCGTGGCTGGACCCACTTGGAGCGGCAAAAGGGCGGTATTGGTCTGCGCGGCCCAGGTGAAACCCAGCTGGAAACTGACCGCCGTCTATTGCGCAATCGCATTACTATGATCGAGCAGCGTCTGGAGAAGGTGCGCAGCCAGCGTGAGCAGGGGCGGCGTGCACGCCAGCGTGCGGCTATACCCACTGTGTCTTTGGTCGGTTATACCAACGCCGGAAAATCTACCTTATTTAACCGCCTTACTGGGGCGGCTGTGTACGCCGAAAACCAGCTGTTCGCCACCCTGGACCCTACCATGCGCCGTGTTGAACTATCGGACATAGGGGCGGTAATCATGGCGGATACTGTGGGCTTTATCAGCCATTTGCCGCACCGTTTGGTGGAGGCATTCAGGGCAACTCTGGAAGAGGCAAGTAATTCAAGTTTGCTACTGCATGTTATCGACTGCGCCGCCGAAGAGCGTATGCGCAATATCGAACAAGTTAATGATGTGTTGGAAGAGATTGGTGCTGCCGATCTCCCTCAGCTGCGTGTCTACAATAAACTGGATCTCCTGCCTGACACCCCGCCTCATATAGATCGTGATGATCAGGGAAAGCCTATGGCAGTTTGGCTGTCGGCACAGACAGGTTTGGGCTGCGATCTATTAAATCAGGCGATAGCAGAGCTGTTGGGGAAGGGGATTATCGCCGGTCAATTGGTGTTAAGTCCGCAGCAAGGTCGCCTGCGCGCTATGCTCTATGCACAGCAGGCAATATTGGAAGAGCACTGCGGTGACCAGGGTGAGCTGCTCTTGCAAATTCGCTTACCCAAAGATGATCTGTTTCGTATCCTCAGTGCCTGTGATATTCCTTTCGACTCTCTGGATTGGTCAGTTACCAATGCTGAAGCGATCTTGCAATCTGACGATTTGCCCCCAATTTAATTTGAGTTTTTATTTGGAGACTAGTTATGGCCTGGAATGAACCTGGGAAAGATAAAGACCCCTGGGGCGGTCGCGGTAACAATGACGGCCCGCCAGAGTTGGATGAAGCATTTAAAAAGCTGCAGGATAAGCTTAACGGGCTTTTCGGCGGCGGCGACTCTGGGCGCTCTGGCTATGGCTCCGGCGGAGGCTCAGGTTTGGGCGTATTTTGGGTGATTGGCCTGGCGGTAATTGCCGTGCTTTATGTTGGCACCGGCTTTTATCAGGTGGATACCAAAGAGCGCGCAGTAGTTTTGCGTTTTGGCGCTTTTCATGAAATTACCCAAGAGGGCTTGAATTGGCGTTGGCCCTTAATTGATCAGGTTACTGTAGTTAACACTACATCAACTCGCCAGTATCCATCCAAGGGGCTGATGCTGACCAAAGACGAAAGTATTGTAGAGCTGCCTTTGACGGTGCAATACAACGTCAGCAGTGTGAAAGATTTTGTCCTCAATGTAGAAGACCCCAATATGAGTTTGCAGCAGGCCACTGACTCTGCTGTGCGCCATGTGGTGGGATCTACCGAATTGAACCAAGTGTTATCTGACGGTCGCGAAGCTATAGGTGTTGAAGTTAAGCAGCGCCTGCAAAGTTATCTCGATTCCTACGGCGCCGGTGTCAATGTGATTAGTGTGAATATTCAGGAGGCGCGTCCGCCAGAAGAAGTGCGTTCGGCGTTCGATGATGTAGTCAAAGCCAAAGAAGATGAAGCCAAGTTGGTCAACCAGGCTCAGGCCTATGCCAACGGCGTTATCAACGAGGCCAAAGGCCGCGCCCAGCGCATGATTTCGGAAGCTGAAGGTTACAAGGCGGAAGTGATGTCCAAAGCAGAGGGTGAGTCCAAGCGTTTTGAGGCGCTCTATGCCCAGTACAAGCTGGCCCCAGAAGTGACGCGTGAGCGTATGTATCTGGACGCAGTAGAGCAGGTGATGGAGGCGAGCTCCAAGGTGATGGTGGATGTTAAAGGCGGCAATAATATGCTTTATTTACCGCTTGATCGTTTGACTGGCACTCAGTCGGTCGAGCCTGCGCGTACCAGTAAACTGCCAGATCCAGGTTATGGCTCGCGAGTGATAGTACCAGAATCAACCACCACCTCAGTAATTCGCAGGGAGCCTCGCTAATGTCTGCTAAAGCAATGATGTCCCTGTTGGTGGTTTTGGTGCTGGTCATTATCGGCGCCAATAGCCTTTATGTGGTTGCTCAATATGAGCGTGCCGTACTGCTGGAGTTTGGCCGCTTGGATCAAACTGATATTGCCCCTGGTCTGCACTTTAAAAAGCCTTGGGCCAATGTGCGCAAGTTTGATGGCCGCCTGTTAACCGCCGATGTGGAGCCGCAAAGCTTCTTCACCAGTGAGAAAAAACGTTTGGTGGTCGATTACTACGTTAAGTGGCGGATTAAAGATGTAGAGGTTTATTACAAGGCTACTGGTGGCGATAAAAAGAAAGCTGCTGATCTTTTAGCTAAGCCGGTGGCTGATGGGTTGCGCAACCAGTTTGGTCGCCGCATTCTGCACGAAGTGGTGTCTGGTAAGCGTGACGAGTTAATGGCTGAAATTACTCAGTCCACCAATGAAAACGCGATTCGTGACCTGGGTATAGAGGTCAAGGATATACGCATCAAACGCATCGACTTTCCGCCAGAAGTGAGCCGCTCGGTCTATGATCGTATGGCCGCCGACCGCGAAAAAGAGGCGCGCGAATACCGCTCCAGCGGTACTGCCCAGGCGGAGATCATCAAAGCCGATGCCGATCGCCAAAAGGCAGTGCTTGAGGCGGAGGCCTATGCCAAGGCTGAGGTGGTTCGCGGTGAAGGGGATGCTCAAGCAGCTTCTGTCTACGCTCAGGCATTTAATCGCGACCCTGAGTTTTATAGCTTTGTACGCAGCTTGAATGCCTATAAGAACACCTTTAAGGGCAAGCAGGATTTGTTGGTGGTTGACCCGAATAGTGATTTTTTCCGCTATCTGCGCGATGCCAAAGGCAAAAATTAACAGCTTTGCTCCTCTGCTTGCCCGCTTCAGGCGGGCAAGCTAAAAGCGCCGCTTGATGGTAATTTTGCCTACATATTTTCCTGCAATAAGTGCTAGAATGCCGCAACCGAGCCAGAAGCTCGGTTTTTTTATGTGTGCCCTCCTGTTTCTCCTTTCGGGGCACCTAGCGAAAAGCGGTAGCTGCCGACTTTTCTGAGGTTTTATATGTGGGAAGAGCTCGGTAAAGCATTCTGTTTGATGCTCGTACTGGAAGGCGTGATTCCCTTTCTGTATCCGGCCCGATGGCGGCAACTGGTAGCCAGCCTGGCTGTGATCAATGACCGTCAACTGCGCACTATGGGCTTAGTTTCCATGGTTATCGGGGTTGGATTGTTATACCTATTCAAGTGACAGGTGGAGTCTAATGACTTATGCCGATCGTTGGCTTTTGCCCGACGGGATTGAAGAGATCCTGCCGCAGGAAGCCCAAGCAATAGATACACTGCGCCGCCAGCTGCTGGATTTGTACAGCAGCTGGGGCTATGACATGGTGATTCCGCCACTGCTGGAATACACAGATTCGCTGCTAACTGGCCTGGGGCGGGATTTAAACCTGCTCACCTTTAAGGTTACCGATCAACTATCTGGTCGCACCCTGGGTATTAGGGCTGACATTACCCCGCAAACAGCGCGCATGGATGCTCACAGCTTTTCCCATCAGGGCGCTAATCGCCTATGTTACGCCGGGCATGTGGTGCATGCCCGCCCCAAAAACCCCCTGGCTACCCGCACACCTATCCAGGCCGGCGTAGAGTTTTTTGGTGAGGCTAGTATCGATGCGGATATTGAAGTTGTTTCGCTGTTACTCGAAAGCCTCCGTCTTGCCGGTTTGCCGCGCCTACACATAGATTTAGGCCATGTTGGTATCTATCGCGCCATAGCTGCAGACGCCGACCTGTCCAAAAACCAGGAAGATGAGTTTTTCGAGCTGCTGCAGCGTAAAGCTATGACTGAAATTCGCGCTTGGGTGGTGGCAAATGTTAAGGATGCAGTTCAGGCGGAGCGCTTTTTAGTTCTGCCAAACCTGGGCGGGAATCGTACAGTTATCGCTCGCGCCCGCCAGGTGCTGGCTGGTTTGGGTAGTGCAATGGCGGCTTTGGATCAGTTGGATCAGCTCGCGGAAGTCATCTCTTTGCGTTACCCGGATGCTGAGCTGTATTTTGATTTGGGTGAAGTGCGTGGCTATCACTACCTGACCGGTATGGTGTTTGCGGCCTTTGCCCCGGGTTACGGCAATCCTATCGCCAGCGGTGGTCGCTACAATCATATCGGTGAAGTTTTTGGGCGCGCCCGCCCGGCAACTGGATTCGCCGTCGATATCACGGCGCTCAGCAAAATCGGTCTGTTGCGTAAAACCACTGTCAGTGCCATAGCTGTGGTGGAAAATCGCGATCCGGCTCAGTGGCAGGCTATTCAGCAGCTGCGTAGTCAAGGGCAGCGCGTCGTAAGTATTACCAGTGCGGGTTTATTGGCAGAGCTTAACTGCAACCGCGAATTGAAGTTGGTGGATGGTCGTTATCAGGTTGTCAGCCTGGTTTAAACCGTTCAAACGTTTTTTTCATCTAGCACAGAGAGTTAAACCAGTCATGGGTAAGAATGTCGTGGTATTGGGCACCCAATGGGGTGATGAAGGCAAGGGCAAGATTGTTGACTTGTTGACGGATCAGGTCTCATTGGTAACCCGTTTCCAGGGCGGCCACAACGCCGGTCACACACTGGTCATCGAAGGTAAAAAGACCGTTCTCCACTTGATTCCCTCGGGTATCCTGCGCGATGGCGTTACCTGCCTGATTGGCAATGGCGTGGTGCTCTCGCCAGAAGCGCTACTCAAAGAAATGAATGAACTGGAAGCCACTGGCGTACCTGTGCGTCAACGCCTACGTCTGTCGCCAGCCTGCCCGCTGATTCTTCCCTATCATGTCGCCCTGGATCAGGCGCGCGAACTGGCTCGCGGAGACGCCAAAATTGGTACTACTGGTCGCGGTATTGGCCCGGCTTATGAAGACAAGGTGGCGCGACGCGGTCTGCGCTTGGGCGATTTGGTGGATATGAAGAGCTTTGCAGTAAAGCTCAAAGAGATTCTCAGCTTCCACAATTTTGTACTCACCAGCTATTTCAAAGTGGCCGAAGTTGATTTCAACAAGGTATTGGCAGACTGCGAAGCCTATGCGAAAGAGCTGTTGCCGATGATGGCGGATGTTACCGAGCTGCTACATCAGGCGCGCGAGCAGGGCGAAAGTATACTGTTCGAAGGTGCTCAGGGGTCGCTGCTTGACATTGATCACGGCACCTATCCCTTTGTGACTTCTTCAAATACCACTGCTGGCGGCACTGCCACTGGCTCGGGTTTTGGCCCTTTGTACCTCGACTATGTACTGGGTATTACCAAGGCTTACACCACTCGCGTTGGCTCTGGCCCTTTCCCAACCGAGCTGGATTGCGAAATCGGTGCCTACCTGGGCGAAAAAGGCCATGAGTTTGGCGCCACCACCGGCCGCAAACGCCGCTGTGGCTGGTTCGATGCTGTTGCTGTGCGCCATGCCAACCGCATTAACAGCGTAACCGGCATCTGCCTGACCAAGCTGGATGTGCTGGATGGCTTGAAGACAGTAAAAATATGCGTCGGCTATCAGGATGCTCAAGGCAATCCAGTGATAGGTATGCCCTATGATGCAGAGGGCTGGGCCGGTGTTGAGCCAATCTATGAAGAAATGCCTGGTTGGAGTGAGTCCACTGTAGGTGCCAAGACCCTGGCAGAGCTTCCTGCTGCCGCCCGCGCCTATATAAATCGTTTGGAAGAGTTGGTTAAAGCCCCAATCGATATCATCTCAACCGGTCCAGACCGAGTAGAGACGATTGTCCTGCGCCACCCGTTTGCCTGCTGAAAATAAGCTCGCCCCCAAAGCCCGCTATATGCGGGCTTTTTTGTTGGTAATATTTGATTTTAATATTTAAAAAACCTTGCGATTGAAATGACAGTGGTTTTAGTTTTGTTGCATTTAGATTAAAAAATGCACAAATCGATAGCCTTAATGATTTGAAAACGATTGCATGCCTCTTTAGGATAACGTGGGAGTCAGAATAGAGAAAATAAAGCGACAATCCACCTTGAAATGTAATCGGTTTCATTCTGAGTGGTGCTTTTTTAAATATAAAAAATTCGAGTGATTTTTTCGCGAGGTCAAGTTTTGTATTTAAATCTGAAGCAGAGATGCATTCTTATGTTTTATTGCCAACTTGATCTGAGGGTTAAGCTGGCTTAGCATTCTGATGCTTAGGATTACTTGTAAACAAGTATCCTGATGTTGCGTTGGAGCAATCTTTTTCTGAACCGAACAAAAACCTTAATCATAATGTTAAACAAGGGGTTGGCCATGAGTTCGAACGAACTAAAGTCTCATTTACATCAAAACCGCAGTGTCGCCTTTAAGCGTTCCCTTCTCGCTATGTGTATTATGGCGGCCTCTGGGCCTGGATTTGCACAGACTGCATCCGATGATCAAACTGATGGAGAGGTCATCGAGGAAGTTGTTGTTACGGGTATGCGGCAGGCGTTGGAGAGCGCTCAGACTATCAAGCAAAATGCTGATACTGTGGTTGACTCAATCACTGCTAAAGATCTTGGATCATTTCCTGATAAATCTGTTGGTGAAGCTCTGCAGCGCGTTGCAGGTATTACGGTAAACCGCTTCGCTGCATCCTCAGATACATCTCACTTTTCTGCGGAGCCATCTGGCGTAGTTGTACGTGGTTTGAATCAGGTCCGTACAGAATTTAACGGCCGAGACTCATTCAGCGCCAACTCTGGTCGCGGTTTGAGTTGGGGTGATATATCGCCTGAGTTAATGGCTGGTGTAGACACCTATAAAAACCAAACCGCCGAACTGATTGAGGGGGGTATTGCAGGTACCGTAAATATGCGTACCCGGGTGCCATTTGATCAAGACGGCGATTTGAAGGCCTTAACTGTAAATTACAACTATGGCGACATCTCCAAAAAAGGGACACCTGAAATTTCAGGCCTCTACAGTACTCGTTGGGATACCAGCGCAGGCGAATTTGGCGTGCTGGGCAATATATCCTATTCGAACGTAAATACTGCTTCCGAAGGGGCTCAATTAAACCGTCTTTCACACTTCAGAGATATTTATGCAGACGTTCCTTTAGCTTATATCCCTGATGGAACCAACCTCCGCGAAAGTACCTACGATCGTACACGTAACGGTGTTGCCTTGGCGGTGCAATGGCAAAATACCGACCAAACCCTGGTCGCAACCATGCAATACAACCGCTCTCAGTACAAAAATGAGATGAAAGAATATGTGATAGGTACAAGCTTTGGTAACCCGGCTTACTCGAAGAGTATTTATTACGAATTTACCGATCCCAATACCGCTCCTAAACCCGTTGAAGGTACAGATGACTTTACCTTTGACAGCAATGGTATGTTCCAGAGTGGCGCTATGCTAGCTCCTTTGGGGTGGTGGGGTAATCCGGGTGATGAAACCAAAACGGCTGCTAACTCTGCCGGACAGGCTTTTGTTCCTGCTTGTTATACTTGGGGCGGAACCTGTGATGCATCAAGCGCATATGCAAAAGGCTATGTCGGCACTTTTCTGACTAGCTCGACGCGGTACAGTGAAAACAAAAACGTGACCCAAGACGTGGGCTTCAATGTTAAGTGGGAAGCTTCGGATAATGTGCATGCAGTATTTGATGTTCAGTATGTGGACTCCAGCGTTAAAAACTACGATATAAGTACAGATTTCAACACTTTCACTAATCCCTATATTGACAACACTGGCGCGTTGCCCAAGCTTATGTTGAGTGCGCCAACCAACATCAATTTGAGCCCAGGCGGCTATGTAAATCCGAATAATTATTATATTAACGATATCATGGATCACATAGAGGATAGTTCTGGCCATGAGTTCGCGTTTAGAACCGACTTCCTGTTTGATATTGAAAATGGCTGGGCCAAGTCATTAAAAGTAGGCGCCCGTTACGCCGACCGCGAGCAGGATGTGAATTGGTCCAAGTACAACTGGCAAAACGTTGCTAACGCCTGGACGGCGAATGCGGCTTATTTCAACCTGGATAAGGGGGCTGATGCAGCCTCGGGCTTCAACGGCTATCCATCAGCTTTCTATACCACTAGAAAGTGGTCGTCTGGCTTTGGTTCACTCAGCACCGCTGAAGGCATGGGCGATAATAACTTCATTGTTGCCAATATGGATATGTTGAGTAATCGTAAGCTATTGGCCGAGACCATGTCTGCAACTGCGTTGGGCATTCCCGGCGGTAATGGTTGGGATCCGATTTGCTCCAATATAGGAGACAGGGCGGATGAGACTCCAGGTTCCTGCTTCAGACCTGCGGAAATGAACCAGGTGTCGGAAAAAACCGATGCTGTTTACGTTCAGTTTAACTTTGGTGGTGACGACCTAAATCTCTTGGGCAAGCCTGTGTCAGGTAACTTAGGTGTTCGTTATGTAAGAACTAAGTTGGAGAGTATCGGTGGTTATTCGTTCCCCGAGCATACTACGCAGTTTGATTGTGATCCCAATGCTGCCCCTGCAACGGGTGCGGTTATAGATCAGCAAATTGGCTGCTATATACAGCCTGATGATTCCTCATTCATTAACAGTGGTTACTCGCTGGGGGCTACAAGTGTAACGCACAATAATTTGTTGCCGAGCTTGAACATTAAGTATGAGTTTGCTGATGAGTGGCAAGCACGTCTGGCGCTGTCTCGCGCAATGGCCAGGCCGGATATCGGCAACTTGAAACGCTATGTGGGTATTAGTGCAAGTCTGCCGAATGAGCTAGATGCTAATGATCCGCAGTGGATTAAAGACTCCTCTGGAAAAATCGTTGGCGCGAATGTGCGCTATACGGCTGATGCAAATAATCCCGAGTTAAGGCCCATTCTTGCCGATCAAGTCGATATCTCGATTGAAAATTACTTTGCTAAAACAGGGTCATTTACTTTCACGGCTTTTGCCAAGCAGTTCCATGACTATATCCAAATGTCTAGTGTTGTAACTCCCTATACAAATAATGGAATTACACGCGATGTCATCGTGAAAAAGCCGCTAAACGGTGATGGTGCAAAAATCAGTGGTTTTGAAGTTGCCTATCAATCATTCTTTGACTTCCTGCCCGAGCCGTTTAATGGTTTAGGCGTACAAACCAACTACACCTACATTCACAATAAGGGTATAAAAAATACTAACGTGAGTAACGTGGGTGGTGACGGCGGCTCTTCGACGAATGGCGGCCAGGCACCAGATGCAGTGCAGGTTGATGCATTGGAAGGCTTGTCCAAGCATTCGGCGAACTTGGTGTTGATGTATGAGTATGACGCCTGGGCCGCGCGTTTGGCCTATAGTTGGCGCTCC
Source organism: Cellvibrio sp. (assembly GCA_050305995.1). GTDB lineage: Bacteria > Pseudomonadota > Gammaproteobacteria > Pseudomonadales > Cellvibrionaceae > Cellvibrio. The sequence continues at coordinate 27,563 of JBNLGJ010000003.1, forward strand.
AGATATCTGCAAACCGCGTATGACTGCTGTGTATCTGTGCCCATTTGGACTGAGTCTACTGGCCAATTAGATGGCTCTATCAAGTACAGCTTGAATGAGAATATTGATATTGCGTTCCAGGTAAGCAACCTGTTAGATGAACAAACTGTGCTGACTCAGCAAGTGACGGACTCGAGTGATGGTGGCCTGCGTTTACGTAATGCGTGGTTCCACAATGATCGTCGCTTCACTTTGGGGCTGCGCTTGAAATACTAAGAAGTTGCTGTAAAGTAAAAATGCGCTGCTACTTCGTGGCAGCGCATTTTTTATTTGGGAGTATAAAAACGTGCAAGAACCCATAGCGCAAGAACCATTAAAAATTGTAATTGTTGGTGGCGGTACGGCGGGCTGGATGACAGCTATAGCATTGGCTGACGCTACTACTGACCGAATTTGCACTATTACACTGATAGAGTCGGAAGAAATCGGCAGTGTTGGTGTAGGTGAGGCGACTATCCCTCATATTAGAGAGTTCAATAATCGTATCGGCATTAACGAAGCCGATATGATGAAATTTACCCAGGCCACCTTCAAATTAGGAATAGAGTTTGTTGATTGGGGGGTGAAAGGGTCTTCTTATGTTCATCCATTCGGCACACACGGGGAGTCTATACAGGGTATAGAGTTTCACCAATTGTGGGGCCGAGTTAGAGGCAGGGATGCAATTGCTGATATTGGTGCCTACTCCTACGCCATTGAATCCTGCCGTCAAAACAAGTTCGAATTTCCCGTAGACGACCCCAACTATATTAATTCCACCTACTCCTACGCTTATCATCTGGATGCGTCACTTTACGCGCGCTATTTGCAAGCTCAGGCCCAGCAATTGGGAGTTGTCCGTGTAGAGGGCAGAATTTTAACGGTAGAAAAGCACCCGGATACTGGAAATATCACAGCTGTGAAATTGGCTTCAGGGCAGAGAGTGGCGGGCGACTTTTTTGTCGACTGCTCAGGGTTTAAATCTCTGTTGTTATCGCAGGAACTGCATCAAGAGTTCGAGGACTGGTCGCAGTGGCTGCTCTGCGATAGAGCTTGGGCAATGCCCAGTGAGAGGCTTACTGCCTTACCTCCTTACACTCGATCTACCGCAGCGGGGGCCGGTTGGCAGTGGCGAATTCCGCTCCAGCACAGAACCGGAAACGGGTATGTATTTAGTAGCCAATTTACTAGCGAATATGACGCACTTGAGACTTTGACTCGTGCGGTGACGGCAGAAGGCAAGCCGTTGGCAGACGGAAAACTGCTGAAGTTCAAGGCTGGCCGCTATAAAAATACCTGGGTGAAGAATTGCATCGCTATCGGCTTGGCCAGTGGCTTCCTCGAGCCATTGGAGTCTACCAGCATCTATTTAATTCAAATTGCCATTCAAAATTTACTGAAATTCTTTTCCTCAAAAAATCCCGATGAAAAAGCTATTGATGAATACAATCGTATTATCGATAACGAATATGCCAGAATTCGCGACTTTCTAATTTTGCATTACAAATTGAATGATGGAAGTAAGGGGGCTTTTTGGGAGTATTGTAAAAACATGGCGGTGCCGGATAGCTTAGCGGAGAAAATGGAGCTATTTAGGCGTCGTGGTTTTATTGAGGGTTACAAGTACGGGCTCTTTTCTTTGCCCAGCTGGGTCTCGGTATTTATAGGTCAAAAATTCTATCAGCAAGGTTACGATCCCTTGAGCCTTGGTCTTTCAGAGCAGGAGCTGGTTTCAAAGCTGCAAGAAGTCTCCTCCAAAATTTCCAATAAATTGTCTGATGTCCCTTCGCATCAGGAATTTATAGGTAATTTTTGCGCTGCAAAAGTAGAGGTTAAGATATGAATCAACTAAAACGCATTGCTATAGTGGGGCGAGATGCGGATGGTTGGCTGACGGCCTTGATGCTGCAGAAAATCTTGTCCGCTCATAATATTGAGCATGAAGTTGTTTTTATAGAGCTCCCATCGGATTTTGCTGACCAAGATTTTTTTTCCGTTCTGCCCAGCCATAAGTTACTGCACGATATGTTAGGGGCTAAAGAGCAGACCCTGTTGAGATTGTCCGGCGGTATGTATTCTTTTGGTCAGCGCTACAGTAATTGGCAAGGCAATAACACTGCCTATTTGCATAGCTACGACAGATTCGGCGTAGACTTTAATCATGTTCCCTTTTATCACTTTTGGCAGAAAGCCGCTGACTCAGGTTTAAGGTTGCCCATGGAGGCTTTCAATCTGGGGGCTGCCGCTGCGTTAGCCGGTCGCTACGTGGTGTTTGAAGGGACGGAGAGCACATTTTCCAATGCCACTTATGGATATCAATTTGAGGGCAGGGCGTATGTGGCTGCAGTAGCCAAGGCCGCAATGTATTTGGGCTTGAAACACCATGCATCGTCTATAGCTGAAATTGTTGAGGGCGAAGCTGGTATCGAATCTATCACTTTAGAAGATGGTAGCAAAATATCTGCGGACCTGTTTATTGATGCATCAGGCTTTGAATCCATATTGATTAAACGACTCGACGAGAAAGGCCCGGAAAGCTGGAAGAAATACTTTCCTGTAGATAGGATGATAGTGGCTTCTAGTGGCAAGCTGGAGCCTTTGCCCTCTTTTAATCAAATAACGGCGTTTAGCGCAGGCTGGATAGGTATGTATCCCCTGCTAAATAAAACCGCTATTAATATCGCCTATTCTTCTCGCCATATAAGTTCTGACGAGGTGCTTGAGCGCGCTGCGGCTATCGTGGGGCGAAAAATTGAAGGTGCTACTGAGTCAGAGTTTGAGGCGAATAACCGCTCCATGCACTGGATTAAAAACTGTATTGCCCTTGGGGGCGCAGCAACTAATCTGGAGCCGTTGGATGCCAGCCAACTGCATTTATTACATTTAAGTTTTTCTCTTTTGCGTGAGTTATTTCCGCAAACGAAGGACTATGCGTTAGAAGCGAAAATTTACAATGAAAAAATGCGAACTTATGCTGAGGGCATGAGGGATTTCATGTTTGCGCGCTATCATCTTAATAAGCGCTATGATGATGATTTTTGGCGGCTGCCGCGTGAGCAGTCATTGCCTGAAATTTTGAAAACCCGCTTGGAGTTATTTTCATCTCGAGGGGTTATTTCTCAGTATGAAGACGACATTTTTTTGGAAGAAGATTGGTATGCATTGTTAGTGGGGAGTCGCGAGCGGGCAAAAATGCTGGATCCATTAATTGCTCGAATTCCAGATGAAGAGCTTATGGCAAAGTTTCAGCAACTTTTGGTTTATATAAAAACAGAGGTTGAAAAAATGCCGCTGCTTCAATCCTATACAGAGATGACGCTTTAACAGGGTATGAAATTATGAGCGCTAATAGCATAAAAGATATTGTTATTGTTGGTGGTGGAACTTCGGGCTGGATGACTGCTGCAGCTTTGTCAAAAGTATTGGGGTGTCAACATTACAATATCACGCTTGTTGAGTCCGACCAAATAGGCACTGTGGGGGTAGGTGAGGCTACTATCCCAATGATTATTTTATTCAATAATGTGCTGGGTTTGGATGAATTTGAATTTGTCCGGGAAACCAATGCAACCTTTAAATTAGGCATTGAGTTTGTTAATTGGAAAAATGTCGGCAGCAGCTATTTTCACCCGTTTGGCGGTATGGGTGTAGATATGGATGGCATCACCTTTTCACATTTTTGGCAGCGCTGGAAACGGGAGGGGGGCAGCCTCGATTACTCCAAATTTAATATAGAAACTGAAGCTGCACGCAATTTGAAGTTTATGAGGACTGAGGCTGAGAAAGGCCCCTCGACAATGCCAAAGCTCAATTATGCATATCATTTTGATGCCGGCCTTTACGCCCGCTTTTTGCGAAAATATAGCGAAAAGAGAGGTGTAAAACGCCATGAAGGCACAATTCGCCAGGTGAAACAAAATGCGACATCTGGATATATCGAGTCTCTTGTCATGGAATCGGGAGCGGAAATAAAAGGTGATTTTTTTATTGATTGCTCAGGGTTTAGAGGGTTACTCATTGAAGAGACTTTGAACGCCGGATACCACGATTGGAGCCATTGGTTGCCAGTTAACCGCGCCGTTGCGGTGCCTTGCGAAAGTGCGGGTGAACTCTTGCCCTATACCAGATCGACGGCACAAGAGGCTGGCTGGCAGTGGCGGATTCCGCTGCAACACAGAACTGGCAACGGTTATGTGTTTTGCAATAAGTTTATAAGTGAGGACGAAGCTACGGATAAGTTAATGTCGCGCTTGGATGGCGCTCCTCGAGCTGAGCCGCGTTTGCTTAAGTTTGTTACGGGCGCCCGTAAAAAATGTTGGGAAAAAAACTGTTTGGCGATAGGGCTTGCTAGTGGCTTTCTTGAGCCGCTGGAATCAACGAGCATTCACCTCGTGCAAGTAACAGTTGCAAAGCTCCTGGCCATGTTTCCACGCGATGGCTTTAATGAATTGCTAATAAAGCGATTCAATGAGGAAATGCATTGGGAATATAACGATATTAAGGACTTTCTGATTGCGCACTATAAAGTTACTGAGCGCGATGATACTGAGTTTTGGCGTTATGTAAAAAATATGCCCATCCCGGATCGCCTGCAAGATAAATTGGAAACTTTCCGCTCGCGCGGAGAAATTATGGTCAAGCTTAATGAGCTATTTAAAGAAAATAGCTGGTTTTCAGTGTTGGCAGGACAGGGCTTTATGCCAGAAAGCTATCATCCGGTCGCCGACTATATTTCAAGTGATGAGCTTCGCTTGCGCTTGACCAAGATCAGGTCTGGCATTCAGAATCGATTAAACTCTATGCCAAAACATGCGGATTTTATTCGTGATAATTGCGCATCTGTCGATATGAAATAAATTTAGCCTTTAGGTTAGCGGGGTTGATCTTGTTTAATTTGCATCCGAATTTTAGCTGGCGCCTTGATATTGTTGGTGAGGAGAAGCAGCCAGTTTTAATCGTAGATAATTTTCTTGCGCAACCAGAGCTTTTAATAGATTTTTGTTGCGAAAATGCTTCATTCAACGCGGCGGATGCTTTTTATCCCGGTGTCAGGATGCTTGCGCCGCGGGAGTACTTAACGGCTATTTCAGAATATTTAAGGCCTGTAATTGAAGAGGTGTTCGGCATAGAAGATGGCGCTATTTCGCGATTATTTTCCTCTTATTCGCTAGTAACGACACCTCCAGAAAAACTTAAGCCGGAGCAGGCCGTTCCCCATTTTGATTCGGATAATATGGCTGAGCTGGCGTCTGTTTATTATCTGTGCGATTCGCGCTTTGGTGGGACATCCATATATCGCCATCGCGAAACGGGGTTTGAATATGTCGATGCGGAGCGTCGTACAGTGTTTATGGATGCTTTATTGGCATCGTTACATCGGGGGCAGATAAAGCGCCAATACATGAATGGCAGCAATGAGCTTTTCGAACAAATCTATTCTGCATCCGCTCAGTTTAATCGACTTGTTATGTATAGAGGAACCAGCCTTCATTCAGGGAATATAAGTAAAGACTTTCAATTTACCAATAACCCCAGGTCGGGACGGCTAACCCTGAATACTTTTTTTGTGCCTTAGATGGATCGACTTAGGGTTTTGATGATTGCTTGTTTTAAGCTGGCTGACTTGTCCTGACCTGAGCCACTCAAAATTCCTTGTCGATGCGCGTGAATATAATCAGTCGGTTTCTGCTCCGCAAAAACATAAAATTCAAATAGCTTGTGCCAGGCTTCGCGTTGATGCTTAGGCAGGTCGCGCAGAGTCAGCATTGCCAATAATAAAGATAAAGAAGGATCTGCACTGTTATTTTTATGCTCATCATTCCACCAGTAATTCACGAGGGCGTTTAACCCATCCAACGCTTTTACATGGTGCCACCACAAGTAAGGTATGTAGATGGCATCGCCAGGTTCAAGCTGAGCTGTGTAAGCAGCTGCCTCTGCCAGTTTGTAGTTGGGGAATTTTTCATAGTCGGGATTATCAAAATCCACCATGCTGACAGTAGTTCCAGATGGTGTGAACTCAAAGGGGCCTATATATAAGTTGCCCACCTGTTCTGTTGGAAATAGTGTGAATTGACGTCTGCCGGCAATACAACAGGCAATATTTTCCGATGGGTCATAGTGGGCAGCTACCGTGGTTTTGCCTCCTATCCAAATGCGTGGTTCAGTATTCGCGGGTGCTAATGGCATAGGGAGCTGACTGTTCAATCCTGGTAGGTAACGCGGCACCTGAATGGATTGTATTGCCAGCAAAGGCGACGGCTCTGTATCCAGATTATCGAGGAGATATTGGAGCGAGGCTTCAAGTCGTTTTTGCTCAAATCGGCAGTTGAGCCCACTCATATCCGAGTTGTAAAAAACTCTGCCGTTGGTGCTTGCCGGGCCTATGGCGGTGTTAAATTCCTGGCCGCGATCAAACTGCATAATATATTGGCAAAACGCCAGAGGGCTTTGTCTGGCGTGTTGGACAATTGGCCAGTCATTAACTAGCCCGCGCATAACCACAGGTTTTCCCTGAGGGACAATTTCGTTGCGGAATTCTTCTGGGGTGGGAGCTGCAATCTCGGTAATTGGGTGCGACATGACGTTTGAGCCTTTTTTGCAGGGGCGATGCTGATAGGTGGCCAATTTTTGCCTGGCCCTGTGCTATTGCTAGATTTTGTGCAACAGCTATTTTATATATCCAGGCAAGCGAGAAGGGCTGCGCAACACTATTTAAGGTTAAGCGCGCCGCCAGTTATTTACTGGCGGCAATAGCTGGGGTTATTACTGCGCAGCTTCCTGTGTGCAACCCTTGTCACCCTCTGGCAATTTCTCTAGGCGCACATTGGTAATGCTCAGCGTAAGTTTCCCGTCGGTGGCTATGGTAAAGGGGCCGTTGATTTTACTTAAGTCAAAGTTGTCAGATTTAAAGCAGTTGAGCGGAATCGGCAGTGAGAACCACTGGCCGCTGGGCATACTTTTAATCATGCCATTGATACTTAAATCTGCACGGCAGGGGTAACCGCAGTCCATGCCAATTCTGACATCTTTATTCGGCTTACGGTCTATGCGCATGTCGATGGTCAGGGTGACGGAATCTTTGAATTTACTTAAATCAATTGGGTTGCCATAGAGGGCAAAGCTACCTAGATTTTTATTACTCGCTTTCCATACCAGTTGTAAGGCATCGCCATTTTCTTTGAAGTTGGTTGCGGAAACCCCGAGTTTACCTGATGCAGACTTACCTTCGCGCCCCTGTAGGCTGAGGCCCCAATTAGTGGGGTCGCCCAGCGAAATAGAGCGCTGTTGTGGCTGGCCTTTGTAGAGGTAAATAAAGTTGGGGTTGATGCCGTTATCGGCCTGGCTGAATTGGGCTATGGCCAAGCATAGGCCGATGAGAAAGAGGCGGCGAATCTTTAGCATGATGAAATCTCCGGAAATTAATTATTAAAAAATTTTAGAATTGGATTTCGAAGCATGTACTACACCTTCGCACTAATTATCCGATAAAAGCCAGGCTTAATTCAATTGTAAAAAAACCTCGACAGATAAAAGTCCATTGAGGTTTTTGCTTGGTTAATCTCTTGTGCCGCCCGTTTGGGGGGATTACCAGTGCCAGAGGGTGCCGTCTTCGAGGCGGTTTACTGGCAGGCAGGCGCGCTTGTAGGGATATTTGGCGGCGAGCTTTTCATCTATGTCGACACCGTGACCTGGCACTTCGCCCGGGGTGAAATAACCTTGGTCAAATTTATAGGCTTGGGGGAACACTTCATTCATTTGCTCGCTGTGGGCCATATGCTCCTGAATGCCAAAGTTGGGCACCCAGTAGTCGAAGTGCAGGGCCGCCCCCATACATACCGGTGATAAATCTGTGGCGCCGTGGAAGCCGGTGCGCACATGAAAGAGGCTGGCAAAATCGGCCAGGCGGCGCACCTGGGTAATGCCACCAGCATGAACAATGGTGGTGCGAATATAGTCGATAAGCTGGTTTTGAATTAGCTCGCGGCAATCGTGGATGGAGTTAAATACTTCACCCACCGCTAAGGGGGTGGTGGTGTGCTGGCGAATCAGTTTAAAGCTCTCCTGGTTTTCTGCAGGCACGGCATCCTCCATCCAAAACAGACGATAGGGTTCCAGATCTTTACCCAGGCGCGCCGCTTCAATGGGCGTTAATCGGTGGTGTACATCGTGCAGCAGGTGAATGTCACTGCCAAATTCTTTGCGCACAGCGGCAAAAACCTCGGGGATAAAATGTAAATATTTTTCGCTCGACCAGACTTCGACTGAGGGTAGATCGGCGTCAGCTGGTTCGTAACTTTTGTTGCTGGTGGATACTCCATAGGTTTTTTCCATACCGGGAATCCCGCATTGCACGCGAATCGCTTTATAGCCTTTGTCTTTGGCTTTGCGCACCGCATCCAGGGTGGATTCCAAATCCTTGCCGTTGGCGTGGGTGTAAGTGAGTATGCGCTCGCGACTTTTTCCGCCGAGCAGTTGGTAGAGCGGCATATTGGCCAGCTTGGCTTTGATGTCCCAGAGCGCAACGTCTATCGCCGCCAGTGCGGTCATGCCCACCGGGCCGCGACGCCAGTAGGCGCCGCGATAAAAAAACTGCCAGATATCTTCTATCTGCTGCGGATCGCGGCCGATAAGCGCGGGAATTAAGTAGTCCTCTAAATAGGAGACAACGGATTTTTCGCGTCCATTCAAGGTGGCGTCGCCAATGCCGTAGACACCTTGATCGGTGGTAATTTTCAGCGTGACAAAATTTCTGCCAGGGCAGGTGACTATGACTTTGGCAGCAACAATTTTCATCTAAATTACTCGTTGATAGTGATTGCAAAACAAGGCGCAGAGGCCTGCTGCTAGCGCGACTTCATCACTGGATATTACGGCTTTCCAAAGGCCCCAGGTAGCTGGGTTTGAGTCCACCGGTATCTATAACCAGCTTCTCCAGGGTTACTCCTGGGTCCACCATATACACTCGCAGCTGGTGTTTGCCTGCGTGCTCGAACTTGTGCTTGGATTTGAGTATGCGCACATTATTGCGCACCGTCTCCTGCCAATCGGCTTGGGTAAAGTTTGCTGCAAGGTTGAGTATTTCTGGCTTTTCGTTATCTACCGCCAGAGCTGCGCGCAAGCCTCGGCCTGGGAAAAATGCAAGGGTGGGAGCAAAGTAGCTGTAAATATCAAAGTCACCGGCCTTTAACAGGGTGAAGTCGTATTCCACATAGGGTGCTTTGCTGGTGTCTTCAAAGCTGAAATCGGAAAGTGGAAAAACCGAAATCGAAGACAGCTCGCGCCCATGTTGCGGTATAACCTCCCAGTGAAAATTACTGTTGCCGCCACTGCGTGCAAAGTGCTCTGCCGCAATGGCGACATAGCCGTCGCCTTCAACAAATCCCCTGGCTTCGAATTGGCCTGGGGGCGAATAGCTGCTCACGCCAATTTTGGCTGCCCCCCAGCTGGCCCCACTAATTTCAATCCAGCCGCTGGCATTGCCCCTAGGCGCCTGGCTCCAGTCAATGGATACATCCAGTTGCTGTGAATTAATAACGTGCGCACTCGTGTTTTTGATTGTGATCCAGGGTGCAGAGGTTTTGGCAACAAAACTAAATGGGCTTGTGCCTTTGTTAAACACGTAAATGCTGTGCTGCTGTTGACCGTAGGGGTCAAAGCGGGGCAATTGGTAGTTGCCGGGGCTGGGCCAGGCTTCGGTTTTGCCCTCTATGGCAATACCCATTTCCGCTTGATTGTGTGCTTGATAGTCGTAGGTGAGCGGCTGAGTGTTGGCCGCTGGGTTATTCCAGTAGCTGTAGCCAATATGGGGCTGATCCATAAAATGCTGCCATTTGCCTTTATTAAGCTTGTCCCAGGTTTGTTGTAGTTGGGCATCGGCAGCAAAGCGTTTGCGCACCTCTTGAGCATAGATGTTGGCATTGGCCCGACCCTGGTTGGCATATAACTGGTTGCGCGCCTGGGCGATATACATTTGCGTGAGGTTGGTGCTGGCCTTAACTGGGTAGAGCACCAGTTGAAAAAACGCGTCTCTGCTTTTTGCCGGAATTTGTTGGTAGAGCATATCGGCTTTGTCGCTGAGTGATTGCATCTGTGCGTAAATGCGCTCGGCTTCACCGTAGTTGATCAAGCTATAGGTGTTGGCATCTTGCAATTCGGGTTTGCGTTGGCCGTTGTGGCGACTGTAGCCCGCAATTAACTCGGCAATTTCCGGTGCGTATTTTTTGCCAAACTCGCGCTCGGCCCAGGCGAGACCAAATTCGGGGATGCGCTCTTTAGGCCAGTCCTCGGGGTTCCAGGCCATGCGCAGGAAAAACTCCATGGGGAATTCCATGGGTTTTAAATCGCCTACGTTAACTATCCAGATTTTAGTGGCGTCGTAGGTGTAGGCGAGGTTCATCTGCTCCTGGATTTTGGCGATAGGTACTGTGTTAATCCAGCGGTAGGAGCGTGGCTCGCCGACATAATCCAAATGATAATAAACCCCCGCGCCGCCGATGCGGCGGCGCTCGCTCACCGTGGGCAGGCGGCGGATATTGCCCCAGTTGTCGTCGCACCAAAGCAGGGTGACATCATCGGGTACACGCATGCCGTGCTCGTAAAAACCCTGCACCTCTTTGTACAGCGCCCACACCTGGGGAATGTCCTCGAGCTTTTTGTCCTCGTTTACCTTGCTGAGTATTTCGCGCTGGTCGTGCACAATTTTTTCCAGCAGCTGCAGGTTTTCACCTTCGCTCATCGGGGTGTCAGCTTGGCCGCGCATGCCCAGGGTGTAAATGCTCTCGTAATTTTTATTGCGCTTGGCGCCCGCCAGCCAAAAGTCGTAAAGGTTTTTGCTGTTGGTGGAATACTCCCAGGCACCTTGGCCGTAGCGATTCCACTCTTTGTCGGCGCGCATCATCGGCTCGTGGTGCGAGGTGCCCATGACTATGCCGTACTCGTCGGCGAGTATCATGTTCTGCTTGTCGTCATCGGCAAAGGCGTTGTTCCACATCGCCGGCCATAAATAGTTGGCCTTCAGGCGCAGCAGTAACTCAAACACTTTTTGGTAAAACTGGTGATTGTAATTGCCGTATTTAGCGGTCACCCAATTGGTTAAGGCCGGGGCTTCATCATTGAGGAAAATACCGCGGTATTTAACCTTGGGCATATCCACAATGTGCAGCTGGTGATCAATATATAAGCGGCTGTGTTTTTTAATGGCTACATCGGCCCACCAATACCAGGGCGATACGCCAATTTGCTCGCTTAGGCTGTAAATGCCGTAGCTGGTCCCGCGTTTGTTACTGCCGACAATCACCAGCGCTTTTTTTATATTGGGCAGGGGTTTGTCGATCACCTGAATTTGATAGGCATCCCACTGGTCGCGAATACCTTCGACATTAAGCTCGCCCTGTTCGATGAGCTGGTCGATGAGCGCATTGCGCCCCAGGGTGCCAATAATCACCGCATAATTTTTATCACCTGTGCCCTGCTTGACGATTTCCGGCTTGCGCCCGCTTACCGCCAGTAGATCACTTTGCAAATTAGTGATGGCGCGTACAACGCCCGGCCATTCATCGCCGGAAATTAAAATATCCGCCTGGGATTTTTCGCCCACCAGGGGGAAGTTGCCACCTTTAAAATTAGGCTTTAGCCAAGAGGCTTCGCCCAGGGCCCAGCTGTGAGTGGCAAATAAAAATAAAGCGCAGCTGCAGAGCCAGCGCCAGGGTTGCGGGTTTTGCATGGGAAAACTCCAGAGCCTGTGGCGATTATGAAAAACTGTGAAGGGGCACTGCTGCACCCCTTATCTCTTTAGCCGCTGCGCTCTTTATTGCTTTAGCTACTGATTTAGTTGCTGTTATTGCAGGCAGCACCGGTCAGTGCATCGGCATACCCGCGCAGCGCGGGTTTATCATTGTAGTTTTCATCAAATAGCAAGGGCCAGGCGATTTTCTCGTTATTGAATTGAGTTTTGTAAAGATCGTTTAACCAGGTGTTAGCATCGCTCGTACCCCACACTGTAATGCCGCCGCGCTGATTGACTGGCACTGTATCCAAGTAGGCTTTGATGATTTCGCAGTAGCGCTGCTTTTGCGCGAGCGCCACTGTTTGGTTAAAGCTGGTGATTTTATTGGCTGGATAGTTATCGCACCAAGGGTTGTTGATGGCTACATCCAATTCGCTAATTTTCACTATCAGGCCTTTGTCTACCACCTTTTGCAGAGCGGCGGCTATGGTGCTGGCGCTCGGCCAGTTAAGGCATAGGTGCATTTGAAAGCCTATACCATCGATAGGAATGGAGCGGCTTTGAAAATCGCTGATCATGGAGATCAGCTTATCGGTTTTTGCGTTGTTATTTTCGATGCTGTAGTCATTGTAATAAAGAATGACATTGGGATCGGCCAGGCGCGCGGCCTGAAAAGCGCGTTCAATATAAACCGCGCTCATACCGCTTTTGATATAAAAGGTGGAGTCGCTGCGAAAATCGGCAGGGCTATTGTCGTTAATCGCCTCGTTCACCACATCCCAGCTGATAACATCGCCCTTGTCTTTAAAGTGATTAACAATATTGCTCACATGGGTATCGAGCATGGTTAAAAACTCGTCGGCAGTGCCACTCCAGTTTTTCATAAAGTCGGGCACTTGATAGTTGGCGTGCCACACCAGTGCGTGGCCATGCACTTTCATATTGTGCGCCTTGGCATAATCGACAAAGGCATCGGCATCGGCATAGCTAAAGGTATTCAGGCTGGGGTGCAGGTAGCCCACCTTCATAATGTTGCCAGCAGTCATCTGATTAAAATGCCGTTCCACCACCGCTTGCTCGGCGCTGTTGGTCAAAATGTTGTTGTTGGGGGAGTCGGTATTGGATACCGCTATACCAATGGGAAAGTTTGCCAGGTCGCGCAGATGATCCACCTGCGCCGAGTAAACGCTGGCCTGCGCACTGCTGCTGGCAGATTCCGCACTGCTGCTACTCTCGCTGCTTGAAGACAGGCTCACACTGGAGTGTGAACTACTGGTCTGATTTGTATTTCCACCACCACCTCCTCCGCCGCAGCCAGTAAGGCAAAGTAGGGCCGCGAACAGCCAGGCAGGCGCTGTGATGGAGTGTTGGTTGTTGGTGTTGATCTGCATTTGAGGCTCCTGTTTATTATGGTTATGGTTGATTTAGCCATAACACAAAGCACTTGTATACTAGCCGTAAGGCTTGTTGCGTAGATGGCTGCTATAACCACCGCCTTAGCGGCACCGATTTCTCTGCACAGCTATTCTGGTGACAGGATACTGCGGGCAATATAATGGGGCCAGTGTTCAGGCGCTGCGGGTGTAGCCCTGGGCCAGCAAATCGATTAATAGGCGAGCTGCGGATATGCGCGAAATTGACTATGAGCCCTTGTTCCTGGGGATAGATGGTGGCGGCACCAAATGCAAGGTGCAGCTGGAGGATGCTCAGGGCAACTTTCTGGGCCAGGGGATAGGCGGGCCTGCCAACCTGGTGCGCAGTGTCGAGGGCTCAATCGCAGCCATTATGGAGGCCGCCAGCCAGGCGCTGCAGCAGGCTGGTCTGGGCTTGGCCAACCTGGCGCGAATCCACGCCACCGCTGGTTTGGCTGGTGCTAATGTCAGCCAATACAAAAGCCAGTTTGCGTTATGGCAGCACCCTTTTGCGCACTTGAGCATTACCACCGATATGGAAATCGCTTGCCTGGGAGCTCATCGGGAACACGACGGCGGCCTTATCATCATTGGTACCGGCTTTTGTGCCGGTGTGCAAATTAATCGTCTGGTCAGCGAATTTGGCGGCTATGGCTTGTTTTTGGGCGACAGGGCCAGCGGCTCGGGCATAGGCCTGCAGGCGGTACAGCATTGCCTCAAGGTGTTGGATGGCATGGAGGAACTCAGCGCCTTTAGTCAAGCCTTAGTGACGGCGCTGGAGGTGAGCACCGCCGAGCAGCTGGCGGCCAAGGCCATAGGCGCGCCACCGGGCTTTTATGCGCAGCTGGCGCCCCAGGTTTTTGAGTTTGCCGAGCAGCACAACTGGGCGGCGGTGGAGATTATTCAACAAGCGGCCAACTATATTGAGCACTACTGCCAGTTTTTGCTGAGCAAAACCAGCAATCGCCTAAGCCTTATAGGCGGCACCTCCGGGGCGATCCTGCCCTGGCTGGATAAGGGCCTGCAGGCAAAAATCACCCCACCCCTGGGCAGCCCGGAAGCCGGCGCACTGCACTTGGCGCGGGAGCAATTCACACACGGCAAGCCCTAGGCGCTCTCTCTGGTCGCGCGCAGGCTGGAAAAGGCGGCCGTGCTTCTGGCCTGCTGGCCGGAGCCGCTGGATCTGGAATCTGGCTGGATCAAGCATCAATCAAAATCTTCGCCCTGGGCGGCCGCCTGAGTACGACCCGTTTGAACGTAAACGCCAATCCAACCCTAACCCTGTCGAACATTCCAAGGTAGGAGCGCTTCTATTTGCTCAAGGTTCTGCACATTGGGTAGTTCTTTAAAAACACATTGCAAATAGTCGTATACATTCACGCCATTGGCTTTCGATTAAAGGGCTCTGACCCCTTTTTAGGACTCCTTTTTCGCCTTTTTCGCTTTTTCGTGCTTTTTTTCACCCCTTTTTTTATTTCAACTTCAATGCCTTGCTAAGGGGCGGGCACGTACTGGCCGTCCCGTGGAGCCAGCCTTGGCTGGCGTAACAAACTTAAGCAATTTGTTAAGCGATTCTAAGGCGCTACTCATTTGCAACAGATTGCGCATCTTTCGCTGGCTGAGTAACTATAAGGAAAGCAATGTATGCAAGCCATGAAAAGAGGAACACCGCAGCAAACCAACCAAACTTAGCCCCGCCATGAGACCTACTCGAAGCAAGTACATGTATGAGTGGGAACAGAATAAAGAATATAATTAGCAGCTGCCAAATACTGATTCCACTTAGCACCATAGCTACTCTCCTTTTTAGAATACTTACTTTATACTTTATGGATAATGCCCGACTTTTATACCGCTTAACGCCCAAAGCAGCGTCCGATCGCAGCGAAGTCCAGCCCCGCAGGGGCGATGCTGCCTTTGCTTGTTATAGTAAATTTATACTCATATTATTTTTTTAATTCTTCTGCCCATGTACCATTTGCATGCAATATCACTTTCTTTCCAGAATCAGTTGTTGCCTTCATGTCAGGAGCATTACTTATATTTTTTGCTAAATACATCTGTGTATCTGCTTGAACAGCAGCTAAAGCACCTAGCCATTGTGTAGAAATAACGGATTGAAGTTTTTTGTTGTTTTCTTTTAGTGCCTTACAATCATTACCTGATATCAAAGTTAGCATTTTTAATGCTAACATCTGACGCTCCTGCTGAAGCTTTTCAAATTCAGGCTTTGTAGCGACCTGAAGAGCATATATTGACATTTGCTTATCATCTTTTTTTGATACTTTTTGTAAATTGTTTAATGACTTCTGAAAAGCTTCCTCTCCTTTCGAGTCAAGCTCATTAACTTTCTTTATTTCAAGTTCAATTTCATTTTTCGATTCTGGAGTTTCACTACAGGGCATCGCATATACGATAGATGACATGATGCTTAAAACTAAAGACATTATGATTTTCATTTTATCTTCTAACTTTGATAGATGAATTCTACTTTTTTACTATAATGCCGAGTTTAGCGGCAGTGAAGCGTAGCGGAAATTTATCCGAAACATGCGTTTGTTAAGTATTTTCATAAGTCACGTTTATACCGAGCAACCATATCTTCTTGTGTTTCGGGATCATCGATTATCGAAAGTTGGTCGTTAATCATGGCTCCCATAGTAGGAAAATCTGAACGATCAATTTTTGATTTAGGAGACCAGAGCTCAGAGCGCATTAATGCTTTGGCACAATGTAAAAACACCTCCTTGATGGTGATCTCAATACATGTTCGGGGAGGGTTTCTGCTATCAGAAAACAGATCCAAATGCTCAGCTGATGTAGAAATACGAGCAAGCCCGTTAACTCGAAGCGTTTCATCAACCCCAGGAATCAAAAACAAGCAGCCAATATAGCCAGTGTCAATTATATTAACGAGGCTATCGAGTCGGTTATTCCCTTTACTGTCGGGCAATATAATACAACTTTTATTGAGTATTTTTACGAAGCCTGGGCTTCCTCCACGAGGGGAACAGTCAACTGAGCCCGATTTCGCATAGGTTGATATTGCAACAAACGGGGAGTGCTCAATGAAGTTACTGGCATGACGCTCCAAAGAGGGTAACTGTTTATCTTTAGCTCGCCCTTTTGGATAGCCATAGAATTCTCTGAGCTTTTCTTCTGACTCTATGTACATAATTCTCTTTACTTAACGCCTGTAGCACCTGCACAAATTGTGGAGTGCCGTTTGTGTGACAATTGAGCGTAGCGAAAACACAAAAATGCGCGTAGCAATTTGTGTCAGGTGGCTACACTTGTTATGTAACTTGATAATTTTTCAATGCCCTAAATTCTCTTTGATTTGAAGGCCAAAGCATAACCTTATATAGATCTTCTGCTGCTTCCCATTCAGTAACAATGGTATTCAGACCTTTTGCTAGCGAAAGAACGGCATAATTGCCTGGCTCAAGAGTAATGGTTTTTGCATCAGGGAGATAATCAGTGCAACCAAAAACAGCGCACTCACCAGAAACAATTTCAAAATAACCAATAGTTACCTGATCCCATTCTTCCAAGTTAACCGTTGGCTCACTCTCACATAATTCAATTTCTACATTTACATCAACATTACGAAATGTACCAACAGCAAGGGTATTTTTAAGAATTCCTAGCTTTATTTCGAGAGCTTCTTTGCTCCATATTTCAGAGGTGTCATCGTTTGACTTTACGTCCATAAGGTAGAACTGAAAGTAATCTGCAAACAATTCGAAGTGGTATAGACTCAATTTTTCTCCTTACTTAACGTCACTAGCACAGGTTTGAAACGCCAGCGGAAAGCCAGTCCCGATTGACGCGTTTGTTATGTTTTTATGGCGCCATATAAGCATCAAGCATCTTATAAAAGTTTTCTGAATACTCGTAAAACTCTGAATCTAACTCGCCGAGCATATCCATCTTTGAGTCTTCATCAATTTCTAATTGATTTTGTCTTTCAAGGCGAGATTCTGGCAACTTACCATTGAAAGCAATATCTATAGCCTTTTGAAGTAATGAGGCAGTTTTCTTAGCGCCTATATTGTTTAGTGATTTCAGTGCAATTGCGGCGTGATCCCCAGCAGAGTTCCAGAAATATTGATGAAACCCACCATTATTTACCTCAGCTTCAAGCCACCAAATTGTGTAAGTAGTCTGCTCCTTTTCAGTCAGGGAGCTAAAGCCAACGACATCGTGCTTTTCAGAAACTGCATCAAAAGACGCTGGGTATTCTTGTGCCATCACTAACCCCGATATTGCTGTAAGAATCATTAAAATTTTTCGCATAATCCCTCAGAAAAACTGTCCAGTGGAGGCGAAGCCGGAACGAGGCTGCAACGCTTGTTACATTCTGGAACATACAAATTCTCCCTTTTCAACATTTTCCTGTTTCTTTGAAGTATCACACTTTAAAGTTGCATTATTACTTTCGGTAACAATTCCAACAGATTCACCGCGCCAGAGTGTCACTTGCGAGTCATCAATAATTGCACATACCGTCCACGAAAAGACACTATCACCTAAAAAGGTAAAGAAAGAAAAATGCACATCTGCTGGCAATAGAAATCTACCTTCGTCATCAGTAACTACCTGCCGATAGATATCGTGGCAGCCATCTGTCGATGTGGGCCAGTCTGTGCGCGCGGCCTTTATAGTAACGCCTGACAAAGGCTTACCACTATCAATAAGAACCCCTCCAATTTCAGGTGCCCACATTTCAGTATGTGGGCTAATTGCACATGCCGATATTAAAAGTGGGAGTACTAGCAATATTACTGTTTTCATAGCCTTGGAATGTAACGTTTGAGCTCAGGCCGCGGCCCGTCAGGGCCGTCGCGCCTGCAGCGAATGGTTAGCCATGAGCACGCCACCATTGCTCGTTGTAGTAAGAACTGGATGTGACTAGGAACAGCTCACCGCCATAAGTATCAAAATAGTGCTCTCCGCCAGGCTCAGCGAGCTCCCGCAGTTTTTCAACCGTCCTGAGGTTGCATGTCCACCAGGTCCCATCATTTGGCATGGGGTGCTCGTCTTTCGTTTTTAGAATTCAGTGTAAGTGCATTTTTTACAGGTGATGGCGGTGAATTTTCGGTTTTGCATATCGAATATTTTCGACCAGCCACTTCCTGTTGTTGCAATCGTGTCTGTATCGTAAGTGGAGTTGTTGCACTTGGGACTGTTCCATTCTCTACTCATCACTTGCCCTTTTTTTATCGATTTAATATAGCTTTAAAATTTTCAAATAATTGTTCTGGCTTGGTCGTTCTGCACACGCGTATTGCAGGATAAGCCGGATTCTTCACAAGTGCCCCCGCTGTTTTTGCATCCAGATGTTGGCGCGGTTGCTGGTCCCAGCGCAATTTTGGCATGGTTAGATCGCTGGTTTTCAACCAGGGTGTTGTGGTTGGTTGGTGCTCGGCACTAAGGTGCTGTTCATCACCTTGGCAAAAGTCAGGTTCCATAGCGACTAAGGCCGCCAGCGTATCCCAAAAATAGTATTCGTTGCTGGCGATAAACCAATCGTTCTTCGTCAATACAGCAGACCAAAATTTGGCGGCGTCGGAAGTAGCAGCCGCTTTAAAATCTGTTGCTACAGCCTCGGTAACCCGCACGGAATTAGTCGCATCTAGTCCTACGAGTGTGATCGGCAGCCCGGCCGCTAACACTTTGTCAGCGGCGAGAGGGTCGACAAAAAAATTCCACTCGGCGCGCGTGTTTGGATGACCTGCTGTGAATAGTGGCACGATGATATTGCCTGGAACATCCACCGCTCCACCCATAATAATTAATCGGTCTATTTTGGTTTTGTCATTCGGGAAGCGATCAATCCACTGGGCAATATTGGTGAGAGTACCTGTCGCGATGAGCGTCACCGGTTCATGTGCTTGGGTAATCGCTTGATGGATAATATCTACCGCGTGCATTTTACTGGCGAGATTTTTGGTGGCTGTTGGCAATGGCACGCCCGAGAGTGTATCTGAGTCGATGCGCCAGGCGTCGGGGAACGCGGCGTAACCATCGAGCGGTACTGCGTCTCCGCAGCCAATCGGAATAATTTTTTTCTGCGGTGCAAGCGCGATCAATTTGGGAATATTTTCCAGTGCTGGTGCGCAGTGAGTTTCGCCGCTGGCGGCAACGGTGATGGCGATGACTTCCGCGCGCGGGTGGTGCAACAGATAAAGGAGCGCGGCCCAGTCGTCAATCGCAAGGTCATTATCAAAAATAATTGGTTTCGCCTGCAGATTGGCTGCTACCAAGGTGAGCAAGGCAATGCAAAATGCTTTTAGTTTGTGCGCTGCTAAATGTGACAAAAGAATACCTCGCGTGGTCGTTTTCCCCTAGGTTGCAGCCTGTGGGTGAGAGATCAAATAGTAGGTAAATGCCAAGACGCATTATTAGGTGAATGGAGTCGCTTAGGTCAACCGATAATTCAATTTTTTTAAGCGATGAGGATTTAATGTTATTTAAGGTGGGAGTATTTGATGTTAATTAAGGTGCGCGCATTTAACTGTATTTACGATAGGGGGCATGGAGAGTGGAGTGCAGAAGCTTATAGCTTGGCTGGATAATTCCTAGCCACATCACAAAGTTCGTGTACACGAATGCTTTGGTCTGAGCTCTCAAGGACGGACTCGATGCGATCCGCGAGAGAAATCAAATCCGCCCTAGACACAGACAGCAATAGAACATCATCGTTCTTGACGTTGAAGGCTCCTAGCTTCATTGCTGACCTCATGGCTAACGCCTCAAACACCGGCTTGGTGAAGTTGGCGGCTTTTTTGGAACAAAAAAAGGTGACAACTTTACCAAGTCCGAGTGCTTTGACTTGTTAGCTGTGGACCTTTATCCAAGGTGCAATTCTTTCACCTTCTTTTAAATTCTCACGCTCGTAGTAAAATACAAGCCCTTCGTTCAAAGTCACTTTCTCCGCGACTACAAAAAATGGTAGCTTATCCAAACTGTAGCTAGTTTCAGCCTCGATACAAAATACTGTTTCTTCTGTATCTACAGCGATAAGCTTTCCGATTTCAGAAACCTCGGCCGATGTTGCCTTGCGAAATTTTGGATAGCTGAAGTCGGTTGGTAGCGAGATATAAGAAACCTCATGAAATATGAGTTCGACCTCGTGGTAATAGCAGAAATCAAAGCTTCCCGTGAGCATGAGATTAACAGAATCATATGACTGAATACGGAAATCTACCGTATTCGTTGTCTCTACAATTTCATTTACACGATCAATTTCATTCATATTCGTACAGCTAACGCTGAGCGCAGGTGCGTAAAAACCGACAGGTTTTTACGTCAAGCACACGAAGTGTGCGGACCTGGCGCGTATTGTTATGGGTGCCGATGCGGCAAAGGACTGGAATAGAACACAAAGCCAACCCCGGCACCCTGATTAAATTGTTGCTGCCGATATTGGCAACAAACCCTCTTACTGGCAAGCCACACTACGCAGTGCGTTTGCACTTAACCTTCTAGCAGCACCGAGCTACGAAGCAGGCTGCCACAAAACTCACTAATTGCACCGGAGCGAAGCTACTGACTTTTGATGCAATTGCCATACTTGAAATTGACGAACGCGGCACGGACTTTCTAATGAAAACGTTTAGGAAGCTAAGCAACCATAACGCTAAGCGCAGGTGCGTAAAAACCGACAGGTTTTTACGTCAAGCACACGAAGTGTGCGTACCTGGCGCGTATTGTTATGGGTGCCGATGCGGCAAAGGACTGGAATAGAACACAACGCCAACCCCGGCACCCTGATTAAATTAGTGTTGCCGATATTGGCAACAAACCCTCTTACTGGCAAGCCACACTACGCAGTGCGTTTGCATTTTACTTTCTAGCGGCACCGAGCTATGAAGCAGGTTGCCACAAAACTCACTAATTGCACCGGAGCGAAGCTACTGACTTTTGATGCAAATGTCGCACTTGATATTGACGAACACGACGCGAACTTTCCGACGAAAACGTTTAGGAAGCTAAGCAACCATAACGCAGAGCGCAGGTGCGTAAAAACCGACGGGTTTTTACGTCAAGCACACGAAGTGTGCGTACCTGGCGCGTATTGTTATAAGCCATTTTCATTTGATTGATTTGATGATTTTATTGCGAACTAATTCTACAGATTCTCTATTGTAACCGGCAACGGCTACCATTAATTTACTCGAATTAGGTGTAATTTCTATGCATTTAACCACGACACGGTTAGATTTTACATTGCCATATATGCCGTATTCATTTTCTGTTTGATTTTCAAGCTGAAGCATTTGCAATGTGTATGAGCTTTGTATTTCACAGGCTTCTTTTGATTTATTTAAATCTTTGAACCATGACCATAATTCTGGAGGTTCTTCCGATGAATATGCGAATGGAGAAACTAAAAGTAAAGTTAGTAGAAGGTTCTTCATGCTATGGATTACTCCTTAATGGCTTATAACGCAGAGTGCAGCGGCAGTTTGTGGAGTGGCGTTTTGTGCTAGCGTAGCGACCAGCACAAAAAAGCCACGGAACAAACTGTCCGACTGGCACGTATTGTTATGTGAATTTATACTCAGCAAAAACACCACCCCGCCAATTGTCGTAGTTGTACTTAACCTTATTGCTTAGTAGCGCATCTATATCGGCCTGCCAATTTTTAATGGCGCCATGCTTTATGCCCGACGCTTTTTCAGCGTAAGCGTGAATGCGATCTATTTTATCCGTTTTCTTTGGCTCGCTATAAGTGATACCAACAATGTAATACAGCATATGTAGAAAGAATTTTTGCTTCGGGCACTTATGATCTATTGCCAATTCAATGAATAGATCCACCTCCCTAGTCCACGAGAGAAAAAGATCCCATTCGTCATGAGGCCACTTATCTTCCGAATAGGCCCAAAGTCGTACTTCTTCTACGGTCGGATTGGTTACTTCCATGCTCGACTCACATAACGCTTCAAACACCGGCGCAGTTTACTGCGTCCGCGTGCTTTGACTTGTTAACCCATCTACATGGGATACCTCAAGGCTTTCAATAAAATGAATCATCGTATTTCTAAAGACATTCAGTTCAACATCACGCATAAAGTAAAATTTTGAATCTTCAACGAGATTCTTTTTCAATATATCTTCCAAATCTACAATCAAAATTGTTTCTCCGTGAATGCTGTAGATTGCGCTCTTCAAGCCTTCTAGCTTTCCACCAAGATTGGACTTAATTCGGTTATTAATAAGCCCATGATTATGCACATAAATATTTCTTAGCTCTGTATAGAAAAACCAAATTTTCTCGATATCAGATTTTTCAAATCCTAGATTATCAGCTAGATTTTCAAACTGGTCAAAAACACTTCCAAGTAGATCTTCTTCTCTGACCTGCCCCTGTTTTGACAAGATATCTTTAAAGGCGGACTCAATAGCACCGTAGAGAAATATAAATTCCCATACGTTTAACAGCCCTTTTATAAGATCGAACCAGTTTTTTGAGGTGGTAGACTTAAGCAGCTTATTTCGATCAATATCGATGTCTTTTTTTGTGCTATACTCATGCTCAACCCCCATGCCGAGCAAGCACATTTCTATCATTTGCTCTCTATTTTCAAAAACATTCTCGATAATTTGATCAATTGTATCTTCTATATGTATGGATTTAAGGGCTTCGGCTTTAGATACAATCATCCTCCCTGACTCAGAGTCTTTCCGAATTACTTTTTTATCAAGCAACTCATCCCCTAAAACCCTAATCATATACTCTTTATCATCTTCAATTTTGCTTTCCAAATATGATAGCAGCACCTGATTAGTTAATTGAGACATATAAAATACACTATGAAAATGCTTATACCAATCAGGTGAACTTGAAGTACTTTTCTTTAAAACTGGAGAATATGCTGAAATCATTCACAGCTTCCTTGTAGGGTTAACGCTGAGCGCAGGTGCGTAAAAACCGACAGGTTTTTACGTCAAGCACACGAAGTGTGCGGACCTGGCGCGTATTGTTATGGATGCCGATGCGGCAAAGGACTGGAATAGAACACAACGCCAACCCCGGCACCTGATTAAATTAGTGTTGCCGATATTGGCAACAAACCCTCTTACTGGCAAGCCACACTACGCAGTGCGTTTGCATTTAACTTTCTAGCAGCACCGAGCTACGAAGCAGGCTGCCACAAAACAACTAATTGCACCGGAGCGAAGCTACTGACTTTTGATGTAAATGCCGCACTTGATATTGACGGACGCGGCACGAACCTTCCGACGAAAACGTTTAGGAAGCCCCGCAACCATAACGCCCCAAGCAGAGGCTTATTTTGCGTTTTTGGAGCGAAGCGACAGCAAAATAAGTCATGCTGCCTTGGCTTGTTATACGCACGGCCTGATGCCCCTGAATTAAACACTTTGCGGAACAAAGTGTAGCTTTAATTGATAGTGGCACCAAGCTGCACTTTAGTACTAGATGGCAACTTACTGCTACCTTGAGAAGGGAAAAAGCGCTAGGCCGAATCCCTGCCCTACTTCCTTACTAGCAAACCACACTACGAAGTGCAATTTACCCTCTACTGCTTTATTTACTATTGGCACCGGAACAACCAGTGCATCTTAAAAATTGGCAGGGGATTTAAAAGTGAATTCCCCTCGATGGCACGTGGCCAAATACAACTACAAAACTTGAACGAACCCGTACGTATAACGTTAAGTTCAGCGGCAGTTTTTAAGTTGTGGCTTTGTGGAATACTTTTGCGCAGCAAAACCACAAAGCCGCGACTTAAAAACTGTCCAAGGAGCGAAGCGACTGATGCTGCAACGCCTTGTTATGCATTTACATTCAGCAAAAAACGCTTTGCTCTAAGCATTTCTTCTGGGCAGTAATTTGCCCATTCTTCCTGCGCCTCAAACCATTCAATAAAATGAATAAGACAGGATATTTGTTCTTTATTTAATTCCGTTAGCCTATTGATAGTATCTTTTTCGTATTTCAATTCTGGCGCTAAACTATAAATTAGAAACTCAGTTTCCGAACCATCTGAAGTCTCGTTCGAGATTACGCAGTATCTTAAAAACGAAGGAAGAACCCATGCCCAACCTTTAGCTGAAAGACATGACCACTCATTATGAAGCCACCTCAATGCATTTTTTGGCAATTCTTGATTGGGATATTTTTCCATTTCTCGCTGAAGACATAAGCAATCGTAACAGTCAACTTTATGAAAGGATACTTCGAGACCTGCTGGTTTCTTAATAAACGGAAAAACCGACTCAATCTCTTTAATTAAAATTGTATAGTCCATAATTTATTACTGCATAACGCAGAGCGCAGGTGCGTAAAAACCGACAGGTTTTTACGTCAAGCACACGAAGTGTGCGGACCTGGCGCGTATTGTTATGGGTGCCGATGCGGCAAGGAAAGGAAAGGATTAAGAACACAAAGCCAACCCCGGCACCCTGGATTAAATTGCTGTTGCCAATATTGGCAACAAACCCTCTTACTGGCAAGCCACACTACGCAGTGCGTTTGCATTTTACTTTCTAGCGGCACCGAGCTACAAAGCAGGTTGCCACAAAACCACTAATTGCACCGGAGCGAAGCTACAGACTTTTGATGAAAATGCCGCACTTGATATTGACGAGCGCGGCACGGACTTTCTAATGAAAACGTCTAGGAAGCTAAGCAACCATAACCTTTGAGCGCAGGGGCGGAAAAACCGACAGGTTTTTACGTCCAGCAGGTGAAGCCTGCGACCCTGGCGTGACTTGTTAAATTAATTAGCTTTCTTTATAAATTTTTGCATGTTATTGGCATTCATATAAAGAGTATAAATTGAGTCTTCTTCACCATTCTCAATGTGCTTGGAAACCTTATTAAAGGGAAAGGCAATATTATTAGCGTCGATCATAACTCCATACCCAATACCTTCAGCATTTACCCATTTACCACCATATTTTTTAATTATGGCAACGCCAAGGTAAGAACCATATACGCTTGGCAGGACTTCCTTTGCCTGTTCAGAATACCCACTCCCTTCTCTAGTTATAACTTCACTTAGAAATTGAACAGATTTTTCATCGTAGCCGAATTCCGGAGTTGCATTCTTCTGCATGGAAGATACGAGTTTTTCAGCGTACTGATTTATTTGTGCAATTTCTTCAGCTCCTAAATCAGGAAACTTAACTTCATTTGCTGAAAAGGCAAGTGATGAACTGAGCATAAGCCCTATAAAACAAAGTAATTTCTTCAATTTGTACTCCTATTTGATTTAACGCTAAGCGCAGGTGCGTAAAAACCGACAGGTTTTTACGTCAAGCACACGAAGTGTGCGTACCTGGCGCGTATTGTTATGGGTGCCGATGCGACAAAGGACTGGAATAGAATACAACGCCAACCCCGGCACCCTGGATTAAATTGTTGCTGCCAATATTGGCAACAAACCTTCTTACTGGCAAGCCACACTACGCAGTGCGTTTGCATTTTACTTTCTAGCGGCACCGGGCTACGAAGCAGGCTGCCACAAAACCACTAATTGCACCGGAGCGAAGCTACTGACTTTTGATGCAAATGCCGCTCTTGATATTGACGAACACAGAACGAACTTTCCGACGAAAACGTTTAGGAAGCCCGGCAACCATAAAGTGAAGTTCAGCCGCAGTTTGTAATCAACGCCTTGTTAAAAATTACGACCCATAAATGGCATTTGATGGCCATATTAAGTCGGCATTAGTATTGAAGTTAAAGGTTTGCGTAACTTCTTTTCCGCTTGGAGTGACATACGTAAAGAATTTTGCAAAAACACTACCTTTTTCATAATTTATTACAACAAGATAAACATTCGTATTTTTGCTAATTTTGTTGCTTTTAACTAATTCATAGCTCAAATATTTTCCGTAGTATTCACCAATTTGAACTAGCATGTTTGCTTGCGCCAAAGCTTCTTTGCTACCGTCAATACCGCTTCCTTTAATCCAAGCTTCAAGGGCAGTTTTTGCGCCACTCTCTTTGTATGCAGTGAAGCCGTTCGAAAGTATTTCTGGAGTGGCCGCAGAGGCACAAATAGGCATGCAAGATATTACTGAAAAGGCAACAACACAAAATAGTTTATTCATTTATTTCTCCTTTTTAACGCTAAGCACAACGGCAGTTTGTAAGTAGCGCATTGCGATAAACTTTGCGCAGCAATTCGCTAAATGCGCTACTTACAAACTGTCGAGTGGAGGCGCGAAGCGCCGGAACGGTGTTGGAACACTTTGTTATGAGCGGATACACGCGTAGTGATGCTCATTATAAAATGAACCGTTTTTATATAAGGCTTTTTCCAATATTGCTTCTAACTTAAAGCCGCATTTTTCTAAGACTCTAGCAGAAGCTGCGTTACCCTCAAAAACTGGAGCATATAACCTAACTATTTCCGTGTTCTGAAATATGTATTTGGAAAATTCAGTTAGGGCTTGCGAAGCAAAACCTTGCCCCCAAAAAGGCTGTGCAAGCCAATAGCCAATTTCAGCTGATTTTTGCCTTTCAAACTCTCCGGCAATTGCACTTATTGAACCGATTAATTCACCATTTTTTGTTATGGCTTTAACAATTCCAATTTTGCTGCCTGTATCTACCCACCATGTTGCAGCCTCCTTCGTATAAGGCTGCGGCAATTTTGCGGATATAAATTTAGCAACAGATTCCACGTTGAGATAAGAGACTAAAAGCTCTTTATCTTCGTTTTTGAATTCTCTCAGTTCAATCATTCTGGTTCTCATAACGCTGAGCACAGGTGCGTAAAAACCGACAGGTTTTTACGTCAAGCACACGAAGTGTGCGGACCTGGCGCGTATTGTTATGGATGCCGATGCGGCAAAGGACTGGAATAGAACACAACGCCAACCCCGGCACCCTGATTAAATTAGTGTTGCCAATATTGGCAACAAACCCTCTTACTGGCAAGCCACACTACGCAGTGCGCTTGCACTTAACCTTCTAGCAGCACCGAGCTACGAAGCAGGCTGCCACAAAACCACTAATTGCACCGGAGCGAAGCTACTGACTTTTGA
>JBNLGJ010000004.1:0-93179 GCA_050305995.1 Cellvibrio sp.
ATGAAACCAGAAATTCGTCCAAATTACGTTGAAGTAGCTGTAAATTGCAGCTGCGGCAACAGCTTCAAAACCCGTTCTACCCTGGGTAAAGACTTTCACGTTGACGTGTGCAACGCGTGTCACCCTTTCTATACCGGCAAACAAAAAGTTGTTGACACCGGTGGTCGTATCGACCGCTTCACCAAGCGTTTCAGCAGCCGTATCGCTGCCAAGAAATAAGCTGGTGGCAGTTAATCAACTGCAACGACTGCTAATGAAAACGCCGAGGGCTGCAATCCTCGGCGTTTTTTTATGGTTGTTTGCTGGCTATGGGCATGCTGAGTGCGGTCAGCCCCAGGGCGCTGCTGTGGCTGTGACTCGAGTGGTGGATGGCGATACACTCAAGTTGGTCGATGGGCGCAGTGTCCGGGTGTTGGGGCTCAATGCGCCTGAAATCGCCCATGGTGATCAGCCTGGGCAGGCACTGGGAGTTGAAGCTCGCGCGGCAGCGCAGAATTTTGTAAGTAGCTCTGGCGGTCGAGTTTGGTTGGGGTTTGAGGTGGAATTTAAAGATCACTATGGCCGCAGTCTGGCGCATGTCTACAACGCCAAAGGACAAACATTGGCGGGTGAATTGTTGCGCCGGGGCTTGGCTTTTGTGGTGGTAATCTCCCCTAATGATCGCCAGGCTGGCTGTTTGTTCTCGTTGCAGCAACAGGCGCGAGTGCGGCGACTAGGGGTCTGGTCTGCGTCAGCATGGAAGCCTCGTCAGAGTCGCAGCTTAACTGCGCGTGACGCCGGATATTTGCGTGTGCAGGGGCGGATAGAAAAAGTTAGCACAGCTAAAAATCAGGTTTGGCTAGACTTGGAGGGTGGGCTGACTTTGAGGGTGCCGCGCAGAGATTGGCAGGCATTCAGATATCGTCAAGAGGATTGGCGCCGCCTACAGGGGCGCCAATTGGAAGTGCAGGGCTGGGCCGCACTGCGCAGAGCTGCACAGGGGCGAAAGCCCCTGGTGATGACGCTTAACTCACCTTATTTGTGGAAGCTGGGCGCCCCTAACAATTAAAACGCTGGCTAAAACAACTCATCTGGCAGGTTGGTCTGTTCGGACTCTTCGCTTGGTTCGGGCTCGTTGCGATTGACGGCCTGACCCAGGAAAACTTCAAAAATCGCATCTGGGTCACCTGGTTGCGCTGGCTTGCCTGTCTCTGGGTTGATGCGCAAAGTGACTATACCCTCAGGTTGGCGACGCATCTGCTCGGGCATGCCATTCAGTGCCACCTTCATATAATCCATCCAGATGGGCAGAGCTGCAGAGCTGCCAAATTCGCGGCGCCCTAAAAGTGTATTTTGATCAAACCCAACCCAAACAGAGGCGACCAATTTAGGGTTGTAGCCTGAGAACCAGGTGTCGCGCGGGCCGTTGGTGGTGCCAGTTTTTCCTGCCAAGTCGTAGCGCCCCAGCGCCATAGCTTTACTTCCTGTGCCCTTGAGGACTACATCTTTCAGCATGGAATCCATCAAATAGGCAATGCGCTTATCGATAATCCGTGGGGCCTGAAGGAGAGGATCCAGTGGGGGTTGTGTAGGTTCGGTTTGAGTGTCGTCCTCTGCAGTGGTGCTCGGCAACTGGTTATCGCACTCTTGGCATACTCGTTTCGGGTTAGCTTCGAAAACGATTTTACCTTTGGTGTCCTCAATGCGGGTTACCAGATAAGGGTCGATTTTGTAGCCCCCATTGGCAAACGTCGAATAGATGCCAGCTATTTGCACCGGCGTTAGGGCGTGAGTACCCAGCGCCAGGGTTAGGTCGCGTGGGAATTCGTCTTTATTGAGGCCAAAGCGAGTCAGGCTATCGAGCAGGGTCTGCATGCCAAGGGCTTGCAGGAGGCGAATGGATACCAGATTGCGCGATTGGTAGAGGGCTTGGCGTAAGCGCATGGGCCCCTTGAATTTGCCGTCGTCGTTTTCTGGACGCCAGGGGATTCCGGATGAAGTGTTTTCAATAACTATAGGTGCATCGTTAATAATGGAGGCCGGGGTAAAACCATGCTCCAGTGCAGCGGTGTAAAGCACTGGTTTAAAGCTGGAACCGGGCAGGCGAGCGCCTTGGGTGGCGCGGTTATAGTGGCTTTGTTTAAAGTCGAATCCGCCTATTAAGGCGCGAATTGCACCGTCTACGGGATCAAGCGAAACAAGTGCTGACTGTGCTGCCGGCACTTGGCTAAATTGCCAGATGCCCTGCTCGTCCTTGGTTACTCGGACCACATCGCCTAGGGTTAAAAATTGCCCTGCCGACGTGTAGGCGGCGCCACGACTGTCCTCGTTGATATAGGGGCGAAGTTTGCTCAGGCCTTGCTCCCAGCCAATATCTACAAAGTCGCCATTGCTGAGCATAACTTTGATCGATTGATCTTCGATTTGCGTCACTGCTGCTGGCTCCAGATTGCCAAGGCTGGGTATCTCTTGTAGCAAGTCCTGCCAATCGGTGAGATCGGCCTGCTCGGATGGGGGTAGGTGCTTCTCGGGGCCGCGATAGCCGTGACGCTGGTCGTAATCCATCAGGCCTTTGTGGATCGCCTGCTGCGCTGCTGCTTGGAGGCGGCTGTCGACGGTGGTGTAGATGTTGTAGCCATCGTTGTAAGCAGCGTCGCCAAATCTGTCGATGGCTTCCTGGCGGGCCATTTCAGCTATGTAGGGAGCATTTAGGTCCAGGGTGGTGCCGTGATAGCGCGCATTGTTGGGTTGTTTTATCGCAGCTTCATAGTCGGCCTGACTGAGATAGCCAAGCTCCTGCATCCGCCCCAGAATCCAATTGCGGCGAATCATGGCTCGCTTAGGATTGGCCAAGGGGTTGTAGGCTGAAGGCGCTTTAAGAACGCCTACGATCATGGCGTATTCGGCGACCCCTAACTCCTGGATATCTTTGCCGTAATAGATCTGTGCGGCGGCCTGCAGTCCGTAGGCACGGTTACCGAAAAACATCTTGTTGTTAAATAATTCCAGAATTTCCTCTTTTGAAAATTTCCTTTCAATTTCAAAGGATAAGAGGATTTCGTTAAATTTGCGTGTAAAGACTTGGCGGCGAGTGAGAAAAAAATCACGCGCCAATTGCATAGTAAGTGTGCTTCCTCCGGACTGGATCTGTCCGGAAGTTAATATTTGTGAACCTGCTCGCAACAGGCCGCGAAGAGAAACGCCATGATGCTCGAAGAAATCTGCATCTTCAGCGGACAGGAGCGCTTTTATATAAAGCGGTGGTATCTGGTCATACCTGAGAGGTGTGCGACGCTGCTCACCAAACTCCCCAATTAGCTTGCCATCACTTGAATAAACCCTGAGTGGCGTCTGTAATTTAACCTGCCTAAGGCTTTCCACCGGCGGCAGTTTGGGGCTCAAGTAAAGGTAAAGTCCTGCAAAAGTCACCAAGGTAACACTGAAACCGGACAGTAGCAGCCAGAGAAAAGCACGGAAGAGGGATCGTTTACTGAACATTTTTTCCAAGCGAATTAATGAGTTAGCAAAATTGCCAAGGGAGGCGCGCATTATACGGGCTTTTTAGTTGTTTACATATTCATCGGTTTGTTGCAGGCTTAAGTTAAAGTGCTATAACATAAACTACGTCTAAGTTACGGAAATAGATAGAAAAATGGGCATTTTAAGTTTTCTAGACAAGAAGGCCAAACCGGTGGTTGGACTTGATATAAGTTCCACTTCGGTAAAGTTGCTGGAATTAATCCGCGTTGGCGATCGCTATCGCGTTGAATCCTATTCCGTAAAGCCGCTGCCGCCAAACGCGGTGGTGGAGAAGAATATCGCAGATCCTGCAGCTGTTGCTGAGGTAATCCGCGCCATGGTTAAGCAATCCAAAACCAAGCTTAAGTTTGCATCAGTAGCTGTGGCTGGTTCTGCTGTAATTACCAAAATGATTGACATGCCAGGCGAATTAAGTGAAGACGCCATGGAAAATCAAATCGCCGCAGAGGCTGACCAATATATTCCATTCCCACTGGAGGAGGTCGCAATCGACTTTGAAATCCAGGGGGTGTCTCCACGAAATCCTGAGCAGGTAGAGGTATTATTAGCTGCTTGTAGGCGCGAAAATGTCGAAATGCGCGAGCAGGTGCTTAGTGAGGCTGGGCTTGTGGCTGAGATAGTTGACATTGAGGCCTACTGTATGGAACGGGCATTCGAGTTGATTTCTGAGCAATTGGAAGAGCAAGAGGGGCAGGTGGTGGCGATTATTGATATAGGCGCCACTATGACAACCCTGAGTGTTCTGGTGGATGGGAAAACGGTTTATACCCGTGAGCAGTTATTTGGTGGACGACAGTTAACTGAAGAGATTCAGCGTCGTTATGGGCTGTCTCGCGAAGAAGCTGGCCTTGCTAAAAAGCAAGGTGGGCTGCCAGATGATTACGAAGCTGAAGTGTTAAACCCCTTTAAAGATGCTGTAGTTCAACAGGTTACCCGTTCCTTGCAGTTTTTCTTCTCTGCCAGCCAATATAACGATGTGGATTACATAGTTTTGGCGGGCGGCGTTGCCTCGCTTGAAGGTTTGGTTGGATTGATTGAGGAAAAGTTGGGAACCCAGACGATTGTTGCCAATCCTTTTGCGCGTATGTCTGTCTCGTCCCGCGTTAATGCTGTAGCACTGGCAACAGATGCCCCCTCATTAATGATTGTGACTGGTCTGGCAATGAGGAGTTTTGACTAATGGCAAAGATAAACTTATTGCCTTGGCGCCAGGCATATCGCGAACAAAAGAAGCGTGAATTTCTAGGAATTATCGTCGCTGTTTTTATTGTTGCAGGCTTGTCAGCTTATGCCTGGATTGCCAATGTTCAAGGGCAAATTGATAATCAAAATGCCAGAAATAGATTGCTGGATCAGGAGATTGCCAAGCTGGATGCGCAAGTTAAAGAAATCAGCGAACTCAAAAAAGTGCGCGATGATCTTTTGGCGCGAATAAAAGTTATTCAGGATCTTGAAGGTACTCGTCCTGTAATCGTCCGTTATTTTGATGAGTTCGCAAGAGCAGTGCCGGACGGAGTTTACGTGACTTATTTGGAGCGCAAGGGGAACTCAATGGAGATTCAGGGCGTTGCAGAGTCCTATAATCGAGTAGCGAGCTTTATGCGCAACCTGGATGCTTCAGATTGGTATGCGGCACCTAATTTGATTTCTGTTACTGCAGCTCCCGATGAGGGGGATCAGGCAAGTCGTTTTGTGGTGACTGTACAGACATCGGCACCTGCTGGCTTGGATGCAGATAAAAACAACTCTGTTAAAGCGGGGGCGAAAAAATAAATGTCACTGCAAGAAACTATAGATAAATTGAATGAGCTGGATCTCAATGACATTGACTTTGAGCGTATCGGTGTATGGCCTCTGCCAGCAAAAGTATTTGTTTGTGCCCTTCTGGTCGTTTTAGTGCTGGTAGGAACTTACTACGCGCAAATCAGTGACTTGAATATGTCGCTTGGGCAGCTGGAGGCAAAGGAGCAGACTCTACGTGAGACCTTTAAGAAAAGGAGTTTTGAAGCTGCAAACCTAGAGGCTTACAAGGCGCAAATGGAAGAAATGAGAACCACATTTGACTCGCTACTCTCCCGTCTTCCGGCAAAAACTGAAGTTCCAGGGTTGCTAGAGGACATAGGTAAAAGAGGCAGTGAATCTGGTCTGACCATTAATAGTGTCGCCATTCAGCCTGATAAGGTTGCTGAATACTATGTTGAGGTTCCTATCAGCATTGATGTTCAGGGCGGTTACCACGACATGGGCGGTTTTGTCAGCGGTGTTGCTGGCATGCCTCGTATTGTTACATTGCACGATTTTAAAATTACGACGCCCAAAGAGGGGCGCGGCTTAAATATGAAAATCGATGCGAAAACCTATCGCTATAAATCAATGGAGCAAGATAAATGAAGCAGCTCCTGATAGTTTTTGAAGTGATACTTATATTATTTGGTCTGAGTGCCTGCGGTGGTAGCGGTCAATTTCAGGACTTGCAGGACTTTATGGCTGAAACAAGGCGGCGTCCACATGGGCAGATTGATCCGCTCCCTAGTTTTACCCCCTATCAGCCCTTTACTTACAGTGCCATGACGCTTCGCAGTCCATTTGAAAAGCCGGTGCCCGTGGATGAAAAAGCGGCTAAGGGTGGAAGATCTGTTGCGCCAGATCCAAATCGAATCAAGGAGTTTCTTGAGGGCTTCAATATTACGTCACTAAAAATGGTGGGTAGTATTTCCAAGGGCGGAAAGCTCTGGGCATTAATGGATAATGGCGAAGGCAGTGTGGTTCCCGCAACAGTTGGCAATTATTTGGGTAAGAACAACGGCAAAATAATATCCACTGATGCCTCGCAGATCGAGGTAATGGAAATTGTTGCTGACGGTTCAAGTGGTTGGGTCGAGCGTCCCAGAATTATCAAATTAGAAGAAAAGGAATAAGCGGACATGTGTGCTTTATTCTCATTGGGGTTGAATATGCGAAAAATAGTGTGCTTCTTAGCCTGTATGGCGTCACCGCTTGTTTGGGCGAATACGCTTAATAAAATTGACTTTGCGCAATTGCCTGGTGAGCGCTTTGAAGTGCGCATGGCTTTTGATGCGGCGCCACCACAGCCCAAGGGCTATACCATTGAGCAGCCTGCAAGGATTGTGCTGGATTTTCCCGATGTGGTTAGTGGGTTAAAGGAGCGGCGTTTTCCATTGGCAGTGGATAATGGCCAGAGCGCAATGGTGTTGACCACAGAGGGGCGCACCAGATTGATTCTGAATTTAAATCAGCTCTCCTCATACACTACGCGTACCGAAGGTAATAGTTTTGTTGTGGAGGTTGGCGCTGCTGATGTGGCCTCCTCAAAAGGCGCGGGCCGCGCAGATTTGGCTATAGCGACGAGTAAAACCGCTGAGCCAGTAACAAAAAGTGCCGCTAAAGGATTGCAGATTAATAACATCGATTTTCGCCGCGGAGCGACTGGGGAGGGGCGGGTAATTGTAACTCTGTCAGATCCTAAAGTGAGTGCCAATATGGTTGGCACTGGTGCTGGCGTTAAGCTTTCGTTTAAAAATACTTATTTACCTGCTGAGCTTCGTCGCCGTTTGGATGTCGTCGATTTTGCTACTCCCGTCACTTTGGTTGCAGCCGGCCAAGATGGCCAAGATACTGTACTTAACATTAGCGCAACAGGTGACTTTGATTATCTCGCTTACCAAACAGATAACGAGTATGTGCTGAGCGTTAAACCGCTGACTGCGCGTGAAAAACAAGAGAAAAAGAAAGACTTTGAATACACCGGACAAAAACTTGGTATGGATTTCCAGGATATTGAGGTGCGCGCGGTATTGCAGATTATTGCTGACTTTACCGACTTGAATTTGGTCGCGAGCGATACTGTCCAAGGACGCATTACCTTGCGCTTGCAAAATGTGCCCTGGGATCAGGCATTGGATCTGGTGCTAAAAACTAAGGGCTTAGATAAGCGCCAAGTAGGCAATGTGTTGATGGTTGCTCCAGCAGCTGAAATTGCAGAGCGCGAACGTCAGGAGATAACGACTAAAAAGCAACTTGAAGAGTTGGCGCCTTTGCGCACTGAATATATTCGTGTCAGATATGCGAATGCCAAAGCTATGTTTGAGTTGTTTAGAGGGGAGTCTGGTGGGAAGAGCGGCGGCGGAGGCAGTCACGGGGCCAACCAGTCTACTGGTAGCGTCTTGTCCGAACGTGGTCAAGCAGTTGTTGATGAGCGAACCAATTCTATCATTATTACCGACACGGCAGATCGTATTGAGGCTTTTAAGCGATTGGTTGATCAGATAGATATCCCTATTCGTCAAGTGATGATAGAGGCCAGAATTGTAATTGCTAACACCGATTTCCAACGTGAGCTGGGTATTCGTTGGGGAGGTGTTGGATACAACTTAAATAATAATCGATTGATTGAGGTGGCGGGTTCTCAGGCAGGATTGGATGATAAGGACGGCACCAGTCCTGGCAATTGGTTCCAACATGGTGGCACTCTCAATCTCACAGAAAACAATATGGTTAATTTGCCTGTCAACAATCCTACTGGGACTCTTTCTGTTGGGGTGTTAACAGATAGCGCATTCCTGGATATGGAGTTGAGTGCATTGGAAAGCTCTGGTTATGCTGAAATTGTTTCTCAGCCCAAAGTAATTACTTCTGATAAGCAATTGGCAATTATCAAATCTGGTAAGGAAATTGGTTATCAGGAGACGGCGCCAAGTGGTGGTACAACTACAGGCTTCCGAGAGGCGGTACTTAAATTAGAAGTTACTCCTCAAATTACGCCAGATAACAGAATTATTATGGACTTGTTGGTCTTTAAGGATTCATTGGGTGAAGTTACGGAGACAGGCGTACCAACTGTAGATATTACTCGTCTACAAACTAAGGTTTTGGTAAATAATGGCCAAACAGTTGTATTGGGTGGTGTGTACTCTCAAGAGGGTACTAAAGGTGAAGACAAGGTTCCTTTGTTAGGAGACATTCCTTATTTGGGACGCTTGTTTAAGAAAACCGTTGATAAGCAATTTAAAACAGAATTGTTGATTTTTGTTACACCCAAGATTGTTGAAGATAGTTTGACCAATTAATGTCTAGTTCTACCATATTTCTTGTTGGCCCTATGGGGGCCGGCAAGTCAACCATCGGTCGCCTCTTGGCGGCCGAACTTTCTTTTAATTTCCGTGATAGCGATCGCGTCATTGAAGATAGGACCGGGGCTGATATTCCATGGATTTTTGATATGGAAGGTGAGGACGGCTTCCGCGATCGTGAAACCGCTGTCCTGCGCGATCTGGTTCAAGAGCCACATACCGTAATAGCTACAGGCGGCGGTATAATTATGCGCCCGGAAAATCGAGCCTTGATGAAGGCTGCTGGTCTCGTAATTTATCTTACTGCGCCTATCGATCAGTTGGTTGAGCGAACATCTCGCGATAAAAAGCGGCCACTGCTACAGGTTGAAAACCCTCGCCAGAAAATCATCGACCTTATCAATATAAGGGATCCGCTTTATAGAGAGGCGGCGACTTACATTGTTAATACCGATAGGCGTTCCCCTAAAGCCGTTGCCCAGGAAATAGTGCAACTCGCTAACGACCACAAATAATCAATTTCCCTCGTGATATTGGCAAACCTAAAGCAGACGTTAGGCGTCTATGCTAGAGTGGGCGCTGATTTTTGCCGCTTAGGAAGTTTTTGGTTATGCAGGTTTTAAATGTAGATTTGGGCGAAAGAAGCTACCCCATTTACATAGGGGTCGGTGTGTTAAATGCCCAGGGCTTGATTGCTAAACACATAGTTGGGCAACAGGTTTGTATTGTGACCAATGAAACAATAGCGCCTCTATATTTGCAGCCTTTAATGGAACAGCTATCTGGATTTAAAGTTGATAGTTGTGTTCTTCCAGATGGCGAAGCTTTTAAAAATCTGGAAACCCTCAACAAAATATTCGACAAGCTGCTGAGCAGTAGGCATAACCGCACTACCACATTAATTGCCTTGGGTGGCGGTGTGGTGGGCGATATGACGGGTTTTGCTGCCGCATGCTACCAGCGTGGAGTTGAATTTATCCAAATCCCAACCACGCTACTTTCCATGGTTGACTCCTC
Source organism: Cellvibrio sp. (assembly GCA_050305995.1). GTDB lineage: Bacteria > Pseudomonadota > Gammaproteobacteria > Pseudomonadales > Cellvibrionaceae > Cellvibrio. Next base: position 9,627 of record JBNLGJ010000004.1, read on the forward strand.
TGTTGGTGGTAAAACCGGTGTTAACCACCCGTTAGGTAAAAATATGATTGGCGCTTTTTATCAGCCGCGAGCAGTAGTGGCTGATATGGCGCTGTTGACGAGCCTGCCGGAGCGAGAGCTGTCTGCCGGAATTGCCGAAATTATTAAATATGGTCTCATTGGCGATTATGAGTTCTTTGTTTGGTTAGAGGACAATATGGATGCGCTTATGGCCAAGGATGCTCAAGCTCTGGCTTATGCAGTTAAACGTTCTTGCGCGAATAAGGCAGATGTTGTCGCCCAGGATGAGCGAGAGGGTGGCCTGCGCGCAATTTTAAATTTTGGTCATACCTTTGGTCATGCAATTGAGACCTCCCAGGGTTATGGCAACTGGCTGCATGGCGAAGCTGTAGGTGCGGGTATGGCCATGGCGGCGGATCTTTCATGGCGTATGGGCGCGATTAATAAGGAAGAGCTTGCGCGGATATTTACTCTATTAGAGCGCGCCAAACTGCCCACTAAAGCCCCCTCAAATATGGCTCCAGAAATTTTTGTGGAGCTGATGGGTGTGGATAAAAAGGTTCTGGATGGCAGATTGCGTCTGGTACTTTTGGCCGCTATGGGGAAGGCCATAGTTACTAGCGATATTCCGGCAGACCTATTGGCGCAGACTTTTGAAGCGCTGCGCAGTGATCAATAAATTGTTTTGAAGTCCTAGGTGACTTAGATATGACTCTTGATACCACCTTGAGAGAGCAGCAGAATGTGATGAGCCAGCAATACCAGAGAAATCTTTTTGACGAGCACTCGGAGTCTGGGCAAGGACAATTGTTAGCGGATTATCGTCAGCGTTATGGTCTGGCTGAAGATCCATTTGCGGATGACTACAGCTTCCCTTTGTTTACTGCCGCAGGGCAGCGGGAGCTTCTGGATCGTTTGCTGCACCTTTGTCAGTTCAGTAATAGTTTGTTGGTGTTGCTCGGCGAAGAGGGGGCTGGCAAAACTCGGATTGCCCACGCTTTTCTGGATTCATTGGCTGAGCAGGATAAACTGAGTTTTTTGCCGATAAAACCGGGTCAGGGTATTGCGGAAATTCTGCAGGCACTGGTAGAAGATTTAGAGCTGGAACACTCGCCATCTGATGCTGCTTCACTACCGGCATGCATCGAATCTTTTATTGCTCAAGAGCAATCTGATAGTGAAGGGCTCTCGGTTGTTGTAATAGATAATGCTCACTTATTGGATAAGGATTGTTTGATATGGCTCATGGAGTTATTGCTTAAGTATCCCCAGCAACAGCGGTTGCATTTTTTACTTTGCGGTGTGCCTCAACTACTGGATAAATTAGAGGCGCTGAAGCCCGCTGACCTGCTAATTAATGAGTTTTATTTGCAGCCATTTACTCTCACTGAAGCGGTGGATTATTTAAATTTTCGCATGGAGATGGCCGATTACCTCGGGCCGGAGATATTTACTGAGGCTATGGTGTCGCCTTGGTGGCGCGAGGCTCAAGGTCATTTGGGGCATTTGCACGATTGTGCCCAGGATAAACTGTTGGCAAGCGTTGCTCAGCCAGATAAACCTAAAACGGCTAGCGGATTGCCGGTATTTCATATTTTGGCAATATCGGCCGTGCTCGCCGTGGTCGGTGTTTTGTTTTTATATTTGGACGAAGATTCTTCACAGCAAGATAAGGTCCAAGCTCTGCCCGCACCGGCGCAAATCGTCAGCGTCCCAAATCAGGCAGAGCCGGATGTTAAGCCCATAATGTCTTCTCTGCCAGAAGCTGGCGCACTCTCATCTCAGGGGCAGGTCGCCCCTGTAGTTCAGCAGGCGCAAAAACTTGATCAGTTGGTAAATAGTCTGCCTCAAGCCGCTCCAACAATAGAGCAGACGGAGCCTGAACCTGCTGTTGAATTAAAAGCAAAAATTACCAACTCAGAGCCTGATACTCAGTTGAGTGCAAACGCTAAAATTATTCAGGCCAAGCCGGTGATTCAAGACCCACCGAGTAAGTCGGTGGGGTCGTCGACGGTGGCGAGTAGGTTGAGCTTACAAGAGCAAAAAATTCTATCCTGGCCTGCCGCCAGTTATACCATTCAGTTGCTGGGGGTCAGTAATCAAAAAGCCGCGCAGGATTACATCGCCAAACAGCCCAATAAGGCTCAATTGCTGATGTTTAAAAGTAAGCGCGCGGGAAGAGATTGGTATGTGGTGATAGTTGGCAGTTACTCAAGTGTCGCAAGCGCACGAAGAGCAATTGATGGGTTGCCCAGTGCTCAGCGTAAAGCTGGCCCATGGCCGCGCCAAGTGAGTGTAATTCAGCAAGAAATAAAATCAGCCAACTAATGCCTGTTATATTTAATCGGCTTATAAGGTAAAAACGCGGCAAAAGCCGCGTTTTTTATTGGGAGCTATTCATCGCTCTCGAGCAATTCACGGTAGTCTTCAGCGCTCAGCGCTTCATCCAACTCAGCAAGGTCTTCGGGTTTTACGCGGAAGAACCAACCCTCGTCATAAGGCGAACTGTTGACAGTCTCGGGGGCATCCTGCAGCGCCTCGTTAACAGCAATAACCTCACCGGAAATCAGTGAGTAAATGTCTGATGCCGCTTTTACTGATTCAACTACGCCAGCTTCTTCGCCGACAGCGACCTGGCTGCCGACCTCTGGTGTCTCCACATAGACAACATCACCCAAAGCCTCCTGGGCGTGATCGGTAATCCCAATGGTTACTGTGCCGTCTTCTTCGATGCGCGCCCACTCGTGGCTGCTCAAGTATTTCAGTTCTTTGCGAATTTCGCTCATCTTGTCTGTCCTATAAAAACTATTCAAATATTTGGGAATTTAAACCAGGGCTTTACCCTGGCGTACAAAATTGGGGGCGACAACTTCAACACTTACCTGCTTGCCTCGTATATCGACTTGGCAGTGACTGCCAATGGCGGCGGGGACACGTGCCAGAGCAATAGAATAGCCCAGGCTGGGAGAAAATGTACCACTGGTAATTACGCCTTTTTCGCTGGTTTCAGGCAGCGTCACCACTTGCTCTGCACGTAAAACACCGCGTTCGCGTAGTACCAGGCCTACCAGTTTATGGCTTTTGCCGGCGGCCTTCTCTGCTTCCAATGCGGCGCGGCCTATAAAATCGCGCGCGGCGGGTTGCCATGCGATGGTCCAGCCCATGTTGGCAGCCAGTGGTGATACTGACTCGTCCATTTCGTGGCCATAGAGGTTCATGCCAGCTTCCAGGCGCAGAGTATCGCGTGCGCCCAGCCCACAAGGGGCTACGCCAGCGGCGGCAAGCTGCTGCCAAAAGTCTGATGCTTGGTCATTGGGCAGCATGATCTCCAGGCCGTCTTCACCGGTATAGCCGGTGCGGCCAAAAAACCAATCACCGGATGGCAGGCCCTGAAATACTTTGAGTGACGCGATAAGTTGGGCGTTGGTTTCACCAACCAGGGTTTGGGTCAGGGATATGGCTTGGGGGCCTTGTATCGCAATCATTGCAAGATCGGCGCGCTCGCTCAGCTCAACTTCAAATTCCCCCGCAACCTTATTCATCCAGGCTAAGTCCTTCTCGCGAGTACTGCAGTTAACTACCACTCGGTACCAGTCGCCCAGGTTATAGACAATCAGATCGTCAATCACCGTGCCTTCAGGGGTAAGCATGCCGCTGTAAAGCGCTTTGCCCAGCAGGTTGTCTAACTTGGCGACATCATTGGCCAGTAAGTACTGCAAATAGGCTTTTGCCTGGGGGCCAGCGACATCGACCACTGTCATATGGGATACATCAAACATACCAGCGTGCTGACGAACTTTATGGTGTTCTTCGATTTGCGAGCCGTAGTGCAGAGGCATGTCCCAGCCGCCAAAGTCGACGATTTTGCCGCCCATGGCTTGATGGGTGGAGTGAAGAGGGGTTTTGTTGCCCATGGAATACCTGCGAGGAAGGAGTGACAAAAAAGAGGGCGCCATTTTAGGTGCTGGCGCCCCCTGCTGTCCACGGATTGGCCGTCCAGTCGTTGTGTAAAGCCGATTTAGCGGCCGTAATAGGCAGTGAAACTGGTTTTTTCGAGCAGATTGGCGTTGATCATATAGCCGATGAGTGCCGCTGTAGCCCCGTCAGGAATATCCAGCCTTTCGGTTTTAAGGGCGAAAAGCGTGAAGATATAGCGGTGGGGTTTATCACCTGGGGGCGGGCAGGCACCGCCAAAGCCGGGGGCGCCAAAGTCGGTGCGACCCTGGCTGCTGCCCGCTGGCAGCTCGGCACCATCGGCGGTGCCAGCACCTGCAGCTAGGGATTGCACGGTTACCGGCATATTGTATACCACCCAGTGCCACCAGCCGGAGCCTGTCGGGGCATCTGGGTCGTACACTGTCAGAGCCAGGCTTTTGGTGCCCTCGGGTAGTTTGCTCCAATGCAACTCGGGGGAGATGTTGTTGCCGGTGCAGCCAAAGCCGTTAAACACCTGGTCGGCACCCAGGGTGGCACCAGCCTTGATGTCCTTGCTTGCGAGCGTGAAGTTGCTGGCATAGGCGCCGCTTACCAAGGCAAGGCTGGCGCAGATGCTGAAAAGGGTTTGCTTGATCATATTTGAGTCCTTGTGATGTCTTTTGGGGCCGGATCAGTCTTTATCCGGGTTGGGTTTACGGTCTTTGTCTACCTGCGGCTGCAGGTCGCGCATAGCAGCAATAAACGCTTCTCGGCTCTGATCCCCGCTTAGGTGTAGGGCCGGTGGATAGAGTCTGCTCAAGTAGAGCTGGTCGGCAAAATGGCTGCTGGCTTGATACTGTTTGGTGAGTAGCACCCCAGAGGTCAGGACTGCCAAGCCGGCGAGATAGATTTTGAGTCGGCTGGGGTTTTTATAGCCGGCAGTGCGCATTTGGAAATAGAGCACCAGTGCAGAGATAAGCACAGTCGGGTGACTGGTAAAGGTGGCCAGGCTTTCCCAGCTAAAGGCGAAGGCCATAAGGCTGCTGAGATTCTCCCACAGCTCAAAGCCGAGAAAGGCAAGGCCGGTAATAAACAATTGGCGACCAAAGCGCGAGTGGCCGGTAAACAGTCGGCCCGCCAGCGCCCAAATGCCAGCCCAGCCCAGCGCGGCAATTAGCATATAGACCAGGGCAAGCAGATAGCGGCTGAAATCGCTCTGATTTAAGTCGTTAAGCCAGGTGTTGGTGAGGCTGGTCGCACCAGCCAATAGCAGGCCCGCCAGCGCTGGCTTCCAACCTTCCCACTGGTGGTTGGTTACATCTTCTAGCTCTGGGGCAACTTCAAAGTGACGCGATCTTATACGCAGGCGAGTGTGCCCCAGGCGATACTTGGCGTCGCCATTCACCACAAAGTCATTTTCGCGCTGGTTATCAAGGCTAATGCCATTAAGGCTGCCTAGGTCGCGCAGCACCAGCTCATCCAATTGGTTCTGCTCGATAAGTGCATGGTGCGCCCCTGTGTGTGGGTCATCGAGAATCACTTCATTATCGTAGGCACGACCTATGCGTATGGGTAGATGGTGGAAGCTCTGGCGGCTGAGGACACTGTCATCGGGGTTAAGTATCTCGACAAAAATGGGCAGGCTCATGGTTGCACCTCCGCGCTGCTACTGGCCTGAGTGCCTGATTCAGCGGCGGCGGTTGCAGTGTCCTGGGTTGAGCTTTTGTCGCTGCTGCGATCCAGGCTGGCAAGAAACGCATCTACCAATTTGACGCCATTATCATAGGAGACGCCGAGAATATTAATCATGCTCTGCAGGCTCATTTGGTTATCGTCACTGCTGGCGGTAATCAGTGTGAAGTCGTAAAGCCCTTCAAACTTGTGATAGGCCTCAGCGCAGACCATCGCGCGCAGGGGCAGATGGTTGGTTTTCACAAAAGATTCGCTACAGGCGGCGGGGGTGATGGAGTCGCTTTTGCTGGTGCTATACACCTGGCCTCTAAAGTAGTTGCTGGCGAGTTTACTAAATTGCAGCGCGTTGAGTTTTTTGTTGTGCAGCAATTGGTGGCGGATGCTGATGTTGCCGGTTTGTAACTCCCCAGACACAAATATCTCCGACTCCATAGCGCAGTTAATCAGCGCAGTGCTGTAAGCCTTTTTGTTGTTATTGGAATTGCCCCAGCAGCGCACCTGATCTGACTCGCGCACTGGTACTTGATAGGGGCCCAAATGCTTAATGCTAAAGGGCTCCTTTAGCAGCGTATCCACCATCACTTTTTGATGCTCGAGCAGTTGTTTGCCAATGATGGGCTTGAAGTCTTCGGGGGCGACTGTGTCCTGATTCGCTCGCGCCAGCAGCTCCTGTACAAAGCGCACCGGCACTAAAAAGCTCACCAGTTCGCCATCTCGCCGGTGGGCGACATTGACCCCGGCGACTTCACCTTTTTCCGTGATATTGGGGCCGCCGCTCATGCCTGGGTTAACCGGGCCGGTAAACATTAGCTGGTCGGAAAAACCGCGACTGCTGATGCCGTTGTAAGTGCCCTCGGTAATGGTAAAGCCCAGGTCGAGTGGGTTGCCCAAAGAGAAGAGCCGCTCGCCCTGCTGCAGCGGCAGGTTTTGCCCCTGTTGCTGCGCCTCCACCTGATAAAAACTACTGCCTTGGCGTTGAATTCGCACCACTGCCAGGTCGTGGAGTACATCTACTGCGAGCAGCTCAATGGGGCCGCTCTGGTCGTTGGTGTCCTTATACTCGCCGACATAGATTTCTGGTTCCAGGGCGATTTGCGAGACCACGTGAAAGTTGGTGATCACCAGATGGCTTTGGCCAATCTGAAAACCAGAGCCTACAGATGCCTGGCTGTCGCCGTTTTTAAGCAATACGCGCAATTGCAGCAGGTCGGATTTGGCTGCCGAAAAGAGTTGTTGCGCCGCAGACGAAGGCGGCGGCGGAGACTCTTCATCTTGGTCTTGGGCGAAAGTTGGCAGTGAGGCCAGGCAAAACAAGCTGATGATCAGCTTGTAGGGTTTGAGCGAGAACAAAAGCTTCATGAAAATCCTTATGGGAGAAGGTCGAATTGAGGCTATTAACCTTCAATTAATCGCAGGGATCATACTAGCGATAAAACTCGAGGCGAGCGAGTGAACAGGGTTAATTGTTTCGTGTTTCTGGTGCGGGTGTGCGCGCCACGGCCCAAACATCGACTCTTGTCGCCCCGGCGCGCAACAGTAGCTCCGCCAGGCAGGTGGCGGTAGCGCCTGTTGTTACTACATCATCCACCAGCGCCAGATGCTTACCTCGGACGCTAGTTTCGGCACCCGCTTTAAGGTAAAAGGCGCGTCGTAGATTGCGCAGCCGCTCGCGTCGCCCCAGCCCCTGTTGACTGTGGGCGGCGCCCCTGTGCTGGCAGGCGAACAGGGTAGGCAGCTGCAGTTTGCTGCTGAGCTGTTGCGCGAATAATTCCGTCTGGTTAAAGCCTCGCTGCCAGCGGCGGCGCCAGTGCATGGGTACAGGCACCAATGCCTGGGGCTTGCTACCTGGGCTGGCAGTCAGCGCCAGAGCAATATGCTCGGTCAGCAATTGCCCTAGCGCCTCCCCTTGGGCAAGTTGCTGGTGATATTTAAACCCCTGCAACAGGGCATCCAGTGGGTAGCGGTAGCTAAAGGGGATAAGCGCCTGGGTAAATGCTGGAGGATGGCGCAGGCACTGACCGCAGTATTGTGCCTGGTTAATCGCGGACAAGTTCTTAGTCAGGGGCAGGGCGCAAATCTGGCAGCAAGGGCTGCTCAAACGGGGCAGTCTGAGTTTGCAATGGTGGCAGAGTCTGGCCTGGTCGCCAGCATCCAAACTGCAGGCACACAACAGGCAGAGGCCGGGGAGGCGTGGTTGAGGGTGAAAAAGCGCGCGGTAGAGGTGATCGAGTAAATCTTTGGCGGGCATGAGCAATCCTTTTGCCAGTTATCCTTGGTCGGTATTCTGGGCTAAGCCTGGATCGCCGTCAAAGCCTGAGCCTCTGCCATGGCTGAGGGTTAACATGAATTAGTAAACCTGAGGGCTGCTTTTGGGTTGACAGCTGGTTGCGCTCGGATAAGATGGCGACAAGTTTGTCCTTATTCGGCCCAGGCCGCCTGCTGCAAGGAACCCCTTATGAATGCCAGTGTTACCCCTAACATTCGCCACGATTGGTCGCGCGATGAAATCCTCGCCCTGTTTAACCTGCCTTTTAGCGACCTGATGTTCCAGGCGCAAACTGTGCACCGCGCTCACTTCAACCCCAACGAAGTCCAGGTGAGCACCCTCTGCTCCATTAAAACCGGTGCCTGCCCCGAAGACTGTGCCTACTGCCCGCAATCGGCGCGCTACGACACTGGTCTGGAAAAAGAAAAGCTAATGGCGGTGGAAAAAGTCATTGAAGAGGCCAAGGCCGCCAAAGCCAGCGGTGCCACTCGCTTCTGCATGGGCGCCGCCTGGCGCTCGCCCAAGGGCAAAGACATGCCCTATGTGATCAGCATGGTGCAGGGCGTTAAATCCCTGGGCATGGAAACCTGTATGACCCTGGGCATGCTTGATGCCCAGCAGGCGCAGGACCTGGCCAATGCCGGCCTGGATTACTACAACCACAATCTGGATACCTCGCCCGAGTACTACGGCGAGATCATCACCACCCGCACCTATCAGGATCGCCTGGAGACCCTGGATAATGTGCGCAAGGCGGGCATGAAAGTCTGCTGCGGCGGTATTGTCGGCATGGGCGAAGAGGTGCTCGACCGCGCCGGCCTGTTACAGCAGTTGGCCAATATGGCTGATCACCCCGAATCTGTGCCCATTAATATGCTGGTGAAAGTGGGCGGCACTCCGCTGGACAGCGAAGCCGATCTGGACCCCTTTGAATTCGTGCGCACCATAGCTGTAGCGCGCATCCTTATGCCTAAATCCCATGTGCGCCTGTCCGCTGGTCGCGAGCAAATGAACGAGCAGACCCAGGCATTGGCTTTTCTCGCCGGCGCCAATTCGATTTTCTACGGCGAAAAACTGCTGACCACGCCCAACCCGGAAGCCAACAAGGATATGCAGCTGTTCGGCAAGCTGGGTATTAACCCCGAAGCCTACGAAGTGCACGAGGATGAAGACGAGCAGGAGGCCGCTATCGTCAGCCAACTGCAAGAGGCCAAACTGGATGCCGTGTTTTACAACGCCGCCAAGTAAATTTATTTAAAAGGATTTTGCTGTGTGGAAAAGGGCATTCGCGCTACTGATGTTAAGTGTGGTTTCATCGGCTGTAGTGGCTGATGGCTACGGTGGTTTCGGCCTTGGTTACTCCGAGGCCTGTCGCACCCTGGCCAAACCTGAGTTTGTCGGTGGCGATTGTATAAAAGCCAATGTCGATATCCACGGTTTTGTCGGCAACAAGCTCTCAGAATATTTTATGGTTGAGGGCTCGCTGGATATCTCCTTTGATGGTGGGCACCTGATTGATGCAGCATTAGAGACGCTGCTCAGCGATGATGATGGCAATAGTTTTTACACCGGCGATGACAGCTACGAGACCAATCGCTGGAGTGTTACTACCCTGGCCGTTGCGGCTTTTGGTCGTTTGCCGCTGGGCGATTCGGCGGCACTCTTTGCTGGCCCCACTTTTGCTGGCTCCATTGTTAATTTTGACTACGACGTAATGTATTTTGGCAATGGCGATGCCTATCAGGGCTCAGCGACTGATACAGGTTTTAACTACGGCTGGGCTGCAGGATTAGATCTTTATTCGGGCGGTGGTGGTGGGCTCAGATTGCAATGGCAAAACTGGCGCTCGCTGGATACTAATGTGGCGGAAAACCGCACTTTTAATTTAAATACTTTCACCCTCAGTTTCATTGCCAACTATTAGGTTGGCGCTGTGCTGATCGCCATATTGAGTTGCTGTGAACGTCAAAACTTCGTTAGATTCTGCGTTAACTATTGAGCTGGAGCAAAGGCGCGCCGCCAATCTCTATCGCTCGCGCAAATTATTGCAATCACCGCAAGCGCCACAAGTGAGCGTGGATGGCAAACATTATTTGTCATTTTGCTCCAACGACTACCTCGGTCTCGCCAATCACCCGGATTTGATCGCCGCTTTTAAACAGGCTGCCAATCAATATGGCGTTGGTAGCGGCGCCTCCCATTTAGTCGCAGGTCATTCCAGTGAACACCATGCCTTGGAAGAAGAGTTGGCAACCTTTACTGGTCGCCAGCGCGCTCTGTTATTTTCCACCGGCTATATGGCCAACCTGGGTGCAATTACCGCCTTGGTAGGGCAGGGCGACGCAGTCTTTGAGGATCGTTTAAATCACGCCAGTCTGCTCGATGCTGGGCTGCTCAGCGGCGCGCGCTTTCAGCGCTTTGTGCATAACGACCTCGCCAATTTAAAAACTCGTTTGGAAAAAACCGAAGCCCAGCGCAAATTAATTGTGGTGGATGGCGTGTTCAGTATGGATGGCGATATGGCGCCTCTGTCGCAACTGGCGCAGCTCGCCCATGAACAAAATGCCTGGTTGATGGTGGACGACGCCCACGGTTTTGGCTGCCTGGGTAAAACCGGTGCGGGCAGCGCAGAGCACTTTGGTTTGGATCAAAATGCCCTGCCTATTTTAATGGGCACCTTAGGCAAGGCCGCTGGCAGCGCCGGTGCTTTTATCGCCGGCAGCGACGCCTTGATTGAATATTTGATTCAATTTGCCCGCCCCTATATTTACACCACGGCTATGCCGCCAGCGGTTGCCGCCGCGACTCGCGTCAGCCTGTATTTGATTCAAACTGAATCCTGGCGGCGCGAGCAGTTGCAGTCGTTAATTGCGCAATTCCGCGCAGGTGCCAGCCAATTGGGTTTGCAATTGATGGATTCAGTTTCGCCCATTCAGCCCATAGTGCTTGGCAGTGAAGCAAAAGCTTTAGCCTTTGCGCAAAAACTGGCTGAGCGCGGTATTTTAATTATTCCCATTCGCCCGCCCACGGTACCTGCGGGCAGCTCGCGTTTGCGCGTAACTTTTTCGGCGGCGCACACATCGGAGCAAGTTGATCAGCTGCTTGCAGCTCTGGCAGACATACAGCAAGAGCTGGGCGATGAATAAAATTAATCTAGTGCTAGTCCACGGCTGGGGCAATGACAGCCGTACCTGGCAGCCGTTGCGCGCCGGCTTAAGTGAATTTGCCCAGCTGCAGGAAATTAATCTGCCCGGTTTTGGCGGTGCAGCGCTCAATGAGTTTAGCCTTGAGGGCGTGCTCGAAACACTGGCGGAGCAAATCCCCGCGGGCAGCTGGTTGTTGGGCTGGTCGCTCGGCGCTATGCTGGGGGTGCAGTTGGCGACGCGCTACCCGCAAAAAATTATCGGCCTGATATCGCTTTGCGCCAACGCCAAATTTGTCGCCGCACGCGATTACCCTGCAGCTATGGCGCGCACTATCAATCGCCAATTTAATACGGGCTTTGCTGCCGAGCCGCAGGCGACGCTTAAATTGTTTACCGGGTTGCTCGTGCAAGGCGACGCACAAGAGCGCGCGCTGTTAAAGCAGCTGCGTGCTCTGGGCACGCCAGACATAAATCCACTTTGGTTGCAGTCGTTGGAATTATTATCAGCACTGGATAATCGACAGGCGCTGTCGACAATGGATATTCCTGTGCTGCATCTGCTCGGTGAGCAAGATGCACTAGTGCCTGTGGCTGCCGCCGATTCGCTTTGTGCGTTAAATACACATCATCGCGTAGAAATTATTGCCAGTGCCCATGCGCTTCATTGGAGTCAGCCCGAGCAGGTGTTGCAGGCGATAAAAAAATTTATCTTCTCAGTTGAATCACCTGCATTGGATAAAAAACGTGTGGCGCAATCCTTTAGTCGTGCCGCCGCCAGTTACGATTCGGTGGCGGGATTGCAGCGCGACCTAGGTGGCCAACTACTGCAAAAAATTCCCACAGATATTAATCCGCAGCGCATTCTCGACCTGGGTAGTGGCACGGGCTTTTTTACTGGCAAATTACAAACACAATTCCCGTCGGCGCAAGTTATTGGGCTGGATATAGCTCAGGGCATGTTGGAGTTTTCGCGCAGCAATCAGCCGCAGCTGGATTGGGTGTGTGGCGATGCCGAGCAGTTGCCCTTGGCGACAAACTCTATCGACTTGATTTTTTCCAGCTTGGCGGTGCAGTGGTGTAGCAACCTGTCGCAATTAATGCGTGAAATAGCGCGGGTGTTAATGCCGGGTGGAGTCTTGGTGTTGGCAACACTTGGCCCGCGCACCTTGTACGAATTAAAAGCTGCCTGGCGGCAGGTGGATAGTTTTGTTCATGTTAATCAGTTCGCCTCGCTTGAGGCTCTTGGTCATGCTGTCGAGGCGGCGGGTTTGGAACTCAAGTCAAACGAATCTGCAGAGCCAGTGCTCTATTACGATAAGCTCAATGAGTTGACGCGCGAACTTAAATCCCTGGGGGCGCACAATGTCAATGCCGGTCAGCCCCAAGGCTTAACCGGACGCGCGCGCGCGCAGCAATTTAAAGCGGCTTATGAGTCTCTCCGTTGCTCTCAGGGGCTGCCCGCGAGCTACGAAGTTTTTTATCTGATCGCACACAACCGCTAATTTTTTTTGATTGTATATCTATGGCTAAGCACGCATTTTTTATTACAGGTACAGACACGGATGCCGGTAAAACACTGGTGGCCACCGGCTTGTTGGCGGCAGCGCGCGCGCGCGGATTATCCTCTGCGGGCTTAAAGCCGGTTGCCGCCGGTTGCGAGCCGAGCGAGCTGGGGTTGCGCAATAGCGATGCACTTTTGTTGCACGCGCAAACCAGCATAGACCTGGCGTACGAGCAAATTAATCCGGTGGCTTTGGTGGCACCTATAGCGCCACACATAGCGGCGCAGCAGGAAAAGCGCAATCTCTCTGCGGATCGCCTCGCCGGATTTTGTCGCAGTTCGCTGCGCTTGGCAGATTTCACCCTGGTGGAAGGCGCGGGCGGCTGGCGAGTACCGCTCAACCCCAGCGAGACACTGGCGGATTTGGCGCGAGTGCTGCACTTGCCGGTGATAATGGTGGTGGGTATGCGCCTTGGCTGCATTAACCACGCACTCTTGACGGCCGAAGCAATTCGCAACGATGGTTTAAAACTGGCCGGTTGGGTGGCCAATGTGCGCGATGCGGATATGCCAGCGCTGCAGGAAAATATTGACACTCTGGTGGCGCGCTTACCTGCCCCCTGTCTGGGTGTGGTTCCAGCCTTGGCCCAGCCGCAAGCTGATACGGTTGCCACTTATTTGAATCTGGACTTGCTGGAGCTTGCCTAGGCTATGATCAGATATTGGGTGTTGCTAACACTTAGCTTGCTAGTAACAGCTTGCGTTTCGCCATCTTCAAAAAGCAGCGCCAAGACGACTGAGCTACCCTATCGCATTTATGCCGTCTATGAGGGTTGGCATACCAGTTTGATTTTGTCGGCGCCACTGTTAGAACCCTATTTGCCAAGCTTGCACAGTGAACTTCAGGGGCAGGCCTATGTTCGCTTTGGTTGGGGGGATGGGGATTACTTTACCGGCAAGAGCAAATCCAAACGTACTGCGGCCAAGGCGCTGTTTTTTTCCAGCTATTCGGCGGTGCAGCTGCTCGGCTATGAGCAATCCCCCCTGCCCAGATTGGCGCCGGACACTTGGGTCCCGCTGGCTATCGACAAGCGAGGATTGCGCAAGTTTGCCGGGTATCTAAATAACTCTCTGGCGCGTGATGCCCAAGGGCAGTTGATTCCGCTGCCTGCCTATGAGCAAAACACCGGGCAGTTTTTTCTCGCGCAAGTGCATTATGGCCTGTTTAGTAACTGTAATACCTGGAGTGGTCGGGCGCTGCAGGCAGCAGGGTTACCGGTGAAAAGCGGCCTTCATCTTACTGCCCAGAGCTTGTTTAAGCAGCTCAAGGCAATTTCCTTCCTGCAATCTAGCCAGGGCTTGCTTCAGCCGGCGGATATTCCCCTCTAAACTAACGAGGAGTTATATGGCGCCATTTTTTAAGCCAAACTCTTCTTAAAATTCCCGGCCATGCCCGGCAATTCCGCCTGTTTTTTGTGCTGCTCTGCGCGTAAAATGAAAAGGTATTTGGAGGATTCCTGCTTTTGATTCATTTGGGGTTGGGTTTTCCTTTGTTTGCGCTATAGCCGGAAAGGTTTTTGGCGCCACTAATTAAAGAGGTTTTAACAATGGACATAGGTTCAGTGGTAAACCAGGGGTTGGCAGGCTTGCAGTCTAGCCAGGCTTCCATCAACCAGTCGGCGCAGCAAATCGCCCAGGCGAGTGCGCCGCAGAAAAACAAACCGGAGGGCACGGATCTGGCAGAGTCGCTGGTGAATATTAAAGTGCAATCACAGGTTTTTGATGCCAATGCCAAGGTGGTAAAAAGTGCTGAAGAAACTCTGGGTACGCTGATTAATACCAAGGCTTAACAGCGTTTAGTGCCATGAGCGTCAACTCTCTGCCATCTAATTACGCCAATGCTGTGACACCCTATGTGTCAATCGGCAGGCAGCCGGTTGGCCAGGAGAGTGGCGATTTGCGCACCAGCAGTTTTAAACCTACCGAACAATTGGCTGAGAGCTTTCGTGATCAAAACCAGCGATTGCCAGGAGATAGCCCCAATCTGGATGGCGAGCAGGATCGCACCGGCCGCACTTCTTCCCCGCAGACGGCTGAGCAAGAGCAGTCGCAGCGGCGTAAGACGGCTCAATCTGAGCGCGAGCAAGCCGAGCTCAAACAAATAGAAACACTGGCGGCGCGCGATCGCGAAGTGCGCGCTCACGAGCAAGCTCATGCGGCGGTGGCCGGTCAGTATGGCGGCAGCCCCACCTATGAGTTTGTGCGCGGCCCCGATGGCGTCAGCTACGCCGTGGGTGGTTCGGTCAATGTGGATACTAGCCCTATCCCGGGCAACCCTGAAGCCACGCTGCGCAAAGCGGAACAGCTGCAGCGGGCGGCTAGCGCACCTGCGGATCCCTCTGGGCAAGATCGCGAGGTGGCGGCTCAGGCGGCGCAGTTGGCCCGCCAAGCGGAGCGGGAGCTGGCAATTAAAAATGCAGATAAAGCCGCAGAAGACAAAAAGTCGCTGGAAAAATCCGAGGCTGACAAACGGGCCGAACAAAAAAGCCAGGAGGAGCAGCGCCTAGCTGGTGAGGAGGCGCGCAGTGCTCGCGAGCAGAGCGGTTTTGAGGCTGAGCAGCGTCGGCTGGATGAGCGCCGTGCCAGAGCCAGTGAATTTGACCAAATCAGCAAGCGCAATATCAATCTCACGCGTCGCCTTATTGAAATAGGCGTCTATCCAGGCGCAACTCCTGCTGGCGCACTGGTCAATCAAACTATTTAGCTCCTGTCTGATATAGATTTGCTCGTTCTGATGCATTATTCGGCAGTTTGAGATCATTCTCGCCAGGCAAGGAATTTAAGGTAAAATATCTTGCGATATTGCTTGACCACTTATGGGGTGCTCTCTATAATTCGCGGCCTCAGTTGAGCAGTTGCTTGCTGAGTTACGGACGCGGGGTGGAGCAGCTTGGTAGCTCGTCGGGCTCATAACCCGAAGGTCGTTGGTTCAAATCCAGCCCCCGCAACCAAATCTTGTTTTATGGCTGAGACCTGTCAGCGGTAAAACCGGCAAGCTAAATTGGCATGCCAGTGACATAACAAGATTGCCTCATAAGGCGGCAATCTTGGGTCGAGAAGCCCCTTTTTGGGGCTTTTTTGTATTTGTCGTTTTTGGGTTTGAGCCTGGCTCGACCCCAGCCGCACTGGCCTGCGGTTGTGTCAGTAGTATTCGATGAATGGGCCTAGGGCCCATTTTTGTTTTTCGGCGCGTGAAATCTTTGCGCCAGCAATTGCGGATTTTAGCCAATGGCATCCAAGCAAGAATTATTAACCGAGATGCTCGCCCCGGTGGTGGCTTCTCTGGGTTGCGAACTCTGGGGGCTGGAATACCTGACCCAAGGGCGCTTCACTACATTGCGCATTTTTATTGATGGTCCTCAGGGCGTATCGCTAGATGACTGTGAAAAAGTCAGCCGCCAAATCAGCAGTGTGCTGGACGTGGAAGATCCAATTGACGGTGAATACACCCTGGAAGTTTCCTCGCCAGGTTTGGATCGCCCGCTCTACAGTCAGGCGCAGTACACGCGCTATATCGGTGAAACCGTGAGCCTGCGTATGCGTGTTGCCCAGGGTGGTCGCCGCCGTTTTAAAGGTGTCATCCTTAAGGTGGAAAATAACACCCTGACTTTAAAAGTGGATAACCAAGAATTCTCGCTGCCGATAGATACTATTGACAAGGGCAACCTGGAGCCTCGCTATGAAGACATACTGCGCGAGCATGCGGATAAGCAAGAGTAATTTTTCGCTTTAATTTTTATTAATAGCAATTGAGATTCCCAACTCCCTGTTTGGGCAAATGGAAACCACACCCAGTGCTCGCACTGGCTTGAGGAGTGAACCGAGGCACACCAATGAACAAAGAAATTTTGCTGGTCGCTGATGCAGTGTCAAACGAAAAGGGTGTTGACAAAGAACTGATTTTTCAAGCGATTGAAATCGCGCTGGCTACTGCCACCAAAAAGCGTTTTGACGAAGACTCTACTATTGATGTAAGTATTAATCGCACCACCGGCGACTATGAAACCTGGCGCAGCTGGGAAGTGGTCAGCGATGATGTACTGGCTGAGTTGGGTACTCAATTCACCACCGAAGAGGCTGCAGAAAAAGATACCTCTTTGCAGGTGGGCGACGTCTATCGCGAAAAAATTGAAAACGCCGAGTTTGGCCGTATTGCCGCGCAAACTGCCAAACAAGTTATTGTACAAAAAGTTCGCGAAGCTGAGCGCGCGCAAATGGTCGACGAGTATCGCGACCGTATGGGTGATCTGGTGAGCGGCACTGTTAAAAAAGTGACGCGCGACAGCATTATTGTCGACCTGGGTAACAATGCTGAGGGTGTGTTGCCGCGCGACCAACTGATCGGACGTGAAATATTCCGCATGGGCGATCGCGTGCGCGCACTGTTGTTGGAGGTGCGCAACGAAGCGCGTGGCCCACAGCTGCTGCTCAGTCGCTCTGCACCACAAATGCTGGTAGAGCTATTCAAAATTGAAGTGCCGGAAATCGCCGAAGAGGTTATCGAAATTAAAGGCGCGGCGCGCGACCCAGGTCTGCGTGCGAAAATCGCGGTTAAAACCAACGACGGTCGTATTGACCCGGTGGGCGCTTGCGTAGGTATGCGCGGTTCGCGCGTTCAGGCGGTATCCAATGAGCTGGGCGGCGAGCGCGTTGATATTGTGCTCTGGGATGATAATCCGGCGCAGTTTGTGATCAACGCCATGTCACCTGCCGAAATCGAATCCATTGTGGTAGATGAAGATGCTCGCGCAATGGATCTCGCTGTCAATGAAGATAACCTGGCAATGGCCATAGGTCGCGGTGGCCAAAACGTGCGTCTGGCTTGTGACCTTACTGGCTGGAATATCAATGTCATGAGCGTTGCTGATTGGCAGTCCAAGCAGGAAGCTGAATCTGGCTCTTACATTCAGATGTTTATGAGCGCGCTGGACGTGGATGAAGATATTGCTGGTGTGCTGGTGGAAGAAGGCTTTACCACTTTAGAGGAAGTGGCCTATGTTCCTCTGGAAGAAATGCTCGCCATTGAAGGTTTTGATGAGGACATTGCTGAAGAATTGCGCGCGCGCGCTAAAGATGCACTACTGACTCAAGCACTGGCATCTGAAGAGCGCATTGAAGGTGTGGCGCCCGCAGAAGACTTGCTGGCAATGGAGGGTATGGATCAAGAGCTGGCGATTACATTGGCTGCTCGCGGCATTGTGACTATGGAAGACCTGGCCGAGCAATCGGTTGATGATTTGATTGATATTAAAGGTGTCGACGAGACTCGCGCTGCCGCTTTGATTATGAAAGCGCGCGAGCCCTGGTTTGCCTGAAAGTGAGCCAAGAACCCAACCTAAGGCAACCTAAAACCCTGAGGAACAACAATGGCAGAAGTAACCGTTAACGAACTCGCCACGTCCATAGGTGCTCCGGTAGAGCGCCTATTAAAGCAAATGCAGGAAGCGGGGTTACAGCAGAAATCCGCAACCGCTAAAGTGTCAGAAGAAGACAAGCAGCGCTTGCTCGCCTTTTTGAAAAGCAGCCACGGCGAAGCTGCTGGCGAGCCGCGCAAGATCACCTTGCAGCGCAAGACCACCACTACCATTAAAACCGGTACGGGTAATGCACGCAAAACGGTAAATGTTGAGGTTCGCAAAAAGCGCACCTACGTTAAGCGTGAGGATGAAGTGGTCGAGTCTAATACTGCCGAGCAGGTGGAAGACTTTGAGCAGGAAGTCGATGTCCAAGTCGAGTTGGAGCCAAATGCTCAACCCGAAGTGGTTTCCGTCCCAGAGCCTGAGCCCCAAATTGAAGAGCCTGTAGTTGCTGAGGTTGAAGCTGAATCGGAAGCTGCGCCTGCGGACGAGGCTGCGCCAACGCGCTTCTCCTTTACTGATGGTGTTGAAGAAAAACGCCGTGCCGCTATAGAGCGTCGCCAGGCAGAAGAGGCTGCGCGCCAGGCAGGGCTGAAGGCTCTGGAAGAAACCAAGCGTGCTGCCGAAGAGGCCAAGCGTAAAGAGCGCAGCGATAAGCCTGCGGATAAGGCTGCCAAGCCTGCGCCGACTAAAGCTCGCCCAGCCGAGGCTGTTGCCGTCGTGCCAGAGCGCGATGACAAACACGTCCATGCTGTTAAAAAATCACATCGCCGCGATGATATTGATGAAGAAGAGGGAGATGCTCGCGGTCACAAGCGCGCCGCTGGTAAGGCCGTTAAGAAGGCTGCTCCCGGTGCTGCAGGCCCGAAAAAGTCCAGTAAAGTTGATCTGCTTGCCTTTGCCGGTGATGACGAAGACGGCGATTTACTGGCGCGCCGCAGTCATATTCGCGCGCACCACAAAAAGACCAACAAACACGCCTTTAAGAAACCGACGACCCAAATTGTGCACGAAATTAATATTCCCGAAACTATTGTTGTGTCTGAACTGGCGCAGCGTCTCACCATTAAGGTGGGCGAACTAATCAAGCGCTTGATGAAGATGGGCATTATGGCTTCCATGAACGAAGTCATCGACCAGGACACAGCGGTACTTATCGTTGAGGAATTGGGCCACAAAGCCAATCTGGTCGGCGAGAACGATATTGAGCATGCGCTCGAGAAGTCACTGGAAACTGAAGGTGACCTGGTTACCCGTGCGCCTGTGGTGACCGTTATGGGCCACGTTGACCATGGTAAAACCTCGCTGCTCGACTATATCCGTAAGGCCAAGGTGGCTGCCGGCGAAGCTGGCGGTATTACCCAGCATATCGGCGCCTATCGCGTACAAACCTCGCGCGGCGAGATTACCTTTTTGGATACTCCCGGTCACGCCGCCTTTACCGCCATGCGCGCCCGCGGTGCTAAAGCTACCGACGTGGTGATCCTTGTGGTGGCGGCGGACGACGGTGTTATGCCGCAAACCGAAGAAGCTATTCTTCACGCTCGCGCCGCTGATGTGCCGGTGATTGTCGCCATCAACAAGTGCGACAAGCATTCCGCTGATCCGGATCGCGTGACCAACGAATTGGTTGCCAAGGGCGTTATCCCTGAAGCCTATGGTGGCGATACCCAGTTTATCCAGGTATCTGCCCACACGGGTCAGGGTATAGACGAGCTGCTTGAGGCTATCTCTCTGCAAGCTGAAGTTCTGGAGTTGACTGCGGTAGAAAACGCAGCGGCCAAGGGCGTCATTATTGAAGCTCGCGTTGATAAAGGGCGCGGTACTGTGGCGACGCTGCTGGTTCAACAGGGTACCCTCAAGCAGGGCGACCTGGTGCTGGCGGGCCAGAGCGTGGGTCGTGTGCGCGCTATGACCAACGAGCGCGGTGAGCAAGTTGATAAGGCTGGCCCTTCTACGCCGGTGGAAATCCTCGGTCTGGACAATCCGCCCAGCGCTGGTGACGACTTTGTGGTGCTGGCCGATGAGCGCAAAGCGCGCGAAGTTGCCGCTTTCCGTGCCGAGAAAGAGCGCAAAGAGAAGTTGGCGCGCTACCAGGCTGCCAAGTTGGAAAACATGTTCGCCAACATGGAATCCGGCCAGAAGAAAAACCTTACTGTGGTGGTCAAAGCCGACGTACGCGGTTCTCTCGAGGCCATCATCGCCTCGCTGGCAGATATCGGCAACGAGGAGGTTCAGGTCAATGTCATCTCTTCGGGCATTGGTGGTATCACCGAGAACGATGTGAACCTGGCGCTGACCTCCAACGCTATTATCGTTGGTTTTAACGTGCGCGCTGACGGTGCCACCCGCCGCCTGGCGGAAGCCGAAGGTGTGGATATCCGCTACTACAGCATCATTTACCAATTGCTGGATGAGATCAAAGCAGCGCTGTCGGGCATGCTTGACCCAGAGCGCGTGGAAACCATCGTGGGTATCGCCGATGTGCGCGAAGTGTTCAACTCGCCCAAGTTTGGTCAGGTGGCCGGCTGTATGGTTATCGAAGGTACCGTATACCGCAACAAGCCCATCCGTGTATTGCGCGACAATGTGGTGATCTTTACCGGCGAGCTGGAATCCCTGCGTCGCTTTAAAGATGACGTTGCCGAAGTGCGCAACGGCTTCGAGTGCGGTATTGGTGTGAAGAACTACGACGTAAAAGTCGGCGATCAAATCGAAGTTTACGAAGTCAAAGAGGTAGCGCGTCAGCTCTAAGGGGCGGCCGATATCCCATCGCCCCACAGGCTTAGTTGGCTGTGGGGCTTTGTCATTTTAAATCCGTGCGGTTTTATGCCGGCGGAAACCGAGGTGGCGAATGCCCAGAGAATTTACCCGCTCAGATCGAGTCTCGGACGCTATTCAGCGTCTGCTGGCCCAGGTGATCCCCCAGGAGATCCGCGATCCGCGCATCGGCTTGGTCAATATCAACGCTGTAACCGTGACCCGCGATATGGCCTATGCCAAGGTCTATATCACCTTTGTCGGCGTAGAAGACGAGCAGCAGAGCCTGGAGAGCGCGGCCATATTGAACAAGGCCAGCGGCTTTTTGCGCAGTTTTGTCGCCAAAGAGCTGAGCATGCGCACTGTACCCAAGCTGCAGTTTATTTACGACAAGACCAGTGTGCGCGGCCAGGCACTGTCCTCACTGATTGAGCGCGCTTTAGCCCAGGACGCCCTGCACCCCAAAGAAGAAGGTGATGACGAGCCGACTGACGGGGATGCGAACTAACTATGGCTAAACGCAAAGGCCGTCCGGTGGACGGCGTATTGGTCTTGCACAAACCCCAGGGCATGACATCCAACCAGGCGTTACAGCGCGCCAAACGCATCTTCTTTGTGGAAAAGGCCGGGCACACCGGCAGCCTGGACCCGCTGGCGACCGGCGTGCTGCCGCTCTGCTTTGGCGAGGCGACCAAGTTTTCGCAGTTTTTGCTCGACGCCGACAAGGGCTACAAAACCTGCATCCAGTTGGGCGAGAGCCGCGATACCTGCGATGCCGAAGGCGATGTGCTGGAGACTAAATCTACCCTGGGTATTACCCGCGAGCAGGTCGAGCAGGCGCTGCAGGCTTTTAAAGGCGATATCCTGCAGGTGCCGCCCATGTACTCGGCGCTTAAACTCAATGGTCAGCCGCTCTATAAAATCGCCCGCCAGGGCGGTGAAGTGGAGCGCGCGCCGCGCGCGGTGACTATCCACAAGATCGAGATTCTGGACTTTCGTCCGGGCGAAAAAGCCGAGCTGGAGTTGGAGATTCTGTGCAGCAAAGGCACTTATATCCGCTCTATCGCCCATGACCTGGGCGAGGCTCTGGGCTGCGGCGGCCATGTCAAAACCCTGCACCGCACCCTGGCTGGCCCTTTTGGTGAGGCCCAGTGCGTGAGCCTGGAGCAGCTGCAGGCAGATTTTGATGCTGGTGGCTACGAGGCCCTGGATGCACACCTGGCCAGTGCCGATACTCCGGTGGCGAGTTTGCCCGAGGTGGTATTGCCTGCCAACAGTGCCTACTACTTCCGCCAGGGCAACCCGGTGATGGACACAAAGGTCTATCGTATTGCCGAGCAAGGTGATATTGTGCGCGTCTTTTGTGCAGAAAGCGCGCAATCGCCCCGCCAGTTCCTGGGCCTTGGGGAGATAACCGACGACGGTCGGGTGGCGCCTAAACGTATTATTGCCAATCGCGTCGCCGACTAGGCTGGTGCCTTGGGTATGGAATTTACCGGTATCCGGTAATAAGTCGGTGCTGACATCCTCCCGCTTAGGGCTGAGAGGATAATCAGTGCCATAGCCCGGCTGTAAATATGCACGGCCGCGGCTGTAAATTGCTTGCATATTAATAGAGGAAAACATCATGGCACTGAGTGCTTCTGAAAAAGCTGCAATTGTTGCAGAACATCAACAAGCCGCTGGCGACACTGGCTCACCGGAAGTTCAAGTTGCTCTGTTGACTGCCAACATCAACAAACTCCAAGGTCACTTCGCCGACCACAAGGCCGACCACCACTCACGTCGCGGTTTGATCCGTATGGTTAACTCCCGTCGTAAGCTGTTGGACTACCTGAAAGGCAAAGATGCTTCTCGCTATACTGCACTGATTCAAAAACTGGGTCTGCGCCGTTAAGTTTGTCCCGTGCCCGCTCTGCGGGCACTTTTATTTTTGTGGCTTAGTTTTTTAACTGGGCTGCTGGATGTGAAGGAAATTGCGGTAGTTAGGCAAATAAAACTATCGCGCTGGCAGGATGCATTGTTTACCGCGTTGTTAATTGACGATTGATAGCCAGTAAATGAGACATGGCGCGTTATCTGTCGAACACCTAATAAATCAGGCCTTCCTGTCCTGATTTATTAACGTCTGAAAAAACAGGCGCAGATGTTTAATCTGCTGGTTTTTTCGGGCTCGCACCGGCCTGTAGCCGGTGGCGGCACATCCATGTGCCGCGCGGAATGAATAGAAACGCGAACGCAACTTTATATGAAAAGCAAAGGATAAAAGAGTGAATCCGATTATTAAAAAATTCCAATACGGCAACCAAACTGTAACCCTGGAAACCGGTCGCGTTGCGCGCCAGGCCACAGGTGCAGTGCTGGTTACCATGGGTGAAGTGTCTGTACTTTGTACCGTTGTCGGCGCCAAAGAAGCCAAAACCGGTCAGGACTTCTTCCCCCTGTCTGTGCACTATCAAGAAAAGGCCTATGCCGCCGGTCGTATTCCCGGTGGTTACTTCAAGCGCGAAGGCCGCCCCTCTGAAAAAGAAACCCTGACTTCACGTCTGATTGACCGTCCAATCCGCCCGCTCTTCCCCGAGGGTTTCCTCAACGAAGTGCAGGTGATCTGTACTGTGGTATCAACTGACAAGAAACAAGATCCAGATATCGCCGCTATGATCGGTACCTCCGCTGCCCTGGCAGTGTCTGGTATTCCGTTCAACGGCCCTATTGGCGGTGCCCGCGTGGCTTACACCCAGGACGAAGGTTACATCCTTAACCCAACCTACAAACAACTCGAAACCTCCGAGTTGGACATGGTGGTTGCCGGTACTAAAGATGCCGTGTTGATGGTGGAATCCGAAGCTAAAGAACTGCCCGAAGACATTATGCTCGGCGCCGTACTTTACGGTCACCAGGAGCTGCAAGCGGTTGTTCAAGCCTGTGCGGAACTGGCGCGCGACGCCGGCAAACCGCGTTGGGATTGGCAGCCAGCGGCACAAAATATCGAGTTGAAAACCGCCATCAAAGCGGCTTTTGGCGTAGCCATTGGCGATGCCTACCGCATCACCGACAAGGCTGAACGCTACAACCGCCTGGGCGAGCTGCGCAGCGAAGCTGTTGCCCAGTTTGCTACGGAAGAATCCGGTATCAGCGCTGACGAAGTAAAAGGTCTGTTTGGCGATTTGGAATACAACCTGGTGCGCTCGCGCATCGTTGCCAACGAGCCGCGTATCGATGGCCGCGACAACAAAACGGTTCGCCCCATAACCGTAGAAGTAGGCGTACTGCCCAAGGCCCACGGTTCTGCCCTGTTCACCCGCGGTGAAACCCAGGCGCTGGTGGTTGCCACCCTCGGCAACGCGCGCGATGTACAAATCATCGACCAACTGGAAGGCGAGAGAAAAGAAGCCTTTATGTTGCACTACAACTTCCCTCCCTACTCAGTGGGCGAGTGCGGTCGTATGGGCGCCACTGGCCGTCGCGAAATCGGTCACGGCCGTCTGGCCAAGCGCGGTGTACAAGCCGTTCTGCCCGCCGCTGACAGCTTCCCCTACACCCTGCGTGTAGTGAGCGAAATTACCGAGTCCAACGGTTCTTCCTCTATGGCTTCTGTGTGTGGTTCTTCACTGGCGCTGATGGATGCTGGTGTGCCGCTGAAAGCGCCAGTTGCCGGTATCGCCATGGGTTTGGTGAAAGAAGCAAACGGCTTTGCTGTACTCACCGACATCCTGGGTGACGAAGACCACCTGGGCGATATGGATTTTAAAGTGGCCGGTACCACCAGCGGTGTAACTGCACTGCAGATGGATATCAAAATCGAAGGTATCACCGAAGAGATTATGGAGATCGCCCTGGAGCAAGCTCTGGCCGCGCGTCTGCACATTCTCGCCGAGATGAACAAAGTGTTGTCGGTATCGCGCACGGCGGTTAGCGAAAACGCGCCACGCTTTGAAACCATCAAAATCCACCCAGATAAAATCCGCGACATCATCGGTAAAGGCGGCGCGACTATTCGTGCAATTACCGAAGAGACCGGCTCTTCTATCGACATCGAAGACGATGGCACGGTTAAGGTTTACGCCAACGACAACGATGCGCTGCAAGCGGCCCTTAACCGCATAGGTGCAATTGTTGCCGAAGCGGAAATCGGCGCTATCTACGAAGGCACTGTAGTGCGTATCGTAGACTTCGGTGCTTTCGTTAACTTCCTGCCCGGCAAAGACGGCCTGGTACACATTTCACAAATCGCCGACGAACGCGTGAACAACGTGAGCGACTACCTCAAAGAAGGTCAGCTGGTAAAAGTGAAGTGTCTGGATGTTGATCAGCGCGGCCGTATCAAACTGTCAATCAAAGAAGCGCTGGCGGAAGAAGCCGGTGAAGTTGCTTCTGTGGAGTCATCTGAAGAGTAATCTATTTTTTTCAGGCTGCTCAAAAAACGCCCGCATCTGCGGGCGTTTTTTATTAGCTTGTGTTTAGAAAGTAAGCCATCCTACCTCAGGTTGCCAGAACTATACCGGCTATAGGGAGTTATATGGCCCTCCAGGGGTTCTGAGCCCTATATGTTGCCATAAAGGCTATATGCGCTCGACGTCCAGGTGGTAGGTGAGGGCGTTCATTCCTAAGCCGGGGGGAGGTTTCTTTGCCATTGCCCGATACTGATCAAGTATCCAGGCAATAGCATCCAAGCTGCTAATGCCTAGTAATAACTACCTTTTCTGAATGATGCTACTGAAAAACTGCTGAGTCCTTATTGCGTAATCAAGCTATACTGTTATAGTTATGCGTAACAGTGCAGCGGTAATGAGTTATGACAATCTCTTGGGGTGACGGCCAGCCCATATACAGGCAACTGCGCGAGCGAATCGTGGGGTTGATGTTGACGGGAGCTTTTAAAGAGGGCGACGCGCTGCCATCGGTGCGGCAAATCGCCAGTGAATATCAAATCAACCACCTAACCGTAAGTCGTGCTTACCAAGAATTGGTCGATATGAACCTGATTGAAGCGCGGCGAGGGATGGGCATGTATGTCTGTCTAGGTGCACAAGAAAAATTGCACGAAATTGAACAGGAAAAATTTTTAACAGTTGAGCTGCCCGCACTGCTCACCCGCATTAAGCATTTGGGGTTAAGTGTGGATGAACTCTGTGCGGCGATAAAAAATACTAGCGAGGGTCTGTAAATGGACGTTGTTGTCAAAGCGCGAGGACTATCCAAAAGCTACGGAAGTAAAGTCGTACTGAACAATATTGATTTTGATATCTCGCCCGGTCGGATTGTCGGCTTGATAGGTCCTAATGGCGCGGGTAAGACCACATTGCTGAAAGGTATTTTGGGGCTCGCCAGTGTGCAGGGGGATTTGCGCGTCATGGGCATGAACCCCTTTTCCGAGCGAGTAAAGCTTTTGCAAGATGTCTCATTTATCGCCGACACAGCTACGCTTCCGCGCTGGTTAAAAGTGCGCGAGGCTCTCAATTATGTTGAAGGTGTTCACCCGAAATTTAACCGAGAGAAGGCAGAATTTTTCCTGGCAAAAACCAGTATTGGGTCGAATGGCAAAATTAAAGATTTATCCAAGGGGATGACCACGCAATTACACCTAGCGCTCATTATGGCTATCGACAGCAAATTGCTGGTGTTGGATGAGCCCACTTTGGGGCTGGATATTGTCTACCGCAAACAATTTTATGAGTCTTTGTTGAATGACTATTACGATGCGCAAAAAACCATTTTAATTACCACCCATCAGGTCGAAGAAATTGAAGGTATTTTGACTGATTTGCTATTCATCAATAATGGCAAGTTATGCCTGGAAACACCTATGGACGAATTGCCCGAAAAATTTGTCGAGTTACGGGTGGAGGCAAGCAATAAAGAGGCCGCTCTAGCATTTAACCCAATTCACATACGCCCCCTTATGGGTGGCTATAGTATGGTCTTTGAAGATCCCAATCGTGAAGTTTTACAGCAATTAGGGAAAGTTATAACACCCAGTGTGGCAGATTTATTTGTGGCTAAAATGCAGCCTAGTGCTCTTTGCTAAGGAGATGACAATGAATTTTAGTTGCCTAAAATTACGAGTGATAATAACTCAAATAAAACGCGAGATTTGGGAAAACAAAAATGGATTTGTATATGCCCCACTGATTATGTCTGGGTTAATTTTGGTGTTGCTAAATGCCCTTATTCTGTTTGCTGATATTTTTTCCGGAGTTTTAAACGCAACCTGGGGTATGCCTGGATTTTTTGGTTTTCCGATAAGGCTTATAGTGATTGCACACTCAAGATTGCTTTCGGCCTTGTTATTCTTTGTGCTAGTGGTTTACTCGCACAGTTGTTTAGATGACAGAAAAAATCGAAATATTTTGTTTTGGCGATCAATGCCTGTGAGTGAAACTACTAATGTGCTGGTTAAGTTGGGTATATTAACAATATTATCGCCTGCAATTATTTTTGTGTTGAACCTTGTTGTTGGGCTGGCGACTTTCCTAGTGACAACAGTTATATACGTTTTTAAAGGGAGTTCAATATTTACGATTATATCGTCCGTTGTGGCAAGCCGGATCTATTGGGTGCCGATGGAGATCTTTGTCACCGATATGTTGCAGATGATTTTGCTTGCGCCAATTTTCAGCTTTATTTTATTTTTTTCTGCCTACGCAAAAAAAATTCCGGTTATTGCTAGCTTGCTTATCCCGCTATTGCTTTTGGCGGTGGACAGGATTCTCCAAATTACTCTGAATATCAATCTTCATCTTGTTGATGCCTTAAGTGCTTATTGGCAGTCGCTTGTAGCGACCACGGAGCTGTTTAATCCAGGGCGGCAGGTTTTTGCCGATATTCACTCAGTTATTATTTATGCCATCTGTGCTTTGCTGACGGTAGGTCTTATTACAGCAACTATTTGGTTTAGAAATAATCGGTACGAGTTATAAATTGGTACTGTCTCTCTGTGTTTGCTTGTATTTAAACCTACACTCTAGTCGAAAGTACTAATAATGAATTTAACTCAAATAAGTAGCTCGTGCCGTAAACATTGGCGCACCCTGTTGGGAGTATCGGTCACTGCGTTGGCTGGTTTCATGTCCCCCTTCTACATATATAGTCCAAACATCGGCTCATCTACGCCGAAGCCACCAGCACAACCCGCACTGCATTCATCAGCAGTGCCAACCGCCGCCGTCGAGAAGGCAGATATTACGCAGCTGGTGCGAGCCGTTGGCAGCCTAAAGCCCAAACTCAAAGTGGATATAGGTGCACAGGTCAGTGGCCTGGTGGAAGTTTTACATGTGCAGTTGGGGCAGTCCGTTAAGGCTGGCACCTTGCTGGTGAGCCTGGCATCGGATAGCGCGCGCAATGCTGTGCAACAAGCTGAGGCGGCCCTGACTCAGCAGAAGGCCACCGTCGATACTGTACGCATAGATCTGGTGGATGCACGGCGTGAGGCTGAGCGTCAACACCGGTTGCTGGCGGGGCGCGCGACAAAAATGCAGGATGTTGAACAGGCCGACAGAGCACTGGCCAAACTCGAGGTTCAATTAAAGGGCGAGGAGGCCAAGCTGGATCAAAGGCGTGCCGACCTGAAGGAGAGCCAGCTAAAACTCACCTATACCCGCGTGCAAGCCCCGGTTGATGGCGAGGTTGTGGCCATTGCGGTGCAGCAGGGGCAAACCCTCAACTCGCTGCAGTCCGCCCCGACACTGCTCACCCTGGCCCAGTTAAATACCATGACGGTCTACGCCCGTGTGAGCGAAGCCGATATCGCCTCGGTGCAGGTAGGGCAAGCGGCAAGCTTTACCACCCTGGCCGCTGACACCAAGCGCTATAAGGGCAAGGTCGGGGTGATTGATCCTATCCCCGAGCATGTTGGCAATGCCTTGTTCTACAACGTGCAGTTCGATGTGGACAACGCCGATCATCAGCTGTTTAGCGATATGACCGTGCAGGTCGAGCTGGAAGTAGCCACAGCCAGCCAGGTGCTTACCATCCCTATTATCGCGCTCGGTCAGCGCGACAGCGCCGGTCGCTTTAGTGTGCAGGTGCAAGGCGCAGTTGGCGCTGCCGAATCGCGCCAGGTTCAAATAGGTGTGCGCGACGATAGCCGCGTGCAGATACTGGATGGGCTGACGCTTGGCGAGCACGTACTCCTGACGCCTGCACCGGCCTTTCCGGCTGCGGTGCCTCATTAACTGCCATAGGAAGGCTGTTAGATGTCTTTGATTGAACTGGATAATGTCTCGCGCCACTACGCGGCCAATGGCACAGTGGTGCGTGCACTTGACGGTGTGACTATGCGCATCGAGGCCGGTGAAATGGTGGCGATCATGGGCGCCTCTGGCTCGGGCAAGTCAACACTGGTGAATTTACTGGGGTGTCTGGATAAGCCCAGTAGCGGCCGGGTGCTGGTGGATGGCCGCGATCTGGCCGAACTCTCGCCCGATGAGACTGCGGCCTTGCGGCGGGAAACTATCGGCTTTGTTTTTCAGCGCTATCACCTGTTAGCGCACCTGGATGCGGTGGCTAATGTGGCCTTACCGGCGATCTATACCGGGCACAGCGGTCGCGAGCGTCACCAACGGGCAACAGAACTGTTGCAACGCTTGGGGCTGGGCGAGCGGCTTTCACATAAACCCAGCGAACTCTCCGGCGGCCAGCAGCAGCGGGTGAGTATTGCGCGTGCACTGATGAATGGCGGCAAAATCATTTTGGCCGATGAACCCACCGGCGCCCTCGACAGTGCCAGTGGCGCCGAGTTGCTGGATTTACTCGGCGAGCTCAATGCAGCGGGCCACACGGTTATTCTCATCACCCATGATGCCAAAGTGGCGGCTCACGCCCAGCGTATTATTGAGTTGTGCGATGGCCATATTGTGAGTGATACCGCCCAGCAGGCTGCATCACCTCTAGTCGAGGCAAACGAAGCCACTGCTCAGCCTCGGCCGCTATCGCCCAACCCGGCGCATTGGTTGGCCCTGTGGCGCGAGGCACTGTTGATGGGGTTGGCGGCATTGAACGGCAACCGTGTGCGCAGCGCCCTCAGCATGCTGGGTATCAGTATTGGCATTGCGGCGGTTATCAGCATTATGGGGTTGGGTGAAGCGGCGCGCACACAAGTACAGCGCGCCGCAGAGAAAGCAGACTCCAGTGTAGTAACTGTGCGGCGGGGAAACAGCAAGCTTCCGTTCGGAACGGCTACTCAATTAACCCTAAGGGATATGGCAGCGCTTCGCTCGTTGCCTGGTGTTGCGGCAGTCATACCCAGCTATTTTGGGTCAGCTGGAGCCCTTCACGGCTGGCACAATGCCCAGATTTCTGTGGCAGGCGTGGCTGTTGGCGACAGGCTTTACAGCGGAAATAAAATCCTCCAGGGGCGCGATATCAGTGCTCAAGATATGGAGTTCCGTGCTCAGGTGGTGGTGCTGGATAAAGTGGCGCGGGAAGACCTGTTTGCCCCTAATGAGTTAGTGCTTGGACAAGACGTGATCATTGGTTCTTTGCTCTTTAGGGTGATCGGGATTGCAGGCTCTTTGCAGGAGCAGGACCCACTGAGTGCTAGTTTTATCAATTTCAAGACGTTTGGTAAGGTCGAGATCCCTCAGACCACCTATGCCTCTAAATTCGCGCCAAATCTTGAGACCGATAGCTTAACGGTGCATTTTTCCACCACCTTTCCAACTCAGGAGCTCCACGCCCAAATAAAGCAGCGTTTGCAGGCCCTACATGGTGGCATGGAAGACTTCAGCTTTGATAGCAATAGGATGATATTCAACCTTTTTTTGGATTTGCTTGGCAAATTAACCGGGATTCTTACCGGTATTGCCGCAATCTCTTTGCTGGTGGGTGGCGTGGGTGTGATGAACATTATGCTGGTTTCGGTCTCAGAGCGAACCAGTGAAATTGGCATACGCATGGCACTTGGCGCCCGCCAGCGCGATGTGCAGCGGCAGTTTCTGATCGAGTCGATATTGCTCTGCTGCGTCGGAGGATTAGTCGGCGTAATACTGCCCTGGCTGGTGCTAGGGGCGATTGGTAGTCATTGGCCTAGCCTGGCGATTGGGCTCTCTTGGAACTCCCTGGCCGTAGCTCTGGGTACCTGCACGGTTATTGGCTTGGTGTTTGGTACTTTCCCGGCTCGCCAGGCGGCGAAGCTCAGCCCCGTGGTGGCCCTGGCCCGTGATTGATGGATATACGATGAAAAGGTTTTCAACAACTTTACGCTGGATAACAAGTTTGCGCTGGATATTGTCGGCTGCCCTGCTGGGGCTGGGAGGCTGCGCCGCCTGGCACCAGCCACCTCAACGCCCGCCGGAACCCCCTGTGCCCATTGCCTGGTCGGATAAAGCGCCGGTAGAGGGGCCAGTGGCGGAGCCTCAAGCCCCCTGGTGGCAAGCTCTGCAGGACCCGCAACTGGATGCGCTGGAAGCCGCGGCGCTGCAGACCAATGTCGAGGTACTGCGCAAGGCCTTGAGCTGGCAAAACGCCTTGATACAGGCGCGGCAAGCGGAGCTGGGACAGCAACCCAGTCCCAACCTGAGCCTGAGGAGCAACATTAGCCGGCCACTGTCTTCTGGAACAGACTCCACTGTGGTGGTAAACGGTGTAAATGTGCCGGTGGGTAATACGGCAAGTATTTCCCGCTCCTACAGCAGCAACCTTGGCCTCTCCTACGAACTGGATCTGTGGTCAAAGCTGTCGAATGGTTCGCGGGCTGCTCGCGCAGACGCCGCCAGCCGGCAAGAGGCGTTGCAGGTTGCGCGCTGGCTGGTGAGTACCAAGGTGGCTGAAACCTATTGGGCAATAGCGGCAATAGACGCCAAGCTGCCGCTATTGATCCAGCTTTCGCAAGCCGCCGATGCTGCGGCGCAAATCGCGCAGCTGCGCTTGGCTGAGGGTGTCCTGCGGGTTGATGAGGCAGATGCCCTATTTAATAAGCAACAGGAGGCCCAGCTGAAGGTTGTAAATGCCCGCGCGGATCGGGAGTTGCAATTGAACGCCCTGGCCATGCTTCTGGATAAGCAGCCAGCGGAGCTGATACTGGACGTGACCCGTCTGCCATTGGGTGAGCCATGGGAGCCGGCGTTAGGCTCGCCCGCTCAAACACTTGAGCTCCGCCCCGATGTGAAGCAGGCGCGCTTGGCGGTGGATGCTGCGCTGGCGCGCCTGCGGGTGGCCGAGGCTTCGCGCTACCCCAGCCTGAATATGAACCTGAATTTTGGCACCAGTGGCATCAGCTGGCGCGACTGGTTTAGCCAGCCGCTTGCCTCCTTGGGGCTAAATTTGATGGTTCCCTTGGTTGACTGGCGCCGTTTGAACACCGAGCGCGATAAGGCGCACAACGATCTGGAAGACGCTGCCCTGGCCCTGAGGGCCAGCGTGTGCCAAGCCTTGGTAGATGTTCATAATGCCCTGCGTGAGCACACTCGCTGGCAGCAGGAGTGGCGCGTAACTCAATTGCAGTTGTCGCAGAAAGAGGCGGCCTATGCTGTGACCCAACTGCGTGAGCAAGAGGGCGTCGATAGCGGTGCAGATCTACTTCAGGGTCAGCAGGATATGCTGACGACTCAAATCAATATCATCGACACACGCTTTAAAGGCTGGACAAATCTTTTGGACCTATACAAGGCCTTGGGCGGGGCGATATAAGGTTTGTGGCAGTTAGCTTGGTAGCGGCAAGGTTAAAAATAAGTGAGATAAAACAGTGTCGGCTAGGTGATTGCAATGGCCAAGCATCGAATAAGCACTGAGAAGAGTTTCTACCCTCATTTTTTAGGCGTTAAAACAGGGAGCCAACAATGATCACCAATACATCGACAGCGCATCTGCCTGAAATCGGTAACCCATCAGCAATGCCCATCGAAGTTCGCTGGGCATTGCTATTGCTATGGCTAGGCATCTCAATCGCTCTTGCTCACAGTTTATATGATCTATACCTAACCTATGTTAGTTATAAAAGCGGCGCGTTAACGACTGCCCTTGAAATAATGGGCACAGGCAGCTTTATCATGATGTCTGTTAATCCGCTTATAGTGCTTATTTGTCATGGCTACTTGAATATAGGCATTGCACGCAGAAAAAACTGGGCGCGTATTGTCAAGCTGTTACTTGTGGTCGGCCTTTTTGTTTATCCCGCTGTCCAAAACCTGTATTCATCATATAATTACCAGAAACTCGGCATAACTCTACCACCGATGAATTTAACAGCTTTCCAGTACTTTATGAACGGAATTGTGCCAGCGCTTACTTGGGCTGGGCTGTATTTGCTTTTTTTCTCGCCTGGCCGACTCTGGTTTCGGCGAGCGTCATCACCCATGGATGTTTAATATTAAAAGGAGGTGTATATAACAAAAAAAGAAAGCTGGTTTATAAATAGCCAGAGTTGCAAATGTATTTTCTATAGGGAATGCCCTAAGTAAATATCAAGTAAATATCAAGGAGCAATTTTATGAATCATTTTTTTAAGAATACGCGCAGTTCTCTTACCGTTAGACTTACTGCTGGGGCATTCGCTCTTGTATCGGCCTTTGCTTCTGCAGAATTAAATTGTGGACAATGCACGATAATTGCAGCTGGAGCGAAACAGTCAGTACTTCAGAGCCTTGGACCGGCTTTAGGATCTTGTCAGCAAGTGTATAACCAGATTGGTGACTATAATGCATACATGAGCTGCTACACATCTGTAGTTCTTCACATAACCTACCAGGCGAGTATGGTTGAACGGGAAGTTTTTCATGCCTGCGCAATAGCATGCAACCCAAGGTAATTTTCTTCTCGTAACTATCATGGAGTAATGGATTATGCGTAATAAACTTATAGCTTTTTTCTTGCCACTCGTTTTTACGGCAAAGGTCTTCTCGGCACCGGCTGGCTCGGCGTGTGATTGGGTGGATCAGGAGGCGCTGGCTGCGCTTGGGCTGGCCAATGCCGTGTCCAAAGAGTCGCCAATTGGGCCTGATGTCCAGGGTTCTTCATGCACCATCGCGACCCCAAATAAGCAACAGCCTTCTCTTATAGTGACCGCGCAATCTTCTTCTGTGGACCATGTGATTAAGCCTATTTGTAATTGGGGGGCTCCTATATCTTCGAGCACTCAAATGGGTACTTGCTTTATGGATGCAGGGTATACATCTGTAACATTCAACTTGCTGGTAGCGCCTTCATCCACCACGGCGATGAAATCTACATTGAGTACTCAAGTTGAGCGTTTATTGAATAAGCATCTAGACGTAGCCTCAAATTAAGGCCCAGCCAACAGCGGGGCCAGTTTTCGCCTTAACAATTAGGTGCGCGACTGTCAAAAAGGACGCCCGCTATAGCGGGCGTCCTTTTTGTGGGGAATAAAAATGCCCCGGCCCTGGAGCCAGCCGAGGCAAAGGGCTGTTAGTCAAAATTCACTGTGGTAGTTGCATTTTGACTAACACTGGCATTTTGGGTTTGTTGGAAATTAAGCGCTTCGTCCAGGCTGGTATCGTCCAGGTCGCAGCTGTAGCTAAGGGTGTAGCTGCCGCTGGAGAGAAACGGAACCTTGTATTCCCACTGAGCGGTGTCGCTATTGTAGGTAACCGGAGCCGCAGTGAGCGCTTCCGGATTTGTGCCGTCATAGTCATCAGGCACAACATCGCTGCCGTTAAATACATAGACGAGACCGGCAAAGGTGTCTGTGTTGGCACAGGTGGTTTGTAACAGGGTAGTGGACACCTGGCCGCTGAGGGTGCCGACGCTGGTGTTATCGATTAAGCGCAGGCTGGGTTTAAGAAAGTAGTTTTGTTGACCATTGGGTTTGGTCATGGATTTGCGCAAGTCAAAATCTATAGTGAAGTTGGCATCGCCGCCCTGGGCAATAACAAATTCATGGTTGAGTTTTAAGCCGGTTTGAAAGCCCGAGGGAATGGTTAGGCTGACCATGCCTCCCAGCTCATCCATCACATACAAATCGCCTTCAGCTGTGCTCAGTTCCAGGCGAATCCATTGATAGGTTCCTGCGTCTAATTTGTATTCATCCAGCAGTGATTCAATCGCGCCGTTCTGCAAGTCCAGCATATTGATAACTTTGGGTGTATCGAAACTGATGGTTTTTGCATTGCCGTTGGCGGGCTTGATGCTAACACCAGTCACCGTAATAACAACCGACTGTAGGCTGTCTACCGGGGCATCGGTAAGGGCGAGAGAAAGCTGGCCCTGCTTGGCGCTTGAGCTACTGCCGCCACCACCGCAGCTAACTAGGGCGGCACTAACGCCGGCGGCAATCAATAGTTTGTTCAATCTGTTCATGATAGGTATCTCCTGATGCTGTGTGAGATTTGTATTAGCTCTATGGTCTAAACAGATATTTTAGATTGATTTATATATGCAATTTTAGCGGGATTGACTGAACGGAAAATGAGCGCTGAGCAGCGGAATCTATCTGGGGGTAAGGCCGGTTTGTTCTGAACAAAAATCGTAAAATTGTGTTGTGGTTATTTAATGGTGTGGCTAATTGATGGTGTGGGTTGAAAAATAATGTGTCAACGCTGCCCTCTGTAATTGCAGCTACCAGTCCCTGTGTTAGGTCGGCGGTGGACTCGGGTCTTTGCTGCTAGTATTCCTCTCATCTAAAAACGCCAAGATGGATCCTCTGCATGTTGAATTTCACCTCTGTGCCCGCTGAATTACAGGCACTGCCCCAGCGTCACTGGGAGCAGTTTGAAGCTGCCCTGGCGGCCCAGTCACTGCCTCACCCGCGCGAGCTGTTGCCCGCCACTGTTTCTGCCGATGAGTTTTCCCTTCAGCTCACCCGCGCCTGGGTGGGCAGCGAGTTTATCGCCCAGACAGCGGCGCGCTGGCCTAACTATTTACTCGAGCTGATTCGCACCGGCGAGCTGTTTACCCCCTGGGGTGATGAGGGCTTAGAGCCCTTCGCCCAGGCTATGGCCGCCTGCAGCAGCGACATTGAGCTGGATGCTTGTGTGCGCCGCTTCCGCCAGCTGGCGATGCTGCGCTTGATTTGGCGCGACCTGAGTCGCCTGGCACCTATGCAGGAGGTGACTGCCGAATTGTCGCGTTTTGCCGATGCCGCCATTCGCCTCACCGCCGAGTTTCACTATCGCGCGCT
Organism: Cellvibrio sp.; assembly: GCA_050305995.1. Classification (GTDB taxonomy): domain Bacteria; phylum Pseudomonadota; class Gammaproteobacteria; order Pseudomonadales; family Cellvibrionaceae; genus Cellvibrio. The sequence continues at coordinate 45,396 of JBNLGJ010000004.1, forward strand.
GGAAGCCATGTATGGCCAGCCAATGGGTCGCGACTCTGGTGAAGCTCAGCCATTTATGGTGCTGGGCATGGGCAAGCTGGGCGCCGGCGAGCTGAATATCTCCTCGGATATAGATCTGATTTTCACTTTTCCTGAGGGCGGCGACACCAACCACCCTAGCCGCAGTATTTCCAACCAGGAGTTTTTTATCAAACTGGGTCAGCGGCTGATCAAGAGCCTGGACACCCTGACTGCCGACGGCTTTGTGTTTCGCGTGGATATGCGCCTGCGCCCCCACGGCCAGAGCGGATCACTGGCGATGAGTTTTGTCGGCCTGGAGGACTACTACCAAACCCAGGGGCGCGAGTGGGAGCGCTACGCCATGATCAAGGCGCGCACCGTCGCCATGGTTGGCGGCCGCGATGAGGCGCAGCGCCAGGCCTATCGCAAACAGCTGCGCCAGCTGCTGCAACCTTTCACCTATCGCCAGTACATAGATTACAGCGCCATTGAATCCCTGCGTGAAATGAAGGGACTGATTGCGCGCCAGGTGCAGCGCAAGGGTATGAACCTGGATGTGAAACTGGGTGAGGGTGGCATCCGCGAGGTGGAGTTTGTGGTGCAGGTGTTTCAGCTGATTCGCGGGGGGCGCGACAAACAGCTGCGCAAGCGCAAGGTGACAATCCTGCTGCCAATTTTGGAGCAGGAGGGCTATCTGCCGCCGGGCACAGGCGCGGCGCTACTTGAGGCCTATGTGTTCCTGCGCAACACCGAGCACGCCATCCAGGGCTATCAGGATAAGCAGACCCAAGCGCTGCCGACAGATTCCGCCGGCCAGGCGCGCTTGGCCTGGGTGCTGGGCTTTGCCGATTGGGACAGTTTTGCCGCTAAATTGGGCGAGTATCGCCAGCGGGTTAATCGCGAATTCAAGGCGGTGATTGCGGCGCCCGAGACGGAGGAATCCCTCGATCAGAAACAACTGGATTTTTGGCTGGGGCTCTGGGAGGGCAGTATTCAGGGCGAGGACGCGCTGCACTCCCTGGCCAAGCGCGACATAGCCGCGCCCGAGCTGCTGCTGAAGGCGCTGCAGGAAATGCGCGAGGGCAAAGCGGTGGGCAGCATGCAGGCCAGCAGCCGCACTCGCCTGGATGCCTTTATCCCGCGCCTGTTGCAAGAACTTGTAAATCAAGCCTCTGCGGGTAAGTTGGCACTAACTATTACCGAGGCGCTGCAGCGTATAGTGCCGCTGATTGAGGCGGTGGCGCGGCGCAGTGCCTATCTGGTGCTGCTGGTGGAAAACCCCACCGCGGTGCGCCAGCTGGTGACTCTCTGCGCCGCCAGCCCCTGGATTGCCGCCGAGCTGGCCAAGTACCCGGCGCTGCTGGACGAGCTGCTCACCCCCGAATCCCTCTACGCGCCACCCGATAAAGACCTGCTGCGCGACGAGCTGCGCCGCGAGGTGCTGCGCCTGTCCTGGGATGACCTTGAAGGGCACATGGAAACCCTGCGCTACTTCCGCATGGCTCACGCGCTACGGGTGGCGGCCAGCGAAGTCACCGGCACACTGCCGCTGATGAAGGTGAGCGATTACCTCACCTATATTGCCGAGGTGATCCTCGAGCATGTGATCAATCTCGCCTGGGAGGGCTTAGTGGCGCGCCACGGTCATCCCGCTCGCGCCGATGGCAGCCGCGATCAGGCGCCGGATTTTGTGGTGATCGGCTATGGCAAGTTGGGCGGCCTGGAGTTGGGCCACGGCTCAGACCTGGACCTGGTGTTTATTCACAATGCCGATGGCGCCCTCTCTACCGATGGCGAAATAGCCATAGACAACCTCAGCTTTTATACCCGCCTGGGGCAAAAGATTATCCATGTGCTCAATACCCAGACCCTCACCGGGCGCCTCTACGAGGTGGATATGCGCCTGCGCCCCTCGGGCAACTCGGGCATGTTAGTAAGTTCCCTGGCGGCGTTTGAAAAATACCAGCTGGAAAACGCCTGGACCTGGGAGCACCAGGCGCTGGTGCGGGCGCGGGTGGTGGCCGGCAGTGCCGCCCTGGGCGCCGCCTTTGAACAGGTGCGGCACAGGGTGCTGTGCCAGCCGCGCGACCGGGACAAACTGCGCGCCGAGGTGGCGGATATGCGCCGTAAAATGCGCGAACAGCTGGGCTCCAAGCCCAACAGCGAGAATTTGCAGCGATTTAATCTCAAACAGGATGCCGGTGGTATCGTGGATATTGAATTTATGGTTCAATACGCCGCCTTGGCTTGGGCCCATCAAGCGCCCGAGGTCATCCAGTACACGGATAACATTCGCATACTTGGATCACTGGAATCGGCTGGCCTACTCGACCCGGATTCCGTGGCCCAACTGATCGCGGCTTACAAAGCCTACAGATCCACCGGGCACCGCCTTGCGCTACAGCGACAAGAGGCGGTTTTAGAAGGTGAGGGGCAGTTCGCCCAAGAGCGACAGATGGTCAGCCAGCTCTGGCAGCGGCTGATTGAATCACCCCCGCCAAACCCGTAGAAAACCATTGCGGCCGGCTTGCACTGGCTGATGATCACAGAATATTTTGGAGTTAGTTATGTCATTTGCCGATCGCGACGGCGTTATATGGCTCGACGGTGAACTCGTACCCTGGCGCGATGCCAAGGTTCACGTCCTGACCCACACGCTGCATTACGGCATGGGCGTATTCGAAGGTGTACGCGCCTACCAAAGCCCCAGCATGGGCACCAGTATTTTCCGTTTAAAAGAACACACCGACCGCCTGTTCCGCTCGGCCCACATCATGCGCATGAAAATGCCCTTCAGCAAAGATGTGGTCAACGAAGCGCACAAACTGGTGGTGCGCGAGAACAAACTCGCCGAAGCCTACCTGCGCCCCATGTGTTTCTACGGTTCAGAGGGTATGGGCCTGCGCGCCGATAACCTGAAAACCCACGTGATGGTAGCCGCCTGGAACTGGCCGTCGTACATGTCGCCCGAGGCGCGCGATCTGGGTATCCGCATTCGCACCTCCAGCTACACCCGCCACCATGTGAATATCTCCATGTGTAAGGCCAAGGCTAACGGTCACTACATCAACTCGCTGCTGGCGCTGCAAGAGGCCCTGGACAGCGGCTGTGAAGAGGCCCTGCTGCTGGACCCGGAAGGCTATGTGGCCGAAGGTTCCGGTGAGAACTTCTTCCTGGTGCGCGACGGCATTATCTACACGCCCGAGCTGACCGCCTGCCTCGACGGCATCACCCGCAACACCATTTTCAAGCTGGCCGCCGATTGCGGTTACACCATTAAAGAAAAACGCATCACCCGCGATGAAGTTTACATTGCCGATGAAGCCTTCTTTACTGGTACCGCCGCTGAAGTATTGCCGATTCGCGAACTGGATGGCCGTCAAATCGGCGAGGGCCGTCGCGGTCCGGTCACCACCCAGCTGCAATCGCTCTACTTTAAAGCCGTGCGCGGCGAACTGGCCGAGCACGTCGAGTGGCTCAGCCCGGTTGCCGGCTAAGCTGCACCCCAAAACGGAGCCCCAGGGCTCCGTTGTTTTCTCCCCGTGTTAACAAAGTGTCAGCCATGGTATCTACAGACTCACTCGCGGCGATTCGCAAAATCCTGATAGTGGGCCCCGCCTGGATAGGCGATATGGTGATGGCGCAATCGCTGTTTAAATTGCTTAAACAGCAGAACCCGCAAGTTGAATTACATCTTTTGGCCTCCGCCTGGACGCGCCAGCTCTTGGCCTGTATGCCCGAGGTAGACGCCGTTATCGATATGCCTGTGGGCCACGGTCGCGTCGCTTGGGGCGAGCGTAAAGCCCTGGGTAAAGCACTAGCCGATAAAGGCTATGAGCAGGCGATTTTGCTGCCCAACTCATTTAAATCCGGTTTGATTCCCTGGTTTGCCAAAATCCCCCAGCGCACTGGCTGGCTGGGTGAGATGCGCTTTGGTCTGCTCAATGATTATCGCCGACTGGATAAGCAAGCCTACCCGCTGATGGTGCAGCGCTATATGGCACTGGCTTTCGCCAAAGGGCATAAGCTGCCCGCAGACTTTCCCCGCCCCAAGTTAGAGGTTGATAAAGCGCTGCAGACGGCCTCGCTAACAAAGTTTTCCCTGCACTTGGATCGCCCGCTGCTCATCCTTTGCCCCGGCGCCGAATACGGCCCCGCCAAGCGCTGGCCAGAGGCCTATTACGCCCAGGTTGCCGCGCACAAAATTGCCCAGGGTTGGCAGGTGTGGCTGATGGGTTCAGCCAAGGATCAGCCAGTGGCGGAGACCATCTGCCAACTTTTACCTGAGGCCGCGCAACCCCGGGCGCGCAACCTGGCCGGAGCAACCTCTCTGGGCGAAGCCATAGCGCTTATGGCCTGTGCCGACCTGGTACTTACCAACGACTCTGGCTTGATGCACACAGCGGCGGCACTAGAGCGCCCCCTGGTGGTGGTTTATGGCTCGACCTCGCCTGAATTTACCCCGCCATTGGCAGACTGGGTGCGAATAGCCTCAATTGCGATTGAATGCTCCCCCTGTTTTGAGCGCGAGTGCCCCAAGGGGCATCTCAAATGCCTACGCGAATTAAAGCCTGCGCAGGTCATGGCGGCAATTAGCGCCCTGGTAGGAGAGGCTGCTCAGATAGACGCAAAGGTAGGCGGATGAAGCTGGCGATTGCGATCTTTCGCTATTTTCCCTTTGGCGGTTTGCAGCGGGATATGCTCGCCGTCGCCAAAGAGGCGCTGGCGCGCGGCCATCAAGTCACCGTATTTTGCGGCGCCTGGCAGGGCGAGCAGCCCGCCGGGCTAGAGGTGCGTGAGATCAATGATTTTGTGTTGTTCAACAGCGCTGGTGTGCGCGGTTTTTATCGCGCTTTTGCGCGGACATTTAATCGTGCCGAGTATGATTTGCTGTTGGGTTTTAACAAAATGCCGGGGCTGGATGCGTATTTTGCCGGCGACTCCTGCTTTGCGCAAAAAGCCTATGAGGAGCGCAACTGGTTGTATCGCTTGACTGCGCGCAGCCGTTTGTATTTGCGTTTTGAAAATGCTGTGTTTGGTGAGGCCAGTCACACCAAAATTTTGTCGCTGGTAGCGCAGGAACAACAGCGCTACGCGCGTTTTTACGGCACTGCACCCGAGCGATTTATTGCGGTGCCGCCGGGTATAGCGGCGGAGCACATTCACTGCGCCAATCCATCGCTGGCGCGCCGTCAGGTGCGCGCCGAGTTGGGGCTCGCCCCCGAGTGTAAGATTATTTTGTGCCTGGGATCTGGGTTTCGCACCAAGGGTCTCGACAAAAGTATCAGCATTTTTGCCGAGCTGGTGAAGTGCCAGCCTCAACAAGTCTTTGCACTCTTGGTCATAGGTGCAGATGTTGCGGACCCCTACCGGCACCAGGCGGTTCAACTGGGAATTGATGAGCAGGTTTTTTTTCTCGGTGCGCGCAGTCCCATAGGTAATTATCTAGCGGCGGCCGATTTGCTGCTGCACTCAGCGCGCAAAGAGCTGGCAGGCAATGCCTTGATCGAAGCCATGGCTTCCGGCTTGCCGGTAGTGGCGACGCGCGTTTGTGGTTACGGGCCTTTGGTCGAGTCGGCCGAGTTGGGCAAATTATTTGAATTCAACGATGCGGCGGCAGGGGTAGCAAAAAAAATTTTCCAGCTGCTGCAACAGCCAAAAAAACTGTGGCAGGCGCGCGCAGCGGTTATGTGTCAAACTCAGTCGCTATTTGCGCGCCCGCAAACGGTTGTCGATTGTTTAGAAAATATGAGTGCAGACGCTACACCAGCGGAATGGCGCAGCGAAGATTCGCAACAGATTTTAGTATTGCGCGATGAATTGATTGATGCCTGGCGAGCCGGAAATGTATTTGCGCAAGTGCAAAAGCTGCGAGGGCAAGTCGCCAGAGACATGGTGGATCGCCAAACCCTGCGCTTTGAACTCAATGGCCAAGGCTATTATTGCAAATGGCACAGGGGCGTAGGCTGGCGTGAAATTTTTAAAAATCTAATGCAGTGGCGCTTGCCGGTATTGGGCGCTGGCACTGAGTGGCGAGCCTTAAACAAACTGCGGGCGCTGAATATTCCCAGCTTGGCGCCTATTGCCTATGGCGAGCAAAAAACTAATCCTGCCAGGCGCAAGTCGTTCCTGATTACGCGGGAGCTGCAGGGCGTGGTGCAGTTGGATGAGTTTTTTGCGCAACGTCAGCCAGGTGTTAGGCTGAAGCGTTTGATTATTGCTGAAGTGGCGCGCATTACACGCGAGTTGCACACCGCTGGCATCAATCATCGCGATTTGTATTTGTGTCATTTTATGCTGCGTGAGTCGACTCTGTCCGAGCGCTTGCAAAGCAATCAGGCTCCGGAAATATTTGTTATTGATCTGCATCGTGCACAGTTGCGTGTTAGGGTGCCTCGGCGCTGGTTGGTTAAGGATTTGGCGGCGCTTTATTTTTCCTGTATGGAGCTTAAATTATCGCGCAAGGATTATCTGCTGTTTCTTCAGGTTTATTTCGGTGATCGCCTGTCTCGCCTGTTGCTGGAACAGGCCAGGTTGCTGCGTCAAATAATGATTCGCAGCAATCGTTTTTACCTGCGAGAAATACGGTGAGTATCGACACATATAAAACGTTGCAAGAGGAGTGTTTGATTGCAGGTTGATTTTTTAACCGCCGCTTGGCGTGAGCGTAAAGCCGATGCTTGGGCGCGATCTGGCCTCTTGGTTTTTTTGAGCTCGTTTATTTGGAGCCCCTCTCAGGATGGTGTGATAGGTATATATTCACTCGCATTTTTTATTCCGCTGCTATTGGTATTGCCGTGGCGAAAACCGGATTGGCAGAGCTCTGGCGGTTGGCCGACACTTGTGGCCCTGATTTTTGGCGCTTACGCTACGCTGAGCGTGTTGTGGGGGCGGGAGCCAGATGCCTGGTGCTATTTTAGCGGTGTTTTGCTGCTTTTAGCCTTTTGGCTGTATGGCGTTGCATGGCTAAATAAACGCAAGGCCCTAAATTTGGCGCTAATTATCCGCTGCCTTTTACTCATGGGGCTGGTGGTTGGGGTAAGCATCGTATGGGCTTATTATCGTTCTCATCATTGGAGTGAGCGTTTAAATGCCTGGACGATTGCCCATAATCCTGTGGTACTTGCTCAGTACTATTGTGTGCTTTCTCTCCTGGCGTTGTTGGAGTCTTGGCGGCGAAAAAACTGGTATGCAATCTGTGGTTATTACCTGCTAAGTCTTTCATTGCTTATTCCTGTGGCTCTGACGCAAAGCCGCGGCCCGGTACTGGCACTCCTGTGTGTTTTGTTTTTCTCGGTGATATTCATTCGCCCAAGAATTAAAGTGTTGTTTTGGCAGCTGTTGCCAATCCTTATTGGCCTTGCTCTAGTGGCATCACAGGTTTCACTATTAGATAAATTTTTAGATAGGGAGCAGACGATAAGTTCTCGCCTTGATGTATGGAGCCTGGTATTTAGCGAGTGGCCAAACCACCCCTTCTTGGGGATCGGACTTACCAAAGATACTAAAATTGATATTCCTGGTGTGGAGTTGTTCCACCACGCACACAATGTTTATTTGGATACACTCTATCGCACTGGCGTCATTGGGTTGGTGTTATGGTTGGGGCACTTGGCCCTGGTTTTTCGTGGTATTAAAAAGTATCCAGAATTGGCACCGCTCTATTTGTGGTTGTTGTTGGGGTGCTTTTGCTTTTTAACCGATGGACGGATTATGTTCTGGCAGCTGGATGTCAAATGGTTCCTCTACTGGATTCCCGCCGGCCTGATTGCCGCTATTCAGTCTTCTTTAACTTCTAAAGGCTCCCCTGTGGAGAAGATCCATGGCCAATAAACATGCAGTAGAAACTTCGGCGCTGACTATTTATCTGCGCTTGGTTGCTTATATCAAGCCGTATCGGACGCTTTTTATCCTAAGTGTTCTTGGCTATGCGATTTATGCGGCGGCCAACGTGGGCTATTCGCAAATGATGGAGAACCTGGTCAATACCATAGAGTCCGATGGCTCTATGGCGCGCTGGTTGGTGCCGCTGCAAATTATTGTATTAACCCTGGCGCGTGGTGTGGGGATGTTTATCGGCGGATATTTTATGGCTAAGGTGGCCTTCAACATTATTAATGAGTTGAGGACTCAGGTGTTTAATCATATGACGCAGATGCCGGTGGCCAATCTGGATGCGAGGCCCAGTGGTCATTTTGTCTCGCTCATTACTTATAACATCAACGGTGTAACTGCGGCAGCAACAGATGCTTTAAAAAAAGGTATTCGCGAAGGTGTGACAGTTATTGCACTGTTAATTAAGCTATTTATTTTGGATTGGAAGCTGACGCTGATATTTATATCCGTGGCGCCGCTTATGGGGCTATTGGTTAGCACAGTGGCAAAGCGTATTCGCCGCTTAAATACCAAGGTGCAGGGAAGCGTGGGGGATTTGGCGCAGATCACCGGGGAGATGATTTCTGGCTATAAAGTGATGCGTAGTTTTGGTGGTGAGGAGTACGAGCGGCAGCGTTTTGCTAAGTCTAGCGATAATAACTTCACGCAAAATATGAAAATTGTTTTAACCAGCAATATCAACGCACCCATTATGCATATGCTGATAGCATTTTCTATGAGTATGCTTATTTATGCGGCGCTAAGTATTATGAATATGAGCACTGCTGAATTTTTTGCGTATATAACGGCAATCGGTTTAATCATTCAGCCAATTCGCCAGTTGGGCGAAGTGGGACCGCTTGTTTTAAAGGGTGTAGCTGCGGCTGAAAGTGTATTTGAGTTGCTCGATGAACCAGTGGAAAAGGATGAAGGTAATAAAACTCTGGTGCGGGCTAAAGGCGAGGTGGAATTTCGCAACTTAAGTTTTAGCTACCCTGGCCAGGCGCAGCAGGCAATTAACCGATTGAACCTGCATGTTGCTCCTGGTGAAAAAATTGCTCTGGTGGGCAAGTCGGGAAGCGGCAAATCCACCCTGGTGAGTTTACTGCCGCGCTTCTATGATTTGACCCAGGGTGAAATTTTAATAGATGGAATTCCTCAGGCTGATTTAACCCTGACCAGTTTGCGTGAACAGATCGCCTTGGTAAATCAGCAAGTCGTGTTGTTTGAGGGGAGTGTGGCAGACAATATTGCTTATGGGCGGGCAGATAAAGTCAGTCGCGAGGCAATAAAAGCGGCGGCAGACTTGGCTCACGTCAGCGAATTTGCAGACAAATTGCCCCTGGGCCTGGATACTCCTATTGGCGAAAGTGGCGACCGCTTATCGGGTGGTCAGCGCCAGCGCATTGCTATTGCGCGCGCCATTCTTAAAGATGCTCCCATTTTAATATTGGACGAGGCGACCTCGGCATTGGATAATGAATCTGAGCATGTCATTCAAGCGGCATTGGAAGAGGTTATGAAAGGGCGCACGACGTTTATTGTTGCCCACAGGCTTAGCACCATAGAGCAGGCTGATCGAATAGTGGTCATGGGGGAAGGAGAAATTTTGGAACAGGGCTCCCACCAAGAATTACTGGCATTGAATGGCCACTATGCTCGCTTACATTCGCGCCAGTTTAAGGATTAAGCTGGTGAACAGCGGTTTCTTTCACGGAGATTGAGATCCCATGCAGTTAAATTTGCCCCATTTTGCGGGTGCCCGGGTTTTGGTAATTGGCGATGTCATGCTGGATCGCTATTGGCACGGCGCCAGCTCGCGCATATCCCCGGAAGCTCCCGTTCCTGTGGTCAATATTGCCCAAACCGAAGACCGACCCGGTGGTGCCGCCAACGTTGCGCTCAACCTGGCGGCTCTGGGCTGTAGTGTCAGTTTGCTCGGTGTTGTGGGCGCTGATGAGGCCGGGCAGATTCTTAAGCAATCGCTCTTGGCGGTCAATATTGTCCCCCATTTTCATGTCTCCAATACTAAGCCGACAGTGACCAAATTGCGGGTGATTAGTCGTCATCAGCAACTGTTGCGCATGGACTTTGAGGATGTGTTCTGCACCGAGGATTCTCTTGCCTTGGTGGATAAGGCCGAGTCCTTAATGCAATTCGCCGATTTAATCATATTGTCCGATTACGCCAAGGGCAGTCTGCAAGACTGCCCAGCGCTGATTGAGCTAGCTAACGCATTGCAAATTCCCGTATTAGTCGATCCCAAGGCCAAGGATTTTAGTCGCTACTCTGGCGCCTTTATGCTCACCCCTAATTTCAATGAGTTTGAGGGGGTTGTGGGTGGCTGTGCAAATGAGGCAGAAATACATGAGAAGGGTCAGGCGCTGATTAAGCAGCATCAACTCTCGGCGCTGCTAATTACTCGTGGTGAGCAGGGTATGACGCTGCTGCGTCCTGGATATTCGGAGTTTCATTTGCCTGCGCGGGCGCGCGAAGTCTTTGATGTAACTGGCGCAGGCGATACGGTGATAGCTGTACTCGCCGCTAGCTTGGCCGCTGGGGAAACCTTGCCTGAGGCGGTGACTCTGGCCAATTTGGCGGCGGGTATTGTCGTTGGCAAGCTGGGTACTGCCAGTGTCAGTGCCAGCGAATTGCGCAGCGCCTTGTTTAACGAGCAGGGCTGTCTCTATGGTGCCTTGTCGCGCGAGCAGCTGTTGGCTGCTGTCGCCGAGGCGCGCGCCAAGGGCGAGACTATTGTCTTCACCAATGGCTGTTTTGATATCATCCATGCCGGACACGTAGGTTATCTTGAAGAGGCCAGTAAACTGGGGGCGCACCTGGTGGTGGCCATCAACTCCGATGCCTCAGTCAAACGCCTGAAAGGCACAGGGCGCCCCATCAATAGTTTGGATCGGCGTATGACTGTGCTGGCAGGGCTTGAATCTGTCAGTTGGGTGGTGGCCTTTGACGAGGATACCCCGGAGCAATTGATTCAATGCCTTAAGCCAGATGTACTGGTAAAGGGCGGGGATTATCGCGAAGATCAAGTAGTGGGTGCTGGCCTGGTTCGCGCTTATGGCGGCCAGGTCAGGGTGCTCAGCTTTATTGAAAACTGCTCAACCACATCGATTGTGAACAAATTGCGGTCGCAGTTAATTTAAGCTATTTGTAATTATGAAAAAGGCCGCAGAAGCGGCCTTTTGGGTTTTGGGGCGCTGCGGGATTAGGCTGCCAACTCGAGAATTTGGCGAGAATCCTCCGGGGTGATGTCGCCGTGCTCGCCCAGTTGCAGCAGGTTGTGTTTCACCAGCATATCCACCAACCTGGGGATTGAATCCCGGCCAACCCCATAACCGCTGAGGTGCGTTGGCGTCCCCATCTGCTCAAAAAAGTTGCGCGTGGCGGCTATGGTGGCGTCTATAGTGGCCTCCTCATCGCCCATATTCAGGCCCCAAACACGGCGGCCAAACTGCAGCAGCTTGGCGCGTTTGGGTTGCCGCTGGTGCTGCATTACGGCGGGAAGTACCACGGCCAGGGTTTGCGCATGGTCGAGACCGTACATAGCGGTCAGCTCGTGGCCAATCATATGGGTCGCCCAGTCCTGGGGGACGCCAACACCAATCAAACCGTTTAGCGCCATAGTGGCCGCCCACATGACATTGGCGCGCACCGCGTAGTTTTGCGGCTCTTTCAGTGCCTTGGGGCCCTCTTCAATCAGCGTCATTAACAGACCTTCGGCAAAGCGATCCTGTACCTTGGCATCAACAGGGTAAGTCAGATACTGCTCCATAATATGCACAAACGCATCGACCACGCCGTTGGCAATTTGTCGCGGTGGCAAGCTGTAGGTCGTGGTGGGGTCGAGTATGGCAAATTGGGGGTAGACCAGCGGGCTGCCAAAGGCGAGCTTTTCCTGGGTGGCGGCTTTGGTGATTACCGAGTTGCCATTGCTCTCAGTGCCGGTAGCGGGCAGGGTGAGTACACAGCCGAGTGGTAATGCTGAGTTAATTGGTGCGTGCTTGGCAAGAATATCCCAGGGTTCGCCATCAAAGTTTACTGCCGCTGCTATCAATTTGGTGCCGTCGATAACGCTGCCACCACCGACGGGGAGGAGAAAGTCGATTCGCTTCTCCTTAACCAGCGCGACTGCCTGCATCAGGGTTTCGTAGTGGGGGTTTGGCTCTATACCGCCAAATTCAAACCAGGTTTTACCCTCCAGAGCTTTGGCGACCTGATCGTAGACGCCATTTTTTTTGATGGAACCGCCGCCATAGGTCACCAGTACCCGCGCGTCGGCAGGTACCAGGTTGGCTAACTCTTTGATCTGGCCCTCACCAAAAACAATTTTGGTGGGGTTGGAAAAAGTGAAGTTTTGCATGGAAGTACTCCTCGGGTTGCAGTGCTAGCAACTTTAGATGGCGCTTACTAAGCCTGCCTTAGACTTTACTAAGGTTTACGGAAGATCGACAAATATCTGCGCGTTGCGTTCATGGATTTTGAGTGAGCGCAGTTTTTGCCCGGCGCAGGGGCCAGCAACACACTTGCCAGTTTCAATTACAAACAGCGCGTTGTGGTTGGCGCACTGAATCATGCTGTGGCTTAAATCAAGAAACTGATGCTCAACCCACTCCAGCGGAATGCCCAGGTGCGGGCAGGCGTTACTGTAGGCAAAGCAGCGCCCGCCGTGGCGCAGGATAAAAAATTTCTGTCCTGCAATTTCAAAGCCGCGACTGCTGCCCTCATTAAGCTCTTCACTGGTGCAAACAAAAACTTCGCTCATGGCTTTACTCGGTGCCACTGGCGCGAGGTGCAGCCAGGGTGATTTTGGCGGTGTGCAATTTGCCGCTGCGCACATAGCTCAGGGTGACTTTGTCTCCGGGGTGATAATTTTCCAGGGCGCTGAGTAGCTGATCGTCGTTGGCGGTTGGCTGATCATCTATGGCGACAATAATATCGCCCAGGCTGATTTGTCCCCAGCCGTTGCGGCGAGCGCCCTGCAGCCCAATCTGCGCAGCGGGGGAATTGGGTTCCACGCGTAGTATGGGGACACCTTCGATGCCGATTTGCTGGGCCCACTGATCGGGGGCAACGGCAATGCCTAATACCGGGCGCACCAGGCGGCCGTGGGTAATGAGTTCGGGTACAACCTCTTTAACGGTGTTTACCGGTATGGCAAAGCCGATACCGGCACTGGCGCCACTGGGGCTGTAAATCATGGTGTTGATACCAATTAATTCCCCTTTGGAATTGAGCAGCGGCCCGCCGGAGTTGCCCGGGTTAATGGCGGCATCTGTTTGAATGACATTGGCGATTTTGCGCTGGTTGGGGGATTCAATTTCGCGCCCCAGCGCACTTACCACGCCGGTGGTGAGGGTGGCATCCAAGCCAAAGGGGTTACCTATGGCTAGTACCTTGCGGCCCACGCGCAGTTTGCCTGAATCGCCTAGGGGTAGGGCTTTGAGTTTTTCATCGGGCGCTTTAATTTTTAATACGGCGATATCGCGCTCTGGCGCCAGGCCCACTACTTCTGCGGGCCAGTTACTCTGGTCCTGCAGGGTAATCATGATTTTTCGCGCGCCCTCCACCACATGGAAGTTAGTGACTATGTAGCCCTTTTCACTCCATACAAAGCCAGTGCCCGAGCCGCGCGGTACGGTGACCAAGTCGAAGGAGTAGGGATCGCGCGCCAGCTGTTGATTGGTTACAAATACCACGCTTGGGCGCGCGCTTTCGAATACCTGAATACTGTTCTGCTCATCGTCAGTGGCGAACTCAGCGCTGGCGGGTGTCGCCAGGCTGGCGCACATTACCAAAGCCAAAATCAGTTGTTGCCAAGCTTTCATAGCGTCTCCTTAGGTCAGTCTCTTGGGCGATGAAAATTAGGCTTTTTGCAGTGCTTCAATTCGTTGCGCCAGGGGCGGGTGGCTGGCGAAGAGGTCGCGTACGCCGCCGCTGATGCCAAAAGCTTTCATGCCACTGGGCATATGAACCTCAACACCGGCATTGGTTTCCGCCTGCAGCCGCTGCAGGGCACGGATCATGGCACTTTTACCGGCGAGATGGGCTCCAGCGGCATCGGCGCGGTACTCGCGATAGCGGGAGAAGGCGGCAACAATCATGGATGCCAGTATGCCCAGCACCAGCTCTGCTGCCATGGTGGCTACCCAGTAACCTATACCTGGGCCAGAGGATTCGCGGTTGCCATTTAAGGCGCGGTCGACGGTAGAGCCAATGATGCGCGCAAAGAACATTACAAAGGTGTTTACCACGCCCTGAATCAGGCTTAGGGTCACCATATCGCCATTGGCGACGTGGCCGATTTCGTGGCCGAGCACGGCGCGCACTTCGTCGCGATCAAAGCGCTTGAGCAGGCCCAGGCTCACTGCCACCAGGGCGTCGTTGCGGTTCCAGCCGGTGGCGAAGGCATTGGATTCCTGCGCAGGGAAGATGCCAATTTCCGGGGTTTTAATGCCTGCTTCACGGGCTAGTTCCGTCACTGTATCAACCAGCCAGCGCTCATCGGCGTTGCGCGGCTGCTCAATTAGCTCCACGCCCATGCTGCGCTTGGCCATAAATTTGGACAAAAACAGCGAAATAAACGAGCCAACAAAACCGAAAACTGCGCATATGATCAGCAGTGAGGTCAGGTTTTGTCCGCCGGCGACATAGCTTGAATTGTTAATGCCTAGCAGGTTGAGAACCACGCCGGCGACTAAAAGCACAGCAAGGTTAGTAAGCAGGAACAGGCCAATGCGCAACACGATAGAAACTCCTAAAAGGTAAGTTAAGCGCCTCTAATCAGAGGCGAAGTTAATATGTGTGCGCAAAAGGAATTTTCAATAAAAACCGCGTTAAGAAAGGAAAAGTAGCCGCTTAAGCAAGTGGGATTAAGCGGGAGCCAGGGCTAGCCTGGCTCCCTCCGCTGGGCAGTTATCGATTTGCAGGAGGAAAAATGCCCGGCCTATCGGGCGAGGGGATACATCCCGCTCGACCATGCAAAAGATGTTTATTCGCGCTTTCTGCTTAGGGGTTAACACTTTGCTGTTCTTTGAGATTGCGCAGCTGGCCATTGAGCTGGTTGATCTTGGCGGCCATCTCTTCAATCAGGCCCAGACAAATTTGTGGCTGGTAATCGATTAGCTGGATAAATTCCTCTTTGGGCACAGCCAGCAGGCTGCAGTCGCTGGTTGCCACTACCGAAGCCATGCGCGGCTGGCGGGTGAACACCGCGAGGGCGCCAAAGATTTCATTAGGGTGAACTTCGCCGACTTTTACGCCATCGTGCACTGCATCGGCGCTGCCTTCCAGTAAGGTGTAAACGCGGTCGGCCGGGTCGCCTTGGCGGATAATAAAGTCGCCCGCCGCGCAATGCAGAAAGCCAGCACTGGGTTGAAAGGGGGCGCGAATCTCCTGGGCCAGGGCTTGCTCGTAAAAACTTTGATAGCAAAGCAGGTAGTGGGCCCAGTTACGTTGCAGTTTGGTGCTGTTGTTGACGTGTTTGACCAGTGTGTCTCGCTCAAAAATCTGTACCTGGGCTGGCGCTGCCAGGCGCCATTCACCGCTGGGTAAATTCAGGCTGCGCGGCAGGCCTAAGAGGTCGCCCGGCTCAAAATGCATCACCAATTTACCGCGCACATAATAGTCGGCCTGACCCTCGACCAGACGCAGCAACTGAGTGTCGGGGCGCTGGGCGAAGAGATCATTGGTTGCCGCCAGAGTTTCAGTGCCGGGGCTGGCCAGATCCGCGCAGATCAATTGGGTGAGGTTCTGGAGTTTCTCGGCCAGATAGGTGAGCTCTTGAGTGTGGTGCGATGGCAGTTGCATATTCCCCTCATTGGTAGCTATGGAGCATAAAATCATGCCGTCATAGTCTAGTCAGTTGCTAGGAAAAATCTGCGCGCCAAATCTCGACAATTCAATCAGTTTACAGGCTCTTAGGCCGATACCTGAGTCAATCTGTCGCCTGGTTCTCCTTCAGCTTGCATAACCAGTTGGCGTTTTACATCAGGGGGAAGGTCGTTCCAATGAACATCCAATAAAGCTCCCTCAAGCGCGTAAAGCATAACTTTGGAAACATTGATATCGCGTGCCTTGATGCGTTTATAGGCCTCAACTGCACCTGTGCGCTTAAGGTCGGCATAGGTGTTAATCCCTATCGCACGCAAAATATTTACTGATGCCATGCCCAAATTTTTTAATTGCAACAACTCACCATGACCCTGCGTCATAATTTGCTAGCTCCTTGTATTTATGATTTTATGATTTTGTAAAAACTTTCCATCTGCGTTGTGTGCCAATCATACATGCTCAATAGTTGCACGCAATCGGTTTTGTAAAAAAGGAGGGGGAGTAAAGTGCAGTTTTTGGCGACGAGCGGCAAGGCCCTGGTGATGCAACTGGGATGAAACCGATACTCATATAGAGTGGCTTAACGAGTGGCTTAAGATGATCTTAATTCATCCAAGGGTGGTATTGGGGCTGGATCCGAGCAGGTTGCAGCAGAGTGAAGCTTTTGCCTGCCAGTTGTTGCCCGAGGTGCTGGCCGAGTTAGCCCTGCTGGCAGCTGCAGCAAAGGACGCGGGATTTGATCTGCGAGTTGCAAGTAGTTATCGCAGCTTTGCGCGGCAGCTTTTAATTTGGAATGCCAAAGCTCAGGGGCTTCGCCCTGTGTTGGATTCCGCAGGGCAGGCGATAGATATTAGTCCGTTGACTGAGGTAGAACTCATGTGGGCGATATTGCGCTGGTCGGCGCTTCCCGGCGCCTCCCGCCATCACTGGGGGACTGACCTCGACGTCTATGATTGCTCACGCATGGCACCAGATTTCCAACTTCTGTTAACCCAGGCTGAGTGCACTGGCGATGGCCCCTGCGCCGATTTTCACCGCTGGTTGACTGCTGAGCTGGGCAGCGGCCGTTGGGCATTTTATCGCCCCTATGACAAGGATCGCGGGGGCGTAGCCACTGAACCTTGGCATTTGAGTTATGAGCCCATCGCAAATCAATGCGCTCAGCTATTGACCCTGGAGTTGCTCGCTGCGCAGATTGCAGCCAGCGACATTCAGCTTAAGGCCGCTATACTCGCCAACCTGCCGGAGATCTACCGGCGCTTTGTACGCTTGGACTAGCTCCTGCGAATTTATTTACCACCAGGAGATCATGTGGAATCAAGTATTGTGTTAGGTGGGCGGCGGGCCCGCGCGGGTAAGTCTGCCGGTATTTGGGGCTGGATGTTTTTTGATTGGGCGGCGCAACCCTTTTTTACCCTGGTACTCACATTTATCTTCAGCCCCTATTTCGTTTCGCGCCTGGCGCAGGATGCTGTGGTTGGCCAGGTAGCCTGGGGTTATACCATCTCAATCTCGGCATTCGTCATCGCCCTGATGTCCCCGCTGTTGGGGGCTATTGCCGACGCCAGCGGCCCGCGCAAACCCTGGATTGGCTTTTTCGCCCTGATCAAAATTGTCTCCCTGGCGTTACTCTGGTTCGCTGCGCCCGGGTCTGCGCTCTGGCTGCCTATGCTTTGCGTCATATGCGCCACTGTGGCGGCTGAGTTCTCCATCGTTTTTAACGACTCCATGATGCCGTGCCTATTGCCGCCGGAGCAGATAGGGCGGGTGTCCAACCAGGCCTGGGCGCTGGGCTATATCGGCGGCCTGGTGGCGCTGTTTGGGGTGCTGCTATTGTTGGCAGCGAGCCCGCAAACGGGCAAAACCCTGCTGGGAATTCCCGCGCTGTTTGGCCTGGATCCGGCGCTAGGGGAGGACGCGCGCATCACCGGCCCGCTCGCCGCTGTCTGGTATCTGATTTTTATTGTGCCTATGTTTATCTGGACTCCCGACAGCCACAGCCAGCGCTCATTGCGCTCGGCGGTGGGGCGGGGCCTGGGCGAGCTGGGTCAGACCCTGGCGGAGCTTAAGCGGCGGCCCGGCCTGCTGCGTTTTTTACTGGCGCGTATGACCTATCAGGATGGCGTTAATGGCCTGCTGGCGTTGGGCGGCACTTTTGCCGCCGGGATGTTTGGCTGGCAGACCATGGAAATGGGCCTATACGGCATTATGCTGCTCGTGGTCGCTATTGGAGGCTGCTACTGGGCGAGTTGGCTGGATAGTCGTCTGGGCTCCAAGGTGCTGGTTTGCCTCAGCTTGGTGTGCCTGATAGTGGCGACCCTGGGGATAATTTCAACTGGCCCCGGCTATACCCTGTTTGGCTTGATGCCGCTGTCGTTGGATGATTCGGGCGGCGCTTTCGGCACCGCCGCGGAAAAAGCTTATATCCTGTTTGGTGCCCTGGTGGGCCTCGCCTTTGGCCCAGTGCAGGCCAGCTCCCGCTCCTATATGGCGCGCAGTGTCAGTGCCGAAGAGGCCGGGCGCTACTTTGGTATCTACGCCCTGGCGGGGCGCGCCACATCATTTTTAGCGACCGCGAGCGTATCCACTCTCACCCTCTGGGCGGATTCTGCTCGTATTGGCATGTCGGCGCTGCTGGTATTTTTAATCCTGGGTTTTGTCATTTTGTTGAAATCCCCCTATCCGGCCTCACATAGGGGCGCTCCAAGCCAATGATATTGAGGCGTTTATGCTGGTGATATTTGATTGTGACGGTGTATTGGTTGATAGCGAAACCCTGTCAGCCGAGGTGTTGAGCCGCTGTTTTATTGCGGAGGGTTTGCCGCGCACCGCGCATCAGGTCATTGAAACCTACCGCGGCAAATCCGTGCCTGATTGCGTGGCAATTGCCACGGCAGAGTTGGCTCCGCTGGAGGCCTGGCAGGGCTTGAGCCAGGTGCAGCAACAGGCGCGAGGAGCGGCCTTTTGGCGGCATATGCAACTGGAGACACTGGAGGCCTGCAAGCGTGAGCTGGAGCCTATCCCCGGGGTGGAGACGGTACTTAACATCCTGCAGGACAAGCAAATTCCATTTTGTGTGGCCTCCAACGGTAAACACGAGAAAATGGCGGTAACCTTGGTAAAAACTGGCCTGATGCCTTATTTCACCGGCAAAATTTTTAGTTTTGAAGATGTTGCCCGGGGCAAACCGGCGCCGGATCTGTTCCTTTTCGCGGCCAAAACCCTGGGGCAGGATCCAGCCGCTGCTGTTGTGGTGGAAGATTCGCTCACCGGGATTCATGCGGCATTGGCCGCAGGTATGCGCCCCTTGGCGTTTTGCCCGCAGGAGGCCGATGGTGGCGACAATGTTTTACTGCCGCAGGTACGCGCTCTGGGAGTAGAGCACTTTGACGCCATGACCCAACTGCCCGGGTTGATTTTTAATTGAATGGGCTGTGCCCGCGCACCAGGAGCCTGGTAATGATTCCCAATCTCTCGCTTGAAACTGCTGCTGCCCTGGTGGCGAATGTCTGGGAGCGGATTCGCCTGGAAGCCGAGCAGGCCAGTGCTGATGAGCCGGTGCTGGCCAGTTTTTATCACGCGACCATCCTCAATCACGCCACTTTTGCTGACGCGCTGAGTTTTCATCTGGCTAACCAATTGGATGGTCAGGCACTACCTGCCATGCTGTTGCGCGAAGTGTTCCAGCAGGCGATGGCCGCCGATGCCAGTATTGAAGCGGCCATGCTCGCCGATATTCGTGCCCACCGCGAGCGCGACCCCGCCTGCAACCGCTTTTGCATGCCTTTTTTGTTTTTTAAAGGCTATCACGCACTCCAGTCTTGGCGCATCGCCCACTGGCTTTGGGTTGAGGGGCGCAAGGCCCTGGCGCTTTATTTTCAAAACCAAATCTCCCAGCGCTTTGATGTGGATATTCATCCGGGGGCGCGGATAGGTTGCGGCATTATGATCGACCATGCCACTGGCGTTGTGATTGGTGAAACTGCGGTGATTGAAGACGATGTGTCTATGCTGCACAGTGTTACCTTAGGCGGTAGTGGTTGCGCCAAAACTGATCGTCACCCCAAAATTCGTCGCGGCGTCTTGATTGGCGTGGGCGCTAAAATACTCGGCAACATCGAGGTGGGGGAGGGGGCAAAAATCGGCGCGGGTAGCGTGGTGCTTGAATCAGTAGTTGCCCACACTACTGTGGCGGGTGTGCCAGCCAAACCCGTAGGTAGGCCGGGTGAGGATGCGCCAGCACTCAACATGGATCACCACTTGAACGATGAAAACGACGGCTAACTGGCGAGTGAAATAGGGCGGCATCTGAGCGTTAGGCCTGGTGCCTGGGCAGCTTCACTTCGCACTGGCCATTCTGCAGCCAGTTAAGCACAGCCTCGCGACCACGCAGCATTGCCTCGTAGTGAGCAATCATTTGCGGGTTGGGGCGCGGCTGGCGCTTCATACAGGCAATGCGATCGTATAAAAAGGCAATATCCTGCTCAATTTTAGTCTGATCCAAAGGTGCGCCCTCGTCCGCAGGCGGGTGGTTGTTGAGTGACGGTGGCAACATAGTCAACTCCAGCAGGGTAATAGCCGAGGTTAAAGTATGCGCTGCATTAAATCCGCTTGCCACTGGCACGAAAGATTTATTGGTTACAAGCTATCCCTCCGCTTATTGCAAATTCTCTCATCATGATTCTTGCTGGCTGTGCCGGGTAGCGGCAGCTTATGTTCAGCTTTATAGATGCTATCATCCCTCTAGTTTAATTTTTTTAGCCAGAGTCCTGGCCGTTATTGATTTCAATAAAGAGTGGCGCAGTTATGAGTGAATCCAGCTTCGATATTATTTTTCGCGGTGATATTGTTATGGGCCACCAGCTGGTAGAGGTGAAGCAGCGTTTGCAGCAGTTGTTTAAAACCGATGCCGCGAAAATTGATGCGCTTTTTACCGGTCGTCCGGTTCCGCTCAAGCGCAACCTGGACGAAGTTACTGCCAATAAATATCGCGATGTACTCATCAAGGCTGGTGCACTGGTGCAGGTAGTTGCAGCGGGTAGTGTAAATACCTCACCTAAGCCAGTGCCCAGGCCTCAGCCTTCAGTTGCAACAGCAACTGTTGCTCCAAGTGTTGCCGCTCCTGCAGCAAAAATAGAACCTGAGTCCGCGCCGGGATTGGCCAGTTGGACCTTGGCGCCGGCGGGGAGCGATCTGCTCGGCGCTGATCAGCGCCAGCAAATTCCACCCGTACAAGTGGATATCAGCAGCCTAACTTTGCGCGAGCAGAGTGGTAACCTGGTTGACGCCAGCGAGGTGCATCATATCCCTGAAGCTCAGGTGCAAGCCCCCAATTATTCTGTGGCGGAGGTGGGTGCCGACCTGATTAGTGCTGACGAAAAGCTTGACTTGCCACTGATGGAAATTGATGTCGAAGATTGGGATATAGCACCAGCCGGCAGCGATTTACTGCTCGCTTCTGAACGCCCGCAGCAGGAACCTGTGCGGGTGGATATCGGCCAAATGCAATTAGCACCTGCCGGCAGCGACCTGGGTCAACTCAAGTCAACAGCAGCGCCGCTAAACCCAGATACCAGTGCACTTAAATTGGTTGACGAAGAGCGCTGAAAACTATCGCGTAAAAAGAAACTATCGCGTAAAAAGCCCTTGCGGCAAAGCTGTTTAGTTTCACTAAGGAGAATCTATGAAGCTCGCATTAAAAATTATTGCAGGAATTATCGCGCTGCTCGTGCTGGCGTTGGTTCTGTTGATCACATTAGTTAACCCCAACCAGTTTAAGCCGCGCATAGAGGCTCTGGCCCAAGATCAAGGTGTAGCTCTGCAGTTAAATGGTGACCTGAGCTGGGCGCTCTGGCCGAGCCTGGGGGTGAGTATTGCCGGGGTAAAAGTCGCTGCTTTAGCAACACCGACAGAGCCAATTGCCGAAGTGCAGAGCGCCAGCCTGATGCTTGCACTTATGCCGTTGTTGCACGGCGAGTTTCGTGTAAACCATGTGTTGGTGAATGGAGCCGCTGTGCATCTGGCGCTGGATAAAAGCGGCAAAGGCAATTGGGAGGCGTTGATCAAGGAAAAAACCAGTTCATCTGTACCTTCTACTTCAACCGCAGCGCCAACAGCGGAAACCAGTGGCAAGGCGCTCAATCTGGAAGTGGAGCGTATCAGCCTGCACAATGCCTCACTCGATTACCGCGATGCCGCCAGTGGTCAAACAATTAATCTCAGTGATCTCAATGTCGATCTGCTTGGTGTCAACACTCAGGGCCAGCCTTTTAACCTGGATTTAAGCTGGCTGCTGCAACTTGCGCAACAGGGCAGCAGTGACAAATTGCAACTGCAGGGCCAGCTGCACAACAGCATTAGTATTGATGGTGATTTTAATAATTTAACGCTTGCCGATGGCAGCCTGGCGTTGACGCTCAGCGGCAAAAACTCTGTCAAAATTGCCAGTCGCTATTCTGTTGCAGTAAAAGACTTGCAGAGCAATCTCAGTTATCAAGGCAAGCTGGAGTTGGACTCGCTCAACTTGCGCCAATTGCTTGCTGCATTGGGTAGCGACTTGCAAACCGCCAATGGCGATGCCTTAAAAAGCTTTTCTTTAAGCACGGGTATACAGGGTGACGCTAAGCAAGTGCAATTAAGTAACCTGTTACTGACACTGGATAAAACTCAGTTTAAAGGTTCGCTCGGCACCGTCTTTGCCACTCAGGCGCACAAGTTGGATCTGCAGGGCGACAGTATAAATGTGGACGATTATTTGCCGCCAAAATCTGATAAACCGGAGACGGCTGCTGCAACTTCCGCAGAGGATACTCCTCTGCCCATGGAGATGCTGCGCCAGCTCAATCTGGACGCCAAGTTAGCGCTGGAGCAGATGCAATTTAACAACCTGCAACTGGCGGCTATTACATTAAGCGTTAAAGCCAAAAATGGTGTGATTGATCAAACACTCAATGCCCAGGCCTACAAGGGTGCCATTGCCTTTACCAGCCATACAGATGCGCGCAGCGAAAACGCCAACGTGAATTTTAATGGTGGAGTGCAGGGTTTTGAGTTAGAGCCATTTCTTAAAGCGCTTAAGCCCGAAGCTGAGCTGGGCCTAAGTGGCGCAATTCAAGCCAAGGCCCAGGGGAATACCACTGGCGCTAGCGTCAATGCACTGGTAGATGCCATGGATGCCACAGCGAATTTCTCCGGTGCCCAGGTGCGTATGTCGCCACTTAATATTGAGCAGCAGTTTTGCAAGCTGGTCAATCTGGTGTCCCAGGGCAATAGCGAAGAGGTAACCTGGGATAGCTTTACCGAAATGCGTCAGCTCAACGGCAACGTTATATGGAAGGATAAAGTGATCGAGTTGCAGAGCTTTAACGCTGGCGTGTCACAGCTGCTGCTGGCCAGTACCGGGCAAATCAACCTGGGTTCAGGCAAATACGAATTCAAGCTGCCCTTTAAATTGACCGACGCCAGCGCCAGCGCCAGTTTGAAAGGCTGCAGTGTGGCTACCGAAAACTACTGGCTGAATCGCAGCCTCTCGCTGCTGCGCTGTAAGGGTGCTTTGGGTACTATCAACCCGGTTAAGGATTGCGGTTTTGATAAAAGCGGCCTGGCATCGCTAACCAAAGATTTCGCTGAGTATAAATTGCGCGAAAAACACGGTGCCAAAATTGACGCCGCCGAACAAAAACTCAATGACAAAAAGCAGAGCCTACTCGACAAGGCCAGCGAAAAATTGGGCAGTGACGAAAAAGCGACCAAGCCCAAAGATTTGCTCAACAACTTGTTGAAAAAGAAACTCGGCGGAGAGCAGAGCTCATCGGCAGCGAGTAGTGCAGCACCCTAGCTGCTATTGCGGCTTTGCCCCCGTATAATGCTGCGCGTATTATCTGAGGGGCTATCGCCTTATGCGTTTAACTTTTTCCGCCCGGGTGCTCGCCTGGTTCGATCAACACGGGCGCAAGCACCTGCCCTGGCAACAGGCTATTAGCCCCTACCGCGTGTGGCTATCGGAAATCATGCTACAGCAGACCCAGGTAGCCACCGTCATCCCCTATTTTGAAAAATTTACCGCGCGCTTTCCCGATGTCCAAGCGCTGGCCGTTGCGCCCATCGACGAAGTACTGCACCTCTGGACTGGTCTTGGCTACTACGCCCGCGCGCGCAACCTGCACAAGTGTGCGCAAACCCTCGTGCGCGACTATGGTGGCGATTTCCCCGATAGCGTTGCCGCCTTGGCCGAGCTGCCGGGCATAGGTCGCTCTACCGCCGGTGCCATTGCCAGTATTGCCTTCCAAAAACGCGCGGCCATACTCGATGGTAATGTCAAACGGGTACTGGCGCGCTACCACGCCATTGCCGGCTGGCCGGGCGAAACCCAGGTACTAAACCAGTTGTGGGCAATTGCCGAAGCGGCCACCCCGGGTAGGCGCAGCAAGCCCCAGGCCTTTGCTAACTACACCCAAGCAATGATGGATTTGGGTGCAACCCTCTGCAGTCGCAGCAAGCCAGCCTGTGAGCGCTGCCCGCTGGGCGATGGCTGCATTGCCCGCGCCCAGGGCAATCCCCAGGATTACCCGGGTAAAAAAGCTAAAAAAGCGCTGCCGGAAAAAACCGTGCAGCTGCTGATGCTGCGCAACCCGGCGGGTGAAATACTGCTGCAGCAGCGCCCCGCGCAGGGTATTTGGGGCGGCCTCTGGAGTTTTCCCGAATTGCCATTGGCGGAAGATGCGCAAACCTTCGCGCAACACCTGGGGCAGGTGGCCGCGGTGGAATCCTGGGACAGCTACCGTCATACTTTCAGTCACTACCATTTGGATATCACTCCGGTGCTGGTGCAGATGAATCGCCTTGAAGGGCGTGTGGGCGAGGCCCATCAGCTGTGGTTTGACCCTGTCGCCCCGCAAAACCTGGGGCTGGCCGCGCCGGTAAAAAAACTGCTGGAAAAAATTGCCGCCCTGGACCCTCGTAAAGGGCGGCGCCAAGGGGCTGGACCGGCGCCGCGCAAGCGCAAAGCAATCAGCAACAAAAATTGAAAATATGTTGAGAATTTTTTAGAGGTAACTCATGGCCCGTATGGTTTTTTGTCGCAAATACAAACAGCAATTGGAAGGCTTGGATATGCCCCCTTACCCAGGTGCCAAGGGCCAGGATCTCTATGCCAATGTGTCCAAAAAAGCCTGGCAAGAGTGGATGTCACACCAGACTATGCTGATTAACGAAAAACGCTTGAACGTGATGGATATGGGCACCAAAGTCTACTTAACCGAGCAGATGGAAAAGTTTCTCTCGGGGGATAACTACGACCAAGCCGATGGCTATATTCCTCCCGGTAATTAAGTTCCACCCAGTAACGAATACCGCCCAGCAAAGAGCCATAACCGCTAACTGACACGCGCGAAAAGCTTATCGAATTTGCGCAGGAGGTGAATATGCTCAGCCCGGATTGTCCCGGATTACTGCATTCGGGGGCGGCAAAAATATTGCCCTGGGTAAGCGCCACTCAACTGCCGAGCGACAAACAAATTCACCAGCTACGCCTCGCCATTAAAAGCCTGCGCGCTGGTCTCGCCCTTATGCGCCCCTGGCTGCACCAGCAGCCGCTCAAGCGCCGCCTGCAGCAACTCAACCGCTATTTGTCATCAAGTCGCGATCTTCATGTCGCCAAGCGCTGGTTGGATTTTTTTAGCCTTGGCCAGGTGGGCGAAGGCAAGCTGCACAGCTTGGTGTTGCTGCGTGATTATTTAGATCAACCCCTTGAGCAAACGCCCCTGGTTATTGCGCAGCTACAGGCATTGGCGCTTGATGTTATTAAAGCCGTGCAGCAGCTGCCGCACTATCAGCCCAAGTTGTCAGATTGGCGTCGCCAGCTGCGGGCAAGCGGTGAATTCCTTTGCCAAGAGGCGCCGCAGCTTTATCTGCACTACGAGCAACATCAGGATTGCACACCTCTGCATCGCTGGCGCAAACTGGTCAAGCGCCATTTTTTTCAACAAAAATTACTTCAGCCTTTTGCGTTGCAATCCAGTTTACGCCATAACAAATTAAAACAGCTGGGTACACTTTTGGGCGAAGTGCAAGATCTCTGCCTGTTAAGTCAATTGCTTGAAAAACACGCTGCCCCGCTGCGTTCAGCAGCGGGTAAACAGGATTTTTTTGCCAGCCAGCAATTTTTATTGTGGCAGCGCGAAGCGCGCCTGGCTGAAGCAGCGGCGCTGCAGGAGTCACTTGCCAATAGCTGATCGCCACAGGTCTGTTCGCAATTAAAAAATAAACAATAAATTTGCACAAAATTATTTCGCAATAACTGAACCTTTGCTTTATCGAGTAAGTGACATGATTTTTTAACAGGGTCGATTGAGCGGGCAGGGGTATCGCTGAGTATTGCAACTGATGTTGGGCGGGCACCATTTTCGCTGCTGCACCCGCCCCAGCTTGTCGTTGAGCTGCAGCTGACGAGTGTCGCCACTACGGAAACCTAAAGTGAGTTGTCCGCGGCGGTGGCGCCGGGCTGAGTACTGCCTAAATCTATAGCGCCAGGTTCAGTGACTGCAGCTTTTGCATCAGTTAAGTTTTCAGCAATAGCGCTCGCTAACCTCTGTGGCGCGGATAGGTTTGGAATAGTAATAGCCCTGCAATCGATCAACTCCCAGGGTGCAGCAGAGATCGGCGTTGGCGCGCGTCTCTATGCCCTCGGCCACCACCTCCATTCGCAGTGCTTTTATCATCTGGATCAAGCCGGTAATAAGTGCGCGGCTTTTTTCGCTGCCCTGGTCATCGGTCATTAAGGATTTATCAATTTTGACCGTTGTAAGCGGAAAATTTTGCAAGTGCGCAATTGAGGAATAACCGGTGCCGAAATCATCCAGTGCGAGGGTTGCTCCCAGGTCGCGGATGGCCTGAAGCATTGCGCCGCGCGAGCTGATGTTGTCAATCAGGGCCGTCTCGGTAATTTCAAATTCCAGTAGCGAGGGCGGCACCTGATGGCGTTCGCACTCGGCTCTGATCCATTCCGGCAGGCCGGAATCGGTCAGTTGCACAGCAGATACATTAATGGCCAAGTGAAAGGGTGGCTGATGTTGTCCATTCCATTGCGCCAATTGCTTTACGCTTTCACTAATTACCCAGCGACCAATGTCGACCATAAGATGGACCTCCTCCGCAATGGGAATAAACTCATCCGGTGAAATAGGTGTTTGCTCGAAGTTCCAGCGCAGTAAAACCTCAAAGCCAAACGTCGAACCATTGTGTGCGTTAAGCAGGGGTTGAAATGCGAGGGTAAAGTCGCGGTTGTGCAATGCCTGGATCAGGCCGTTTTCCAAGTGCAAACGCCGCTGCGATTGTTTTTGCATTCCCTCTTCAAAAAATGAGATCTGACCGCGGCCACCGCGTTTGGAGCGGTACATAGCGATGTCGGCAAACTTGAGCAGCTCCTCTGCGCTGACTTCATTGCCATTGCACACCGAAATGCCGATGCTAACGCTGGTTGTCACTTCGTAAGCATCCATGTCAAACGGCAGCTTCATGCAGGTGCGGATTCGGTCGGCCACGCGCGCCGCGTCATAGGCGCTGTTGAGGTTGGTGAGCATAAGTGCAAATTCATCGCCACCCAAACGCGCAAACAACTCGTTGCCGCGCAAGGTGGACATTACCCGCCGACAAACCCGTTTGAGTAAGTCATCACCCAGGCTGTGGCCATAGGTGTCATTAATGAGTTTGAAATTGTCTATATCAAATAGCAGTAGCGCCAGGGTGCCACCATTGCGTTTGTTATTGTTAACGGCAACCTTAAAGGATTCATCAAACAAATAGCGGTTGGCGAGATTGGTGAGCATGTCGCGCTCGGCGAGAGTTTTTACGCGGTAAAAACTCTCGCGCAACTCCTGCTCTAGTTCAAAGCGTTTGCGTGCCTGCAATATAGTACGGCGCAAGCGCGCGGCAGAAATTTCGCGTTTGAGGATGAAATCCTGGGCGCCAGCCTGGAGCGCGTCTAGGGCGAGCTTTTCATCCTCGGAGTTGCTCATCATTACCACCACCGCCGTCAGCTCATCGCTGCTATCGCGCAACTCTTTTAGCAACTCTATGCCGTCCCTTTCAGGCATGCGATAGTCGAGCAAAATAACATCGAAATGAGATTTCTGGCACAAGCCCAGCGCTTGATCGGCCGTGGTGGCCTGGGTAATGGTGCAGTCAAAGTCCGACTTGCTGAGCGAGCGTTTGACACTTTCGCGGTCCACGTCATCATCGTCGACAATTAAAATATCCATGATACCTCTCTTGGATAATTCTCCTGAAAATAAGCCTCCCGCCTAAAGCGACTAGTGCTTTAGGTAGACAATGTTCCAATAGTTGTCCAACAGTTGAATTACATTTAAAAAGCCGTGCCCGGTATCCTCTTTAACGAAATAGCCTGCTATATGGTTGCTGTAGGCCACCGTCATATCCTCTTCGGCTTTGGATGTGGTAAGCACAAAAATAACCAAATCCGAGAGTTCAGGGTCTTTGCGCACTGCCTCCAAAAACTCCAGGCCGTTCATGCGTGGCATTTGCAAATCGAGCAGTACCACAAACGGGCGGGGCACTTGGCCGCTGCGCAATTTGTCCAGTGCTTCCTGGCCATCGCAGGCGCGAATGAGTGGGTTGGCAATATGGCACTTGGAAAAGCTGCGCTCCACCGCCATGGCATCTACGTCATCGTCTTCAATAAGCAAAAGTGTAATTTCGGATTTACTCTGCATTGACAAACCCCTGATTGTTTGTTGCCCAGGTTTTATTATTAGAGGGCTGCGGCCAGTAAATGTGGATGCAGGTTCCAGATTTACCGTCAGACTCGATTTGAATGTTGCCGTGGTAAAAAACAATAATTTTTTTGCATAAAGCCAAGCCCATGCCGCTACCTTCGCGCTCATCGCGCGGCTTGAGGGTTTGAAACATCTGCATGGCTTTGTTGTGCAGGTGTGGGGGAATGCCCGGTCCGTCATCGCAAACACTGATCTGGTAGGCGTTGTCTTGGGCGATACACTGAATGCGAATATTGCCCTGGTCCAGGTGGTGGTGTTTGATGGCATTGGCCACAAGGTTGCGCAGTACCAGTTCCAAGGGGGTGCGCGGTAAATGGATATTCATATCGGGCGCGTCCAGCACAAATTTTTCGCTGGCGCCTTGGAGTTCAAATATATCTTTAGCCAGGTCGCGCAAATTAATATCCGAGGCGTCATAAGGCTCGCGTCCCACACGCGAGTACATCAGCAGGTCATCCAACAGCTTGGACATACGCTGGGCGCGACCTTTAAGCCGTTGCAGATGGGGTTTAGCGACCTCGGGCAGCAGATCGCCACTATCCTCTTCAATCCAGCTAGCCAATTTGTCTATGGCGTTCAGCGGTGCTTTAAGGTCGTGCGAGGCGACATAGGCAAATTGATCCAGCTCGGCATTGCTTCGCTCCAGTGCGCGGTTGCGCTCCTCCAGCAGCAGGGCCATGGTTTTGGACTGGTGGATATCAAGAATTTGCACCGCAATAAAAATAATTTGCTGCTCTTGATTTTTAATCGCCGAGGCTGAAAGTTGACCCCAGGCGTAGTCGCCATTTTTGCGTTTATATTGCTTTTGTCGCAGCAGGCTGGCTATTTCGCCGCGGCAAAGTTGTTCAAACTCATCGCGGCTGATGGCGCGCTCGCTGTCGGCAACCAGGCTCTGCGCCTCCATACCGATCATCTCTTCCTGTGTGTAGCCAAACCAGTCGGCCATCGCCTGGTTGACTTCAATTATCTGGCCTTGCAGATTCCTCAGGCAAAAGCCCACGGGGGAGGTTTTTACCGCTGCAGTCAGCACCGCGTCCTTCTCCGAGAGCAGCGCCTGGGTTGCCATTGTTTCGCTCAGGTCGTGGATTACGCCGGTAAATAATTGTGCGCCTCCGCTGCTGCTTTCGGTTATCTGTATCGCCATCGGGAATTCAGTGCCATCACTGCGCTTCGCGCGCAGCACACGCTTATTGCCAATAGTGCGTTTTTCGCCAGTTTGACTGTATTGCGCCAGGTAGTCGTCGTGGGTGTTGCTATAGGGTTCGGGCATCAGGCAACTCACATTGCGATTGATTAATTCCTCTGGCCCATAGCCGAACAGCTCCTGAGCCGAGCGATTGGTGCTTAGTATGAGGCCGCGGTTATTAATCACAATTACACCATCTAACATGGCATCCATAGCGCTGCGTTGGCGCTGGTAAAGTTCGTCCAGTTCACTCTCTTTATTGCTGACTTTGAAATAGAGGCGCTGCAACACCAGCGCCAACACCCCGAGTAACACCACCAGGCTGGTAATAACCCCCTGTAAAGGGCTGCGAAATGAATCCAGATACGCCTGGGAGGCGATCAGTTTGAAATGCCATTGTTGGGGGCCGCGCGAGTAAGTTTTTTCGGCAACTAGTGAGGAGAGCGCCCCCGAATTGGGTGAAAGTAAGCGCAGCGGTTGGTCGTTTAACTGTATTTGCAGCAGGTAATTCCTGTTGTTTTCCAGGCGGGTGAGGGAGTCCGCCAACTTTTTTAGCGAAACCAGATTGGCCAGCCAAAAGGCATCCGGGCCCTGCAGCTTGGCCAGACGCAACAACTGGCCATCGCCCTGGAGAATATAGCCGGCATCGCTCTGAGCCAGGTAATTGGGCAGGTCGTTCAACCAGGGTTTGATGGCACTGCTGCGGCTCTCCAGCCAGAGTGCGCGGCCCTCGGCAGTGAGCTGCACTATGGCGAGCAGGCTGGGCATGTCGCGCATATAGGCATAAGCGTCGTTGCGCCATTCCGCCAGGGTCAGCTGCCGGCTGTTTAAACGGCTTTGCATGCGCTGCTGGGCCGACTCAATCTCGTTTAGTCGGTCAAAAATTGTTGCTGCCAGGTTATCGGCTTTGGTGTTCAGGTTTTTCTCGGCATTGCGCCCCTGTTCAATATTCAGAATAACCAGCGTGTACAGGCAGATAAGTACCACAGCGGGCAGCGACCAGGAGGTCTGCCATTGTTGGTATTGTTTTAATGGGCGCTGGGGCGGCGCAAAGGTTGCCAGTAAGGCAAAGCCGATAAGCAGGAGCCCGCTGGCTGTTTGCGGCGACATATGGGCGTGGCTGGACCAGCCATAGGCGGATATCAGGCCAGTGAGGTGCCCCACCAGGGCCATAATCCCCATGCCCATCACCAGTGCGCCGAGCAGGGTCACCAACATTTTGAGCGGCTGGGGGCGGGGGATAAACGGGATTAGCGCAGCCAGGCTAAGGGCCAGGCCACTAAGGCCAAAACAGAGTGAGGTATTGGGCTCCATACGCCCCGGGGGCACCATAGGATTGCTGAGGGTATCGCGAATAAACAACTGATCCAGGCCCAGGTTGGCACCGGTGATATATTGGGAGAAGCTGGCGAAACCGAGGATACCACTGGCGAGCCCGCCGATAAGGCCCCAATACCACCGGCCGCGAATAATCTGCAGGCCGCCCACAGACGCGCAAAACAGGCTTAAGCCGGTGTTAAATGCCATGGTGCTGCTGGGCCAGGCGATAAGGCCGAGGCAGGCAATAACAAGCGCCAGGATAAGCGCAAGCTGGGCGCAGGTGTGCAGGTTGCTCCTAGCCATCGGGAGTGGGCTGAACCTGTCTCCAGTATTGATCCCCGTGCTTGCCATGCAACTAAACCTCCAATCAAACCCCTTATTGCAGACTCTGGTGGGGCCCGCAGAAAAATGGCTTTTGCTGGGAGGAGTCCTGCCGATAAGGCATTTTTATAGTACAAAATGGCGGTTTCGCAATTTTAATATGCTCAGTTGTCGGTATTGGATGAAATAATTTTTTGGTTATTTCTTTAGTTAAGAAAAATAGGTCAAGTTATATTTTTTAATTATGGATGCAGTAAACAATTGCGAAGGTGATTGGCGTCGTTTTGTGATGATGAGTGTAAATAATCGCGTATTAACCCTGGGCTGGTTTAACCCGCGTAGTTTTTAATTAACGCGCCTTTTAGCGCGCCTTGCCAAACACTGATATACACTCGATTTATCACCCTATTACCTTGCGCGGTTGTTTGCCAGTCATGCCCAAAATTACCCTTCCCCCAGTGCAATTACCCCGCGCCATTTGGTATTTGGGTTTTGTCAGCATGCTGATGGATATTTCATCGGAAATGATCCACAGCCTGCTGCCCATGTTTATGGTTAGTGTGTTGGGTGCCAGCGCGATTTATGTAGGCTTTATCGAGGGCTTGGCGGAAGCTACCGCGCTCATGGTAAAAGTCTTTTCCGGTACCCTCAGCGATTTTTTGGGAAAGCGCAAAGGCCTGGCAATTTTGGGCTATGGGCTGGGCGCTATCAGTAAACCGCTGTTTGCACTTGCGTCCAGCTTGCACCTGGTGTTGGGCGCGCGCCTGCTGGATCGCGTTGGCAAGGGCATGCGCGGCGCCCCGCGCGATGCCTTGGTGGCCGACCTTGCTCCGCGTGAAATTCGCGGTGCAGCCTATGGTTTGCGCCAATCGCTGGACACCCTGGGCTCACTGCTGGGGCCGCTGCTTGCCGTGTTGTTAATGGTGCTTTGGGCCAGTGATTTTCGCGCGGTATTTTGGGTTGCCGTAATTCCCGCCGTCTGCTCAGTTTTAATTTTGGTGCTGGGGGTAAAAGAGCCGCAGCGGGTGATGTTGCGCGAGCGGGTTAATCCATTTGAGCGCAGCAACCTGAATAAATTGGGCCGGCAATTTTGGCGGATTGTACTTATCGGCAGCTGCTTTACCCTGGCTCGTTTTAGTGAGGCATTTTTAATTTTGCGTGCGCTCGACAGCGGCATCAGCATGGCCCAGGCGCCGCTGGTGCTGGCAATTATGAACCTGGTCTATGCCGCTGCCGCCTATCCCTTTGGTCGCCTGTCCGATAGCCACAGCAAGCACAAGTTGTTGGCGCTGTCGCTGCTGGTGCTAATCGCGGCGGATATATGTTTGGCAATCAATCATCACTGGTGGTTGGTGATTGTTGGTGTGGGGCTTTGGGGGCTGCATATGGGCATCTCCCAGGGGTTGCTAGCCACTATGGTGGCCAATGCAATTCCCCAGGAGCTGCGTGGCACGGCATTTGGTATTTTTAATCTCGCCTGTGGCCTGGCATTGCTCTGTGCGAGCCTAACGGCGGGTGTTGTCTGGGAGCTGCTCGGCCCGGCGTTTACCTTTTATGCCGGTGCGATTTTTTGCCTGCTCACCTTATTGCTGCTTGGTCGCCAGCCTGCGCAAGCCTCTGGCGAAGCTTCAGGAGATGCGCCTAGCTAAGGGTTAAACCGATAAATTGATTATGCCGCCCGCGCCAAGGCCATTGTGCGGGCGGTTAATGCCATCGCCCGGCGATGCCGGCTCCGGGACCTTTGCGCTGCCGGCTTGCTGGAGGCGGCTATCATCCAGCGCCTGAATCTGGTTTTGCAATACACCGATTTGCTCCTGCAATTTCCCCACAATTTTTTGTTTGTCGCTAGTTGATGTGGTATCGCATCCCAGCCAATCGACGCACTGGCGCTGTAGATGCTGCACCTGATTGTAAAGCGCCGTGCTGCTGCCGGAAGCTATAGCGAGATCACCCATGGTTAGCTCCTGAAAGGGTTCTACGGGAATGTGATGAGCTGGGGCGCAATTTGTTACAGCGGATAAGGCTAAAGCTTAGCAGCTGGCTACATGCAAGCACTGCCACCGGCCCGCACCGGCTTGAGCAGCAGGGGGAGACGGGGGCAACTCAATCCGGGAGCCTGAGGTGTCGGATTGGCTTCTGGCAAATTGGCCGCTTGGCTCAGGCTTCCCGGTATCGCGCGCTGAACACAAATTAACCATTGATTTAAAAAGAGAATTTTTTTATTGGAGACTATTGACTCCGGAAAGGCGAGCGGGTTTAATACGCGCCTCTTGCAGCCGAGGCTGCAGACGACACGCCCAGATAGCTCAGTCGGTAGAGCAGTGGATTGAAAATCCTCGTGTCGGTGGTTCGATTCCGCCTCTGGGCACCATCTTTAAAAACCCGAAGCTCGCAAGAGCTTCGGGTTTTTTTATGGCCGCAGTTAGCGCGAGCATGCTGTCGAATTAAATAGTGGTTATCTGGTTAAGGCTTTGCCAAGGGGAACCTCATGTAAACCTGATAACCCCGTAAAACCCAGTCGGTTTAGGCTGGTAAGTCCCCGGCGGCAAAGTGAGGCAAACCGCAAAACTTAGGGAAAATCCCCCTCCAATATACTTTGGGCGCCTGCCACCGCGTGCGAGCGCCTTGCCCTGTTCAATAATCAGATGTTAGGGAACCGCTGTTATGGCCGAGAAGTCAGCAACAGCCACCAAAGCCACGAAATCTGCCACCAACTTTGAAGAATCCCTGTGGGATGCTGCCAATCAGCTGCGCGGCAGTGTGGAATCCTCCGAGTACAAACACTTAGTACTCAGCCTCATCTTCTTAAAATTTATTAGCGACAAATTCGAAACCCGCCACCAAGCCTTAATTGTCGATGGCAAGGCGCCCTTTGTGGATATGGTGGAGTTCTACGCGCAGGACAACGTGTTTTATTTGCCCGAGCAAGCGCGCTGGGAATGGGGGCTCAAACACGCCAAGCAGGATGACATTGCCTTAAAAATCGACACTGCCTTGCATACGGTGGAAAAATCCAATAAATCTCTCGCCGGTGCGCTGCCCGACAACTACTTCTCGCGCTTGGGGTTAGCGCCCAGCAAGCTCGTGGCGCGGCTCGACACCATCAACAATATCGACACCCTTGCCAACGAATGCCATATGAGCGAAGAGGATTTGGTGGGCCGCGTGTACGAATACTTCCTAGGTAAATTCGCCGCTACCGAAGGCAAAGGGGGGGCGAGTTTTCACGCCCAAGTCGGTGGTCGCCTTGCTCGCCGAGAGGCGGTGTTGGGGTGAAGTAATCCCCCGGCTGCGCCGATCCCTTTTTTCAACGGGGGTTGTTACTCCCTCCCTTTGAAAAAGGGAGGGGTGGGATTAAATCTCTAGCGAAAACGGATTTAAAAACTGCCTGCGCCAAAACAGATTCCTATCCACCTGGCTTAACGCCGCCTGGTCGCACACCTCGTCCCAGTGTTGCTCAATTACCGCTTGCTGGTGCGCAAAAATTTCCGCAGCTTCGGCTTTGCTCAGTAAAAAATGGTGCGCTGTAGCAAGGCAGGTTTTTAGCTGGCTGAGGTTGTTGTCGTCGGCGATGCGCATGGCCTGCGAGGCTTCATTGCCGGTGCGGCTCTGAGGGCAAATATCATAGGCGGGGGTAAGGCTTAGGCTTTTGCCATCCCAAAAGGCGGCGTGGTTGCGCGCGTGGTCGTCGGTATTGCCGCACAAAATATTAAATACCAGGCGCGAAAACAGTTCGCGCAGGGTTTCCTTGGGTTGGTTAAAGCGGTGGCGAATTATTGCTGCCAGGGTTTGGTAGCTGGCGTAACGCGCCATCATATCGTCCAGGCCAAATAGCGTTAATGCCGACACCATGGCCTTGCGCGTCCAGCCATTGGGTGTGTGTTCGCGATCAAAGCGCTCTATCAGTAGTACATCTTTATTAGCGGCGCGGGTCATGCTTACAGGGGCAACCTTCAGCCCGGCCAGGGCCGCCAGGCGCATCGCAATAAATTCGGCCTTTACCACACTGTACAGGTCATTGCTGGCGGAGAACTTGGCAATGTATTTAACCCCAGCGTCTTCAATAAGGGCTTTGGGGCGTGCGCCGCCAATAGAGCTGCCGTGAAAGAGCGCTTGATCCAGCTCGGGGGTTAAGGGTACGCCCTGCTCAACACGCATGGCGGAGGCGATGAGTTCGGCCATGCTGGCGTTATTGGCGGCGCGGGGGATGTATTCCCTTGGTGACTGCTGAAAATCCAGCGCGCCTATGCGATCTGAACCCGACTCCAGCAAATAGGTGAGTTCGCTCAGGTTGGCGGTATCGGTGTTGGCGCCTTTTTGCCCAAGCTTTTTGTTGATGATAACGCGCCGCCCCCAGGCATCGGGCGCGGCATCGCGGATACAGCTGGGCATCTGCAAGCCATCCATTAGCGGCAACACGCCGGCGGTTAAGGGGAGCTCTGGGGCGTATAGAGGAATGGCGTTGGGGTGGCTGAGGTAGCTCTTACCATAGTTGAACCTCAGCTCATGCTTGTCGGCCTCCAGCTTGCCGGCCACTATCGGTTCGGTTGCCCCTGGTAGCCATACCCAAACATAGGCTTGGTTATAGGTGGCATCCGTTTTTGGGGTAGGTTTAGAAGTCATCATCAACAACCTTGGTTGATTTGCGCGCGTTTTTGGGGAGCAGGGCCAACTTGTCGTTGGCCTGGGCAATGTAGTGAGTGAGTGAGCTGCTTTCGGGATCAAACAGCTTTACCCCAACTATGTTGGCAACTTCAAAGACAACACCTATCTCGCACTTCATGTCGGCCTTTTCTATGCGCTGAAGCAGGCTTCTGGATATACCCACTCGCTCGGCCACTTCTTGCGCCGACATTTTTCGCTCCAACCTTGCGGCGCGAATGGAGCTTGCCAAAAGCTGCATGGCTTCTTGGCTATAGCTGGAGTAGGTGCGTAAGACCGACTTTGGCATATTGGTGTTGACCTTTATATGGTTCAATAGGGTATTTATTGGGTTTTATATGAATCATAAAATAGGTCGGCCTGTCTGGTTAGTCAAGTGATACTGGCCTTTATATAAGTCAATAGGGGTATTATTGACCTATATGCGATACAAATAACCCCTTGCTGGCGCAGTGCAATAGTTGCCAAGCCACTGCATTTTGCGGCTGGGGTAAACAGGCTGCTAATATGCGGAAAAAATGACAGAAAGCTGATGGATGAAGTTCAGCAAAGCCCAACTCGAGGTCGCGATTATTGGCCTGCTAAAAGAACAAGGTTACCCCCATGTGTTGGGCGCGAACTCACCGACCAAAAGCGCAACCGCACTTATGCCTACACTGCTTACATCGAAATTTTGAATCAGGAATAACAAGCCCCACCCTAATCCTCCCCCTCCGTAAGAGGACTAGCTACTCCCGCTTTCCGCGGCAGAGCTTGCCGGTTAGCGTGCAACCAAAGGTGTTTTTGTATCTGCGTCGCTTACACCACCCAGGCGATAGAGTTTGCTAAGTCTCTAGAGCGAATCGTATTTGTCGACGGTATTAAATTAGCTGAGTTGATGATCGATTATGAAGTGGGTGTGTCCTCCCGAATCGTCAAAATCCTGAAATTTGATAGTGATTATTTTGAAGACGAGTGTTTGACGCTATCGCTTTTATCTCTGCCGTTGAGGTGATTGGGATTTACATCTCTTTCTCGCGGTACTGGGTTGGCAAGTGGATATTGTGGTTTGAGGCTGCTTTAGCGGCACTCTCCTTTATACTTGTTTGGTGGTGGCCCTGCAGGCAGAGAATTTTTTACCCTGGTTATCGGATATGCTGTGGAGATTGGTCGCATTGTTTGGGTTAAAACTACATTAGCAGTTTGACCAATCACTTTATATAGAGCGGATGCTTCTGTTATGAGAGTTATTGCAGTAATAATGTGCAGTTTGGCATTGGCAGATATTGCCTATGCGCAAACATTCTCTGATGAGACTGCGCGGAAAGTCTGGGCAAAATACACCTCCTGCGCAGCCGCAAGAAATAAGAAGGCTGAGCAGTATTTTTTGGCAAAATCAGAAGAATGCATGAAGCAAAGTCCTGCGGCAAAATTGGACGATTGCGATGAGGTGGCTGAAATCAAAGTGTCCGAGTGGCGGGAGTCAACAGAATTTAAATTGATGTGTGAATCCTATAAGCCCACCACTTACGCCAAAAAAGGCGATGCCTTGGCTATAGATTTTGTCGGGTTGCCTGGTGCATGGTTGGCATTAAAGGATGGCGAGTTATCAATTACCAAGAAAATATTAGAGGAATGTGCGGCTGTGGGCGATCCTGACTGTGTGCGTTTGGTGGCCAATTTTAAACAGCAAGGGCAATAGCGTTAAATAATACCCTGGCGCACTTGCAGGCTCTGGATGAGTTGGAAAAAGATCTGTCGGTGGTCATCAGCGATAAAGTGGGACCTGCGACTTTTGTCATGCCCGCCGAGCCTCTCCCTTTAAAAGGGATGCGTCAGCCACTTAGTGAATATCGTTTAACCATTCCCCCATAATTTTTAGCAGTGCTTCAGGTTGCTCCAGAGGGATCATATGGCCGCTGTTGTTTATTGATTTTAGCTGGGCGCCGCTTATTGCCTGGCTTAATTCGACAGCTTCTTCCCGCAGGCGTAAACCATCCTGGTCGGCGGCGATGACCAGGGTGGGGCAGTGAATTTTTTCCGGTGAAAGGCCGCCTCTATCCAAAAGAGATTGCTTGGCAAATTCCTCGTAGCCCAGTTGTGCGCCCATGCGTTGGATGCGCGCAATCAATTGTTTATCTGCAGCGCGGCTGGGGTGGAGGGACTTGGCGATGCTGGTGGTGCTTAGGCCTCTAAAGGTTTTTGGGTTTGTTGCCTTTACCGCCTGTTGTTTGATTCGCTTTTGTTCGGGCGTGTCCTGCCTGAGCGAGCTGGCAATTAAAATCAGCGCGGCAACTCTTTCGGGAAACTGCTCTGCCAGCGACCTGGCGATATAACCGCCCAGCGAAAAGCCAATTAAGACAAAGCGCTCGGGTGCCTGTAGGGCAATATTCCTGGCTATTTCCGCAATGGTTTGACCATTAAGTAGGTTTGCGCGGTAAATGCTTTTGGTGGCGGCCAATGGCTCATGTAATTCATCCCAAAGGGATTCATCAAGCATAAAACCAGGAATGAGCACTATGGACAGCTTGTTGTTGGTCAAAGAGTCGTTTCCAAAGGTTTACCTTGTGACTAGGGTGGTTGTCCGGGTAAGTGGTGATGCTCTCAAAATATGTTCCCATCATTCGCTGTTATGTTTGGTTTATGCCGGTATTTAATGCAGGTGGTGACAAGCCAAACAAAAACGAAATTGGGCGCAGCTTGTCGCTTAGCGAATTCCCTGCTGCGCCAACCACTGTTTAAATTGTGGCAGGGGCATGGCGCCAGACATGCGCGCGATTTCTTTGCCGCCTTTAAACACAATCAATGTTGGAATACTTTGGATGCGCCAGCGCTGGGCGATGCTGGGCACGGCTTCGGTGTTGAGTTTGGCGAAGCGGGCTTTGGGTTCCAGCTGCGCGGCAGCCTGCTCAAATACCGGGGCAAAGCTGCGGCAGGGGCCACACCAGGGCGCCCAGCAGTCAACCACTATGGGGATGTCGTTGTTGTCCATAGTGGCGGCGACATTACCTGGGTGCAACTCCATGGGCTTGCCCGTGAACAGCGGCTTTTTGCATTTGCCGCAGCTGGGCTTGTCGCTTAGCCTCTCCTCGGGCAGGCGGTTGGTGGCAAGGCAATTGGGGCAGTTGATATGGGTCATGTAGTGCTCGATGCTGTGAGTTTTAATTTCTGTTTAAGATCTGGGGTGCGTAGCTGGAATTTCAACAGACGTGTTTAATCTCTTAATAGCTAGCGCCATTAATTATTTTAACGGGGGCAGCTTATTGCTTAACGATCATTAGGCTTCTGGCGAGGAAGTTATACTTAAAGTGTACACCTTGCCAAGGAGTTGTTTATGCGAAGTTATATCCGTCACCCAACCAGTATTCCCATTCAGGTAAGTGCCGGTGAGGATGAGTCTGCCCATGTTCGTGCACGCAATTTAAGTGCTGGAGGGCTTTGCTTTATTACTCAGGAGTTGGTCAAGGTGGGTACTAAGGTGGATTTTTGGATTCCCGTGGTACAGCCGGAATACCAGGGCACCGGGGTTATTGTGTGGCGCCGTGATCGCGCAGCCAAAGGTTATGAGGTGGGTGTGCGCTTTACCTCCGAGGATGAATATTTTCGTGTGCGTATGGTGGAGCAAGTGTGCCTGATAGAGGATTACCGTCAGCGTTTGGCGCTAAAGGGGCGAAGCCTCACCAGCGAACAGGCGGCGCTGGAGTGGATAGCTCGCTATGCTGCTGATTTTGCCGACGACAAAAAAGCGAGTTTGCATTAGCTAATAGTGGGGTTTGGTTTTTTTAGTGATGCCTCGTGAGTAGTTAGCTGTGCAGAGTCGCTTGATGCCTAGCCTAAAATTTCAATAAGCAGATATAAGAGTGATGCTATGCCCATTTTGCTGTCGCGGTGCGTGCTTGAGCTTTAAAGGCGTTGCGACAGCTCTGCTCCAGTTCTCGCTGGATATTTGATTTCTTCCTCTCTATTAAAAAACTAAAGCACCGACAATCGCTAAGGACTGACGGTGTTTTTGTATTGGTCTTTGTGTTGGGCTTTGTCTAGGGGTTAGTGCCAGGCGATAAAGGGATTAAAGATTCGCTGCCAGCCAGTAAATTTTATCGGTGCGCCCAACACCGTAAGGCAGATGCAGTCTTCATTTTGCAGTGCCCTGGGTGAGTGTGTGTGGCTTGGGTTGCGTGCAATAAAATCGCCCGGGTGATAAACCCCCAGCTCGTCAGAAAAGCCACCGCATAACACCACTGTATACTCCAGCCCCTTGTGGGTGTGGGTGGGCACCTGAGCGCCAGCAGCAATTTTTTGCAGTGCAACTTGAAAGCTTGGCACATTGATAACCTTGGATAAATCAAATTTAAATATGCTGGGTGTCTGCCGCTGCCAATTTAGCTGTGCCAGGGGGGCCGGTAAATATTTTAACAGTGGATTGCTGCTAACCGGCTTCGGTTCGGGCCGAGTCGGCTCTGTTTGTTCGCTGCCGCTATTGCTATCCAGTTGAGCCATTAATTGTTCAAAACCGCCTTCATCCAAACTGGCCGGTGTGAGCTGCTCGAGCAGGGCGCCGCCTAAAGGGGTGAATTGACGCAGTTGTTGGCGGCATTGGTGGCAGTAACTTAAATGTACGCGCACTGCCAATGCCTGGGCGCTACTCAGGTTGCCGGCGTTGTAGCTGAGCAGCAGGCTGGTTTCCGGGTGGCAGCGGCTCATGGGGTTTTCTCCGCAAACATCAAGCGCAATTTTTGTAGCGACAGGCGAATGCGCCCCTTAACTGTGCCCAGTGGAATTTGCAGCTCATCCGCGACCTGCTCATGGGTTTTGCCTTCGTAATACACCTTGCGCAGCGCAATCATCTGCTCCTCCGGCAGTTGTTGCAGCGAGTCGCTAATAAGCTTTTCGGTGGAGAGGTTGTGAATACTCAGCACTGTGGTGTCTTCTTCGGTGGGAATTTGCCACAGCTCTTCGGTCTCTAGCACTAGCTCTGCTTTGTGGCGATTTTGCCGACGCAGCATATCTATGCGCTGGTTGCGCGCAATGGTGAAAATCCAAGTGGATGCGGCGGCCACCTCGGGCTTGTATCTGCCGGCGGAGCGCCAGACGTTAGTCATTACTTCCTGCACTAACACTTCTGCCTGCTGGCCAAAACCCTGGTTGATGGCATAGGCCTTGATGCGCGGCCCAAAGTGCTGGTAGAGCACCTGAAAGGCGTTGCGGTCGTTGTCTGTCGCTACGCGTGCCAAGAGCGCGGCCCAGTCTTGGTCAGAGTCTGCATCGGCGGGAGCGGGCGGCTCTTGCATAGGTTTGGCCTTGGTGGTCTCTGGGCGTTTGATGGTCATAGCAGTATGGGCGAGGTGGCAAATTGATTTCCAGTGCTATTTGTACGCCTGGCGCGCGCGCCTGGATCAGTGCTTTAGCCTGCCCCTCAATAATTTGTCTTGATAAATCTTGCTCTGTTCGTCTTTGTGTATTACTGTATTGATACAGTCAGGATTGCAGCGATTAGTAGGCGCACATATCTCGCCCTTGATTAACTAGCAAAGGATTAGCCCTATGGCTCAGGTTTCTAATGTCTCCCTCGGCGAGCGCCCTCTGGCAGCGCCGCTAGCCGCCAGTGCGGCAGCTTCACTAGCCCCTATAACCACTGCCGACCTCTGTTGTATCAGGGGTGGCGTGACAATTTTAAAAAATATCAATTTGCAAGTGCAGCCCGGCCAGTGCATTGCGCTACTGGGCAAAAACGGCGCCGGTAAAACCACGCTGTTGGAATCGCTGTTGGGCTTTTTACAGCCCAGTTTTGGCGAGGCGCAGCTTTGGGGCACCCAGGCCCAGGCGATAGGTGCGGCGCACAAGCAGCGCATTGGTTTTGTGCCGCAAATCGATGAGCTGCTGGGCGGTATGACTGGCGCCGAGCACCTAAAGCTGCACCAAAGTTTTCGCCCCCACTGGAATCAAGAGCTGGTTGCGCGCCTGGTGCGTGACTGGCTAATTCCGCTGGACTCCCCGGTGGGCAAGCTCTCGGTGGGCCAGCGGCAAAAGTTGGCGATACTGTTGGCCATGGCTCACGAGCCGGAACTGCTGGTGCTAGATGAACCTGTGGCCAGCCTCGACCCTATCGCTCGCCGTCAGTTTTTGCAGCAGCTGGTGGAGATCGCCAGCGACGAGCGGCGCGCGATTATTTTCTCCACCCATATCGTCAGTGATGTGGAGCGCATTGCCAACCAGGTGTGGATGCTGCGTGATGGCGAGATGATTTATCAGGGCGAGTTGGATCACTTAAAAGAGACTACCGTGCGCATCAGCCTGCGCCCCCAGCCGGAATTGCTGCAGGTATTCAAGGGCTGCAAGGTGATTCGCCAACAGCTGGACAAATACCAATACCAGCTGTGCCTGGGCGACTGGAGCCAGGCGCTGGCCGCGCAGTTGCAAGCGCAGCTGCCTGAGCCACTGCAGGTGGAGCCGCTGAGCCTGGAAGATATATTTTTGGAGATGAACACATGAGCTGGCAGCAATTTTTGTCGCCGCAGTTGTGGACGCTGCGATTGCTATTTCTGCCTGTGCGCCGATTGCACTGGTTGCTGTGGTTGGCGCTGGCCTTGGCTGCAGTTGGCGGCTTGCTTAATTGGTTGTGGCAGAGCCCGGGGCTATTATTTTTTAGCTGTACGCTCGGGGTCATATTAATCGTATTTAGTTGGATTTTTTTACCCTTAAATCTTTTGGGGCTGGCATCCAACAAATCACTCAGCCTTGCCTTTAATCTTCGCGGCCATCTACTGGGGGCAATGTTGTTGGTTGTGCTTTGTTTTTCGTTAGTAATTGGCTTGTTATTGTCGCTGAAGCCGGAGCAGAGCTTTTGGTTTTGTACGCTGGTTACCTTTGCTGCCTTATCGCTCTATTTGCAGTTGGTAGTTTTTGTGGGCAGTTATGGCCTGCGCATGTTGCTGGTATTTCCACTTATTCCTTTCGGCGTAATATTTTGGACGCACTCTTTTGTGCTCCACTACCCAGTGCTAGCGGGGTTGATCTGTCTCGCTAGCTGGGGCCTGTTTATTCGTTGGTGGCTGTCTGGGAATACTCAGGTATCCAGGGTCTATGCCTTCATTGGCCAGTTGAACAATAGGCCATTAAAAGACGCTCCGCTGCAGGTGCAGTTTTTTAGCTGGCGCTGGCTGCAGGGGCCGGGTCGCACCCTAACCGGGTCGCTGTTACTGGGAAGCTCTGATGGTTTGCGGCCGCAATTATACGGCTGGTTTTTTATATTGGCGGCTTACGCGCTGGCTTTTGGTTTTTTGGCTGGAGGCGCGCGCGCGATGCCTATTGCAGTATTAAATTCATTGACGGGCAAATCACTGCCCTTATTTATGGGTTTTATTTTGTTTACTGTCAGCCTGGTGTCAATCCAGAGTGTCTTCGTTAACGCCAAACGCCTCTGGTTGTATTTCCCAGGTAATAGACTTGAGTTGCTCGCCTATGTGGAACGCCGGTATTTGCGCAACATGTTGCTTATTGCCGGCTTGGGCCTGGCTGCATATGGCTTGATAGCGGCGGCTCAATTAAATACCAGGGCATCAGCGGTAGCTGACTTAAAACTCTTGGGCATTTTATGGCTGGTGTTTGCGCTGCACTTTTTTCTGGCGCTGCTGGCGTATGTAAAAGCCTGGATCAGTTTTCAGACCTATTCCTTTATTAATATTTTCCTGGCGATCTGTATTTTACTGCTGGCGAATCGCCTATCCGCGTCCATCGCACAGGCGGGAATCTGGCTGCCAGCCTTGGTTGCTCTTGCAGTAGTTTATGCGCGCCGCCAACTCTGGCGCGAGTGGCCCCGTGTGAATTTAATAAGGTCGGCCTGAA
Organism: Cellvibrio sp.; assembly: GCA_050305995.1. Classification (GTDB taxonomy): domain Bacteria; phylum Pseudomonadota; class Gammaproteobacteria; order Pseudomonadales; family Cellvibrionaceae; genus Cellvibrio. Next base: position 89,220 of record JBNLGJ010000004.1, read on the forward strand.
ATGTTTATTCTCAACCCGCAATCGGGTATCCCCATTTACCGTCAGCTGGTGGAGCAGGCGCGTCGGCTAGTGGCCGGCGGCCAGTTGCAGGCCGGTGATGAGCTGCCCTCAGTGCGCGACTTGGCGCTGAGCCAGGGCGTAAACCCTATGACTATCTCCAAGGCCTACAGTCTGTTGGAGGCGGAGGGTTTGCTGGAGCGCCAGCGCGGCAAACCTATGCGCATAGCCGCGCAAAACCCGGGTGCAGATACTCAGCAGCAACTGCTCCAGCTACTGCAGCCACAGCTGGAGCAATTAATTATGGCGGCGCAGCAGTTGGGCATAGGCGAACGGCAACTGCTGGCGCTGGTCAAACAAAAACTCAATGCAGAATAGGGACAGTTAATGAATAAGTATTTTGCCAAATCCAAGTGGCCAGCCTGGCGCTATATTAGTGTCGCGCTGATTGGTTTAAGCGCACTTGTCGCCAACGCGCAAACTCCCGCGCTGCAATTAAAACCCTGCCCCGGCTTTGCCGAAACCGGCAAGCCGCCGCTGGTGTATGGCGCCCAGTGCGGGCAGCTGGCGGTTAAAGAGAACCCGGATGATCCCCACAGCCGCGAGATTAATTTGGAAATTTTGCGCCTGCCCGCCATTAGCCCCGCGCCCAAAGCCGACCCACTGTTGTTAATCCAGGGCGGCCCCGGCGGCTCCTCGGTGGCTATGGCTGAGCAGGTGCAAGGTTTTTTTAGCGAGCTGCGCAAAAACCGCGACCTGGTGTTTGTCGATCAGCGCGGCACTGGCAAATCCAATCCGCTCAATTGCGAGGCTCTTAGTAGCGACGAGCAGCTATTGCCAGAAGCAGAACAGAAGGCGCGCTTCAACGAGGTTATGCATGACTGTGCAAAAAAATATGCCGAGGTAGCGAGTTTTTACACTACGCCCTACGCGGTAAAGGATTTGGAACAGGTGCGTATCGCCCTGGGTTACCCCCAGGTAAACCTCTGGGGCGGCTCCTATGGCACCCGGGTGGTGTTGGAATATATGCGCGAGTTCCCGCAATCATTGCGCGCGGTGGTGATGGATGGCCTGGCGCCAGTGCAGGTTGCCCTGCCTGCACAGGTGGCGCAAACTGCGCGCGCGGCGTTGGAAAAACTCAACGCCCAGTGCGCTAACCAGCCGCAGTGCCTGAGCCAGTACGGCGACCTGCTGGATAATGCGCAAACCCTTTTGCAGCGGCTTGAGGCTGCGGGCAAACCACTGCGCATTGCCTATGAGCACCCGCGCACCCAGGAGCGCAAAACTCTGCCCTTGAGCAAAGCCAACTTTGCCTCGCTGGTGTTTATGAGCCTCTACTCGCGCGAACTGAGTGTGCTCCTGCCGCAGGTGTTGCACCAGGCGGCCGAGGGTGACTACCGCATGCTCGCCTCGCTGTTTGCGCTGGCGTCGGAGCAGCCGACCTTTGCCAATATGGCCCAGGGCCTGCACTACAGTGTGATCTGCGCGGAGGATGCCCAACTCTATGGCGCGCCCAACGCCGAAAAAAATAAATTTCTCGATTTGGATATGACGCAGGAGGCGCGCGATATATGCGCCTATTGGCCCAAGGGCCAAGTGCCCGCAGATTATTACCAGCCGGTGGTGGCTGCAACGCCGGCGCTGCTTTTGTCCGGCGCGGTGGACCCGGTAACCCCCAAACCTTTTGCCGAGCTAGTGTTAAAACACTTGAGCAACGCCCAGGCGCTGGAGGCCCCCGGCGGCCATCATATTATTTCCATCGAGGGCTGCATGCCGCAGTTGATTGCGCAGTTTATTGACCAAGCTTCTATGGCTAATATCAACACCAGCTGCGTGCAAAAAATTAAACCGCTGCCGCTGCTGTTGGGCGCTGATGCCGCTGCGTCTTCATCTTCATCAGCCGCATCTGTTACATCATCATCCAGCTCATCGCAAAGCAGCAGGGAGAGCCGCCATGATTAAAATCGATAAGCTGTGCAAACAATTTGGCGGCAGCAAAAAGCAGCCGTTAATTACCGCGCTGGACAAGGTCAGCTTTACCTTGCGCGATGGTGAAATTACCGGCCTCCTGGGCTTGAACGGCGCGGGCAAATCCACGTTGATGCGTTTAATTTACGGCTTGCTTGCGCCCACTTCTGGCGAGCTTTGGGTGGATGATTTCAACCTGCGCTACCAGGCCAATGAGGCGCGTCAGCGGCTGGGGGTGTTGCCCGATGATTCCGGCCTTTACAAGCGCCTTAGCGCGCGCGAAAACATTCGCTATTTTGGTCAGCTGCAGGGCTTGGCGGCGGATGAGCTGGAGGCAAATATCAACCAGCTGATTCACTGGCTGGGCATGGAGTCCATTGCCGACCGCCGCGCCGAGGGTTTCTCCCTGGGCGAGCGCATGAAAACCTGCCTGGCGCGCGCCATAGTGCATCAGCCACAGCATATTCTGCTCGATGAACCCACCAACGGCCTGGATGTCATCACCACCCGCGCGGTGCGCCGCCTGCTGCAGGAATTAAAAGCGGCAGGGCGCTGCGTACTTTTTTCCAGCCATTTAATGCACGAGGTAAGTGGCCTCTGCGATCGCATTATTGTGATTGCCGAAGGCCAGATTCGCGCCGATGGCGATTTAGCTCAGATACTGGATGCCGGCCGCGCCGACAACCTTGAGGATGCCTTTGTCAATTTGGTTCAGCCGCAGCTGCAAAAGGAGTTTGCTTATGAATAATCTGCTGCAAAAAATGCTGATTGTATTTCGCAAAGAATGGCGCGATGCGCTGCGCGACAAACGCAGCCTGCGCATGGCATTTTTACCGCCGATGTATTTTGCCGCGGTATTTGTCGCCACTGTGCTGTTTATTATCCATATTAAAAATGGCTCCACCGCCAGTGTTAATGACCCGATTAAATTGCCAGTGATGGGCGCCGAATATCTGCCCAGCCTGGTGGATTGGCTGGAGGAGAAGGGCATGGATGTGCAGCCGGTGAGCGGTGATGCCTATCAACAGGTGGAGCAAAAAAAGCTTGACTACGCGCTGATTATCCCCGCCGAAACCGCGCAGCAGTTTGCTGCTGGCGAGTCGGCCAGTATTTGGCTGGTGTATGACGCCACCAACAATAAAATCCAGGGCAGCACCGGTTTTATCCGCCAGCAATTGTGGAATTGGAATGGCCGCCTGGGCAGCCTGCGCCTGCTTGCGCGCGGCATAGCCCCCTCGGTAGTCAACCCGCTGATTATTCGTGATATGAATATTGCCAGCGATGAAAAGATGGGCTTTTTTGTAATGGCCAGCTTGCCGATGTTTTTGGTGTTGCTGGCGTTTATCGGCAGTGTTGGTTTCTCCGCCGATATGACCGCCGGCGAGCGCGAGCGCCGCTCACTGGAATCGCTGCTGATCACCCCGGCGCAGTCGCTGGCGATTATTGGCGGCAAGTGGCTTACCAGTTTATTGATCACACTGCTGGTGTTACTGCTGGAGGTGCTGCTGCTGGCCGTTGCTTTTGCCTTTGTGCCCTTTAATGAATTGGGCCTACGAGTGAATGTCAGCCCGCTGGATTTGGCCGCGATATTTTTGGCGCTGGTGCCTTTGGCATTTTTTGCCATAGCCCTGCAGGTGAGCATCGCCATTTTTGCGCGCTCGTTTAAGGATGCGCAAACCTTTATTGGCCTGCTGGTGTTTATCCCCATGATTCCCATGTTCTACACCATGATGAACCCCAGCGCCTTTGAGCTCTGGTTCAACTGGGTGCCGGTGCTGGGCCAGCAAACCGCGATTAAAGAGGTGCTGATGGGCGCCGACTTTTCCTGGCTGGCGCTGGGCCAATTCTGGCTGGTGTGCCTGCCGCTGACACTCTTACTACTGGGCTTTTGCGCGCGCCAATTGCGCCGCCCTAAAATTGTCTACGGCATCTAACTATTATTAACCCGGCGATCAAATATATCGTCCTGACATATTTGATCGGCGCCCTGGAAAA
>JBNLGJ010000005.1:0-56014 GCA_050305995.1 Cellvibrio sp.
AGATTCATGCATGATGACATTTTTTTCAATGAGTTAATTTCTATTTTAGAGAGAAAGTCAGATGCTACTGATATGAAAAATGAGATGGGAACACGATTAATTCGACATTGCCCACATGCAGCACCCAAAGCTTACTTTCATGTTATTTACTCTCCGTTACAAAGCCATGAGGTGATGGAATTTGAGCAGCGTTTAGGAAGGCCCGCTCCAAAGGAAATAAAAAATTTTCTGCTGCAAGCTAATGGAATGATGATTTTTTCAGGAACTCTCCGAATATTCGGGTATGTTCCCCTGAAACGAAAATCCGATACTAGTATCTATAATTACCCATCTAACATTATCATTCCCAATATAACTGCTCGCATTCGTGGTTTAAGTGAGGAGTCTATTGTGGTGGGTTTTTATAAACATGATGGCTCGTATGTCTCGCTTGAGGATGATGGCAGTGTTGTGCGTTTTGAAGCGGCGAAAAGTGGGCGAGCTTTAGGCGTATGGGCAAGCTTTAATGAATGGTTGTTGTCTGAGTTTTCTCGTTTGGATGCATCTTTTGGGAGTTTGGAGTAACACAGAGGATTAAAAGATGCTCTACTTTTGTGGGCTGCTAAAAATGGGCGATTACCTTGGCGCAATGGTTGGTCATGCTGGCCGCCTTTTTAGAAAAGCTGGCCGCAGGCCGATGCTGTTAATCGGCGCGGGTGAGGGCTGGGGTTGGATTGGCGCTTAGATTACTATTTCTATGAAATTAAAGTATTCTGCACTATTCTTTTATTATCTTATCCAAGATGATGGAGGTGCCAAAATGCACCCTTGTAAATTAATTGGCTTTTTACTTTTGCTAAGTGCTTATGTACAAGGTCAGCCTGCTACTGAGCCCGCAACAACACGCGTGTTGATTCCTGATATTGCTGCCGTATACAACTTAACCCCTGAGGCATTCCGCGGGCATGAAGACTATTATTTTACAAAGCTGTTAGAGCTTGCACTATCCAAAACAGAGAAAAAATATGGGCCCTTTTTGATTCAGCTGTCACCAAAGCGTGCATTGGATCATCGCTTTTTGGCAAATATGTTAAAAGGTGAACATGATGTAATGTGGGCAAAAAGCACGCCAGAACTCGAACAGAACTTATTAGCTGTTCGCGTCTCATTACTAAAAGATTTAAGTAGCTATCGCATATTAATGATTCGTCGTGGCGATCAAGCGCGCTTTTCGGCAATTAAAAACTTGGATGACCTACGCAAACTGCGAGGCGGTATGCATCCTCAATGGGCAGACGCCGCAATCATGGCTCACAATGGTCTGCCTTTGGTATACGGGACTGAGTACACCCATCTTTTTTTCATGCTTACAGCGGGCCGCTTTGACTATTTTTCCCGAGGACTTGCCCAAATCTATATTGAGCCAGCCAGATTCCCAGATCTACCCTTGGCCATAGAAGAAGATCTGATGCTCCAGTATAGAAATGATTACAACTTTTTTGTTCGCAAAGAAGACACCAAATTGGCAGAACGTCTTACAGAAGGACTCAAACTTGCCGAAGCTGATGGTAGTTTCGATCAGCTACTCTATTCTTTTCCACGCTATCGCTGGGGCATGGAGCAATTGCAGCAAAAAAAACGGCGTATTATCACCCTGGAGCCACTGGAATAAAATCATATTGGATGGGCAAATCCAATGCGATTACTTTCTTTTTGGGGTTATTTCGCCATGCTGTTATCCAGGCGCCTAGGTCGTAAAAGCCGTAGGCGCCTTCCGGCGCATCACCGGTTTACCATTTGAAACAAGTCGGAAGGCGCTGCGCTTTTCCGACTTGCCGCAAAATCCAGTTCGCTGTCATCCATAGTCCAATTTCCAATGCTCAGGTATACTGGTTGCTTATCCAGTATTCCTGTTTCCAGCCTATGACCCGCGCATTCCTCCTCACCCGCCAATGGCGCGACGCCTACAGTCCTTCGGGCCGAGCGCCGCAGGGGGTTAGTTTGGATTTGTGGTGGGCGACTGAACAGGGGCCGGTGTGGACGCAGATCACTGGGCAGGAGGTGGTGTATTTTGTGCCGCGCGCTCAGGCGGATAAAATTCAAGTGTTGCTCAGCCGCTTGCGCCACTGGCGTATGGCCCAGGTGGAGTTAAAAACCTTTCGCAACCAGCCGGTTAATGCTCTCTATTTTAAAAGCCACAGAACCGGGCGCGATGCCCAGGAGCTGCTGCGCCAGGCGCGTATCGATTGTTGGGAGGCGGATATTCGCCCGCCCGAGCGCTATTTGATGGAGCGCTTTATTACCGCTGGGGCACAGCTGGACGTGCCGCAACTCTCAAGTGATAACTCGACATTAATCAATCCCCGCCTGGCGCCATTAAGCGATGTCGATAACCTCTGGCGGCCCGCGTTAAAAATGCTGTCGCTGGATATAGAAACCTCCATGGACGCCAAGCAGCTGTATTCTATTGGTCTTTATGCGGGCGAAGCTCTGCAAAAAGTGCTAATGGTGGGCGAGGGCGAGAATAGCGAGCGGGTAATTTTTTGCACAGATGCGCGCGCCTGCCTGGAACAATTTTTTGCACTGCTGGAAGCGTTTGATCCGGATATTTTAATTGGCTGGAACCTGGTGCAGTTTGACCTGCTGGTGCTGGAGCAAATTTGCCAAAAGCTGCAGCTGGAATTGCGCTTGGGGCGCGCTGGCCAGTCGATTCACTGGCGCCATGAAGAGGGCGAGGGCGGGCGCAGTTTTGTGGTGATCCCCGGGCGAGTGGCGCTGGATGGTATTGAGTTGCTTAAAGCGGCTAACTATCGCTTTGACAGCTTCTCGCTGCAAAACGTCGCCGAGGAATTGCTGGGCGAGGGCAAGTTATTAACGGGCGACAATCGCGGCGACGACATTACCGAATTATTTAAACGCGACAAGCTGGCGCTGGCGGATTACAACCTGCAGGATTGCCGCCTGGTGTGGGATATATTCGCCGATAAAAAATTGCTCGAGTTTGCCCTGGAGCGCAGCCAGCTGACTGGTCTGCTGCTCGACCGCATTGGCGGCTCTGTCGCCGCGTTTGAATATTCCTATCTGCCGCGCTTGCACAGGCGCGGCTATGTGGCGCCCAATTTAGGCGAGCTGGAGTCCGATGTGATCAGCCCCGGCGGCTATGTGATGAATTCGCGCCCGGGGATTTACGACAATGTGCTGGTGCTGGATTTTAAAAGCCTGTACCCGAGTATTATCCGCAGCTTTTTAATCGACCCCTGCGCCTTTTGGGTCGCCCAGCATCAACAGCTGGATGAGGCGCAAACCGCGCCGGGTTTTAACGGCGCTTACTTTGCGCGCGAAGGCCATATTCTGCCGCAGGTGATTGAGCAGCTGTCGGCTGCGCGCGACCGCGCCAAACTGGCCCAAAATGCGCCCCTGTCCCACGCCATTAAAATTATTATGAATTCCTTTTACGGTGTGCTCGGCTCTACCGGCTGCCGCTTTTTTGATCCGCGCGTATGCAGTTCCATTACGCTGCGCGGTCACGACATTATCCAGCGCAGCCGCGACTGGATTGAGCAGCAGGGCTATGCGGTTATCTACGGCGATACCGACTCACTGTTTGTCTGGCTGGAAAATAATTGCGTCGGCAAGCCGCCCAAAACACCGGAGCAGTGCAATAAAATCGGCGCGCGCCTGGCGCGTGAGCTTAACGACTGGTGGCGCGCCACGCTCATCAATGAGTTCAATCTTGCCAGTGCGCTGGAAATCCAATACGAAACCCATTACCTGCGCTTTTTAATGCCCACTATGCGCGGCAGCGATGAGGGCACTAAAAAACGCTACGCCGGCCTGGTGGAAAAAGACGGCGCGCGCGCGATGGTGTTTAAAGGCCTGGAAAATGTGCGCACCGACTGGACGCAATTGGCTAAAGAATTTCAGGCGCAGCTCTACCGCCAGGTGTTCGATGGCGAGGATTATTTAGAGTTTGTACGCCGCACCACCGCCGAGGTGTTGGCCGGTGAGCGCGACAGCGAATTGATTTATCGCAAGCGCTTGCGCCGCCATTTGCACGAATACCAAAAAAATGTGCCGCCCCATGTGCAGGCCGCGCGCAAATATGTTGATCAGACTGGTGAGCCGCTAAGGCGTGGCGACTGGATCAGCTATTGGATTACGGTGAACGGCCCTGAGCCGGTAGAGATTCGCCAGAGCGCCATAGACTATCAGCACTATGTGGATAAACAACTGACCCCAGTTGCTGACTCTATCTTGCATTTTCACAACGAATCTCTGCAGCAGTTGGTGGATAATCAGCTATCCCTGTTTAGCAATTAGGGAATCCGAATGGTTGTAGGGGATCCAAGGGCGAGCTGGTATCCTATTCCCATTGGGTATTAAGCGTTGCTTAAAAAGCAGCCTGTAAGGCTTGTTCCCCCGGCGGACATAGGTTTATAGTCCTCCTCCCCAAGTTACTTAGAACTGCTTTAATGGAAGACGTTATCGACCTGTTGCGCGAGTACAACGAACCTGTACCCGTGCCCCTGGATTTGCCCGACGAAGATCAACTTGTGCAAATCGAGGAAGAAATTCTCCTCCCTATACCCCGTGACATGCGCAGCTTCCTGTTTGAGGTGAGCGACGTAGTCTATGGTCACCTGGAGCCGGTTACTGCCGCTGACCCCCACTCCCATACCTATATCCCGGAAGTGACTGCCACTGCCTGGGCCATGGGTGTGCCTCGTCATCTGCTACCCCTGTGTGAGCACAATGGCAGTTATTATTGTGTAGAGCCGGAGGGTGAGGTAGTTTTCTGGCGCGATGGCGACCTGACTGATGAAACCTGGCCTTCGGTGTGGCACTGGGCCAGAGATGTCTGGTTAGAGAGCTAAGCTATATAGCGAAAGGTGGCATTTTAGGGGCGTTTGAGCACAAAATGCTTGGGTTTTCGCATAACAGATCGAATACTTGCGCTAGACTTTTAAGTCCTAACTCTCGGAAAACTGCCCTGATGTCTAAATCCCCTGCCAAGTTAATGCTGTTTGGGCTGCTCGTTGCAGCCACAGCTGGCGCCTGGGCGGAGGGCCGCTTTAGCGTCAATCAGCTGGAAGAACAGCTAGCCAGGCCGCAAACCATGAGCAGCCTCAGTTTGGAGGAGCAGGTGCGCCTGGTGGCCGAACGCAGTGCCGCTGCCGAGGCGGAGCGCAAAGCCAAGGAAGAGGCCGCCAAGCGCGATGCGGCCAAGGCGAAAAAATCCTTTAAGTTCTACAAATACCGCAAAGATGGCGTAGTGGCCTTTAGTGACCGGGCGCCGCTCAAAGCTGACTACCAGGTAATTGTCTATAACAGTTGCTACGCCTGTAGTGCGCTGTCAACTGTAGATTGGCGTCACACCCGTCTCTATGTTTCCGAGTTCAACTACACCATTGCCAGTGCCGCAAAAAAATACGGTGTCGAGCAGTCGCTACTGCGCGCTGTTATTCATGCAGAATCCAACTTCAATCCCTTGGCGCGCTCGCGCAAAGGCGCAGTGGGCTTGATGCAATTAATGCCGGCTACAGCGCGCGATATGGGGGTGCAGGATAGCTATGATCCTGCGCAAAATATTATGGGCGGCGCCAGGTATTTGGCCTGGTTGCTGGACAAATATAAGGGTAATGTCACTCTGGCTACGGCGGCTTACAACGCTGGCCCAACTACCGTCTCTCGCTACAATGCTGTGCCTCCTATCGCCGAAACTCAGACCTATGTGTCGCGCGTGAAAATACTCTTCAGCAGATACAAACAGCAGTTGGCGCTCGCCAGCAATTAGTTCTCGCCTGTCTCTCTAAGGTGCTGGCAAAGAGCCAGTGCAGAGTTGTTGTTATTTGGCGACTTGATGCACTACCAATTCGTGACCTGCTGCGCAGGTCATCGTCAAATTTAACGGCAACTATGTTGTTGGCGGCCTAATCGCGCAGATTCAGACTATGGTCTCCATGATGAATGGAGATAATTTTGTTTTTGTGGAGGTATAAAAAAACCGCCTTGAGGCGGTTTTTTTAGTATGTTGCGGCTCAGACATGATTGAATAAAAATTCCATCAGCGCCTTTTGCGCGTGCAAGCGGTTCTCGGCTTCCTCCCAGACAATAGCATCCGGCGCATCGAGAATTTCCGCCGTTACCTCTTTGCCCCGGTAAGCGGGAAGGCAGTGCATAAATAGCGCGTCGGATTTGGCGTGGCTCATTAGCTCTTTATTAACCTGATAGCCAATAAAGATTTTTTCGCGCTGTTTTTTCTCGTCTTCCTGGCCCATAGAGGCCCAGGTGTCAGTCACTACCAGGTCGGCACCGGCAACTGCCTGGCGCGGGTCATTGCTAACTGATACGCGGTTTTGGTAGGGCAGCACAAATTCGTCTTCCGGCTCAAACCCTTTGGGCGTGGCAATGCGCAGTTCAAAATCGCACAGCTCTGCCGCCTGAGCGTAGGAGTTACACATGTTGTTGCCATCGCCCACCCAGGCCACAGTTTTGCCTGCCAGGGAGCCGCGTTTTTCAACGTAGGTTTGTATATCGGCGAGCAGCTGACAGGGGTGATGCTCGTCGGTCAGGCCGTTGATAACAGGCACGCGCGAGTACTCGGCAAAGCGCTCCACCGTATCGTGGGCGAAGGTGCGGATCATCACCATGTCGACCATGCTGGCGATACAGCGCGCGGCGTCCTCTATAGGTTCGCCGCGGCCCAGTTGGGAATCCTTAGTGGAAAGAAAAATCGCGTGGCCGCCCAGCTGCGCCATACCTGACTCGAAAGAGACGCGGGTGCGGGTAGAGTTTTTCTCAAAAATCATTGCCAGCACTTTGTTTTTAAACAGCTCAGGAGAGTTGCCTGCCTTTTGTATGGCTTTTAGCTCAATTGCGCGCTGGATAATCTGTTGCAGTTCGTCGCGATTAATATCGTTTAGGGTTAAAAAGTGTCTCGGTGCCTTTGGGGGAACCATAATCTTTGCTCTTTACTTGCAGCCCGCGCTTTATTGCGCAGGCTTGTTTCAAAACTCGTTTACCAGATCAACAACCTTATTGACCAGTTCTTCCGCCTCTGCATCTGTGAGGATAAAGGTCGGTAATAAACGGATGGTGTTGCCGGCAGTTACGTTAATTAAAATGCCCTTGTCGCGCGCTTTTTGAACCAGCTCGGGGCAGGCGGCATTAAGTTCAATGCCCAGCATCAGGCCTTTGCCGCGAATATCCACTACCTTGGGGTTGTCGCCCAGGGCCTGTTGGAATTTGTGCAGCAGGCTTGCGCCCAGATCTTTAGCGCGTGCGATTAGATTGCTGGCAAGCAGTGTTTGAATCACCGCTATGCCGGCGCTGCAAGCCAGGGGGTTGCCGCCAAAGGTGGTGCCGTGATTGCCCGGCTGCAGTACTTCAGCGGCTCTGCCGCGCGCCAGACAGGCGCCAATAGGCACGCCGTTACCCAGGCCTTTAGCGGTGGTCACCACATCCGGCTTGATGCCGTTATGCTCGAAGGCAAAGTAGGTGCCGGTGCGGCCGTTGCCGGTCTGGATTTCATCCAGCATCAGCAGCCAGTCGTGTTGGTCGCAGATGGTGCGCAGCTGGTTGAGGTAGTCGGCGGCGGGAACTCTCACGCCGCCTTCGCCCTGAACTGGCTCAACCAGAATGGCAACTATATTGCTGTGTTCAGCGGCTGCTTTTTTAACGCCTTCAACATCGTTGTAATCGACCCGGATAAAGCCCTCAACCAAGGGTTCAAAACCAATTTGTACCTTGGTATTGCCGGTAGCGCTCAGGGTTGCCAGGGTGCGGCCGTGAAAGCTGTTGGTCATAACGATGACCGAGGGATTTTTTACCCCCTTCTCGTTGCCAAACTTACGCGCGATTTTAATCGCAGCTTCGTTGGCCTCGGCGCCCGAGTTGGAGAAAAACACCTTGTCCATGCCTGAGACTTCAATCAGTAAGTTGGCCAGTTGCTGCTGCTGCGGAATGTTATAAAGGTTGGAGACATGCAGCAGGGTGGCGGCCTGCTCGCAGAGCGCTTTAGTTACCGCCGGATGGCTGTAGCCCAACCCGCACACAGCGATTCCGCTGATAGCGTCAAGGTAGGATTTGCCCGCATCGTCCCATACTCGGCTGCCCTGGCCCTTGGTCAGGGTCAGGGTTCTTGCGCCGTAGGTATTCATGAGACTGGACATCATATTCTCCAAAAAAACAAACCCGCCGTGGCCGGTCTGGGACAGGTCATCGAGGCGAGGGGTTAGGGGGATAAACGCTTGTTTTATTACAGGAAGCGAGGGGCGCCGCAAAGGCTTTTAGCGACTCTCCCGCTAGGTGTAAAAAAATAAGCAGCCAATATATAAGTTATTGCGTTTATTGGCAAATTCTGCCATGAGCCAGCAGCAACTTAGGGGCGACTGATCGATTGCCGCGTTATGGCAAGCAAGTGGCCAGATCACTGGTCTGGTGCGGCTGCGTATAGCTTTGCCTAGGCTAAGCCTTGTTTACCAAATACTTTCGGGGCACATTTGAGCGCCTATACTTAGGCTAACTTACTGGACACATAACGCATAACAGCTGGTGGCGGGAGCTTGGGCTTTGAAGACTCTGGGAATATTGTTACATAAATTAGACGATGATCTGGCCCATAACCTGGTGCAGGGGCTCAATAGCAAGGTGCAACAATATGGCTTGCGCTTGGTGTATTTCCCTGGGCGCTATCTGCACTCGCCACAGTTGTTTAACCGTCAATTTAACCTGGTTTTTGATCTGGCTTGCCGAGTGCACTTGGATGGAGTCCTGGCGATAACCAATGCCTTCCAGGCTGGCGCCTATGCTGAAGAAATTGACCAAATGTTGTCGCTGTTTCAGCCGGCGCCGCTACTCAGTTTGAATTTTGTTGCGGGCAATAATCCCTCCATCATTGTTGACAATCAGGGTGGCAGCGAGCAGCTCTACCGTCACCTGATTTATAGCCACGGCTACAGGCGTATCGCCTATATGCGCGGCGCCGAAGGGCATTTTGACGAAGAGGAGCGCTTTGCGGCCTATTTGCTGGCGCTGCAAAAAGCTGACATAGCCTTTGACCCGGCGCTGGTAGTGCAGGGCAATTTTGACTTGGAAGGTGGGCGTCGGGCAATGGAGGAGCTCTTATCGAGAAAAGTGCGCTTTGATGCTCTGGTCGCTGCCAATGATGTTATGGCCATGGCCGCCATGGCTGTTGCCAATGAGCAGCACATGCACGTGCCCGGCGATTTTGCCATTTGTGGGTTTGACAACTTTGTTGCCAACTCGGGCGAGACTCCGCTATTTACCACTGTAGCTCAGCCTTTGGCGCTGCAGGCACAAATGGCGCTGGAGCTACTGCTTAAACAAATTGAAGGCCAGTCGATTCCGCTGGTCACGCGGGTGCCGCTGCGCCTGGTGGTGCGCCAAACCTGCGGCTGCCTGGGCGAGCGCATTGGCTATGGTGCGGCCCCTGGCGCAGGCACCGAGGTACAGGGCAGGGCCAACGAACACTACCGCGAAAAAATTTGGGCCGAGTTGGATATTCCCCCAGAGCGCCAAAGTGTTTACAAAAGTTATCTGTTGTTTTTAGAGCACTGTTTGCGTCAAGTGGAAAAAACCAGCTGGATGGATGTGGCCATAGGTGAGTTTGCCCGCGAGTGTCTGATGAGCGAAGGTGATGTCTCCAGCTTGCAGTCCCTGGTGTTTTATTTGCAGCGGCATCTACTCGATGTCTACCCTGCGTTGCGTCTGGCACCGGCACCGGGGTTTGTGCTGGCCTGCGCAGAGCAAATGCAAAAATGGCAAATTGTTATCACCGCTAAATTGCGCCAATTCCAGCTGCAAAAGCAGTTACAGCAGGAGCGCGAACAGCATCGCCTAACCTATTTTGTTAAAACGCCGGTGTGCGATCTTTCCCTTGCCAGTGTGATCGAAGCGGTGGCCAAAACGCTCAATCATCTACACATCCCCCAGGCGTTACTTGGGCTCTATCCCCAGAGTTTTGATTACCTGCTGTTTGGTGTGGATATGCCGGCGGAATTGCGCTTGGTGTTGCAGTTGCGGCACGGTCAGTTAAGCCCGCTAGTGATGGACCAGCAGATAGCCGTGGCCGACTTATTCGACAGCTACCTGAGCGAGTTACCTGGGCAATCGCTAGTGGTGTTACCGCTGTTTCAAAATAGCCGCCACTATGGCTTGCTGGTGCTGGATATCAGCGAAAACCTCAATGCCCCGCTGGAGTGGATTCGCCAGGAAGTCACTGCTTTGGTAGTGGGTGCGATCCTCGCTGAGGGGCTGCAAAAAACCGAGCAGCATCTGGAGCAAACCCGCCATCAGAACGCGCGCCTGGTGCAAATTGCCGAGCGCGATGAGCTTACCGGTCTGCTCAACCGCCGCGGCTTTTTTCATCGTGCGCCTCTGTGGCTGCAGCACAATAGTGCGCACGAAGTCTTGCTGGTGTTTATCGGCCTGGACGATTTAACAATGATTAACGACACCTACGGCCATGCTGAAGGCGATGCAGCGCTGAGCCTGGCGGCGGGCTTAATCACCCAGGTGTTTCGCAGCGAGGATGTAATCTGCCGTTTGGGTGGCGATGAGTTTATGGTGATGAGTGCAGGCGTTGCTACGCACAAAGGTGAGCAGCTGCGGGGGCGCCTCTACGAAAAATTTATCCAGTTTAATCAAGCTGGGGAAAAACCCTATCCATTGAGTTGCAGCCTGGGTTTTTATCCTTTTGATAGCCGTGATACCCGGTCACTGGAAGAGGTTATTCAGTGCGCCGATAGCATCCTTTACGAAGAAAAGCATAAGCGCAAACGCGAGCGGTTGAATTAGTGTTAAGCGCTCCTAAATCAGCCGCTCATGTCTATTGCTGCAGCAGTTTGTGATAAATCACCACATCCAGCCAGCGGCCAAATTTAAAACCTATCTGTGGCAAGCGCCCTTGCTCGCTAAACCCCAATTGGCGATGCAGCGCGATACTGCCGCTATTTTGTTCGTCAATAACGCCGAGCATCACATGGTAGCCTTGATCGCTGGCGCGTTTGATTAAAGCCTCCAGTAATATTTTGCCCAGGCCTTTGCGCTGGTGCTTTGGGTGGATATACACCGAGTGCTCCACAGTAAACTTATAGCCCTCGAAATTGCGAAAGCTGCCGTAGCTGGCAAAGCCCATCAACTCCCCTGCGTCATTAACGGCGCCTAGCACCGGAAACTGGCTGGCCGCTTTAGCGGCAAACCAATTGTGCATATATTCTTCGGTGCGCGGCTGGTAATCGTAGAGCGCCGTAGAATGGATAATTGCATGGTTAAAAATGGCGAGTATGGCCGCTGAATGCTGCGCCTGAGTGCAATCGATTAGCTGCATAGCCTGGGTATCCGCAAAACGTAACCTAGTAAAAAGGCGGTTAAAAAATAATTGTAAAGACAAGTGAAGATCAGCTGCATTTGGCGAGCAATTATTCGACAATTTGCGCACTCCAACCGATAGGCTCGGCAGCATAGGTTATGTCTACAAAATTCTCTAGCCACTATTTTTACCGGCGCTTGAGCCAGCTGCTACTCAGCGGTTGTATCTGTTTGCCCGCCCCGCCATTGAGTGCGCAAACCGCTGGCGCTGGGCGAGTGCTGGAGACTCTGGTGGTGCGCGGCCAAGCGCCCAGTGCGGCTTTAACGGCTGGCCTGGTTCGCCGCGATTTAGTGCAAAACCTGCCTGGCTCGCACCTGGATGCCAGCGACCTGGTGCGCGGCCTGCCGGGCTTGCAAATCGACCAGCGCAGTAACTTTGCTCAGGATAACCGCCTCAGCCTGCGCGGTTATGGCGCTCGTTCGGCCTTTGGTGTGCGCGGCATAAGGCTGTTGGTGGATGCTGTGCCTCTGACTCAAGCCGATGGCCAGGGGCAATTGAGTTCGCCATTGTCGGATGGCCTGGAGGCTGTCGAGTTACTGAGTGGCCCGCTTGCCGGTATATACGGCGGCGGCGCCGGCGGCGTGCTATCGCTTAGCTCGCGCGCTCCGGAGTCAAGGGCGGTGCAGCTAGATCTCACGACCGGCAGCGTTGGTTTGCAGCGCCAGGCATTGGGCGCATCTGGCCGCTGGGGCGATTTGGGGGCTGAACTGCGCCTCGCTCGCGCTAGCCAGACAGGTGAGCGCCCCCACAGTGAACTCGAGCGGCACCAGTGGGGCATGCGCCTGGAATATCAAACCCAGGGCGATCTGCATATCAGCCTTAAGCACGAGCAGACCGACGACCCGCTGCTGCAAGACCCGCTGAGCCTGACCCCCGCACAGTGGCGCGACAATCCCCTGCAACTCACCCCCCTCGCCGAGCGCTTTAATACGCGCAAGTCGGTACGCCATCGGCAAAGCTCCCTCAGTTTCAATCAGACGCTGGGCGACTGGCGCTGGCAGCTGGCCAGCTGGCAGGGCGAGCGGGATATTGTCCAGTACCTGGCCTTTAGCGGCGCTGCCCTCAGCAGCAGTGGCGGGGTGGTGGATTTGCGCCGCGACTTTGCCGGCGCCAGCGCCAGCCTGGCGCGGGATTTCAGCCTGGCCGGTGAGAGCTTCAGCTGGAGCCTGGGCGGCGACTGGGCGCAGATGGACGATCGCCGCCGCGGCTACGTTAACAACCTGGGCGAGCGCGGCGAACTGCGCCGCAATGAATTGGGTCAGGTGCAATCCCGGGCAGTGTTCAGCCTGTTGGAATGGCGTGGACAAGGGCGCTGGTCGGCTTTTGCCGGGGTGCGGCGCGAGCAGCATGATTTTTCCGTCGATGATTATTTGGTGCTGCCGGCCCAGGGGCAAACCCCTGCCAACCCGGATGACTCAGGCGTGCGCGACTACACCAACAATGCCTGGGCGCTGGGAACCAGCTATCAGCTAAGTGACTCCTGGCGCCTGGGTGCCAGCAGTGGCAGCGCCGGTGAAACCCCTACGCTTAGCGAAATGGCCTATAGCGCCGACAGCTCGGGCATGAATACCCAACTGCAGTCGGCGCGCAGCAACCAGCAACAGCTGAATCTGGATTACGGCAGCGGCGCCAGCGAGCGGCAGCTGCGCCTTAGCCTGTTTAATATCCACAGCCGCGACGAGTTGCTGGTGGGTCAGTCCATTAATGGCCGCACCATTTACGCCAACGCCGCTGCCACCCGCCGCCGGGGGCTGGAGCTCTGGGGGCGCTGGTCGCTCAATCGCCAATGGCAGTTGCAGGCGACAGCCACAGCGCTCAGCGCCGAATTTGCCGAGGGTACTCTTGCGGGCAAACACTTACCCGGCGTGGCCGAGCGCCTGGGCCAGCTGCAGCTGGATTTTTTACCTTTTGCCAGCGATCGGCTGCGCCTGATGTTGATCGCCCAGGGGCGCAGTGCGGTCGCCGCTGATGATGCCAACCAGATTGAGGCGCCCGGCTTTGCCAGCCTGGATTTCGCCCTCGAAGGTGCCCTGTCACCGCAACTCAACTGGTGGCTCAAACTGGCTAATCTGAGTGATCGCCAGTATGTCGGCTCGGTGGTGGTCAACCAGAGCAGCGGCCGCGCCTTTGAACCGGGCAATGGCCGCAGCTGGTCGCTGGGGCTTAACTGGCAGCTGCTCTAGCAGGCTAATGGAGTAGAATGCGCCATTCCTTTTTGTGCGGCTTAATTTGTTTATGCGGCTTTATTCGTGACTCAATCTAACTCATCTGCAACCCCCTGGCTGGAGCAACTGCCCCTGCTGCCATTGTCGCAATTGCGCGACCAATTTATGGCTGCGCTTGCGGCCACACCACTGCTGCTGGAGGCCGAGCCAGGCGCGGGTAAATCCACCCTGGCGCCGCTTTGGGCATTAGCCCAGGTGGCGCAGGGACAGCAGGTAATTCTGGTGCAGCCGCGCATACTTGCCGCCCAGGCACTGGCGCGGCGGCTGGCGGAGTTGCTGGGTGAGGAGCTGGGCGGCCGCGTCGGCTACCAGGTGCCCTATGACGCGCGCACCAGCAGCCAAACCCAGTTGCTGGTGACCACCCCGGGGGTACTACTGCAGCGGCTGCTTAACAACCCAGAGCTGGAGGGCGTGGGCTGTGTGATGCTCGATGAAATCCACGAGCGCAGCCTCAACCAGGATCTGCTCTGGGCGCTGCTGCAGGAGGTGCAAATCCTGCGCGAGGATTTGCAATTGGTGCTGATGAGCGCCACCCCCGACCCCAAGTTACAGCAGCAAATCAGCCAGCGGCTGTTCGCCCCCGGGCGCTGCTTCCCGGTGAGCCTTAGCTATTTGCCCGCCAAAACCAATCCCCCTAACACTATGGGCGGCCCGGCGGAAAGAATTGACGCGCAGCTGCTGCGCGCGCTGGCTAGCCAGGGCAACTGGCTGTCCAGCTGCGTACTGGTATTCTTGCCCGGCTGGCGCGAAATAGAGGCCTGCGCCCAGGCGCTGGCGGGGGCCTATCCGGGCCACAAACTGTTTCGCCTGCACAGCCGGGTGGACAACCGCGAGCAGCAGGCGGCGCTGGACCCAGCCCAGGGGCCGCGCATTATTCTCTCCACCAATATCGCCGAAACCTCGCTGACCATTGCCGATGTCACCCTGGTGGTGGATTCCGGCCTGGCGCGGCGGGTGGACTACGAGCAGCGCACCGGCATTTCGCGCCTGCGCAGCGCGCGTATCAGCATGGCCAGCGCCGAGCAGCGCCGCGGCCGCGCTGGACGGGTGCAGGCGGGCGAGTGCATTCGCCTCTGGTCACAGGATCAGCCGCTGGCCGCCGCCGACTTACCGGAAATCCGCGCCTGTGATTATCTGCCCCTGGCGCTGCGTATCGCCCACTGGGGCAGCCCAGCGGCGAGCCTGCCCTGGGTGGAGCCGCCCAATCGCCTGGCGTTGGAGTTTGCCCGTCAGCAGCTGGCGGCCATGGGGTTTGTCGATACCCAGGGCACCATTACCCCGGCGGGCACTCAGGTGTCCGAACTTGGCTGTCACCCGCGGGTGGCGGCGCTGTTAATTGCCCATCAGCAACAGCTGCCCAAAGCCATGTTGCAGCTGGCGCTGGCGCTGCATTTTGACTGGGAGGCGGGGGACGACCTGGACGACTGGCTGGCCTCGGCGGCGCGCGAGCTGGGCCGCAATCGCCACTGGCAGACCCAGGCCAAGCGCTGGCTTAAAGCACTATCGCTGCATGAAGTGGATGCTGAGTTGGAGCCGCTGCTGCTGGCCACCGCGTTTAGCGATCGCATCGGCTATCGCCATGAGTCGGGCCGCTATCGCCTCAACTCCGGCATCAGCATTGAACCCCAGCGTGGCCTGGCCAGCGACTGGGCGGTGTTCCCGGTGATTAACCCGCGCGCCAAAGGCCATAGCGGCCTGGGTCTGGCGATTAATTTAAGCCGCGAGCAACAGCGTCAGCTGGCCCAGTGCGAGCAGCAGCTGGTGTTTCGGCAAAATCAGTGGCAGCAGCAACTGCTGTGGCGCATGGGCGGGGTGGTAATTGATGAGGCGCTGGAAAAAATTCCCGCCGATAAGTTACCTGCTGAGCTGTGCACCTATGTGCAAAATCTGCTGCGCGAAAAGGGCTTGGAATCCTGGCCGGCGGCAGCCAGGCGTTTGTTGGAGCGGGCGCGGCTGGTGGCGCGGCTGCAATTATTGGACTTGCCGGATTTAAGCAATGCCGGATTAATCGACTCACTGGAAGCGTGGCTGGGTGGCTTTCTATCGCCGCAGAGCCAGCTGGACAATCTGCCCTGGCTGAATGCGCTGGAGTTTTATCTGGGCTACGACAGCTGCCAAAAACTCAGTGAGCTGCTGCCCGAAAAAGTCGAGCTGCCCAGCGGCCGCAGCGTAACGGTGGAGTTTTCTGCCGAGGGTCTGCCGCAGGTATCGGCCAAATTGCAGGAATTTTTTGGCTGCGAGCAGCTGCAATTCGCCGGGGGAAAAATTCCGCTCAAAATTCACCTGCTCTCACCCAATGGCAGCCCATTGGCAGTCACATCCAACCTGCAAACCTTTTGGCAGCAGGGCTACCCGGAGGTGCGCAAGGATATGCGCGGCCGCTACCCGCGCCACCCCTGGCCGGACAACCCGCTGGAGCACGAGGCCACTGCCTTAACCAAGCGCAAACTGGCGCTGCGCGAGCAAAATTCCTAAACCAATCGCGATTGCGTTAAAACCAGCTGAGTGCTAACAGGCTTTAGTCTTCCAGCTGCAGGCGATAGCCCACACCATAGACCGAGTGAATAATTTCTCCCGCGTGAATCTGCAGGAGTTTTTTGCGCAGTTTGGTGATGTGTGAGTCCATGGTTCTATCGCTGACCACACGGTGATCGGTGTAGGCATTTTTTAGCAGTTGGTCGCGCGAGACGACTTTGTGGCGGTTGTTGGAGAGGGTGTCGAGTATGCGGAATTCAATGCTGGTGAGTTCAACCGATTTATCGTGATAACTCGCGCTAAGCGCATCTTTATCCAGGTGCAGTGGATTTTTTTCCGGCTCGCTGGACATGTTGGTGCGACGCAGCACCGCTTTAACCCGGGCCACCACTTCGCGTGGGCTAAAGGGTTTGCAAATATAATCGTCTGCGCCCACTTCCAGGCCTATAAGCCGATCAATTTCTTCCACCTTGGCGGTGGTCATAATGATTGGCACCTGGGAGGTTTTGCGCACTTCGCGGCAAATGCTTAAGCCATCCAGCTTGGGCAGCATCAGGTCGAGTATGACCAGATCCCAGGGTTGATTGCGAATGGCTGTGAGCGCGGCCTCGCCATCGCCAATCAAGGTAGTGGTAAAGTTTTCGCTGGCCAGATAATCGCTGAGGATTTCACCCAGGTCCTGCTCGTCTTCGACAATTAAAATATTCATAGCTAACCCTCTAACCTTAATCCTGCAACAGTGGCAGGCGAATAGAAACCTTTAACCCGCCCAGGTGACTGCTGCCAATATGAATGCTGCCTTGATGCGCCTCGACAATGTTTTTGCAAATGCTTAAACCCAGGCCGGCACCGCCGGTTTCGCGGCTGCGCGATGACTCGGCGCGATAGAGCCGTTCAAACAATTTTTCATGCAGCGACTCCTCCACCCCCGGCGCGCTGTCTTCAATTTCTATCAGCGCCTGCTCACCCTCTTTGCGCAAACTGAGGGAGACCTGGCCGGGGCTGTTGGTGTAGTTAATGCTGTTGTTGATCAGGTTGAGAAACAGCTGCTGCAACCTTTGTGGGT
This sequence comes from Cellvibrio sp., assembly GCA_050305995.1. Taxonomy (GTDB): domain Bacteria; phylum Pseudomonadota; class Gammaproteobacteria; order Pseudomonadales; family Cellvibrionaceae; genus Cellvibrio. The sequence goes on from JBNLGJ010000005.1 coordinate 17,138, forward strand.
CGGCTAGAATTTGCAGCGGTTCACTGCAAATATTGTGCTGATAATCGAGCCCGGTCTGCGCAAATTTTCCTTCAATAGCGTGATTGAGATCGCCCAGCAGTTCATTAAGTTCACAATCCTGTTTGCGATAGCTGAGTGCACCTATATCGGTGAGCGAAAGTTCGTAAAGGTCATTCACCAGGCGGTTGAGTCGTTCGGCATGTTTTTGCAGGCGCGCTATGGCTTTGTTATCAAACTTGCGCACGCCGTCCTCCAGAGCTTCCAGGTCGGCCTTGAGTACCGCCAGGGGTGTGCGCAGCTCGTGGGAGATATCGGCAACCCAGCGCTTGCGCGTCTGCTCGCTCTGCTCAAGGGTGTGGCTGAGGTGATTGAGGTGTTCGCCCAGGGTGGCGATTTCATCCTGGCCGCGAGTGCTGACGCGCTCGCTGTAGCGCCCCAGGCTGAGTTGCTGCACATGGCGCACCAGGGCTTTAACGCGCTGGGTGAGCAGGTGCGATAGGGGAATGGCGCAGATGGCGGCGATGATGACGCCCACCAGGGTCATCATAAAAAAGTGATCTTGCTGGCGTTTGACAAACTCGTTGTCAAACAGATCTCGCAGCGCTGGGTTGATGGGGCTGCCAAGGTAGCCGACCAGTACTTTTTGGTGGTTGAGGCTGGCGTAAACCTTGGTATAAAGGTAGGGCTCCTGGGCCATGCGCTCGCCCGCCACTAGCCGATGATTGGCATCGAGCAGCACGAACAGCGCACGCGGATCGCGCATATGGGGAAAGCGGCCCAGCTCAAAACTCATTTTAAATTCTGCTTGGTGGTGCTCGCCCTGGCCGCCGGGGTGGAGTTCATGCTCCTGATGCGGCAGGGCACTGGGCTTGCCGTCATCTATATCGGGCAGGCGACCAAAGCGCTGGTACTGTTGTACAAAGCTCTCCCAGCGCTCGCTGGCGGCAATATCCTTCCACGAGCCCCAAACTTCATAGTGGGCAGCTAAGGCTGAAATCAGGCGCGCATTGCGACTGGCTTCTTTCTGCTCCATGTACTGGGCAAAACTGTGTTCAAAGCTAAAGCGCGAATAAAAAAATAGACCCAGGGCGAGGAGCACCGAAAAACTGACAAAAGCAATAAATACCTGGATGCGGAGATTAAACATAAACTCACTAACTTAATGCTGGTTGTGGGTTAGAGGATAGGCATAGTGCCCGGCTTCGACAATCACCTGCGCCGACTTGTGCAATTTTTGGTGAATCTGACGGGCGACTTTTGCCTTGGGTTAGGGCTGCACCATTGGCCGCAGCGAGCGGCTGAGGTAAAATGCAATACCTTAGTAATTTACTTGGTCTTTAGCCTGCTCGTCCAAAAGGCGTGTTGGCAGGCCCCACCCCTGGCTTTTGAGGTTTATGCGATGGACGTTATAGAAACGATCAAACAACAAATCAGTGAAAATCCGGTGATTCTGTACATGAAAGGCTCACCCAACGCGCCTCAGTGTGGTTTCTCCATGCGAGCCTCCCAGGCGATCATGGCCTGCGGCCAGCGCTTCGCTTATGTTGATATATTGAGCAACCCTGATATTCGCACTGAGCTGCCCAAGTATGCCAACTGGCCAACCTTCCCGCAGTTGTGGGTGAAAGGCGAATTGGTTGGCGGCTGTGACATCATCACAGAGATGCATGAAAACGGCGAACTCAAGCCTTTGATTGACGCCGCCGTGGCGGGTTAATTCCAGCTTTGGGTAAACAAAAACGGCGGCCTGGGGTCGCTGTTTTTGTTTTTGGGCTGGAATAGGTTTCTTTAACTTGATGCACTTGCCGCCTGAAACTAGCCACGAGCTCCCCTATTTACGTTAAGCGGATCCGGAGACGAGCCCAATTTTGGGGTTAGTGGGCACTTTCTGTTAAGGTGATCGGCCATTTTTTGGTGAGAGTAGCCCTGATGCAAATCAAAGCCTTGACTGCGAGTGTTGAACAAAAGTTGCGCCAACTGGATCAGCAACTGGTTGAGCTCAGCCGCGCACAAGCCGGGGCGGGGGCAGAGGAAAGTGAAAAGCTGGCGGCAGATATAAATGCTTTGCACTTGGTGCGGCAAAAGCTGGTTAAATCCCGCGATCTTGCGCTGGAGGCGCATCACTTGGAGCGCTCAACCAATGAACAGTTGCGCCGCCGGCAAAAGTACATAGGTTTGGGCTTGTGTCTGTTCAGCCTGGCAGGGCTGCTGTGGCTGGGTGTACTTATTTATGCTGAGCTCAGTGGCGGGCGCTAATCCTCTGCGACATTAAACTTGCCTTGATATAATCCGCGCCCTTTGAACCTATTGCGTTAATTCCCTATGAGCTTGGAAAAACACCCATACCCCCAATTTGAACGCGCCTTTTTAGCGCCCAGATATTGGATGACCTGGTTGCTGCTGGGGTTTCTGTGGCTGACCGGGCAGCTGCCGCCACGCGCCAATCAGTGGATGGGCTATTTTTTCGGCTTTGTATTTTATTGGTTGGCGCCTTCGCGCAAGCGTATTGCCCAGATCAATATCGACCTCTGCTTTCCCGAGCTGAGCGAGGCGGAGCGGGCAGTTATGGTACGCGGTGTTATCAACGCCTGTGGTTTGAGTTTTGCCGAGTCGGCGCTCGCCCTTTGGGGCCGCGGTGAAGCTATGCGCAACCGTCACACCATTATCGGTTTGGAGCATTTGCAGAAGGCGCAAGCGGAGGGCAAGGGAGTGTTGTTTTTAGGCTCTCATCTGACCACTGTGGATATCTCCGGTTTGCTCATGGCGTTTCATGCAGAAGTGGATGCGCTCTACCGCAGTAACCCTAACCCAGTGATGGATTATGCCATCCTCAAGGCGCGCAGCCGGGTAAATGGGGTGATTATTCAGCGCAATGACACCCGTCGCCTGATTAAAAATCTGCGCGAGGGGCGCACCGTTTGGTATGCACCAGATCAGGATTACGGCGCCAAGCACAGTGTGTTCGCACCGTTTTTTGGTGTGGAGGCGGCCACTGTGGTGGCCACGGCGCGCATTGCCAAAATGTCGGGGGCAGCGGTGGTGCCATTTTTTTGCTATCGCGAGCCGGGTGCACGTTTTCGCCTGGAGATACTGCCGCCGCTGGAGAATTTCCCCAGTGGTGATGACCTGGCCGATGCGACCCGTATCAACCAGCTACTGGAGGATGCCATTCGCGTCGCGCCCGACCAATATCTCTGGGTGCACCGCCGCTTTAAAACTCGCCCGCCCGGTGAGCCAAGCCTCTATCCGCGGCGAAAACCGCGCAAATCCTAAGTTAAGCGCTAAATTCAATTTAACCGCAGGTTTTGTGTGGCACTTTAAGTATTAAAAGAATGTGCTATAAAGCCGCCCACGTCATCGCAATCCTTGTCACGGCCCTTGGAGGAGTAAATAGATGCTGAGAATGTTTAAAGTTCAAGGCACCACCCTGCGTGAAGATAAGCACGAGTACGAGTTTATTCGCCAGGCCATGGCCAACTCCCTGTGGATTGACGCCCATGAGCCCACCGAGGAGGAGCGCGAGGAGTTAAACACCTTCCTGCGCGCGGAGCTGCCCGAATCTGACGATGTGGAGGAGATTGAGTTCTCGGCGCGTTACTTTCAGGATAACTCGGGTATCCACGTTCACTCCCTGTTTTTGGCGCCGGGCGACTCCGGCCGCCATAACACCCAAACGGTCGCTTTTATTTTGCAGGAGCGCCGGTTAATTACGGTGCGCGAAGGCGATCAGGCCGATTTCCGCCTGCTGCGTATGCGCGCCCGCGCCGCTCAGGTGCATGTTACTTCCCCGCAGGATTTACTGGTTACCATCTTCGAGCAGAAGGTGGAGAACCTCGCTGACGCCCTGGAGGATATTCACCGCAAACTGGAAGATGTAAGCCGCATGGTGCTGGAAGACCCGGAGGCAGAGCTGGAAGATGCAATTGACCGCTTGGCCAAGCTGGAGGACAGCAATGGCAAAATCCGCCTGTGCCTGATGGATACCCAGCGCTCTATCTCCTTTTTGCAGCGCCATCTGCGCGAATCCTTTGAGTTGCAGGAGACGGCGCGCGAGATCAAGCGCGATGTGGACACCCTGATGTCGCACACCGCCTTCCTGTTCGACAAAATCAACTTCCTGATGGACTCCACCCAGGGTTTTATCAATATCGAACAAAACCAGATTATTAAAACCTTCTCTATTGCTGCAGTGATTTTTCTGCCTCCTACCGTGGTGGCCAGCCTCTATGGTATGAATTTTGACTTTATTCCCGAACTGCATTGGAAATATGGCTATATCTGGGCGATTTCCTTAATGATTGTCTCGGCTCTTGCACCCTATTGGTACTTTAAGCGCAAGGACTGGCTCTAATAGGCGCCTGGAGCTGGATGTTCAGTTGACAGTAAATCGCTCATTGCAAAAATAGTGGCGCACAAATCTTTATTTGTGATGATTTTGTTCTAGGATAGAAGCGGTCTCAACGGCCTGGTTCAATTCAAAAGCTATAGGGAATGGCTGTGTCTGACTTCCAATATCAACAGGTTTCTGCCGCCGGCTTGGGCTTTGCCCGGCGCGTCTATCCCGCGAGGGCGCTCGGTTTACCCCTGGGCGCTCTGGTTGTGGTCTCTGTCCTCCAGGCCCAGTCGCCTTCGCCCTGGCTTTGGGCAGCGCTGGCGATAAATGTCTTACTTTGGCCTCATCTTGCCTATTGGCACTCCAGCAAAAGCCGCAAACCGGTTCGCAGCGAACGTATTAATCTGTTGTTGGATTCAGCGGCAGGCGGTATTTGGGTGATGGCTATGGGGGTTAACCCTCTGGCATCGGCGCTGCTGATGATGATGTTGTGGATGAACAACATAGCCGCCGGTGGCCTGCGTCTGTTTGGCTATGGGCTGGCTTCCAGCTCGCTGGGCTGGCTGCTGGGGATAGTGCTATTTGGTTGGCATCCGCAGCTGCTCTCTTCGCAGTTAATGATCTATGCTGCGCTACCCTTGATGGTTGTCTATCCGCTGTTAATCGGCACTATTACTTATCGTTTTGCCATGCAGCTACACCGGCAAAAGGAGCTGCTTAAACGCCTGAGCCGCACCGATGGCCTGACTGGATTGTTTAATCGCAGCTATTGGGAGGAGCGGGTGCGCAACCTGCTGATTCTGGAGCGCCGTCAGGGTCAACCGCTGTGTTTGGTGATGCTGGATGTGGATCACTTTAAGGCTATCAACGATACCTGGGGGCATGGCACTGGCGATCAAATCCTGGTGCAGATAGGGCGCAAGCTGCAAGCAAGCCTGCGCCAGCAGGAGCTGCTCTGCCGTTACGGTGGAGAGGAGTTTGCCCTGGCGCTGCCAGGGGCGTCGCTTGATGCCGCTGTCGCCACTGCGGAGCGGCTGCGCAAGGCGATTGAGACTTGTGAGTTTAGTGACCCGCACTCGCCGGATATGCCGCCACTTAAATGCACGATTAGCTTGGGGGTGGCGCTTTGGGTGGCGGAAATGGGCGAGTATATCCAGTGGCAGCGAGCGGCCGACAGGGCGCTCTACAGTGCCAAACATCAGGGGCGCAACTGCACCTGTGTGCACCTGGCGCAGCAAGAGGATCTGCGCGTTATCCCCTGATTATCGCCAGTTTTCGGCTTTACTCCTCAATCCACTCCCAGCGCAGTGGCTGGCCAAAATCGTCGAGTATGACTTTTTTGCGCGGCTTTTTTGCTTTGGGTTTTAGTGCTGCCTGGGGGTGTTTGCGCGCCTCAATGGCGGCGACCACCTCGGGCAGCGGGGTGCGATCCTCATGACTATTGCCATCAAAAATAGCCACCAAGGGGCTCTGCGCATAGGGCCTGCCGCTGATGCCGCGTGGCACTTCTTTCACAGCGCCGCCGTGACGCAAAAAATCTTGCGTCTGCTGCTCCAGTTCCTGGTGTAGTTGGCGGCGAGTTTTAGTGGGTTTCATAGCTGTGGGCGAATTTTTACTGCTGGGGTAGGTTTATCTGGCCGCCGACTTCGGCGGCACAACGACTGGCCAGCATAGCAGTGCCGTGCAGTTGGGGCAAAATTTTGTTTAAAAAATAAACTTTTTGGGTGGATTGGCTCTGGGGGGATCTATTCTCTTCTGGTTTAGCTGCGCGAGAATTCGCATCTGAGTCTGGCTTTGGGTAAACTGCGCGTCTTTTCGTCAGTTCCGGTAAAAATCCGGCTGCATTTCGCCATTTTTGCCTGCAACCCATGCCCGGTTATGACTCAAACCACGCTCAAAATTACAGAAATCTTTTATTCGCTCCAGGGCGAAGCGCGCACCGTTGGCCTGCCGACAGTATTTGTACGCCTGACGGGCTGCCCGCTGCGCTGCGGCTACTGCGACTCCGAGTACGCTTTTTACGGCGGCGAGCGTCTGGCGCTGGAGGAAATTCTCGCGCGCGTCGCCGCTTATAAGCCTAAATATGTTTGTGTTACCGGTGGCGAGCCATTGGCTCAGCGCGATTGTCTGATCTTGCTGGAGCTGCTCTGTGACGCCGGCTATTCGGTGTCGCTGGAGACCAGTGGTGCCATGCCGCTGGAGGGCGTAGATGCGCGGGTGAGCAAGGTGATGGACCTGAAAACACCCTGCTCGGGCGAGGTGGGGCGCAATCGCTGGGAAAACCTGCCCTTGCTCGGGCGCGAGGATCAGGTCAAGTTTGTCATTTGCGATCGCGCCGACTATGAGTGGGCCAGATTCAAACTGGACGAACACCGCCTTAGTGAGACTGTTGGTGAGGTGCTGTTTTCGCCCAGCCATGGCCAGATTAAAGCCGTCGACCTGGCGGAGTGGATACTGGCGGACAATCTCCCGGTGCGCTTCCAGTTGCAGTTACATAAACTGCTGTGGAACGACGAGCCAGGCCATTAATCAATTTTCCGCATGACTTTTTGATTGCCAGATTTAACGCTGGTGCAGCAAAGCTTTTGTAACGGGTAGTTTTATGTCAAACAAAAAAGCCGTAGTCCTCGTTTCCGGCGGCCTCGACTCGACCACTGCGCTGGCCATTGCCCGCAGTGAGGGTTACGACTGCTATACCATCAGTTTTGATTACGGCCAGCGCCACCGCGCCGAACTGGTTGCAGCGGCCATTACCGCCAGCGCTCTGGGCAGCCTGGAGCATAAGGTGATCAAGCTGGACCTGGGGGCCATTGGCGGCTCAGCGCTCACGGATACCAATATCGACGTGCCCGAAGAAGAGACCAGTGGCATTCCTATCACCTATGTCCCGGCGCGCAATACCGTATTTCTGTCCATTGCCCTGGGCTGGGCGGAGGTGTTGGGTGCCCAGGATATTTTTATCGGCGTGAATGCGGTGGACTATTCTGGCTACCCCGACTGCCGCCCCGACTATATTGCCGCCTACGAGGTAATGGCCAATCTGGCGACTCGCTCCGGTGTTGAAGGGGAAAAGTTGCATATCCGCACCCCGCTGATCAGCCTGACCAAGGCCGAAATTATTCAGCAGGGTTTGGCGCTAGGGGTGGATTACAGTCTGACTGTGTCCTGCTATCAGGCGACAGATGCGGGCGAGGCCTGCGGCAAGTGCGACTCCTGTCGTCTGCGTAAAATTGGTTTCCAGCAGGCAGGGGTGGCTGACCCCACGCGCTATAAGTCTGTTTGATTGGAAAATTGTTGTTAAAAATAACAATTCGATTCTTTAATAATCGAATTGTCTGAGGCGCAGGTTTTTTACAAAAAACAAATCAAAAAAAGCTTGTTTTTTCGTTTCAAAACAGTATTATACGCGCCTCGCATTTGGGTCGTTAGCTCAGTCGGTAGAGCAGTTGGCTTTTAACCAATTGGTCGCTGGTTCGAATCCAGCACGACCCACCACTTCCACTCCGGTGGGGTAAAATGCAAACCCATATGGGTCGTTAGCTCAGTCGGTAGAGCAGTTGGCTTTTAACCAATTGGTCGCTGGTTCGAATCCAGCACGACCCACCATATTAAAGCGAATAGCTAAACAAAAAGGGCGCCCAGAGAGGCGCCCTTTTTGTTTTGGGGCCGAACAGTAGGCGTTGCTGCTGACGCTTGTCGGCGGGTGATTCGGGCGGCTGTGATAAAATTTGCCGCTCCACAAGCGGGCGCAGAGCGTCCGGGTAGATGAGGGTTTTCGATGACTGAACTTCTCAATGTCGCAGTGCGCGAACCGGCGCGCGACTTGGTTAAAGAGCACTTGGCTCGCGCCTGGAGTGCGCCTGTCTACACCCCTAAGCAAGAGGCGGATTACAAAGCGCGTATCAAATCGCTACTTAAGCAGCACAATGGCGTGCTGGTGGCTCACTACTATACCGACCCGCTGATCCAGGCGCTGGCGGAGGAAACTGGCGGCTGCGTATCGGATTCCCTGGAGATGGCTCGTTTCGGCAAAAATCATCCTGCCGACACCCTGATAGTGGCTGGTGTTAAGTTTATGGGTGAAACGGCCAAGATCCTCTCCCCGGAAAAGCGCGTGCTTATGCCCACGCTGGAGGCTACCTGCTCGTTAGACCTGGGCTGTCCCGCTGATGAATTTGCCGCATTTTGCGACCAGCACCCGGATCGCGAAGTGGTGGTTTACGCCAATACCTCGGCGGCCGTTAAAGCCCGCGCCGATTGGGTGGTGACCTCCAGTATTGCGCTGGATGTGGTGGATTACCTCGATAAGCAGGGCAAAAAAATTCTCTGGGCGCCGGACAAGCATCTGGGCGCCTATGTGCAGCAAAAAACCGGCGCCGATGTGCTCCTCTGGGATGGTGCCTGCATAGTGCACGAAGAATTCAAAGCCAAGGGTGTGGAAGACCTGAAGCTGCTTTACCCGGATGCGGCGGTGCTGGTGCACCCGGAATCGCCCAAGGCGGTGGTGGATTTGGCCGATGTGGTGGGCTCTACCTCGCAATTGATTAAAGCGGCGCAAACCCTGCCGAATCATGAATTTATCGTGGCGACCGACCAGGGTATTTTCTACAAAATGCAGCAAGTTAATCCAGATAAGGTGTTTCACATCGCCCCTACTGCGGGTAGTGGTGCCACCTGTCGCTCCTGCGCCAATTGCCCCTGGATGGCGATGAATGTGCTCGACAATTTGGCTGATGTATTCGCGCGCAGCGACAACGAGATTTTTGTCGATTCGGAGCTGGCCAAGCGCGCCATGATTCCCTTGCAGCGCATGCTCGACTTTAAAAAATAATCTGCCGTAGGTGTTGATGGGGTTTTTGCTTGTTTAGGCTGGCCCCACTCAGTACCATGGCGCCTTCGTATTTTTCCTCAGCTCTCAATCTTGGCTTAAACGGAGTCCCCAATGATTCAAGGTAGTATGGTTGCCCTGGTAACCCCGATGCATGCAGACAATTCCCTCGATTGGGACAGCTTGCATAAGTTGGTTGACTGGCACCTGGAGCAGGGTACTCACGCGTTGGTCGCTGTGGGTACAACTGGCGAATCCGCCACCCTTGATGTTGTCGAGCATTTGGATGTGATCAAGAAGGTTGTCGATCAGGTAAATGGCCGCATCCCGGTTATCGCCGGTACCGGCGCCAACTCTACCTCCGAAGCAGTTGAGTTGACCGAGGCGGCTAAAAGCGCCGGCGCCGACGCCTGCTTACTGGTGACCCCCTATTACAACAAGCCCACCCAGGAGGGTTTGTTTTTGCACCACGAATTTATCGCCAGGTCTGTGGCAATCCCCCAATTGCTCTACAACGTGCCAGGCCGCACCGGTGTAGATATGAAGCCAGAGACGGCGCTGCGCCTGGCGTCTGTCGCTAATATCATTGGAATCAAAGAGGCTACCGGCGACCTGGAGCGGGCAAAACTCCTTATAGATCAGGCGCCTGAGGGTTTTGCTGTGATCTCGGGTGACGATGCCACTGCCGTGGAATTAATTCTTTTAGGGGGTAAAGGGGATATTTCTGTCACGGCGAATGTCGTACCTGCTGCCATTGCCCGTATGTGTGAATTGGCGCTGGCCGGTAAAGCTGATGAGGCGCGCGCAATTAACCAGCGTCTTCTGCCTTTGCATGATGCCATGTTTGTCGAGTCCAACCCTATCCCGGTTAAATGGGCGGTGGAGCAATTGGGCTTGATTCAATCGGGTATTCGTCTGCCGCTGACACGCTTGTCGGCGCAGTATCACCAACAGGTAACCGCCGCTATGCAGCAAGCCGGGCTTTAATTGCTTGGCCCTGGGCGCTGACGACGAGACTATTCATGAGTTTTAGCAGAGATATGAGAATAAAAAGCCAATACAAAAACACCCTTGGTCGCTTGAGCCAACTTGCTTTGGTCTCCCTGCTAGGGGTCGGGTTGAGTGGCTGCGGTTATTTTTGGGGTGAGGATGGAATCTTTCGCAATCGCGAAAATGACTATCTTAAAGCTGAAAGTATTCCTCCGCTGGTGCTGCCTGCTGGTGTTCACTCAGAGTCAATGGGCGAGTTGTATCCAATTCCGCCTATCACTGCGACAGATTTGGGCTACGACCCGGATGCCGAAGGTTATGAGGTGCCCCGCCCCTTGCCGCTGGCGGATAACCTGCAACAAGAAAAGGTTAAAATTCAACGCGTTGGTGATGAGAGCTGGATTTTGATTAACGTCTCTCCCGGCGAAGTTTGGCCGCGTATTCGCAATTTTCTTAACGTCAATGACCTCACCGTCAGTCATGCCGATATTGCCAAGGGCATTATTGAAACCAACTGGCTGCAGTTTAAAACTGACCCCGGCAATTACGACCGCTATCGTCTGCAGATAGATCAGGGTGTTCAGCCTGAGACTAGCGAAATTCATGTGACGCACATGAGTGTTCCCAGTGCACAAATAAATCAGCCAGCGCCAGATTTTCCGCGTAAATCGGCTAATCCTGAGCGTGAAAAGTGGCTAATGACTGAGCTGGCTAACAGCTTGGCTTCCGATGTGTCTGAAGGCGGAACCTCACTCCTGGCGCAGGCGATCGGTGGCTCGGTTAAGGCGAGTCTGAATATGTCGCGCGGTGAGCCGGTATTAACCATTCGCCTGGATCACGATCGCACCATGGCGACGCTCAGCCACGCTGCACAAAAAGACGGTTACACCACCTTTGAATCTGACCTGGACAATGGCCTGTTTTACGTGACTTATGAAAAGCCAGATGAGTCTGAGCCGGGCTGGTTTAGGCGCACCTTCCATATTGGGTTAAAGCCCAAAGTGCCAACTACACCTTATTCTTTGGCGCGGATTAAAACTAATTTGCCCACCGGTGATGACTTTGTGAATGCGCCTCAGTCCAACCGCAAAAAAGAAACTGTGAACCCTAAGGCTCCGGGATTTTTACTGGTCGCTAGTGGTCGCGATGGCAACTATGTGATTTATGTGCGCGATCCCTATGGCAAGCGCTTGGGTTTGCATGATGCGCGTCTGATGCTAACCATTTTGCGTAAAAACCTGATCTAATTTTGCACCCATATTGGGTAATTGAGCTGGCGCCTGATTAAATCAGCCTGTGATTAAATTGACCGGTGAGTATATTGGTCTAAAGGAGCGCTATGCTTCGTTTTGCCTCCCTTGGGAGTGGTAGCCGCGGCAACTCTACCCTGATCAATTGGGGTGATAACTATCTGTTACTTGATTGTGGCTTCAGCGCTCGGGAGGCGCAGCAGCGGCTGGCGCGCTTTGGTCTGGTGGGTGAGGATCTCTCCGCGATATTGGTGACTCACGAGCATGCCGATCACATTAAAGGAGTGGCGCCTTTGGCGCGTCGCCACCAGTTGCCGGTGTACATGACGCCAGGCACCTTTCACAGTCGCGACCTGGGGGATTTGCCTCAGCTGAATTTAATTCAGGGCTACACCCCGTTTGCGCTCAAGGGGCTGCAAATTATCCCGGTGGCTGTGCCTCATGACGCCCGCGAGCCGGTGCAATTTATTTTTGAATACGCCGGGCGGCGCTTGGGAATACTGACTGATTTGGGTAGTATTACACCCCAGGTTGAAGCTAGCTATCAGGCTCTGGATGCCATGATGCTGGAGGCCAATCACGACCCCGCAATGCTTGCCTACGGCCCTTACCCTGCATCGTTAAAACAGCGAGTAGGTGGGCTTTGGGGGCATTTAAGCAACCAGCAGGCAGCCGGTTTTTTGCAGCGTCTGGACTGCGCGCGTATGCAGCATCTGGTGGTGGCCCATATCAGCCAGCAAAACAATTCACTGGAACTTACCCAGGCGGCCCTGGCGCCAGCTACAATGGGTGCCCAACAGATTACCTACGCTTGTCAAAATCAGGGTTTTGACTGGCTGTCAGTTGTTTAATTAGTTACGTTATAGAGCAGGCATCTCAATGGAAAAGCGCGAACAGCTTTACGCCGGTAAAGCCAAATCCATCTTCAAAACCGATGACCCAGATCTGCTGATCATGTTGTTCCGCAATGATACGTCCGCCTTCGACGGCAAGCGTATCGAGCAACTTGACCGCAAAGGCATGGTCAACAACAAGTTCAACGCCTTTATCATGGGCAAGTTGCAAGAAGCGGGAATCCCCACCCATTTTGTCAAGCTGGTTTCCGATACTGAAGCCCTGGTAAAAACCATGGAGATGATTCCGGTTGAGTGTGTGGTGCGCAACTACGCGGCTGGTTCACTGGTGCGTCGTCTGGGGGTGCAAGAGGGGATGGAGCTCACTCCACCAACCTTCGAACTCTTCCTCAAAAATGATGCTCTGGGTGATCCTATGGTTAACGAGTCCCATGTGCAGTCTTTTGGCTGGGCGACTCCCGAGCAGCTGGCGCGCATGAAAGAGCTCACCTTTAAAATCAATTCCGTTCTTAAAGACTTGTTTGCCACTGGCAATATGCTGCTGGTGGACTTTAAAGTTGAGTTTGGCCTGCATAAGGGTGAGGTCATCCTGGGTGATGAGTTCTCTCCCGATGGCTGCCGCCTGTGGGATAAAGACACCCGTGAAAAATTGGATAAAGACCGCTTCCGCCAAAACCTGGGTAATGTAGTCGAGTCCTACGAGCTGGTAGGCAAACGCTTAGGGCTGAGTTTTTAAACTTTGTCTGAGTGTAAAAAAGGGGCTTTTAGCCCCTTTTTTATTAGCGTAAAAGCCCTAGGGTTGGGGCGAAAAACTCAGTTTGATGATGTTGTCTTTTGGGGAATGTTAACTGGGCAGAGGAAACTTGGCGTCAGCCATCTATACTTATCCAACTGTCCGCGCTTAAAGTGTCGCGGTTTGGAATCGTACATGGAGATGCGCTTGTGATTGAACGTCGAATGTTTGAACGCACCTCAACTTCACTGAGGGTTGAGATGAGCCACCCGAGTTTCGGCACCATTATAGGTTTCGCTAGGGATATCTCTGATGGCGGCGCTCAGGTGCAGATAGAAAATCAAGTGTGCCCACCTGTGGGCACCGAGGTGATGGTTCGCTTTAAAAAGACTATAGGGGCGATCAACGAGGAGCCTGTGTTAATGCGCGTTATGCACCATCATTTGCGCAACAATATAGGCTTGATGTTTGTTAAAGGGCGTTAAGTCGCCCTTTGCTGTTATTGTGTTTTTACCTGCAGGTGATGCCTCTCTAGCTCTGGCATTGTTCCGGCAGTTTCAAATCCGCTTTTTGGCTCTCCAGATTTGCTTCCAGTTGTTTTAAATCCACGCAGGGTAAATTGGGGTTATTGCTCAAGTCCAGTTTGCGCAAATGCAATAGATGCAATAGCGGCGATGCATCCGACAGGGGGTTATCGCTCAATAGCAATTGTTCAAGTTGTCCCAGCTTTCCCAGTGTTTCTGCTGATGTAATTTGGTTGTTGCTCAGGTTTAGTGCTGTGAGAGCGTAGAATTTTTCCAGCCCGGCCAGTGAGTGAATGCCCGCATTACTGCAATTTAGTTGGATTAAGTCTTGCGCGTGAGTAGCGTTTAGATCCTCTAAAGTTTGCGCTACACAGTTGCGTAATTTTTCATCCGCAATTTGGTAGTCTTTAAAAATGGGGGCGGGGCTATACACTAGCTTGTCATTGACACTGACAGCATATTTTTGGCACCCGGTTACACTCACAAGGCCAAGGCCAAGGCCTGCCGCCAGGGCGAAAATGCGAAAGTTTGAAGTCATAAAAACGCCATTGGAAATAGTGTTTAATCAGTTGGATGACTGGGCTTTTTTACTAATTGCGCCCTAATTAGAGTACAGGGCTGGCACATTGTTCCAGTGTCTGGCCTAATATGCCAGCCATTTCCATCGCGTTGAAATTCAGTTGAAATTCAGCTGTCAGGTTCACAATCAAGCCTCGAGGATTTCATCTGCGCCTCGCTGCGCAGATTGGATTTATCAATTAAGAAAGAGAGTAATCACCATGAAATATTTAATTCCGCTCCTGCTTAGTTTTAGCATACTTGGATGTACTACCATCGATCCCTACACTGGTGAGCAGAAAACCAGCAACACCGCCAAAGGTGCTGGTATAGGTGCAATTGCTGGCGCTGTATTGGGTGCTGCGACAGGTAACAATGCTGATGATCGTCGCAAGCGCGCGCTTAAGGGAGCGGCGATTGGCGGTATAGCCGGTGGCGGTGTAGGTGCTTACATGGACCGCCAGGAAGCCAAGTTGCGTCAGGAATTGGCGGGTACGGGTGTACAGGTGCGTCGCGATGGTGACAATCTAACCTTGATTATGCCTGGAAACATTACTTTCTCTACCGGTAATGCCGATATACGCTCTGACTTCTTCCCGGTATTGAATTCGGTAGCCAAGGTGTTGGCTGAATTTAAAGAAACCTCTATTCGCGTGACCGGCCACACCGACTCTACGGGTGGCGACAAGATCAACCAGCCATTGTCCGAGCGTCGTGCTGACAGTGTGGCTATGTATCTGCGCAACCAAAAAGTGAGCAGTGCACGCATCCAGGCCTATGGATATGGCTCGCGCTACCCGGTTGCCAGCAATGACACGCCAGCTGGTCGCGAAGCTAACCGCCGTGTAGAGCTCGAACTAATTCCTGCCCAGCAGTAATTTTTGCGGGAAAAGGCCGTCCAGGGTAACCTGGGCGGCTTTTTTTTTGCGTTTAATTTTGGGCTTGTTTGGGGTAGCTCATGACCTTGGCTTAGGTAGCTAATTTACATTAACAAGGTTAGGTCAATGCTCGGGCTATGTGCGAACGGCAATCTACACCACCAGTGCGGTCGAAGCGGTGCTAGACAAAAAATCTAATGGGCAACTCCGGTTCCTACGCAGAAATTGCGCATATTGAGTGAAAGCAAACTTTATTTCTGCCGAACTCTTTGGCAGCATACAATGCGTCATCAGCTCTTTTTATGCAGTTCCCTGCCTCATCGCCATCCGCACTTATTGATACTCCAAAACTAGCAGTTTTTTTTCCAATATTAGAGAAGTGATGCTCTTCAATTTTTTTTCTTATTGATTCTGCAAGTTTCATTACTCCATTTTTATCGGCCTCGGGAATTATAATAAGAAACTCCTCTCCACCCCATCGCCCAACTACATCAGTAAGTCTGCCGCAATTTTTCAATATATTTGCAAAATCACATAGAACGCTATCGCCCGCTTGATGGCCATAAGTGTCGTTAACTTGTTTGAAATAATCTATATCCATTAGAATTAATCCAACTTTATAAGAATATCTTTTTCCTCGTTCTAATTCATAATTTAAAACATCTTCCAGCTTTGTGCGATTGTAAATTCCTGTCAGTTTGTCTGTGATTGCGAGCTTTTCCATCTTTAAAGCAAGGTTTTTGTTTTGTATGAATTTATACGCAGCAAATAATATTAAAATAATAAATAAAATATTTGCGATTATAAAATAGATCAATTCTGTCCGCCATTTGTCCATGGCTTTTGCTATAGGTAGGCCCACAACGATAACAAAGGGGAGGTTTTCAATTTTACGAAAAGTCCACACTCGATCAACCCCATCAATAGGAGAGACTACATGAATAGACATCTCTGAGGAGTTTTTTTCGTTTGTAAAATCCTCAAGGATTGTACTGTCCAACCTTTTTCCTATGGATTTTTTAATAAGAGGCACACGAGCTAAAAGCATTCTATTAAGATCAAAAATGCTAATGGCAATATCTTTGTTGGCATCATTGCTAACAAGTTTGTCTAGCCAATGTTGAAAGAAATCCAAATCTAATCCTATTAAACCAAACCCGGCCATGGTGTTTTTATTTTCCATGATGGGGTATGTTACTGTTACATTCATTTGGTTTGTTGAAGATACAGACATGTTGCTTGTCTTTAATTTTTTATAAGGTTTTTCAAAAGCTTTTCCGCAATAAGGATAGCTTTTTAGATTTCTTCCAAGATTGACACCTATTGAGGTGTGGGTGATGACACAGTTTTTATCAAATAAGCCAAGGAATAGTATCTTATCACTTAATTTTGAGAGCTCTTTTACTAATGTTGTTTTACTGTCATGTTCCCCCTGATTGATTATGGGGTATACCAGCTCGTTAGGTTTTGTATTGGAAGCAAGTTGTTGCAGTATCAATTCAGGTATTTTAAATGATTCCAAAATCCATTGTGAGACAAGATAGCTGTTTGTTTTTGTTTGGCTTTCTACTTTCTCTAAGGTGTTGTCGTATGATGCTTTTAACATATACAAACTAATTAAGTTAATTATTATTATTAGCATAAAGGCCAAAATAAATATTGTGGTCTTTGAGAAATTAGGTTTATCGATCACAAAAAAACCTCAAGAATGCCGTTATCTCGTAAAAGATTTTTGGGTGTCCAACCTCCCAAAATCGACTCGCCTATACGGAAAATTAGTAGGCTCTGGTGGCCATGCATCCGTCATTATTTCGTATCGAACAACGCACTAAGCTGCTCGCCCACTGCTACATTATGACTGCCACAATGACTCTACAGTGTGTCGGGGCGCATCTTGCGAAATTTTCTCTACTCCTTTTTGCTGGCAGTATGAATCCCTCGATTAACTGCTGAGCGAGATCAGAGTGACTGAAGGTATCTTTATATCTTGTATGTGATGTTGACTGGCCATAAACACTCTCATCTGAATGCTAACTAGTCTAGCTGCATTCGCCTGGAACGGCTATTGGATCAGAACTCGGAGCAAACGGGACATTGCGGGTCAATCAATCTTCGCCACTGGCTGTGGCATAATAGCGCGCAATTTAAAAGTGCGGTTAACTTGGAATGCAGTAATGTTTGATATCCCCCTGGCCAGCGCTGAGGCTGAGGTCCGCGCGGCTCAACCCCTGGCCGTCAGCTACAGATAATTGAGCGTATGCCTATTCACGCACTGCCAAATGATGATTTGGCGCGCGCCGGGGCCTATGGCGCATCTAGGCTTATGGATATAGCTCGCGCTACCCGCCAGCCAACAATGACACACCAGCGGGCCGCTAAGCTAACCGCTGTGTAGAGCTCGAACTGATCCCTGTTCAGCAGTAATTTTTTACGGGAGAAGCCGCTCAGGGCAGCCTGGGCGGCTTTTTTTGCGTTCAATTTTTATGTGTGGGGGGCATGCGTTGGGTCATATTTTTGGAGGGGTGCTAATTTTTTAGCATTATCTTCTTGACGGTAAAAGCAGGTGTGCTATTTTTGTAGCATGATGCTAAAAAAATAGCACCAACCGGTACAGGCTAAGAAGGTTAAGTCTATGTTGAACGCAGAAAACCAGTTGAGCCGACGTGAGCGGCAAATTATGGATGCCCTGTTTGAGGCGGGCGAACTCTCGGCTCAGGAGGTGCGCGACGCCATCCCCGATGCGCCCAGTTATTCTGCAGTGCGTGCGCTGCTGGCCAAATTGGTGGAGAAAAAAGTAGTGGATTTTCGCGAAGATGGTCCGCGCTATATCTATTTCCCAGTTGTCGCGCAGGAAGAGGCGCGCACCTCAGCTATGCAAAAACTGCTTAAAACGTTTTTTGGTGGCTCTACTGCGGCGGCGGTAAATGCGCTGCTGGGGATGAAACAGGAAAAACTCAGCAGCGAAGAAATCGCACAGTTGCAACAAGCGATTGATCAGGCCCGCGAGCAAGAAAAATAGCAGCATCCAGCGACAAGTGAGAGGCACAGAGTATGGATATACAATTGCTGATTTTGTTGGTTACCAGTTGGGTTATCAAGCCACTGCTAATGCTGGCGTTGCTGGGAAGTTTATGGGTGCTGCTGCGCCGCCAATCGGCCGCTTTTAAGCATTTTGTATTTAGCCTGGGGCTTTTGGGTTTGCTGCTGGTTCCTGTTCTCGGTCTATTTTTGCCGGCGCTGGATTGGCACGCCGTGCCCCTGATTGGCCAGCTAGCGGCGCAACTGGATGTCTGGTTAAACCAGCTGTTTGAGCGTGCCGATGCCAACCTTTCCCTCGCCCATAGTTTATGGATACTGGGCGGCTATTTTTTTGTGCTCAGCTGGATTATCTATTTTCGCCTATTGGGTTATGTTTCGCTCATTTATCAAAGTCGCTGCGCACAAAATGTCAGCGATAGTGAGATGCTGGAAATAAAAAACCAATTGTGTGAGCTGCTGGATATTACTCGTCCAATCCGTGTAAAAACCTCTCGCGCGCTTAGTTCACCACAAATGTGGGGTTTCTGGCGGCCGGAAATTTTATTGCCGCGCGAAGCGCTCTTATGGGATGCCGATAAAAAATTATCCGTGTTGCTGCACGAACTGGGTCACGTGTCTCGCCGCGATTGGCTGGTGAGTCAGTTGATCAATCTGAGTTGCGCGGTGTTTTGGTTTTTGCCGCCGGTTTGGTGGCTGGCTAGTCGCGTTTACGATCAGGCGGAAATTGCCTGTGACGATTTAATTCATCGTCTGCGCAACAAACATCTGGCCTATGCCCAAAGCCTGCTGCAATTGGCCGGTGCCGAGAATACTCAAGAGGATGCCAGCCTGGGGATGAGCGGTAAATCGGCAATTTTTTTGCGTATTGCGGCGGTGCTGGATAAGCAGCGCCCGCGCCAAGCTGTCGCCCTGGAGGCGGCGCAATACTGGGTTATTGTCGGGGGGCTGTTGCTGATATTTATGGCGAGCATCCAGGTTATTCCGCTAAAACCCGTGCGCGCGCAGGAAATTATGGACTGGGTAACTCTGGATCTGGATGCCTGGAAGCGGAAAAATCACCTGCCTCAAGTGGCCCCTGTAGTGACGGAAAATTTTTCCTGGCAGGATTTGCCGCGGATCAGGCCAGAGGCTGGCAACCAACCGGCAGCTATCGAGCAGCTTAAAGTGATAATTCCCCGGCCTGCGGCGGAGCGGCCAGAGATGCACCTGGAAGAACTGGCGGCTCAAGCAATTGCTAGCCCCCATATTCAAGTGCAGGGCTATCTGCCCCTGGAGGTGGTAACACCTGAATATCCCGCCACTGCATTGGCCAGAGCCCAGGAGGGCAATGTGACCGTGGAGTTTACAATTCTCGCCGATGGCAGTATCAGCGATGCGAGAATCTTACACAGCGATGCCAGTGTTTTTAACAGAGCTGTCTTGAGTGCGATTAAAAAGTCCCGCTATCAACCGCAAATGTTTGATGGTCAGCCGGTGATACTTCAGGGTGTAACCGAAGACTTCACCTTTAAAATCCAGCGCCCGCCGCGACGACGCGAATAATACTTAGCCTTAATTAACCCAACCTATCCCCTTAAAAACTTGCCCATATCCGGGACAGGCAAGTTGCATCCAAAAATTGCCACCGGAACACTTCTCAGACGAGGATAGTTTTATGCTTACTCAGCCCATCCCTGCCAATGTTTCATCCGCTCAGCCCAGCTCGGTAATTTTGCGCATCCTTGGCCCCCTGCCCCTGGGGGCGTTTATGACTCTGATTTTGCTCTACTCCATGTACTCTCTGGTGCGCAATGACACTCTGGTGCCCGTAGAGGAAAAGCGAGTCATTATCCCGCCGATCATCGCCGATTTTGATCGCGATATAAAAACCCAGCAGGACCCGGAGCCACCGGTAAAACCGCAAATTATCGAGCAGCCACCGGTGCCGGTAATTGATACCTTTATTGAAGACCCAGGTACAGGTGTGACGCCCAATTGGGAGACTGTACCGGTCGTTATCGATGGCAGTAGCGGGATCAATATCGGCGGCAGCGACCAGCCTATGCCCATAGTTCGTATTAATCCCGCTTATCCGCAAAGCGCCATTTCGCGCGGCACCGAAGGCTATGTGGATGTTATGTTTGACATCACGCCTATGGGTACCACCAGCAATATTCGCATCATTGCTTTTTCGCCATCGAGTGTCTTTAATTTGAGCGTGATCAAGGCGGTGCGCGGTTGGAAATACAAGCCTGCCAGCGATGGAGAAAATGCCTATAAAACCCAGGATGTGATCGAGCGAATTAATTTCAAGATGGAAAAATAACCAAACTTAATCGCTTTGAATGGCCATAAAGTAGCGGCGATTGCGAAAATAGATGGCGCCACTTCTGGCTCCCTCGGGGGCCAGATAATTAAATGTCAGCGATACCAGCTGTTCCGAATTACCCAGGGCAGAATGGCTCTGCTGATTCATCAGGCGAAAACTTTCGGCTTGAATATGGGGGAATCCACCCAATACTTCGCTGGGGAGGGCAATAGCTTCACCGCCAATTTGCAACTTTAACGCGACACCGGATTGATCTTTGCTCTCGCTTGATACTCTCAAGCTAACTGCATCGCGCTGATCGGAAGTTTCCATCTGGTATTGATACTCGGTGCTCCAGCTAGGGGCGGTCATAGCGAAAAGTGCGAATGCGCTAATGAGTTGGGGGCGGATGGCGCTCATTGGTTAAACAATCCCTATGGCGAGTGAATTGGGCTGCGAGCCTAGAGAAGGCGGTGCAAGTTTTCAAGTGTCGATTTTTTTGACCAAGCCGCTAACAGCGAATAAATTACCGCCCTTAAATAGGGCTATCGCTAAACCAGGTAGCAATAAAAAATAATCAAGGTAAGGAGATAAAAATGAAATCAGTTGGGATAATCGCTTTGGCAATTTTTATGTTTGGCTGCAGCAGTCAGCAGTCCGCCAAACAACAGCAGTCCGCCCAACAACAGGGGACGGCGGAAAAAAACGTGTCGCAACTGCTGGAGGCGGGAATTGGTTTGTTGCAGGTAAATCCGCAGCGGGCGATTAATGATTATTTTGATAAGGCGATCAACCAGTGTGCGGATCAGTACCAGATTGATTCTAAAAAAATATATGCCGCTCGCTCCCCCGCTGAGGCAATTGTGTACGCCGCGCTTGCGGCTGCTGGTAAAGCGGATGCGGATGTTGTGGACATTGACTGCGCCGACGCGCTGTTTTTAAAGGGCTATGCCAGTGTTGATCTGGGGCAGTTGCAGCAAGCTGAGGCTTACTTCAAGCGCGCGCTGGCCATGGCTCCGGAAAACTCTCAGTACCTTTCCGAGCTGGGTAATGTCTATCAAACCCAACAAAACTGGACTCAGGCGCTGGCAGTATTTCAACATGCGGAGTCGGCCGCTGAGTTATCGCCCATCGAGGTTCGCCAGGGCGAACTGACGCGCGCCAAGCGCGGCCAGGGTTTCAATTTGATTGAGTTGGGCGAGCTGGATAAAGCGGAGGCCAAGTTCAATGAATGCCTAGCGCTTGATAACAGCGACCAAAAAGCCCAGCACGAGTTGAAATATATCCAGCAGCTGCGCGCCCAATAAGTGTTGCCGGACCACTAATCTTCGCCCATGGCTGTGGCACAATAGCGCGCAAATGCGACCTGCTGTTTGCTGTTATGTTGGAGTGCTCTCATGTTTGATATCCCCCTGGTTTGCGCTGAGGCTGACGTCGATCAAGCCCAGCCCCTGGCGCAGCTGCTCGGCGTGCAATTGCGGCCTGGTACCGACCCGATACAGATTCATGATTGCACCTTTGCCTTGGTGTTAAGTGACAATGGATTAGCGCTACAGCAGACAGGCGCCAAAGCGCCAGGGCCTATCAAGGCTGATTTTGCCGAGGGGGCGGTCGACCACAGGCGCAAGTTTGGCGGCGGTAAAGGCCAGATGATTGCCAAAGCCGTGGGGTTGAAAGCGGGGGTCTATCCGCGCGTGTTGGATGCAACAGCTGGCCTGGGCAAGGATAGTTTTGTGCTTGCCAGCCTTGGCTGTCAGCTGCAGATGATTGAGCGTATGCCTATAGTTCACGCGCTGCTTAGTGATGGCCTGGCGCGCGCCAAAGCCTGTGGCGAAGACCCTGAGCTTGGGCAAATACTCGCGCGCATGAGTTTGCTCGCCAGCGATAGCAAAACCTATTTGCAATCGCTGGCGCAAGACGACTTCCCCGATGTGATTTACCTCGACCCTATGTTCCCCGAGCGGCACAAGTCGGCGGATGTTAAAAAAGAGATGCGCGCGTTTCACTCGTTGGTGGGTGCGGACGAAGATGCCGACGCGCTCCTGCCTTTGGCATTGGCTCACGTCAATTATCGGGTGGTGGTCAAGCGCCCGCGCAAAGCGCCTTTTTTAAATAATCAGGCGCCATCCTACCAGTTGGAAGGTAAGTCCAGCCGCTTTGATATTTATACCCTTAAAAAACTGCCGGATTCACTTAACGCTGGGTAAAACTGCGGGCCGTTATTCTTTGATAGGTTAAATAATTTTTGAATAGCGAATCTGCTGGCTGTTATTGAGGTACTCGTCAAACACCATACAGATGCGGCGAATCAGCATGCGCCCGGTGTTGTGCACCTGTAGTTGCTGATCGTTAATAGTGATTAATCCGTCTTCAACCATGGGGGCAAGTTGCGCCAGTTCCTGTTGAAAGTGGTGGCGCACATCCACATCAAACTCGCGCAAGACCAGCGCAAAATCCAATTGAAAATGGCAAATTAATTGGTTGATGACAAACGCACGCAACTCGTCTTCACTATTAAGGCTAAAGCCTTTGGCGATAGGTAGCAGGCTTTGATCCAGCTGCTGTTGGTAAGTGTTCAGATCCTTGGCATTTTGCACATAAACATTGTGAATTTTGCTAATAGAGGAAACGCCAAAGGCGAGTAAGTCGCATTCACCGTGAGTGGAGTAACCCTGGAAGTTGCGCTGCATATCGCCGCGCTCTTGCGCCAGCACCAGCTCGTCATCGGGTTTGGCAAAGTGATCCATGCCGATATAGACATAGCCAGCATTTTGTAGCTGCTCTATCGATTGATGCAGCATGTCCAGCTTTTCGCTGGCACTGGGCAGGTCCTCATCTTTGATCATTTTTTGGCTTTTAAACAGATGGGGCATGTGAGCATAGTTAAAAATCGACAATCGGTCGGCCCCTAGGTCGATAACTTTGTTTAGGGTTTCCTTGAGGCTGTTGCTTGTTTGTCGCGGCAGGCCGTAAATCAAATCCATGCTGATAGAGCGGTACTCCTGGCGGCGCAGGGCATATACCAGGTCTGCCACTTGCTCCTGGCTGTTGTAGCGGTTTACTGCCAGTTGTACCCGCGAATCAAAATCCTGGATCCCCATGCTCACGCGGTTAAACCCTAGCTCACGCAGATGGGCCATGGTTTGGATACTTACCCGGCCAGGGTGGATTTCTATGGAGAATTCGCCTTGGTCATCGGGCGCTAGCTTGAACAATCGGCGAGTGGATTTCATCAGCAAACTCATTTCTTCGTCGCTGATAAAGGTCGGGGTGCCGCCGCCCCAATGCAGTTGCTGCACTTGGCGATTGCTGTCTATATGCTCAGCGTAAAGCGCCATCTCCTGGATCATTCGTTGTAGGTAAGGCAGGGCGCGGCTCTTATTGTGGGTGACTACTTTATTGCAGCCACAGTAGTAGCACAGGGTGTCGCAAAAGGGGATATGAAAGTAGAGCGACAATGGGCGCGATAAATCATTGCTCTGGGCTATGGCGTTTAGCAGCGTCTTCTCGGAAAATGACTCGCGGAACTGGGGCGCTGTGGGGTAGGAGGTGTAGCGAGGTCCAGCCAGGTCGTAGCGCTGAATAAGCTGGCTATCCCATTGTATGGCTTGATTGAATAAGGACACTTGAACCTCCTCCTATTGATGAATACCCGGTTTCCGAACCTGCAGATGCAGCTTTCCGGCAAGCATCTTATTTCTCCGGCCGCCTCGCCTCGTTGATGTGAATCAAACCTGACAGATACGCGCCTGAATATCCTGCGTGCCTTGTAAATAGGCGCGCTTTGCCTAGTAAAGCTTTAAACCAAGGTGGCTATGACTCCTATTGATCCCTCGCCCTTAATTCCGGCGGATTTGGCTGCTGCACCCATGCCTTCCTCTGCCACCATCTCGGCCCCGCTTTCGGTGGCTTGTGCTCAGGTAGCACCTGAGCCCTCAGTTTTGCCTGCTGACTCGGCGCTGGACGCTAGCTTGCCCGCTGCGGAGGACCCCTTTGTTGGCCCTCTGTCAGAGGCAGATCACTTTACCGCTTGGCTCGACAAAATCGCCGATGCCCTGGTTGGCCCAGGTTACCTGGTGCTGGATGGCCTTTTGCCTGAGTCGCTGGTTAGAGGTCTCAGTGAGGCACTAGTGCAGGATCTGGTTCATGAGCTGCGTCCCGCCGGTATTGGTCGCGGCGATGACTACCAACTCAACCGCCAGGTGAGGCGCGACAAAATTCGCTGGCTGGATGAAATAGCGGATGAAAAACGCCATCCTGCTGTCACAGAATTTTTATTATGGATGGATAGACTCCGGGCGGGGTTAAATCAGCGCTTGTTCTTGGGATTGTTTGAATACGAGTGTCACTTTGCTATCTATGAGCCTGGCGACTTCTATCAAAAGCACCTGGATGCCTTTAGGGGTAATCCGGGGCGCAAATTGTCCACTGTGTTCTATTTAAATTCCGATTGGCAGCCAGATGATGCTGGCGAACTGGTGCTCTACGATGAGGCGGGACAGCAGGAATTAGAGCGGGTTGCACCAAAAGGTGGCAGATTGGCTATATTTCTTAGTGAGGACTTTCCTCACGAGGTGCTGCCCGCCGGCAGGTGTCGCGCCAGTATTGCCGGCTGGTTTAGGGTAAATCCTCTGGGGTAAGTCGCGCCAGCAGCAAGGGTTATGGTTTATATCTCTGAAAATACTTAAGGAATTGAGTCGCATCAACGCAAAGTGCCAATTGACGCGGGTTGTGATTCGTCCCTTTGTGGTTGGCAATGAATTTGCAGTAACTGAAGTGTTGTTCGCTGAAATTTCCCGGGATGTGGAAATATGGAGGCCAAGGGAGGCTATCAGCGGGCAACCAGCTCAGAGATGCAAAAAATAGCGAGGCATAAAATGTTAAAGGAAGTCTCCATGGTAGACATCAAAGGCGAAACCCGCGTTGATTGGAACACGTATGACCCAGGCATTTTTTTTGATGAAGTAATAAAGACACCCGGGGTCCCCCGTCGTGAAGCCCAGTATCTGGCGCAGCACCTCAGTTCTCTCAGTAGTAGCGATTTACTAGAGCGCAAGCTCTCGGCCGAACTGGCCATCAAAACCATGGGGATCTCCTTCACGGTTTACAGCGACGCCGGCAATATCGATCGCGCCTGGCCCTTCGACATAATCCCACGCATTATTCCGCAAAAAGAATGGCAAAAGACCGAGCGCGGACTGGTCCAGCGACTCACAGCCCTCAATTGCTTTATCAATGATATTTATAACGAGCAGAAAATTATTAAGGACAAAGTAGTTCCGGGTTATTTGCTCGAAGATTCGGTGAACTTCCGCAAAGAGTGCATGGGTATGAAACCCGCCTACGGTGTCTGGTCACATATCTGCGGCAGCGACTTGATTCGCGATCATCAGGGCGACTTTTATGTGTTGGAAGATAACCTGCGCGTGCCCTCGGGCGTTTCCTATATGCTGGAAAACCGTAAGGTGACCAAACGGGTTTTCCCCGAGTTGTTTGAAAACCACAAGATTGTACCTGTTACTGACTACCCCATGCAGCTGTTCGATACTCTCGCTTCGTTGTCGCCTCGCCCGTCTGACCGCCCGGAAATTGTAGTGCTCACCCCAGGCATCTATAACTCGGCCTATTTTGAACACTCCTACCTTGCTCAACAGATGGGCGTGGAGCTGGTTGAAGGCTGTGATCTGGTAGTGGACAGCGATGATTGCGTTTATATGCGCAGTATTGATGGTTTGAAGCGGGTGGATGTGATTTATCGCCGTATTGATGATCTCTTCCTCGACCCTGAAATGTTCCACCCGGATTCGGTGCTTGGGGTGCGCGGCCTGATGCGCGCCTGGCTTAAAGGTAATGTCGCCCTGGCCAATGCGCCAGGTGCTGGCGTCGCCGATGACAAGGTGATCTACACCTATGTGCCGGCGATGATCAAATATTATCTGGGTGAGGAGCCAATACTGCCCAATGTGCCCAGTTACCTCTGTATTGACAAAAAGCAGTGCGACTATGTACTGGCTAACCTCGACCAGCTGGTGGTCAAACCTGCTAACGAGTCGGGCGGCTACGGCATGATTATCGGCCCCCAGGCCAGCAAAAAAGAGTTGGAAGAATTTGCGCTGCGCATTAAAGCCAACCCGCGCAACTATATGGCTCAACCCCTTATTTCGCTCTCCACTGCACCCATCCTCACCGGTGGCAACGCCGAGCCGCGCCATGTGGATTTACGCCCGTTTGTTTTGCAAGGGCGCGAGCACCATGTAACTCCTGGTGGCCTCACTCGCGTGGCCATGCGCAAAGGCTCCTATGTGGTTAATTCGTCGCAGGGCGGCGGCAGTAAAGACACCTGGATTGTGGTGGAGGATTAATTATGTTGTCGCGAGTAGCAGAGCGGATTTACTGGTTGGGTCGCTATATGGAGCGCGCGGAAAACCTCGCGCGCCTGGTCAATGTTAACTCTAACTTGCTGCTGGATTTACCCAGCGGAGTGCGGGTTGGCTGGGGCTCGCTGATTGATATCAGCGGTACTGGCAATTACTTCGAGCGGGGTGAAACCCAGTTCGCCGATGAAAAAACTGTTGTCCACTTTATGCTGGTGGATAAAAAAAACCCGGCTTCATTGATTAACTCGGTGAGCTGCGCCCGTGAAAATGCGCGCATCACCCGCGAGATTATGCCCATGGAGGCCTGGGAGCTAATCAACGATCTGTATCACTATATTCGCGACTGCGCCGAGCGAGTTGGCTCTCGCCGCGACCGCAATATTATTTTGCAGCATGTTATTAACAGCGTGCAGCAGTTTACCGGCTTGCTCGCCGGTTGTATGAGTCACAACAATGCCTACGATCTGATTCGTATCGGACGCAATCTTGAGCGCGCTGATATGACTACACGTATTGTCGATGTGGGCTTAGTGAATTTGCTGCCACATCTATCCAGTGGTACGGCGGATGCGTTGGAGCCCTACGACAATATTTTGTGGATGAATGTGTTGCGTTCGCTGAGTGGCTATCAAATGTATCGTCAACAGGTTCGCGACCGGGTTAACGCCAATGCTGTGGTTAAGTTTTTACTGCAAAGTGAAGATTTTCCCCGTGCAGTAGCCCATAGCTTAATTCAGTTGGAGCAATGCCTCTGGGGCTTGCCCAACAGTGAAAAAGTATTGGCCTGCATAGTGGATATGCAAAAAAATCTGGAAGATGCAAACTTGGATCAGTTATTGCAGCAAGGATTACATGAATATATCGATGGCATTCAACTTGAAATTGGCAATCTCCATTTCCGCATTGCTGAAGCCTGGTTCCTGCCCGTTGCTGTGGTCCAGGAGCAGAAAGAATCAGCTGCCTAGGCACTGATATTTGTCTCTGAGCGTTGGCCCGCTTCGGCGGGCCTTTTTTTGCGCCAAAATCCAATTACCCCTTGCTGTTGTAACCAATGGGGTACTTGGCTAAAAGCACCAGCCCTGTGCCTGTGTGTTTGCAATATGCGCATTTTTGGTGAGCGCCCTGGCGTGAGCAAAACCTACAGCTTCACCCCAACGTTGCCCGCCAGTATTTATCCAACCGGGCAGAGACCTTCGCTGGTAAAACCCGGCAGCTTGTTGCAATACAACCTGCGTTGTCACTATTGGGTTTAAAACTGCCTCACAAATGCCCCTAGGCCGTTGAGCGCCTGAAGGGTGGCCCCGTTAGGGGCGAGCGAAGCGAGTAAAATGCTCATTTATTAAAATAAACTCCGCTTTTGCCCTGCTGTCTTGCCGACTTTTTCAGAGTTTCTTTAAAGAGTTTCCTTAAATAGGATCGAGAGGACATTAAAACATCCAGCCGCTGCTGATATAAAAGCGCCAGCCTCGCGCTTTGGTATCTCCCAGGTCGCCAAACGCCTGGTAGTCGCCACCGGCGCCGAGCAGCCAGTGCTTGTTGAGCAGTAGGCCAAATTCAGCGGTGGCCTCAAACATGGCTTCCCAGTCGTCAAGTTGCGAATCTGCGTAGGTAAATTGTCCGGCGCCGAGGCCCAAGCCACCCAGTAGATAGGCGTTGGGGTTGGACTCAAAAGCGCCAAAGCGAATACCGCTAAAGCCCAGTGAAAAGGTGCTCAGGTGTGCACCCGGCAAGGCCAAATCATCCCCGTTAGCACTGCTGACCCCTATGTAAAAAGGGTCATATAGCCAGCGCAAGGCCACCCCGGGCGCTAGCGACATGTTGTATTTGTCAGTTGGACGGGCGAGCTGATCCACACCATAGCTTTGCGCGTTTATTTCTCCCAAAGGAGAAATTTTAAGCTGGAGAACTTGGGTAGGCGATTGCGCCTGGGTTAGTTGGCTGATTAGCCCCAGGCTAACTAGCCCGCCAAAGGCCAGTCCCCGAGCAATAGTCCACAGCGAATGCATAAATTAGCTCCTTAGGGCCTGTAACATTAATTGAATTATCGCTTCTGAAGGTCATTTTGCTTCCAGCAAGGCGGAGGCGGCGATGTGTCGTCATTCTACATGAACAGCCGACAAGGCCGCTGGGAGCAAGAATGACCCCCAGCCCGAGCGCATGTCCCTAAACAACACTACTGCTCACTCCTCGCGTCTTAATCGGTGCTTTTTAGACGGGGGCATTGACATCCAATTGGTATTCACAGGCCCTAGGTTTAACCGGTGCAAGCACTTGCTGGTCGCTATCAGTTGGCGTCAGGTTTCGCGCTGTCCGTGTTAAAGGTGGGCGGGAGCGGCCCCTTGAGGTTAATAGATGATAACTGTGTGTGGGGGGGGGGGAGGTGGTACTGTCGGCGAGGCGCTGGCGAACCCAAGCCATTCACAAAAGATCAGATGAATCTACAAAAAATAACCTGAGGTGCACTTTTTTTGTCCGCTTTGTTTATCTAAAGGACAGCGCCCAGAGTCGCCTGCAAAACTGGGTCTCCCATTCTTGGGAAAAAGCCTAAGGTGGAGTGCCAATCCTTCTCTGCTTTATCGGTATAATCTCGCCACGTACCAGGGGGAGGCTGCCCTTGGTGTTTATGCAGTTCTTAAAAGTAAAACTACCAAGGAGTTTGCTATGGGTTCCAATAGCTCTTGTCTTAAAAAAAGTACCTTGAATCGGCAGGGTGTCAATTCGCTCAATTCCACTTACAACAGCAATAGGCGTTTTAAGCGCTCACTTTTGGCTGTGTGCATTATGGCTTTGGGTGCGCCAGTTATGGCCCAGAATGATGCTGGTCTGGAAGATGCCAGTGGGACAATAGAAGAGATAGTAGTAACTGGCCAGCGCGCCAACCTGGAATCTGCCCAAGAGATCAAGCGCAACGCCTCCACTTTTGTTGATTCCCTCTCTGCCAATGACATAGGTTCGCTGCCCGATCGTAGCGTGCTTGAAGCTATGGCCCATATCCCAGGGGTGGCGGTGGAGCGCTTTGCCGCCTCTGACGACCCGGATCACTTTGGTGTGGAGGGATCGGGGGTTGCGATTCGCGGTATGTCGGCAACCCGCTCGGAATTTAACGGGCGCGATTCCTTTACTGCCAACTCGGGCCGCGGCCTGAGCTTTCAGGATGTGTCGCCGGAAATGGTTGCTGGGGTGGATGTCTACAAAAACCAGACCGCTGATATGATTGAAGGCGGTATTGCCGGTACCGTCAGCCTGCGTACGCGCAAGCCTTTTGATGCCGGCGGACGGGTTATTTCTGTCTCGGCGGATTACTCCTATGGCGATATGGCCAAGGAGTGGACTCCCACTTACTCCGGCCTGTATAGCGACCGCTGGATGACGTCGGCGGGTGAATTTGGCCTGCTGCTTAACTACGCCAACTCCAGTCTGCGCGGCGAATCCAATGGTATCCAAACCGATGCCCTGGAGCCGACTCTGGCCTCCAGCGTCCCCGGCGCAGAGGCGTTTGTGGGTGATGGCACGGGCACTGTCTGGCTTCCCAATGCCTCCAACCTTACGCAAAAGGCCGATGACCGCGATCGCACAGGTTATGGCCTTGCCGTGCAGTGGGAGTCGCCGGATGAAAGCCTGCAGGCGACTTACCAGTTTTTGCGCTCGGACGCGCGTCTGAGCTGGACTGAGCACGCCCTCCAATATAAAGGTGAATATGGCAAAAACTTTGCCCAGCCCCTGGCTGGTACTGAGTTTAATTTTACCAGTGACGGCGTCTTCCAAAGCGGAACCATTACCAACGGCGACGGCTGGCGCACCGCCGATGGCAACCTCGAGCGAGTTCCGCGCGCCTGGGGTGCCAATGGCACCAGTCAGCCCTTTGATGTGGCCCAATGGGGCTTCCCCTTCCAGGCCGTTACGCGAGTTAACGACCAGCACACCCTGGTGGATGACCACGCCATCAATCTTAAATGGACCCCCAACGATAACTTTGAGCTGAGCGCCGACTTCCAGTATGTGAAGGCCGAAACCCAAAATACCGACCTGTCGGTGATGCTGGGCGTTTACGCCATTCAGGATTTTGACGTGAGCGGCAGCCTGCCCAGTTTGCGCCTGATCGAACCCTGGAACGGCCTGCGCGACCAGAATCCCGATGCTTTTGCTAATGCCACCTTCCCCGGTTTTACTGGCGATGCGGCGGGTGACGCTAACTACTTCCAGGACCCGACCTCTTACATGTGGCAATCGGCCTTGGATCACTATGAGGTGTCCGAGGGCGATTCCAATGCGGAACGCCTTGATGCCACCTATTTCCTTGACAATGCGGGCTGGTTAACTGCAGTTAAAGTCGGCCTGCGCCGCGCCGATCGCGAGCAGACAGTGCGTTACACCCCCTACAATTGGGGTGAATTGGGGCCAAGCTGGAAAACGCCTGTGCTCTGGGCGGACACAGTGCCCGGCCAGGGTTTGGACAGAATCAACTTTAGCGATGTTCATCGCGGCGAAGTGCTCAACCTGCCGGGGGATTATCTATTGTTCCCCGCTGCAGATCTGGTGCACCAGGTCGCCTACGATGGTTTGGCCCTGGCGGAATCTGGTAATGGTTGGGTGCCTGCGGCAGATCAGCCAGATGTCAGCATAGGAGCCTATTTTAGCACTGCGGATGTGTTTATCACCGAGGAGAAAAACCAGGCCGCCTATGTGCGCCTTGATTTTGGTTCGGATGACTACAGCCATCGCTTTAGCGGTAACCTGGGCCTGCGCTACTTCCAACTGGAGCGGATTGCACGCGGTGCGGTGCGCTACCCGGATTTGCAACAGAAAAATCCGGTTCCAGCTGGTTCACCCGGCATTAATGCCTCCAAAGCGGAAATTGACGTTTGGGCTCAGCAGCAGGTAGATGCGGGTGCTTACCCGGACCTGGCAAGTGCTGAAGCCTGGGTTAACGACCCCAACAACTACCTGAGCGCCAGTGAATTGGGTTTTGGCAACAACGCGTTTGAGGTACAGGAGTCGCAGTCTACCTACAACAAGCTGCTGCCCAGCTTTAACCTCAAAGTGGGTATTACTGACGACCTGATCAGCCGTTTTGCTATCTCGGAAGCCGTGGCTTTGCCAGATATGGGCGATGTTAAAAACAACACGTCAATTTCGGCCAAGTCCATCGATGTGGACAGGCCGGATATAGACCCCAACAACCCGGACAGCTCCAAAATTACTGGCGCCCAGGTCTCCAGTTGGATCGGTGATGGCGGCAACCCTTACCTGCGCCCCATGTTGTCCAAGCAGGTGGATTTGGCGCTGGAGTGGTATTTCGCCAAGGGCGGTTCACTGAGCGGCACCCTGTTTTATAAAGACCTGAGTGACTTCTTTGTCTCCGGCTCCTTTGATCGCGAATTTACCAACCCTGTGTCGGGTGCGACCCAGGCGGCGCGGGTATCGGGAACCGTGAACAATGGCACAGGTAAAATGCAGGGCTTCGAGTTGGCCTATCAGCAGTTTTACGACATGCTGCCAGAGCCTTGGGATGGTTTGGGTATGGGGCTGACCTGGGCCCATATAGACTCCAAGTCGGTGCCCAACTCCGGCCCTAGCACCAGCAACGGTGTCTATCAGCCCACGTTGGATTTGTCCGGCCTGCCGCTGAAAGGCCAGTCCAAAGACACAGCTGACTTGACCCTGATGTACGAGAAGGACGCCATCTCCCTGCGCTTGTCTTACAACTGGCGCTCGCGCTACCTGCTCACCACCTCGGACGTCATCAGCGGTTATCCGCTGTGGAACGAAGCCAATGGTGTGCTTAATGGCTCGGCCTTCTACAGCATTACCGATCAAGTCAAGGTGGGTTTGGAGCTAAACAACCTGCTGGACTCGCAAACCAAAACCACCATGATCCTCGATAACGAGGGGCACACAGCGGGTCGCTCCTGGTTTGATAACGATCGTCGCGTGGCCCTGGTGGTGCGCGCTAACTTCTAAAGCCTCAACCAACAAACTACCCGGCTTTGGCGCCGGGTGGTTTGTTGTGAGTATCCAATCATGTCCAATGAATCTATAAAAAAGATTGTCATCCTTGGCGGTGGCAGTGCCGGCTGGATGACGGCGGCTGCACTCGCCAAGGTTTTGCGCAATGACTACTGCCAAATCCAACTGGTGGAGTCGGATGAAATTGCCACTGTGGGAGTGGGTGAGGCGACTATTCCGCAAATTCAATTGTTCAACAAATTGCTGGGGGTGGATGAAGACGAGTTCCTGCGCGCGACCCAGGGCACCTTCAAATTGGGAATCGAGTTTGTCGATTGGAAATGCCAGGGCCAGAGTTATTTTCACGCGTTTGGCGACCTGGGCAAGGACATAGATCATATTCAGTTTTATCACTACTGGTTTAAATTGCAGCAGCTGGGATTGGTGGACGAGGGCCTGGGCGAATTCACCCTGAGTTGGGCTGCGGCAAAGCGCGGCAAATTTATGCGCTCAGTAGCGGCAGGCAATTCACCGCTTTCCAATATTGCTTATGCATTTCATTTTGATGCCGGGCGCTACGCGCGTTTTTTGCGCTACTATGCCGAAGCGCGCGGTGTTATTCGAATGCAAGACAAGGTTGTGGGGGTAAATCAGCACCCGCATACAGGTTTTATTCAAAGCCTGTGCTTGGCATCCGGGCAAATAGTTGAAGGCGATTTATTTATTGATTGCTCCGGCTTTAGTGCGCTGCTTATCGGTCAAACACTAAATGTCGGCTACGACGACTGGAGCCACTGGCTGCCCTGCGACCGTGCTTTAGCCGTCGCCAGTTCGGCTATGGCAGAACCGCCTCCGTTCACCCGCTCGCAAGCGCACAGCGCCGGCTGGCAGTGGCGAATTCCACTGCAGACACGCACCGGCAACGGCCATGTATACGCCAGTCGCTATATGGATGATGCCCAGGCCAAACAAATTTTATTGGCCAATATTGACGGTGAAATTTTAAGCGAACCGCGCCTGCTCAAATTTACCACCGGCAAACGTCGACAATCCTGGAGCAAAAACTGTATCGCCCTCGGGCTTGCCAGCGGCTTTATGGAGCCACTGGAGTCCACCAGCTTGCACCTGGTACAGTCGGGCATTGCGCGGCTCCTGAGCTTGTTTCCCAATTGCCAGTTTGCCCAGGAGGATATAGACGAGTTCAATCGCCAAACGGATTTTGAAGTGGAAAAAATTCGCGACTTTTTAATCCTGCACTACCACCAAACCGAGCGCGAGGATTCGGATTTCTGGCGCTACTGCAAAACCTTGGAAATTCCAGAATCCCTCGCCCAAAAAATTGCCCACTTCCGTCAAAACGGCCGCATTTATCGCAACAGCTCGGAAATGTTTAACGACTTGAGTTGGGTGGAAGTGATGCACGGCCAGGGCCTGCGTCCACAGAGCTATCACCCCCTGGTGGACGTTTTGCCCCAGGCGGAAATCCTGGCGCGCGTGCAGGGCATCAAGCGGGTAATAGACGCTTCGGTCGAAGTTATGCCCAGCCACCGGGAGTTTATCGCCCGGCATTGTGCGGTTTAGTGGCTGTTAACACTAATGAGCTGGGGCTCCTCCTTCGCAAGTGCGTAATGCCACACTAAATTGCCAGCGGAAACCTATGGCATGGCCCTGTGGGGGCGCAACTATTGCTCAAATGGCTGTATTTGGGGTTGTGGGCTGGCAGTAAAATCCGTAGAATGCCGCACCCCAAACTTGCCGGTGGGTTTCCTGCGTTGCAGGCTAAAATTCGGCTCTCCTTGTCTCACTGCCTTTGCAGGAGGCTTTAACCCGTAAGGAGCTAATATGCGTCATTACGAAATCGTAGTTATGATCCACCCGGATCAGAGCGAACAAGTACCAGCCATGGTAGAGCGTTACACCTCTGCTGTGAAAGCTGACGGTGGCCAGGTTCACCGTTTCGAAGACTGGGGCCGTCGTCAACTGGCCTACACCATCAACAAAGTGCACAAGGCTCACTATGTTCTGATGAACATCGAGTGTTCCGAAGCTGCTTTGGAAGAACTGACCACCAACTTCCGTTATAACGATGCTGTTCTGCGCAGCCTGGTTATCCGTGAAGATGCTGCTGTTAGCGAAGAATCATTCATCATGAAGGCCGAGAAAGAAGGCCGTGAGCGTAAAGCTCGCCCAGTGCGCACTGAGCGCCGTGATGATGCCGAAGCTGAAGAGACCGAAGAAGGTTCTGATGCTGACGATTTTGAAGAAGAGCAGGAGGTATAACCATGGCACGTTTTTTCCGTCGTCGTAAATTCTGCCGTTTTACCGCTGAAGGCACCAAGCGTATCGATTACAAAGATATCGAAACCCTGAAAGCCTATATCACCGAAACTGGCAAAATCGTTCCTAGCCGTATCACCGGCACCAAAGCTAAATATCAGCGTCAGCTGGCTACTGCCATCAAGCGCGCTCGCTACCTGGCTTTGATTCCATACACCGATAGCCACGAGTAAGAGGGGTAAACGAGATGGAAGTTATTCTGCTCGAGAAAGTAGGTAAGTTGGGCAAGATCGGTGACAAGGTTGCCGTTAAGTCTGGCTACGGTCGCAACTACCTTTTGCCACAAGGCAAAGCGGTAGCTGCTACTGCTAAAAACCTGGCCGACTTTGAAGCCCGTCGCGCTGAGCTGGAAGCGGCGGCTAACGCCAAGCTGGCTGAAGCCAATGCACGTGCTGAGAAGCTGGCTGCACTGGAAGTAACTATTGCTGCTGTTGCTGGTGACGAAGGCCGTCTGTTCGGTTCTGTTGGCACCCGCGACATCGCTGAAGCTATCACCGCTGCCGGTGTTGCTGTGGTTAAAGCAGAGGTTCGCTTGCCAGAAGGTGCGATTCGTGAAGTTGGTCAATTCGAGATCGACGTTCAATTGCACTCTGAAGTTATCCAGGCTGTTAAGGTTGCTGTTGTTGCCGAGTAATCCCTTGCGGAACTCTGCAGCTTGGCGCTGACAAGCTTGATGAATTCGGGCACTATCGATACC
Source organism: Cellvibrio sp. (assembly GCA_050305995.1). Lineage (GTDB taxonomy): Bacteria > Pseudomonadota > Gammaproteobacteria > Pseudomonadales > Cellvibrionaceae > Cellvibrio. The sequence continues at coordinate 52,769 of JBNLGJ010000005.1, forward strand.
CCCAGGGGCGGCGATAGTGCCCGTTTTCTTTTGTGGCGCAGTAAAATTTGCGGGGTTCTTTTGGCTAGGTTCGGGGCTGGTATCAATCCGGGCTTAACCAAAGTGACTCCTTGAGCCCTGGCGGCAATCTAGTAATTGGGAACGAGCGATAACAATCCATGATGTCTGAAGAGACTTTTGAAGCCCACTTGGCTGAGACCCTGGCCTCCGATCATATGCCGCACTCGATAGAGGCAGAGCAATCGGTGCTGGGCGGCTTGATGCTGGACAACAAACGCCTGGATGCGGTGCTGGAAGTGCTGTCCGAAGGCGATTTCTATCGCCAGGATCACCGCGTTATTTTCCGCATGATGCAAAACCTGCAGGAGGCCGGCGAGCCGCTTGACGTTATTACCCTGTCCGAAGAGCTGCACAAGCACAACGAGCTGGAGCGGGTAGGGGGGCTGGGCTATCTGGTGGAGATGGCCAACAACACCCCGAGCGCGGCCAATATAGTCGCCTACGCCAAAATCGTGCGCGAGCGCTCCACTCTGCGCCAGCTGATTGATGCGGCGCAGGAGATCAGCAAAACCAGTATGAATCCCTCGGGGTTGGACTCGGATGACCTGCTCCAGCTCGCCGAAAAGCGCGTGGCCGAAATTGCCGAAGATCGCCCCAAAGAGGGTGGCCTGGTAGGCGTAAACGATATTTTGAAAGCCGCGGTGCAGAAGATCGATGAACTCTTCCGCGCCGGTAGCGATGTGACCGGGGTGCCTACCGGAATTACCGAATTGGATCAGCGCACCTCCGGCTGGCAGCCGGGCGAATTGATTATTCTCGCTGCCCGTCCGTCCATGGGTAAAACGGCACTGGCACTTAACTTTGTTGAGTCCGCGGTATTTCACCAGCCGCGTCCGGTATTGGTGTTTAGTATGGAGATGCCCTCCAATGCCATGGTGATGCGGATGATGTCCTCGGTTGGTCGCATCGACCAGGGCAATATGCGCAACGGTAAACTCTCCGAGGAGGATTGGCCCAAGCTGTCCTCGGCGGTGGCCAAGCTCAAGGATAAGTTGCTGTTTATCGACGATACCCCCGGGCTCAATCCCCAGGAGCTGCGCGCCCGCGTGCGTCGCATCGCCCGCGAGCACGGCAACCCCGGCATGATCATGGTCGACTACCTGCAGCTGATGACCGTGGCCGGCGCCAGCGAGGGGCGCACCCAGGAGATCTCCGAAATCTCGCGCTCGCTTAAAGGTATCGCCAAAGAATTCGACTGCCCCATGATTGCCCTGTCGCAGCTCAATCGCGGCGTGGAGCAGCGCCCCAACAAGCGCCCCATGAACTCGGACTTGCGGGAATCGGGCGCCATCGAGCAGGACGCCGACGTGATCCTGTTTATCTACCGCGATGAATACTACAACCAGGACAGCCCCGACAAAGGCATAGCTGAGCTGATTATCGGCAAGCAGCGTAACGGTGAAATCGGCACCTGCCGCGCCGCCTTCGTGGGCAAGTACACCCGCTTCGATAACCTGGCGCCTGAGTACTTTCAGCAACATCAGGATCAATATTGATGAACGCCCAGGCCAAACTCCTTGATAAATTGTGTGAGGCCATGGCGCCTGGCAAGCTGGAGTGGATTGGCTTGCGCAGCCAAAGGCGCGGCGAAGTAATCGCAGTGGATTCCGCTGAAGCCCTGGTGGATCTGGGCTTGGCCGGTGATCACCGCAGCCTTAAAACCCCAGGTTCCGGCCGTCAGGTCACCCTGATCAGCCGCGAATATATCGAATCCATTTGCCGCCACACCGGCCATGCGCAGATTGACCCTGCGCTGCTACGCCGCAACCTGGTTATCTCCGGCATGAATATGAACCTGCTGCGCTATCAGCGCTTGCAAATCGGCGAGGTGATCCTGGAGGCTTCCGCCCTGGCGCACCCCTGCTCGCGCATGGATGAAGCCCTGGGGGCTGGCGGCGCTGCAGCCATGTTTGGTTATAGTGGCCTCTGCGCCAAGGTGGTTCAGGGCGGCCGCCTGTCGGTGGGTGATCAAGTGGTGCGTCTGTCGCCAGATCCTGCATCTCGCACTTAACGCGGCCGGTTTCTGATTGTCCTTCAAATTGGTTATTTTTTGCTCGTAAAATATACTTCCCGCCGCTAAGCGTGTATCATCGCGCGCCCGAACCCGGAGGCACTTTTCGGGGCTTGTAGAGGTCTATAAATGCAGGTTTTCCATCACATAAGTTCACTGCGTGAAGCCCTGGCGGCCGAGCGCCGCGCAGGCAAGCGCATAGGCTTTGTGCCCACTATGGGCAACCTGCACAGTGCTCATTTGGAGCTGGTGAAAATTGCCCAGGCCAACAATGAGGTGGTGGTCACCAGTATCTTTGTGAACCCGCTGCAGTTTGGCCTGAACGAGGACTGGGATAGATACCCGCGCACCCTGGCGGCAGATACCGCCAAGCTGGAGTCTGTGGGTTGTAACTTCTTGTTCTGCCCGGACGAGAAAGAGATCTATCCCAACGGTATGGCCGAGCAGACCCGGGTGGTAGTGCCGACCATGACCGGTGTGCTCTGCGGCGCCAGTCGCCCGGGACACTTTGAGGGCGTGACAACAGTAGTCACCAAATTGTTTAATATTGTGCAGCCGGACGAAGCGGTATTTGGCATCAAGGATTTTCAGCAGCTGGCGGTAATCCGGCGCATGGTGGAAGACCTGTGTATTCCGGTAAAAATTACCGCCGGCGAGATTTTCCGCGAGGCCGATGGCCTGGCGATGAGTTCGCGTAATGGCTTTATAAGCGCGGAAGAGCGCCCCAAAGTCGTGGTGCTCAACCAGACGTTGAATTGGGTTAAACAGCAAATCGAGCAGGGACGGCGCGATTTTAATCTGTTGATGGATGAAGCGCGCAGTCGCATTGAGCAGACGGGGTTTCGCGTGGATTACATCAACATTTGCAATAGCCGCACCCTGGAAATGGCGGCACACGATGATCGGGAGATCACTATTCTGGGCGCCATCTATACCGCGGGCGCACGCTTGATTGATAACGTGTCTGTGGTCCTTGCCTAAGCGGCAGCCACACCAGTGATTCCCCGGAGGATTTTATGCTTTCACATATGCTTAAAGCCAAGTTGCACATGGCCAAGGTGACCCAGGCGGAGCTTTGGTACGACGGCTCCTGTGCAATTGATGCCGACCTTGTGGCCCTGGCGGGCATGCGCGAGTTCGAGCAAATTGATATTTACAACGTGAGCAATGGCGAG
>JBNLGJ010000006.1:0-151976 GCA_050305995.1 Cellvibrio sp.
GGATGAATTTCTGGTTTCATGATCTATGCCTTGACGTATTTTGTGCCGCCACCCGGACGTCTGCCGAGCACCGCACAACGGTTAAAAAGAAAACGGCGAATTTTGGAGGCCGGGATACTAACAGAATATTTAGCCAAGGCAAGCGGAATCTGCGTTCTCATAAAGAACGAGCGCCAGGGGGAGCGAAAGCCACTCCCCCTGGCGCCTCCAATCTGTATCAAACAAACGATTAAGACGGACGTGGAGTCCAGACTTTACACCAGCCGGTGGCCTTAACCTGCTTGCCTGGAAAGATATTACAAGCCAGCCAGTCGGCGCCTAAATCGCCCTTGGCCTGGACGCAGTTGGCGCAGTGGCTGCCCTCAACCGTGGACTGAAGAACATAACCCAAAGCCTTGGCCTGCGGGTCATCCTCCGTCAGGTGCGCCATTTCTTCAGCGCTTAATTCATAAACAGGAATAAGACCGGCACCAGCCACCAAACCAGACAGCTTGATAAAATCGCGACGTTTCACGGTTGTTGCTCCTCATATGTTTTACGGATTATGTGTTTTAAGGTTGTTAGCAATTCAATCTGAGCTTATTAAACAAAGCCCATTATTCGAATATTGTCTACTATTCCTGAAACCTGAATCTTGATCCAAGTCTAGCGGCAATTGATCCGCGCAGGTTGTTTTTTCGCCATCTGACATTGGATATCCTCAAAAATGTCTTGCGCTCCAGACATATAGCATCTTTTAGCGATAAACTGCGGGCTGCATTCCGGCCCAATAACCGCCAGCTCCCGCATGACCATATTAGAACTTGCCCTACCCGCCCCCCTGCGTCGCCGCTTTGATTACCTAGCACCCGCTGAACTTAGTGCGAGCATTAAGCCTGGCCAGCGCATAAAAGTTAATTTTGGCAAGCAGGAATTGGTCGGCCTGGTCTTGGCGAGGAAAAACACCAGCGAATACCCGCTTGAAAAACTCAAGCCCGTGCTCGCGCTGCTCGACTCAAATCCAGTTCTCGATAAGCACCTGCTCGACCTGTGCATCTGGGCCGCAGATTACTACCAAACCCCCTTGGGCGATGCGCTGCAGGCGGCGCTGCCGGTATTGCTGCGCCAGGGCGAGCCGGCCCACAGGCGCGGCGAGCCTGCATTTACACTCACCACCGAAGGCAAGGGCTTGCCTCAAGGTGCACTTAAGCGCGCGCCCAAACAAGCCGCCCTCCTGGCCGCACTCCAGGCACAGGATTACATCACCCGCAGCCAGCTGGATCTGCTGGAAATTCCGCGCAGCATCGCCAAAAACCTGATCGACAAGGGGCTGGTCAGGGAAATTGAGGTGGTTGCCCGGGGCGATTCCCCAGCCCAACTCTTGCGCCAAGCGCCCCTGGAGCTAAGCCTGGAGCAATCCCAGGCGCTGGCTCAGATCAAACAGAGTGAGTTTGGCTGCTACCTCCTGGACGGCGCCACCGGCAGCGGCAAAACCGAGGTCTACCTCCAGGCAATCGCCCAGGCGCTGGAACAGGGCAAGCAGGCGCTGGTGCTGGTGCCGGAAATCGGCCTCACCCCGCAAACCCTGGCGCGCTTTATCCAGCGCTTTGCCGTGCCGGTCGTCGCCCTTCATTCCGGCCTTAACGACCGCGAGCGGCTGGATGCCTGGCTGATGGCGCGCGATGGCAGTGCGCGCATTATTATTGGCACCCGCTCGGCGATTTTCACCCCCCTGGCGCAGCCGGGCATCATTATTGTCGATGAGGAGCACGACAACTCCTTTAAGCAGCAGGATGGCTTCCGCTATTCAGCGCGCGACCTGGCGGTGGTGCGCGCGCAGCGATTAAATATTCCGCTAATTCTGGGCAGCGCCACGCCCTCGCTGGAGAGCCTGCACAACGCCAACCAGGGGCGCTATCAACTGCTCAAACTCACTGCCCGCGCCGGCGCCGCCCAGGCACCGGAGATCCAACTGCTGGATATTCGCCAGCAAAAATTGCATGAGGGCTTTGCCGCTGCCAGCCTGGCCGCCATCAACGAGACTCTGCAAGCGGGCAACCAGGCGCTGGTGTTTCTCAATCGCCGCGGCTATGCGCCGGCGCTGGAGTGCCACAGCTGCGGCTGGCTGGGCAAGTGCAACCACTGCGATGCGCGCCTGACCCTGCACCAAAGCCCGCGCCATTTGCACTGCCATCACTGCGACCACCAGCGGCCCATTCCCGGCAGCTGCCCGACTTGCAACAGCCCACAGCTGTTTCCCCTGGGCCAGGGCACAGAGCGCAGCGAAGATTGCCTGCAGCAACTGTTCCCGCAGGTGCCGGTAATCCGCGTCGACCGCGACTCCACCCGCAATAAAGACGCCATGCAAAAACTGCTGGCGGATGTCCACGCCGGAGTGCCCTGTATCCTGGTAGGCACACAGATGCTGGCCAAGGGCCACCACTTTCCCGATGTGACCCTGGTGGTGATTATCGATGCCGATGCGGGCCTGTTCAGCACCGATTTCCGCGGCCCGGAGCGCATGGGCCAACTGCTAATGCAGGTCGCCGGCCGCGCTGGCCGCGCAGAGAAACCGGGCAAAGTGTTGATTCAGAGCTATCACAGTGACCACCCGCTAATGCAAACCCTGGTTGGGCGCGGCTACCACACCCTGGCCGAACTGGTGCTGCGCGAGCGCCAGGTGACCCAGATGCCACCGTATCGCCACCTGGCACTGCTGCGCGCTGAAAGCAAGCGCCCGGAACTGGTGATAGAATTTTTGCGCCGCGCGCGCCAGCTGGCGGAGCAGATGATGCCCGCCAGCCCTCAGCTCAGCTACCTAGGGCCGCTGCCGGCGATGATGGAAAAGCGCGGTGATCGTTTCCGCTACCAGCTGCAATTTAACGCCAGTCAGCGCAAACCCTTGCAGCAGCTGCTCAGCCGATTGGCACTACAACTGGAGGCAGAGCCTCTGGGCCGCTCAGTGCGCTGGGCGCTGGATGTGGATCCGCAGGAAATGTGAGCCCCAGCAGGGCTAATCCCCACCAAAGTGCGCGCCCACCCAGCTCCGCCTGGCGCATGTTGCGGTGGCAGAGGCCAACTGGCTCTCAGTATCGGCAATTTGGCGACTGATGCGCGCTGGAGCCTCTGTGCCAGCTCTGGTGTTTACCGGGCTTTCGCGAAAACGCTGGAGCCATGCATTCAAATTGCTTAAGTAGGTACTGACCGGGGCGAAGTTGTGACGAATGGGGCGCTTTCCTTTACAATCGCGCCCCGTTCCCCAGCAACCACAGCCAGCCCAAATGAGCCGAGACTACGCCAAAAAAAGCCGCGCCCCCGCGCGCAAATCCTCCACCAGCAAAAGCCAGACACCCGCCTGGGTGTGGTTTATTGCCGGCGGTATTCTCGGGGCCTTTGCCGCCAGCCTGTTTTTTATCAAACACCCGGTGGTGCAGGACAAGCCCTCCAAGGCCGAAGAAAAACCCAAGACGCAAAACAATATCCCCAAGCCGCGTTTCGATTTTTACAAGTTGCTGCAAGACAGCGAAACCATAGTGCCGGCTAGCGAAACCAATAACGCCGCCGAGGACAAACCCGCGGCAGAGAAATCCACCACCGAATATATCCTGCAGGTGGGCAGTTTCCCCGCCGCCGAGGACGCCGACAAGCTGCGCGCCCAGTTGATTCTGCTGAATTTGGATGCGCACATCGAGAAGGTGGAGATCCGCAAAGGCGACCTCTGGCACCGGGTGGTGGTTGGCCCCTTCGACAGCCAGGCAGCACTGACCAAGGCGCGCACCACCCTGGTCAACAACCAGTACAACGCACTGGTACTCAAACGCGCCAAAAGCAAGTAAACCTGCACTAAACCGGGCGTGCGCTTGAAAAGGCCCACGCCCGTCCCCACCTCTGCGGCTTCTCATAAAGTTTTTAAAGGAAATTCCGTGACTACAATTCTTTCGGTGCGCCGCGACGGCCAGGTGGTAATCGGCGGCGACGGCCAGGTCTCCCTGGGCAATACCGTGATGAAAGGCAATGCGCGCAAAGTTCGCCGCCTGTACAAAAACCAGGTAATCGCCGGATTCGCCGGCGGCACCGCCGACGCTTTCACCCTGTTTGAACGATTTGAAGCCAAGCTCGAAGCCCACAATGGCCAGCTCACCCGCGCGGCGGTGGAACTGGCCAAAGACTGGCGCACCGAGCGCAGCCTGCGCAGACTAGAGGCCCTGTTGGCGGTAGCCGATAAAGAGGCCTCGCTGATCATTACCGGCAACGGCGATGTGATACAGCCAGAAGACGATTTGATCGCCATAGGCTCGGGCGGCATGTACGCCCAGGCGGCGGCGCGCGCGCTGCTGGAAAACACCCAGCTGGATGCCCTCAGCATTGTCGAAAAAGGCTTGAAGATTGCTGGTGATATCTGCGTCTTTACCAATCACAACCACACCATTGAAACTCTCGAGTACTAATTACTCCGAATAGACCGCCCCTCTAGCGGTACAGTGCGTGCGGACACGCCGTAAATACCTCCCTGTAGGCTTGACTTCGGCATCCCTGCCTCAGTCAGTCCGCAGGCACTGCACCGCCAGAGGGGCTAATAAGCACCAACATGAATGAGCTCTATATGTCCACCATGACCCCGCGCGAAATCGTGCACGAACTGGATAAACACATAGTCGGCCAACAGGACGCCAAGCGCGCCGTGGCCATTGCCCTGCGCAACCGCTGGCGGCGCATGCAGGTACCCGCCGAGATGCGCGGCGAAATCACGCCCAAAAATATTCTAATGATCGGCCCCACCGGCGTAGGCAAAACTGAAATCGCCCGCCGCCTGGCCAAGCTCGCCAACGCGCCCTTTATTAAAGTGGAAGCCACCAAGTTTACCGAGGTGGGCTATGTCGGCCGCGATGTCGAATCCATTATCCGCGACCTGGTGGATGTAGCGATTAAACTGCGCCGCGAACAGGCGATGAAATCGGTACAACACCGCGCCGCCGAAGCGGCCGAAGAGCGCATTCTCGATGCACTTTTACCGCCCGCGCGGGATTTTTCCGAGCAGGAGCAAAAGCACGATTCATCCACCCGGCAGATCTTTCGCAAAAAATTGCGCGAGGGCGATCTCGACGATAAAGAAATTGAAATCGACGTGGCCGCCACCAGTGTCGGCGTAGAGATAATGGCGCCGCCGGGCATGGAGGAAATGACCAGCCAGCTGCAAAACATGTTTTCCAACATCGGCCGCGACAAAACCAAAAAAGCCAAACTCACGGTAAAAAAAGCCTTTAAGCAATTGCAGGATGAAGAGGCAGCCAAACTGGTGAGTGAAGAGGATATTAAAACCCAGGCGGTGGAAACGGTTGAGCAAAACGGCATAGTGTTTATCGACGAGATAGATAAAGTGGCGCGCCGTGGCAATGTCAGCGGCGCCGATGTCTCGCGCGAAGGCGTGCAGCGCGACCTGCTGCCGTTAATTGAAGGCTGCACTGTGTCCACCAAACACGGCATGGTCAAAACCGACCATATTTTATTTATCACCTCGGGCGCCTTCCACCTGAGCAAGCCGTCGGATTTAATCCCCGAGCTGCAGGGTCGCCTGTCGATTCGCGTCGAGCTGCAAGCGCTGACACCCGATGATTTTGAACGCATCCTCACCGAGCCCAAAGCCTCGCTCACCGAGCAGCAACAGGCGCTGCTGCGCACCGAAGGTGTGGAGGTGAGTTTCACCAAAGACGGTATTCGCCGCATCGCTGAAACCGCTTTTGAAGTTAACGAGCGCACCGAAAATATAGGCGCGCGCCGCCTGCACACCATTTTGGAGCGACTGCTGGAGGATGTTTCTTTCGATGCAGGCAATGATGCAAAAGCGATTGAAATCAACGCTGCCTATGTGGATAACCACTTGGGTGAGCTGGCCAAAAACGAAGACCTCAGTCGTTACATCCTTTAATTGCGCAAGTGATCGCTATGCAAAAACTCCCCAGCAAAATTCAATTCCATAAGCAGTCGCAACTATTGGAACTGCATTTTGGCAGCGAGCAATTCGCGCTGCCGGCGGAGTTTTTGCGCGTGCACTCGCCCAGCGCCGAAGTAAAGGGCCACGGCCCCAGCCAGGCGGTGCTGCAATTTGGCAAAAAAGGCGTACGTATTATTAAGCTGGAGCGCGCGGGCAACTACGCACTAAAACTCAGCTTTGACGATGGCCATGAGACAGGCTTGTACACCTGGGAATATTTATACGAACTGGGTAGCAAGCAGGAGGAGCTGTGGAATGCCTATTTAGCGGCCCTGCATCAGGCGGGCAAAAGCCGCGAGAAGGACACCAGTGTGGTGAAGTTTGTGTAAAAAAGCCCCGAAAATTCGGGGCTTTTTTATTTATTCCGTCCAGTTAATCACGCCCAGGTAAGAAGTTACCAAAATCAGTATCCCAAAGGCGATGCGGTACCAGGCGAAGACCACAAAGGTGTGGGTGGCGATAAATTTAAGCAGGCCACGCACGGCGACAAACGCCGAGACCATAGCAGCAACAAACCCCAGAGCAAAAATATCCATATCGCCCACCTCCAATAAATCGCGCGCCTTCCACAGGCTGTAAAGCGATGCCGCCGATAAAGTGGGAATTGCCAGGAAGAAGGAAAACTCCGTTGCCGCCTTGCGCGACAAGCCTAAAAACAAACCGCCAATAATAGTCGCACCCGAGCGCGAGGTGCCGGGAATCAGTGCCAGGCACTGGCACAAGCCCACTTTGAGCGCATCCATATAACTCAGGTTATCCATCTCTGCCACGCGCGGCTGATGGTTGCGCTTTTCTGCCCAGAGGATAATAAAACCGCCCACAATAAAGGCGCTGGCGACCGCTATTGGGTTAAACAAAAAAGCTTTGATATAGCCGCTGAAAAATAAGCCAATCACCGCCGCGGGAATAAAAGCGATAGTCACATTGATAAACAGATCGCGCTCTACACCCGGTTTCACCGCGCGAAAGAGGCTGGTAAATATTTTTACGCGATACTCCCAGACCACCGCCAGCATGGCGCCCATCTGGATAAAAATCTCGAAGACTTCACGCTTCTCTGGGGTGAGAAAATCCAGCAGCTGCCCGGTGAGAATCAGATGCCCAGTACTGGAGATAGGTAAAAACTCGGTTAAACCCTCCACCACGCCCATAATGAGGGTTTGAATTGCCAGCAGTAAATCCATGAATGCTCCTTAGCGATATATTGAGTTGCCTGCAGCGCAACAAAAAGGCGGCGGCAGTCTGGGCCATGCCGATAGCAATTGCAATCGAGGCTATTTGGGCTGCCAGAATTTTTGCATTTCCAGATACATAAACGACGCGGTCCAGGCAATGAGCACCAACCCGGTCAGCGCCTCCAAACCACTTAAAAAACGCAGGTGCCCGGTGGGGAAGAGATCGCCAAAACCGAGCGAGGTGTAAGTAGTAAAGGAAAAGTAAACGCAATCCAGCAGGGTTTTACTCCCCATACCCACCAGCTCCCCATGGCCGGGATGAGTGATTAAAAAATAGTAGCCAAAGCCAAAACACCATATTTCTAAAACATGTGCACAAAGAGCACCAAAAACCCCGATGACCACCCGCCAACGGCGATGCAAGCGAGTTTTTAATAACAGGCTACTCAGCAGATTGAGCATCTCAAAATGCAGCAGTACAACCAGCATAATTAGCAGGGAGTTAATCACAAAGGATTCAAGCATATTCACTACTCGTAATAACCAGCAACAAGTTGTAAGTGCCAGGCACAAAGCCGTCTCAATACAGACGCCCCAATAATTACCTGAGACATACAGCCAGAGTTCATCCGATGCGGCTAAGCTTATACTTTTCCATTTACAGGGATAAAGATCATGTGCAGATTTATTGTTTGGCTCGCCTGTTTGTTGCTGCTGAGTGCTTGTAGCAGTGCCAAATACCATCAAGATTTTAAATCTGGCACCGACTTTAGCCAGCTTAAAAGTTACAGCTGGCGCAGTGCCGAGGTGCGAATCCCTGGCGCTAACAGCGCCTACATTCAGGGCCTAATTGACGACCAACTGCACCTGCAGGGCTATAACAAGCAGCAGTCAGGCGGCGATATGCTGCTGGATCTACAAGGTTTTACCCGCGTGAGCCAAGGCGGCAATTCGAGTATTGGCATAGGTATTGGACTACCCATTGGCCGCCACGGCAGCATCGGCCTGGGTACCGGCCAGGTTATTGGCCGCGGCAACCAAGAGGGCGTGTTGGTATTGGACATCACTCGCACCAGCGACAGCACCCTGGTGTGGCGCGGCAACGCCGATGGTTTAACCCTGAGCTACTTCAGGCTTAACTCCGAGCCCAAGCTGCGCGAGATGATTCGCCAATTGCTTGAGCAATTCCCACCCAATTAAACCTTATTGATTGAACCCAGCAACGCCTAGTAAATAACAGCCAGGGGATAAGCAAGCTTAATTATCCCCTGCTCTGGTTTGATCTCTGCACCATAGGCCAATAGCTCTACGCCTGCGGCAGCAGCCTCGCGCAGACTCTTGCCATAGACTTTATCTATATGATCTGCAGGGCTGACGGATTTGACCCCGGTGTGCTGCACACAAAATAAAAGCACCGCTCGCTGCCCGCGCTCAACCATCGCCATAAGCTCTCGCAAATGCTTACTGCCGCGCTCGCTAACCGCATCGGGGAAATAGCCACGCGCCTCGCTATCGCCCGGCGCCCTATCCAACAGGGTGACATTTTTTACTTCCAGGTAGCAGTTGCGCTTATCCTGTGGATGCTCACTCAACAAAAAATCTATGCGCGATTTTTCACTGCCGTAGGCTTGCTCGCGGCGAATCTGGCGATAGCCATGCAGATCTTTAATCACGCCAAACTTCAGGGCTTCGGCCACCAACAGGTTGGCGCGCGCAGTATTTATGCCTGCCAGATGCCCCTCAGGCGTAGTCACTAGCTCCAAAGTCTGGGGATATTTGCGGGTTTTACTTACCACCTGCGAATACCAACAAGGGCTATCGGGTGAAAGGCAGTTTTTCATAGAGCCGGTATTGGGGCAGTGAATGGTTAACTGCTCGCCCGAAGCCAAACTAACATCGGCCAAAAAACGCTTATAGCGGCGCAAAAGCCGCGCTGGATGTAATTCAAGTTGCACAATCTGTCCTGCTAAAAGGCTAAAAACCGGCGCAATTCAACCATAAATACCTGCTGAATTGCCCATTTTAGGGCTATATTAATAGGTTTGGAGGCCAGTACTCTTGGCGCCAGCCAAAAAGTGCTGGCAGATGCCAAGCTAATCTGATAGCTTGCTCCCCCTTCAAATTCTGCGGGCAAAAATCCGGCGCGTCCGGACTAAAAAAGTGCCCAGAACCCAGCAAGCGCAGGCTAATAGCCAGCTTGCATGAACGGCTGATCCAGGAAGTCTTACGAGGCGCTAACCATTATGGCGAAAAAATCACCCTCTACCGAAACCTTTGCGCTGCGTCCTTTCACTCCCTATGAGGAGAAAAAGGGCGAAGAGTACATGAACGACAACCAGAAGGCGCACTTCCGTCAACTGCTGCTCAACTGGCGTTCCGAGCTGATGGAAGAGGTTGATCGCACCGTTAGCCACATGAAAGACGAAGCGGCCAACTTCCCCGACCCAGCGGACCGCGCCAGCCAGGAAGAAGAGTTCAGCCTGGAGCTACGCACCCGCGACCGCGAGCGCAAATTGATCAAGAAAATCGACTCCACCCTGGAGCTGATTGAGAACGACGATTACGGCTACTGCGATGCCTGCGGCGTGGAAATTGGTATTCGCCGCCTGGAAGCTCGCCCCACTGCGACTCTGTGCGTGGATTGCAAAACCCTCGCCGAAATCAAAGAAAAGCAAATCGGCGGTTAATCCGCCTCCGGGCGGGAGCCATCCCGCCCTGCGCCATGCCCACTTCTGTAACACAAATCCCAACCCCCCTTAGCATATCTACCAAGCCCGCGTATGTAGGTCGCTTTGCGCCTTCGCCCACCGGCCCCCTGCACTTTGGCTCACTGCTCACCGCCCTGGCCAGCTACCTGGATGCCAAGGCCAATGGCGGCAAATGGCTGGTACGCATGGAGGACCTGGACCCACCCCGCGCGGAAGCCGGCGCCGCCGACGCCATACTTCAGTGCCTGATAGACCACGGTCTGGAATGGGACGGCGAAGTGTTTTACCAGAGCGCCGACTTCAACCGCTATCAGCAACAACTCGATGCCTTAATCACGGCCAACCTGGCCTACGCCTGCAACTGCTCGCGCCAGAGGTTACAAAGTCTGGGCGGCATTTACGACGGCCATTGCCGCCACAGCGCCGTGGATCTACATCAACCACATGCTTGGCGGCTAAAACTCTATGATCTACCCCCCAGCTACAGCAGCACTGCAACCCTCAGCTTTAGCGACCTTATTCAGGGACTGCAGACACAAAACCTGCGCACTCAGGTGGGCGACCAGATTCTCAAACGCCGCGATGGTTTCTATGCCTACCAGCTGGCGGTAGTGGTAGACGATATTGCCCAGGGCATTAGCCATATTATTCGCGGCGCTGATCTGCTGGAGGTCACAGCGCGACAGATATTTCTCTTCCAATTGCTTGGCGCCAAACCGCCAGAATTTGGCCATGTGCCACTTGCGATCCAGGCCAACGGCCAAAAACTTAGCAAACAGAACCACGCGCCACCCTTGCGCGCGACCCAAGCGGCAAAGAATCTCTGGCAGGCACTGGAGTTTTTAGGGCAAAATCCCCCAGCAGACTTAGCGCGTGGCAATTGCCAGCAGCTACTGAGCTGGGCAGTCGAACACTGGCGGCGCCAGCAAATTCAAGGGCAGGCGCGCCTCTACCAAGAAGAATAACTAGATGCTAACGAAACTCTCCACAGTTAACCTGCGCCCACCCCTGCAGTTTTTGGGAGCAAAATCATGAATAACCAACGCCTAGTGATACTGCTATTGCTGGTCGCCTATATATTTTCCCCATCGCTGATTAACTGGATACTCAATCCCGAGGGTGCCTGGTATCGCCCCTACATTATTTGGGTGCTGGTGATCGCCATAGCCTTTGGCTTGCAGTGGCGGCGCAACCGACTGCGCGATTTGGATTGATCTGTGCCCAGGCAAAATTACTCACTTGACCATTAGAACTAAAACGACAACAACCTTTTATGACATTCGACCTTAGCCATGTTGCCCTGATTGGTATCTGCTATCTGCTGCTACTGTTCGGCATTGCCTATGTTACCGAGCGTGGCTGGATACCCGAGAGCGTCACCTCTCACCCGGTAATTTACATTCTCTCGCTGGGGATTTTTGCCTCTGCCTGGGCGTTTTACGGGGTGATAGATCTTGCCTTCCAATACGGCTATGGCGCCCTCGCCTACTACTTGGGCACTGGCGCACTTTTCCTATTTGCCCCTATAGCCTTGGCGCCGCTAGCTGAACTCGCGCGCCGCCATCAGGTACACTCGCTCGCCGACCTGTTGGTATTTCGCTACCACAGCAACGCCGTTGGTGCCCTCACCACCCTATGCATGCTCTGCGGGATTTTGCCGCTGCTGGCCCTGCAAATTCAGGCCATTGCCGACACCATGCATATCCTTACCGTTAGCAGTAATCCCACCCTGCCACTGGAAGGCACCGGCCTCACCTTCAAGGATGTGATGGCACTGGCCTACTGCTCAATTCTGGCGTTCTTTACCATTTCCTTTGGCGCCAATCGCGACCAACATCGCGGCTTGATTACCGCCATGGCGTTTGAATCGCTGCTAAAAGTTTGCGCCCTGACGACTGTCGGCCTGGTCGCCGTGTTTGGTGTATTCGATGGTTTTGATGGCCTTGACCAATGGCTTTTGGACCACCCGGAAAACCTGGCGCTATTGCACAACCCGATACACACGGATTCCGCCCACACCTTACTACTGGTATTTGTTGCCACCGCAGTAACCATGCCGCACATCTTCCATATGGGGCTGGCGGAAAACCCACTGATGCGCAATTCCCATACGGTCACCTGGGCCTTTCCACTATTTTTACTGCTGCTCGCCCTGCCGATATTTCCCATCCTTTGGGCTGGCGCTGAATTAGCAGTACCCCTGCCGCCCCAGTACTACACTCTGGGCGTACCCATTTTATATGGCTCGCCAGGGCTGACCTTCCTGGCTTTTATTGGCGGCCTATCGGCATCAACCGGGGCGATGGTGATAATTACTCTCGCGCTGTCGACTATGGTGATGAACCACTGGGTGCTGCCCAGTTTCCAGATGCGCGCGCGCCACGACCTCTATCGCCAGTTGATTTGGCTGCGCCGGATACTGATTGCCACAGTTTTCCTCGGCGGCTACCTGTTTTACTGGCTGCTTAACAACCGCTATAGCCTGACCAACCTGGCACTTACCGCCTTTATCGAAACCCTGCAATTTTTGCCCGCTACCTTTGCCATTGTCTTTTGGAGCAAAGGTAACAGGCGCGGACTTTTGGCCGGCCTAAGCCTGGGCACTGCGGTATGGGCTATCGGCCTGCTTATCCCCATGCTCACCGGTATAGACGCGCTACACATCCCCCTATTCAACACTTTTGTGCACTTGGGCACCAACTATTGGAGCGAGATCACCCTTATCTCACTGAGCCTTAATACCTTCTGCTTTGTAGCCATATCCCTTATTTTCCGGCAAACAGAAGAGGAGGAATACAACGCCGACCTCTGCGCCGCCGACGAGCTTAGCCACCCAGTTCGCCTTTCTCTCGACGTGCACTCCGCGGCGGAGTTTAAAGCGCGCCTAGCCAAGCCCTTGGGTAAAGTCACCGCTAGCCGCGAAGTGGATATAGCCCTTAAAGAATTAGGACTGACCATTAACGAACGGCGCCCCTACGCCCTGAGGCGCCTGCGTGATCAAATAGAAGGCAATCTCTCCAGCCTTATGGGCATCCATGTCGCCAGCGAGATAATGGACAAGTACATCCCCCAACAGATCGCCGAAGCGCGCGATTCTATGGATATCAACCTGATAGAGACGCGCCTCGGCCAGTATCGCGACCGATTGACGGGTATGGCAGCCGAGCTGAACAATCTGCGGCTCTACCATCGCCAGACCCTTGAGGAGCTACCCCTCTCCGTCTGCTCCCTGGGGCGCGATATGGAAGTGCTTATGTGGAACCGCGCCATGAGCGCACTTACCGGAATTTCCAGTGAAGAGGTGACCGGCTCCTATCTTGAGGACATTCCCGAACCCTGGTGCAGCCTGCTAATCGACTTTAGCAGCAGCAGCGAGTACCACTTCTACCGGCGCGAGATAGAACTTAGCGGTCGCCCCCATTGGATTACGCTACACAAAGCCAATATCCAGGGCACCCTGAGTGCTGGCACCTACGACCAGGTAATGCTGCTAGAAGATGTGACTGAAACCCAGCTGCTTGAGCAGGAGCTTGTGCACTCAGAGCGACTAGCGTCCGTTGGCCGCCTAGCCGCTGGTGTCGCCCACGAAATTGGCAACCCCATTACCGGCATTGCCTGCCTGGCGCAAAACCTGCGTTACGAATCGGAGGAGCCGGACTCCGTACTAGAGACCGCCGACCAGATCCTCAGCCAAACCGACCGCGTCAGCCGTATTGTTCACTCACTAGTGAGCTACTCCCACGCTGGCCACGCCAGCCGTTCGGACTTTGAGGCAGTATCACTGCGCGACTGCGCCAATGAGGCCATACAGCTGCTATCGCTACAAAAAGACAAAAACCAAGTGCTTTTCTGCAACGACATCCCCAAAACCGCCGTGATCGAAGGGGATGTCCAGCGCATAATCCAGGTTTTTATAAATCTTTTATCTAACGCGCGGGATGCCAGCCCTGAGCAAGGGCGTGTTATGCTAGAAAGTAACGAAGATGAGTATTCGGTAACAGTTTCTGTTACCGATGAGGGTCACGGAATACCACCGGAGTTGGTCGAACGCATTCTGGAGCCATTCTTTACTACCAAGGAACCAGGTGAAGGCACTGGCCTCGGCCTGGCTATGGTCTACAGCATTATCGAAGACCACAGTGGCCATTTAGACGTTATCAGTCCAGCTGATACAGTGCACAATCGCGGCGCGTCATTCATTTTTACCCTGCCGCGGTATATGGAATCCCAGCTTGAGAGCTAAGCCGCGAGCAAACCTTACCCTCGCAAGGGGTAGATTTTATCCTGCAACAGCCCAGTGCTAAGAGCGAGACAAAAGAGCGCTTATGAGTAAGATCCTGATTGTTGAAGACGAAACCATTATCCGCAATGCCTTGCGCAAGTTACTGGAGCGCAACCAGTACGACGTGAGCGAGGCGCCCTCGGTGAAGGAGGCAACGTCCAAATTCAACCTTAAGGAATTTGACCTTATTATCAGTGACCTTCGCCTGCCCGGCGCCCCAGGCACAGACCTGATTAAACTCGCCGGTGAAACGCCGGTACTTATCATGACCAGCTATGCCAGCCTGCGATCGGCGGTCGACTCCATGCGCATGGGCGCGGTTGACTATATCGCCAAGCCATTTGATCACGATGAAATGGTCACCGCTGTTAAGCGCGTCATCGGCAAAGCCAAGGCGGCTAATCGCACCAGTAGCGGTAATCAGCAAGCAGCCAGCACTACCATTGCCGGAATTATTGGCAGCTCCGAGGTAATGCAGGATCTTTACAATCGCATCAATAAAGTTGCCCCAACCAACGCCACTGTACTCATCCACGGCGAGACAGGTACAGGTAAAGAGTTGGTTGCCAGAGCGCTCCATGAGGAGAGCAACCGCAGTAATCACCTGATGATCTCGGTGAACTGCGCCGCCATTCCCGATACTCTGATTGAGTCGGAGTTATTCGGTTACGAAAAGGGCGCCTTTACTGGCGCCTCCAGCAACCGCGAAGGCCTGGTGGCTGCAGCTGACGGCGGCACTCTGTTTCTCGATGAAATAGGTGAGCTGCCACTGGAAGCCCAGGCGCGCCTGCTGCGTGTGCTCCAGGAAGGCGAGGTTCGCCCCCTGGGCTCAGTGGAATCACGCAAGGTAGATGTGCGCTTGGTGGCAGCTACCCACAGAGATCTGCGCAAGCTCACCAAAGAAGGCAAGTTCCGCGAGGATCTGTACTTTCGTCTCAATGTAGTTCAACTGGAGCTGCCCCCTTTGCGCGAGCGCGGCCGCGACATTATCAATATCGCCGAGAGCCTACTGCAACGCTACTGTGGCCAGTTTGGCAAACCGGCACTCAAACTTTCCAACGCCGCCATGGATACCATTATGAGCTACTCCTGGCCAGGCAATGTGCGCGAACTGGAAAACGCTATGCAGCGCGCCGTAATTCTCTGCGAGGACAGCGCCGAAATAGGTGAGCATCTGCTGTCAATCGACCTGGATGCTTTCCCGGTGAATGAAGATGGCGACTCTATTCTTGAAGCCCCCCGTCTCGCCGGGCGCTCAGCCAGCGCCCGTCCGGGCAGCACCACCACTGAAGACTTGTCACTGGAGGATTATTTCCAGCGCTTTGTCTTAGAGCATCAGGACACCATGAGTGAAACCGAACTGGCACGCAAGCTGGGCGTAAGTCGCAAATGCCTGTGGGAGCGTCGCCAGCGGCTGGGCATTCCACGCAACAAATCCACGAGCACCGCAAAGTAATCTCTTAAAACGCAGGTCACCCCCATTAAAAAAGGCTCCTGAGGGTATTTGTCCTCAGGAGCCTTTTTTAATTTTGTTACGCCCAACCGGGGCAACAGGAACTTTTTGTAGATTTATCTGTCAATTTGTTACCCCGCTAAACGCAAGTGTTACCCCCACCAAGTTGTTACCTGTTCCCATTTTCAGTAACACCTTCCTCAATTTTTGTAACCCTTAGAAATAACTAAAAGACATAAGAAGGGCATCAAAAAACCTATCTATTTGTTTTTAAAAGACTTTTCAAAACTGGCACAACACCTGCTTTCTATGGCGCATAACAAAAACAAATAATAAGAATGAATACCAACTTACTAATAACAACAACAAATAATAAAAAGCTGAAACGAACGAGACATAACAACAAGAAACAATAAAAATAGAAATTTTAAAATAACAACAAAAAACAATAACAAACATGAGTTCGCTAAATAACAACAAGAAACAATAAGAATAGAAGATTGAATAACAATAAATAAAATAAATTAGAAAGACCACGCTAGAAGACAATAGCAATAAGACAGTACAATAAAGCGGATACTGACTAGGCAGAGGATGGGATAGCACGCGAGATTGGAGATTTGCAATGGATGCAACCCATTAAATGCCTTAAGCAGCACCTTGGTGCTACCCTCCTACGGGAAAGCTTCGGCTTTCCCGTTTTGCTTTATAAACGCATCACTAAGCTCAACTTATATTGAACCAACCAAGCCAAGCACCTATGCCTGCGTGTCGTGCAATCCCCCCAGGTCTGCTAAACTCGCCCTTCTCTTTCAATTGCAGGCCTGATGACACCAACTGCCATGCTAAAACGCTTGTTAAATTTAATAATTCCACGTATCAAAGACACCTCGGACAGCAGCTCCAGCGCCGCTCCTCGTGTCATTCCTCGCGACAGCCACAGTGTATCGCGCCGCAATATTAGCTCTGCGGCACTCAAAGTGATCAAGATTTTGCATGAGGCAGGATTTGAAGCCTACCTGGTGGGCGGCGGCGTGCGCGACTTACTCCTCGGTGGCCACCCCAAAGATTTTGACGTTGCCACTAACGCCACACCAGAAGAGGTGCGTCGCCAGTTTCGTAGCGCCCGCATAGTTGGCCGGCGCTTTCAAATTGTGCACGTGCGTATGGGCCGCGAAGTTATTGAAGTGACCACTTTCCGCGGGCATCACGATGATTCTCCCCACCACGCCCGCAGCGAAGAGGGCATGCTGCTGCGCGACAACGTCTACGGCACCCTGGAAACCGATGCCCTGCGCCGCGATTTCACCGTCAATGCGCTCTATTACAATGCCCGCGATTTCTCCCTTATCGACTACTGTGGTGGCCTTAAAGACTTGGAAAAGCGTCGCCTGCGCATGATTGGCGACCCGGCAACGCGCTACAAGGAAGACCCGGTGCGCATACTGCGCGCGCTGCGCTTCGCCGCCAAGCTGGGCTTCCAATTAGATAGTGCCACCGCCAAACCCATTTGCAGCCTTAGCGGGCTACTGCTCAACGTTTCCGATGCGCGCCTATTTGAAGAGGTGCTCAAGCTGTTCCTCAACGGCTCCGCCACAGCCACCTTCAACCTGATGCGCGAGTACAATCTGCTGGAACAACTGTTTCCCGGTACCGACCAGGCACTTAAGGCCGGTGAGCCGTATATGGAGCAGCTGGTCAACCTGTGCATGAGCAATACTGACCTGCGCATCCGCAGCGACAAGACGGTTACACCCGCCTATATTTACGCCGCCCTGCTCTGGCCGGCCCTGCAATTACAATACAAAGCCTTGTGCGCCAATATGCCGCAGGTACAGGCCTGGAATCAGGCGGCGCAAAACGTGATTAGCCAACAGCTTACACGCACCGCCATCCCCAAGCGGTTCCTTATTCCGATGCGCGAAATTTGGGACTTGCAGCAGCGCCTGCCCAGTCGCCTGGGGATGCGTGCCCTGCGCTTGCTGGATCATCCACGCTTTCGCGCTGCCTACGACTTTCTGATGATGCGGGAAGAAGCGGGCGAACCACTGGATGGCCTCGGCCTCTGGTGGACCCACTTTCAAGCCGCCGACGATGAAGAGCGTGAAACCATGGTGAAAAACCTGGCCCGTCAGCCGGGCACTGCGGCCAAAAAGCCGCGTCGTCGCCGCCGTCCACGCAAGCCCGCAGGCGACAACAATTCTGGTGGCAACGAGTAAAACGAGTTAATTATGGCCAGAGTGTTTATCGGCTTGGGCAGCAATCTGGACAATCCCAGGGAGCAGCTGACTCGCGCCTTTGCCGAGCTGGCCGAACTGCCGCTAACCCGCCTGCTGGGCAGATCCAGCCTTTACCTCAGTCGCGCGGTAGGGCCAGCCCAACCCGACTATGCCAATGCAGTCGCCGAGTTGGAAACGGAGCTCGAACCACTTGCACTGCTCGATCAGCTGCAGGCAGTGGAACAAGCTCATCGGCGAGTAAGGCTGGAGCACTGGGGGCCGCGCACCCTGGATCTGGATATACTGCTCATCGACAATCAGATTATTGCCAGTGAACGACTGACCGTGCCCCACCCGTTTATGGTCCAGCGCAATTTTGTTATCCAACCCCTGGCGGAACTGGCGCCAGATTTACAGCTGCCGGATACCACCCCTGTCCGCCAACTCAGTCAAGCACTGGGCTGGGATGGCTTGCAGCTGGCTAGCGAGGAAATTTGAGTGGAAGCGGTTTTTGAAGAACTGGGAATAGACCTGACCCGCGAGCAACTTCCGCGGTTTATTGCGGTGGAAGGCTGCATAGGGGTAGGTAAAACCACCCTGGCGCGCAATCTGGCGCGCCTGTTTAACTACGACACGCTACTGGAGCAGCCGGAAGAGAACCCCTTCCTTGAGCGTTTTTATCGCGACCCCAAAACCACCGCTCTGCCCACCCAGCTGTCATTTTTGTTCCAGCGCGCCAAGCAGATTCAATCACTGCGCCAGAGCGATATGTTTGAGCCAGTGCGAGTATCGGACTTTCTTATCGACAAGGATCAACTGTTTGCCCGGGTCACATTGGATGATGACGAGTTCAATATCTATCGCCAGGTATATGATCGCCTGGTGATAGACGCACCGCGACCGGACCTGGTGATTTACCTCCAGGCACCGCTCTCGGTCCTCAGCGATCGAATCAAACAGCGCGGCATAGCCGCCGAGCAGTACATCAGTCAGGATTACCTGGAAGCGCTCAACAACGCCTATACCGAATTTTTCCACTACTATGACTCGGCACCGCTGTTGATCGTCAATGCCCAGGACCTCAACCTGGCCAGCAACCGCGACCATTTCAAGCAGCTGGTAGAATATATCCTGCGCATCAAAAGCGGCCGTCACTACTACAATCCCATTCCCAGCTTTTAACGGCAACCAGCCAGCTCAAAACAACCGGTCCGTCCCACGGCGGGCCCCTGCAGCGAGATACCGCCATGCCCTACGGAACCCTAACCAGCCCCAGCAGCACCCAGTCCACAGCACTGCAAAAGCCAGTCACTATTCACACGCTCAACAAGATGAAAGCCGCAGGTGAAAAATTTGTGGTGATCGCCCTCTACGATGCCCATATGTCCGCCATGGCCAAGCGCTGCGGTGTAGAGGTGGTACTGATTGGCGACTCCCTGGGTATGACCGTACTCGGCTACAACAGTACAGTGCCGGTAACCATGGAACAGATGATTTACCACGTGGAAGCAGTAGCGCGAGGCAATGACAAATCGCTGATTATCGGCGACCTTCCCTTTATGACTTATGCCACCCCCGAAGATGCGATGCGCAACTGCGCGCGCATTATGCAGGCAGGGGCACAAATGGTAAAACTCGAGGGTGGCGCCTGGCTTGCCGATACGGTGCGCATGCTCTCGGAGCGCGGAGTGCCTGTCTGCGCCCACTTGGGCCTAACCCCACAATCAGTCAACAAGCTGGGCGGTTTCCGCGTTCAGGGGCGCGATGAGCAGGGTGCCGCAAAAATCCTTAATGACGCAAAACTGCTTGCCGAGGCCGGTGCCGATTTACTGGTGCTGGAATGTGTGCCCGCCGAACTGGCCGCAGAGATCACCCGTGCAGTTGCCATTCCCACCATAGGTATAGGTGCTGGCCGCGACACAGATGCTCAGGTGTTGGTGATCAACGACATACTCGGTTTAACCGAACAGCCACCCAAATTCTCTAAAAACTTTTTACTCGAGGCGGGCGATATTCCCGGCGCTATGCAAAAGTATGTCGCCGACGTAAAAACTGGCATTTTCCCCACAGACGAAAACATCTTTAATTAAAAATTGATGTGATTTACGCGGGGATTTTTGCGACAGATCCCCGCCAACCGCTACACATTGAAAAATTTCAGGTTTCGGCCAATACCTTGTTTACCGGCAAAAGCGCCTTTAGCGCCCGAACAGGCTAAAGAGTTTGGCTTTGTCTAGGATTAACCGGTGAAATGGTTTGCTGCAAATAAAAAAAGCTGGCGCCATAACAACGCCAGCCAAGACCATACTAGATTACACATAAAGTGGAGTTCCAACTGGGCCTAGAAAAACCCAACGACAACCTCGCACATCACCTACATCATTAAGCCAGACTCAAACTTTGTCGAGCATTTCCTCAGGTACATACCCCCTTACGGGAACACATCGACTAGATCTGACTCACAGGTAGCAACAGCTGCCGGTAACCTCAAGTATTGTTCGGTTTCCGACCTTTGCCAGTTGTTTTTTAATCAGCGCTTAAACTTTTTGGCAATAACTGAAGCAATTTGATTAAAAATAGAAATAAACAAAGTTTAAAATCCGTCTATAAAATAGGATTTAAACGTGAAATC
Organism: Cellvibrio sp.; assembly: GCA_050305995.1. Taxonomy (GTDB): domain Bacteria; phylum Pseudomonadota; class Gammaproteobacteria; order Pseudomonadales; family Cellvibrionaceae; genus Cellvibrio. The sequence continues at coordinate 20,441 of JBNLGJ010000006.1, forward strand.
AACACCAGTGTTTGATTAATTAGAAGTTCCAGCCGCATTGCTGTAGTAGAGCGCAGTGCAAATTCGTCAATCAATTTGCGCAGGCGCGATAACTTCGGCCGCGCAGAGCGAAACTCCTCGGTAACAGGCTCATAGTCTAGGTCGTGATCCTGCACACTGAGCTTGCCCAACTCGGATAATTCAGCGTGCAATGAACTGATCAGATCGTAAAAAAAATCCTTGCGATCCAGGCTGTTGGCCTCCCAATAGGCCTGATCCAAACCGGACAACAAGTCCTCCAAAATCGTTATCGCATTGGCGATAGTATTGTTCGACATAAAAACGTCCAGCCTGCATCAAAATAATTGAACTTTGAGTATAGAAGATTTTTATCTCCGCGCCGTTCGTCGCCAGAAGGATGATAGCGCAAGGCTTTTTGGCTAGACTTCGCGGCCTTACCCGCCCTCGGGCCAACCACTATTGAGATGTAAGCGTGGATCAACTCTGGCTGTTCTTTACCCTCACCTTTTTCCTCTCCGCCAGCCCCGGCCCGCTGATGCTCGGCTGCATGTCCGATGGCGCGCGCTTTGGTTTTGGCCCCACAGTATTCACCATGTTCGGCGCCAGCCTGGGCAATCTGCTGTTGATGCTGCTCTCCGCCATTGGCCTGGGCTTTTTGGTAGCCGAGGCCGCTTGGGTGTTTAACCTGATTAAATGGATAGGTGCAGCATATTTGGTGTACCTGGGGGTGATGATTTTTATCGCTCCGGTGGGCGAGCAGCTGGAACAGCAAGCGACCCAGCCCAACCATCATTTGTTTTTGAAAGGTTTTTTAATTTCAGTCACCAACCCCAAAGGGCTGATTTATTTCGGCGCGCTCTTTCCGCAATTTATCAATGTGCACAATCCAGTAGTGCCACAGTTTGCGCTTATGACGCTGGTATTTTTAACTTTGGATTTTATCTGGATGTCGGTATACGCCCTTTCCGGCAAACAAATCATGCGCTGGCTGTCGGCGCCCATTCACCAGCGCTGGTTTAACCGCATTTCCGGTTCCGCACTGGTCGCCGCTGGCGGCGCCCTATCGCTGGCCAAGCTGTAATTACCTTATAAAAAACAAGAAAAGGTTATACGGAAACACTGGCGCGAATCAGATGATCGAAAGCACCTAGCGATGCAGTAGCGCCGTTGCCCATGGCGATAATGATTTGCTTGTAGGCGCTGTCGGTACAGTCGCCCGCAGCAAATACCCCGGGCACCGAAGTCTGGCCGCGACCGTCGACGATAATTTCGCCACGGTTAGTCAGCTCGACTGTGCCTTTGAGCCAGTCGGTATTGGGCAGCAAACCGATTTGCACAAAGATACCTTCCAGTTCGATTTTTTCCAGCGCCTCAGTTGTACGGTTTTTGTAGCTGAGCGCCACCACTTTTTGGCCATCGCCAAGCACCTCGGTAGTAAGCGCTTCGGTTATGACAGTCACGTTGGGCAGGCTGCGCAGCTTGGCTTGCAACACCGCATCGGCGCGCAGCTTGGCATCGAACTCGAGCAGGGTGACATGGCTGACAATACCGGCCAGGTCGATCGCCGCCTCTACACCCGAGTTGCCGCCGCCGATCACCGCCACACGCTTGCCTTTAAACAGCGGGCCATCGCAATGGGGGCAGTAGGCCACGCCCTTGCCGCGGTATTCTTGTTCGCCCGGCACATTCATTTCTCGCCAGCGCGCGCCCGTGGCGAGAATCACGCTTTTACTTTTTACCCTGGCGCCACTGGCGAGCTTGACTTCCACCAGATCGCCGGGAAGCAACTGGGCCGCGCGCTGTAAATTCATGATATCCACGTCGTATGCTTTGACGTGCTCTTCCAGTGCTGCAGCGAGCTTTGGCCCCTGGGTTTCTTTCACCGAGATAAAGTTTTCAATGGCGAGGGTATCCATCACCTGGCCGCCAAAGCGCTCGGCGATAACGCCGGTGCGAATACCTTTGCGCGCGGCGTAAATCGCCGCCGAGGCACCGGCGGGGCCGCCGCCAATGACCAGTACATCAAAGGGATCTTTTTGTTTGATGGCTTCAAGCTCGCGCTCGGCCGCATTGGTGTCCACCTTGGCGAGTATTTCCTCCAGGGTCATACGCCCCTGAGCGAAATGCTGGCCGTTCAAATACACGCTGGGCACCGCCATGATTTGGCGCTTTTCCACCTCGGCCGGAAAGAGCGCACCATCCACCATAGTGGCGCGAATGCGCGGGTTGAGCGCCGCCATCAGGTTTACCGCCTGGACCACGTCCGGGCAGTTGTGGCAGGACAGCGACACAAAAACTTCAAAGTGCAGATCCACATCCAGGCTTTTGATCTGTTCGATCACACTGGCATCTGCTTTGGGCGGGTGGCCACCTGAGTGTAAAAGCGCCAGCACCAGCGAGGTAAACTCGTGGCCCATAGGCAGGCCGGCAAATTCGATGCGCGGGCTCAAGCCCAGGCCGCCAACAGTAAATGACGGGCGATACTTGCTGTTGCCGCTGTCGCGCACACTGACACTGTGGGACTGAGTAGCTATATCATCCAACAGACTGAGCAGCTCCTGGCTTTTGCCGCTGGCGTCGGTGCTGGCCACCAGTTCGATGGGGGCTTGCAGTTTATCTAGGTAGGCTTTGAGTTGGCCTTTGATGGCAGCGTCTAACATGGGCGTCTCCGTTATTTATCGCAGCGGCCCGCCTTGTGGGCGGGCACAGGTAACTGGGCTAATCTGTGGTTAAATTTTGCCGACTAAATCCAAGGATGGTGCGAGAGTCGCTTCGCCTTCTTTCCACTTGGCTGGGCAGACTTCACCTGGGTGAGCGGCAACATACTGGGCGGCTTTGACTTTGCGCAGCAGTTCCGAGGCGTCACGACCAATGCCACCGGCGTTGATCTCAATGATCTGGATTTTGCCCTGGGGGTCGATCACAAAGGTGCCGCGCTCGGCCAGGCCAGCCTCTTCAATCATCACCCCAAAGTTGCGGGTGATGGTGCCGGTGGGGTCGCCGATCATCGGGTATTGGATCTTGCCGATGGTTTCGGAGCTGTCGTGCCAGGCTTTGTGGGTGAAGTGGGTATCAGTCGATACCGAGTAGATCTCCACGCCCATTTTTTGGAATTCCGCGTAGTTGTCCGCCAGGTCGCCCAGTTCGGTGGGGCAGACAAATGTGAAGTCAGCCGGGTAGAAGAACACCACTGACCACTTGCCCTTAAGGTCAGACTCGGTCAGGTGAACAAATTGGCCCTGATGGTAAGCCTGGGCGCTGAAAGGTTTGATTTCGGAATTGATGGTAGTCATTGCTAGCTCCTAATATTTGCTTTGAATTGATTGTTTGTATCAATCGACACCGCAAAGATTAGGGATTTGACCGCCAGGGGGCTAATTGAATGTCACCATGCACTCAATATATAAAATCAATAAAGGATAAATGATCGATTCTTATTAGCTATTGATTTGTTAACTATGAAACAGAAACAGCGGCCATCTGGCCGCTGTGGGTTTTAGATTCCTCCCATCCTTGCGAGGACTCCACAGAGAGGACTTGCTACTTGCGCCAGATTCCGGTGTAAACCGAGCCGCAGTACCACCAGCCGTGGCGGTAGTAGCCGGCGTTGGCCAGGTCGCTAGACTTTTGGTTGAAGCTGCTCAGCGACATACCGAAGTAGGCGTACCAGGAGCCTTTGGCGGGAATCCAGGTGGTGTTGTAGATTTGGCCGCTATTAGTACAGGGGAAGGTATCCAGCATTTCACCCGAATCGGCAAAGTGGGTAAACCAGGCCTGCATACGCTCATCGGGAATATTGTTCACTGTCCAGTTGCCCTTGGAGTGAGGCGCCCAGACCATGACTTCACCGGAGGGCAAGGAGTTGCCTTTCAGCAGCGTCCAGGTGGCATTTACCGAGGCCGTTTGGTTGGTGTAGGGCGTGGTTTGGCCGTGGTCGAATTTCATTTTCACCGGCAGGTTATCGGAAGTTTGCACATGCACATGCAGATGCGGCCCCGATGAATTGCCCACGTTACCCACCAGGCCCAAAACTTGCCCTTTGGTAATGCGCGCGCCGCCGGTTACCCAGCCATCGGTGTTCAATACATAGCCCGGATGCGCGGTAGAGTTGTAAGTGGCATTGTTGGGGCAAAGGCTGGTGGGAATTGAGCCAGGTTGGGCGTGGGCATAGAGCGCGTAGTTGCCGTTATCAAGCAACACATACAAATAGTTGCCGGCGTAGGCGATATAACCATCGGTGAGCTTGGCCAGTTTGCTGCCAGCGGCATTTTCGGGCGAATTGCGCCAGCAGTTAACCACTGTGCCATTGTCCATAGCACGAATTTTTGCACCGTAGACTATGTAGTTGGAATTAACTGTGCTGTTAGCGCCGTCAGTTTTAAGCTGGCTCCATTTGCCGCTGCCGGTGTGACGACGGGCAACTATATCCAGCGCTTCGGCCTGGGCACCGCCGGACCAATGGGTAGTGGTGGTGTAGCGGTAATTCAGGTTGATGTCATCGGCACGCAGGGGGAAGTCCATTGCCAAAGCGGCGATGGAAGAGAGGGATGCAGCGGCAACAAAAAAAGCGCGATAAGCAATCTTGAGAGCGTTCATTTAAATTTCCCTTAATAAGCCCGCCAAAGGGTGGCAGGTTTGTTTGAGTTTCCTTTCGGAGTTTTCAGAACAGTTTTCAACTCACCTCTTCCGTTGTTTCGGGGGCATCTCGGCTGTTCATGTGGCCATAGTAAGGGAGAAATTTGTCAGCAATTTGCCGCGTACAAACAGATTTGTGTCAATTGTGTCAGCGCCAGTTCCACCTGCAAATTAGCTGGCCTCGGGCACAAACACATAACCCACCGAGCGCAGGGTTTTAATGCAGCTGGGCTTGTCCGGGTCGACTTCGATTTTTTTGCGCATACGGGTGATACGGCTGTCGATGGATCTATCGAAGGGATCGGCGCTGCCCTTATGCGCTTGCTCCAGTAAAAAGTCCCGCGTGAGCGGGCGATTGGGGTTAGCCAGGAAGACCATCAGCAGATCGTACTCCATGGCGGTTAAAGGAATTTCAATTTCACCCTCAAATAACTTGCGTGTATTTTCATCAAAGGTGCATTTGCCTATTTTTTTGCGCGCCGCCTGAACAGCTTGGGCATTGGCCGCAGGCTCGCTTTGCACCCGGCGCAGCACGCTGCGCACCCGCGCCAGCAGTGCACGCAAGTCAAAAGGCTTGCCAACATAATCGTCGGCGCCCATCTCCAGGCCCACCACCATATCCACCTGATCGCTGGCGGCGGTAACCATGATAATTCCGGCGCGAGTCTGGGCCCGCAAATAGCGCGTCAAGGTCAGCCCATCTTCACCGGGCATATTTAAATCCAACAACACGATATGCGGTGAAAATTCGGTTAACAGTTGTTTTAGCTGCTGCCCGTTGTGGGCAATTTTTACCTCAAAACCCTGTAGCTCAAAATAGTCAGCGAGGGTTTCGCAAATATCGATTTCATCATCGACAACAATCATCTGGTATTGGGGCTTCATGACTGAGACTCCAGCGCAATTTCTGCAGCTGCAACGGTAGACTGAACTGGCAACCTGAGCCAGAAACAGGCACCTGCCTGATACTGCTCATCCAGTTCCAATTGGCCTCCATGCGCTTGAATAATTCCACTACACACCGACAAACCCAGCCCCGTCCCTTTACCGGGTGCCTTGGTGGTAAAAAAGGGTTCAAAGATTCTATGGCGCAACTCCTGCGGCACACCCGGGCCGCAATCGGCCAGGCGCAGCCAGACCTGCGCTTGCGCCACGCCGGTGCTGAGTTGCAAAGTTTTTAGTGGCAAGTTTTGCATCGCCTGCTGGGCATTAATAATTAAATTGCTAATCACCTGGTGCAATTGATTGGCATCCGCTGACACCAGCGGCAGATCGGCCGCCAGTTGCAAATCCACCTGTACCTGCTGACTGCGCAAGCCCGTCTCCAATAATTCCAACACCTGCTGCACTAACTGATTAAGGTCGAGCGGTGCGCATTGCGGCGGCTGCTCGCGCGCCATATTTAAAAAAGTGGTGACAATTTTGGCACAGCGCTCGCCGGCCTGAACTATTTTATCGGCGCGTTTTAAAATGCGCGAATCCTGCTGGGTCTCCTGTAGCAACTGCGCCTGGCCGACCACGATTGAGAGCGGGTTTTTTAATTCGTGAGCCACGCCCGCGAGCAGTGTACCCATAGCGGCGAGTTTTTCATTGCGCTGCAAAATTTCCCGCTGCCGCGCAATTTCCTGCTCGGCGGCGCGTTTGGCACTCTGATCGCGGATATACGCCGTCACCAGGCGGCGACCGATTAAATCCACTTGGCGCAGCGTCATTTCCACGGGCAATTCACCACCATCCTGACGCATGGCGTTTAGCTCCAGGCGCTGGCCGGGCGACGCCAGCGCCCCTGCCTCGCGATAGCGCGCAAAGCCCGCCTCGTGGTGGCTGCGCAGTGACGGGGGAACAATGAGTTCGCCAATACTGCGCCCCAGGGCCTGAGCGCGGGTGTAGCCAAACATCTGTTCGGCGGTCTCATTAAATTCAATCACCGCGCCCTGCTCGTCCACCGTAATAACTGCATCGAGCGAGGCGGCCAACATCGCCCGATGCAGTTTATTGCTGTTGTTTTTAATAATCAGCGATTGATAAAACTGCCAGCGCGAATGCTGCTCTATGGTGTAACCCGCAAACACACCAATAATGGCATTGGATACCAAAAAGAAATTATTGGTGATGATATCCACCCAGGGCAGCACCTTAAAAATGGCGATGCAGTTGTACAAAAGAACGATAAACAATACAGTTTGCAGCGCATTGATAAAGCGCAGGCCAACAATAAACAGCGTCCAGGTAATGCACAGGTTTATACCGGCGTAATAGTAGTGGTTGTATTGGTTGTGGGTGATCATCAACATGGCAAAAATGCCGCCCGCTGCCACCAGGCTGGAGGCAAGCACTACCTGCTGGTGAATGCGTTGAAAAACGCTTAAAAAAGTCAGTGCAAATAAAACCGTAATTAAACTGCAAGTAATGGCGCGTATCGACCAGAGCGCCCACATTTTTTCAGGCACCAGTAAATAATCCAGAAAGGCAAAATTGACATAAAGAACAAAGGCCAGTGCCAGAGCAATGCGCAGCTGGCGCGCTATAGTCGCGGCAAAATCCCGTTGATATTCCCGCTCCAGCCCCGGGTCGCGAAAGCTGAGATTCCAGGGGTTAAAAATCTGATAGCGCTGGTGAAAGCCCAGATTGGTGTAGTTGTCTATGGCACGACGTTTCATTCAGTTCCCTGGCGCCGAGTTGGTTAGGTAAACGCGGTGGTATTTTCCCTCAACCGGAGCCGGGGAAAATCAATTAACTCATCCCTGAGCGACAGCCTTAATGGCCGAGTGCGCTTTGTGCGCGGATCAAGCTGGCCTCCACTTCCGAGCCCTGGGACGCATAGCGCAACCCCTGCTGGATAAACATTTTGGCTTTTTGCGGTTGCCCCAACTGGATATAGCTCTGCGCCAACAGCAAGTACATATCCGCTGCGCGCCTGTCGATGCGCAGGCCGCGCTCGGCCGTGGCAATGGCGGCCTGGTAATCGCGCGCCTGGTACTGGCTGCGACTCAGGTTAGTCAGGCTGATAATCGCCGGGTTGGGCAATAGCACGGCAGGTTGTGCCGGCTCCGGCACCGACTCGGGCATCACCTCCACCGGTGAAGCCGGTTGCTGCGGCTCCGGGTAGGGGGTTTCAGAGGGGTGCGGCTCGGGCAGGGGTTGATAGGTTGCCGTGGCGCAGCCGCCAGCTGCCAGGCTTAACAGGCAGGGAATGATTAGTTTGTGATACATCGGAAATCTCTTAACTGAATACTGTGGTTGAGCAGACCCACTCAATCTTTGGGCGCTGCTGCCGCGCGCAGCAGGCGCGCTATCTCCTTCCACAGGGCAAGATAGGCGTGGGCGGCGCGACTGCGCTGATTGTAACTGGTTAGGGGCGCGCGGCGCAGTCCCATTTGCTCCACCGCCGCATCGGCGGGTATCCAGGTCTTAAGCATGGGCACCGGCATTTGTTTGAGTTTGTCCACCGCCTCGCGGTGCAGGCCACGGCGCATATCCACCTGGTTAAAAAAGCCAAAGATGCGCTCAGGCGCGGCTTTTTTACCCTGCAGGAATTCCATCACCTGCTCCATGGCGCGAATCGACAAGGGGCTAGGAATCATTGGGATTAGCAGTATATCCACCTCCATCAGCAGCTGTTCGACACTGGGGGAGAGCGTGGGAGGAAAATCAAAGATCAGCACATCGGCCTTTTCAGCCAGGGGTTTGAGCAGCTGCTTAAAGAATTTTTTGCCGCCGGAGATTGCCTCAAATTCGCTATCCAGGCTGCGCAAACTCAGGTCCGCGGGAATCAGTGACAAGCGCGGATAAGGGCTGTACAGCTCCATTTCGCCAATTGCCTTGCCTTTGCTAAAGAGCTTGATGGCTTTGCTGGAATCCGGCTCCTGCTGGCAAAACCAACTGGCGGCGGCCTGGGGGTCCAGGTCCCAGAGGATGACATTTTTTTTGGCCAGGGTCGCCAGGTAGGCCATATTCACCGCCGTGGTGGTTTTGCCTACCCCGCCTTTGAGGTTGTAAAACGCGATTTTAATCATGCTGGGCTCGCCTATTGTCGGGATTATCCATCACAGCTCTGAGCCTTTTCGTTGTAGCATTTTTAGGCGGATGATTCAAAATTTATGCAGCAAATTTCTGCGCCGCCGGCGGCAGATCCAACAAAATGGGTTAAGGCGGGACAGGGGCTTCTCTTGCTAGAATAGCGCTCCATTCCCCCAGGCCAATCCTCATGACCAACAGCCACCCCTATGAAGCGCTAACCCCCGATCTGGTTCTGGACGCCGTGGAAGCCTCAGGCTATTTAACGGATGCGCGTATTCTGGCGCTCAACAGTTACGAAAACCGTGTCTACCAGGTGGGTATCGAGGGTGCAGCCCCCTTGATCGCCAAGTTTTATCGCCCGGGGCGCTGGAGCAATGAGCAGATTCTGGAAGAACATCAATTCTCGGCCGCGCTCAAGGACCTGGACATTTCGGTAGTGCCTCCGCTGGCAGACGATCAGGGCCATACGCTGCGCGAATACCAGGGCTTTCGCTTCGCACTTTACCTGCGCCAGGGGGGGCACGCGCCCAATCTGGACGACTTTGACGCGCTGCTGAGCCTGGGGCGAACCCTGGGGCGAATGCACGCGCTGGGCAAAGCCCGAGCGTTTAATTTCCGCCCGGCGCTGGATATCGCCAGTTTTGGCGAGGAGAGCTACAGGTTTTTGCTGGATAACAATTTTATTCCTGCAGGGTTGCGCGAGTCCTATCGCACCCTGGGCGCCGATCTGCTCAAGGGCTGCCAGGCGGTGTTTCAGCGGGTCAAATACCAACCCATTCGCCTGCACGGCGACTGCCATCCGGGCAATATTCTCTGGCGCGAAGAGGTGCCCCACTTTGTCGACTTTGACGATGCACGTATGGGCCCGGCGATTCAGGATTTATGGATGCTGCTCTCGGGCGAGCGCGAGCAGCAGACCGCCCAGCTGGCTGAACTACTGGATGGCTACCGCGAGTTTTGCGATTTCGACCTGGCAGAATTGCAACTGATTGAAGCCCTGCGCAGCCTGCGCATCATGCACTACAGCGCCTGGCTGGCGCGCCGCTGGGACGACCCGGCCTTCCCCAGACACTTTCCCTGGTTTAACACCGAACGCTACTGGGGCGAGCACATATTGGAATTGCGCGAACAGCTAGCCGCCCTTAACGAACTGCCGCTGGTAATTTATTGATCTATTTGCCTGTGCCGGAATTACCAGCAGCGCCTGGATTACAAGGGGCACTGGCTTTTACCGCTTTTGCCCTCATAATGGTGGCTTAGCTGTGAGGAACACTTATGAACGCATCCACATCACCCTCCCCTGCTCCGCTGATTGTCGCCAGCGACCTCTGGCAGACCATCTGCCTGATTACCCGCCAACAGGCGGAGAGCGAGCCGGTGCTGGCAAGTTTCCTCTACACCACCATCCTCAATCACGACAGCCTGGAGGCAGCGCTGAGCTTCCACCTGGCCAATAAGCTGGACAGCCCGGCGCTACCCGCCATGCTGCTGCGCGAAGTGATCGAAGAGGCGCTGCGCAAAGACCCGGCCATAGCCCAGGCGGTACACGCCGATCTGCTGGCAGTGAGCGAGCGCGACTCGGCCTGCTGCTCGCTGCTCACCCCGCTGCTCTACTTCAAGGGTTTTCACGCACTTCAGTCCTGGCGCATCGCACATTGGCTGTGGAGTCAGGGGCGCAACTCACTCGCGCTCTTTTTACAAAACCGCATCTCGGCGGTATTCGCGGTGGATATTCACCCGGCAGCGCGTATTGGTCAGGGTATTATGTTTGATCATGCCACCGGCATAGTGATTGGCGAGACAGCGGTGATTGAAGACGATGTATCAATCATGCAGTCAGTCACCCTGGGGGGCACTGGCAAAGCTGGTGGTGATCGCCATCCCAAGGTGGGCAAAGGCGTGCTTATTGGCGCTGGCGCCAAGATCCTCGGCAATATTCATGTCGGTGAATGTGCCAAAATCGGCGCTGGCAGCGTAGTACTTAAAGATGTACCTGCGCGCGCCAGTGTCGCTGGCGTACCGGCAAAAATCGTCGGTAAAAATATCTGCGGTCAACCCGCGCAAGAGATGAATCACCAGCTCAATTAATCCTTTAAGATTGCACCAAATTGGACGTAATGCACCTCTCTTGCACAGTGGATGCACCAAAATTTCCAATGATTTCTACGCCACCCCTATATAACCTCGCTCAATTCGTGGCTTGTTTTTTGCTTAAATAAAGCTCTAACTGTTGAGGGGAAAGCGCTATGCAGTACTCACGTCCCATGATCGATCTAATAATGGAATTGCGTCGCCGGGTAGACTCGGAGATGAAACCCAGTGTGAAACTGGCTAATCCAGAAGTGTTAAATGAACTGGCGGCCTACTATCCAAAGGCCAAGGACACAATTACCAAAACCCTGATCAAGGAGCTATTGAGCTTAGCTGGCGAGGACTGGCTGGACCTACTCAACCCGAAAAAAGCAAAATCCGACACCCAGACAGGGGCACAACCGCATAAAACTGTTAAGGTCTACCGCGGCCAGACTATGCTGGTTGATGCCCCAACAGCAGAGCAAGGCAAAGCCGAACCCAAACAGGAGCCGCTGTTGAAAAATCTGGATCCGGCCAAACCCCAACGCATGTACCGGGGCCAGCCTGTTTTGTGAAACTGCTTTTAGCAGTATTTGTGGTTTGCCTTTACACCTCGCCGGACAATCTGCTCGCATGCAACAGCAAATCCATGACCAAGCTGGCACAACTGCGCGCAGTAACTAGTCACCAGTGAATACCAGATTTGGAAGCCTTAAACCAACTGGGCTTTCGCAAAATTATGTACCCCCCAGCTGAATCAATATGGCGCGGATGATTAAAGCGCGAAGAGTAGACCTCACGCAGCCCCTTTCATTAGCCCATCACCACCCCATCTGGACAAAGCTTTACCCGGCGCCGGAGCGAGGCCTGGCGATATTACGCGAGCGGGCTGCTATTAAGCGTGCTTACCATGAATGCATTTTTTCCAAAGCACTGTGAATGACAAGAAGCTGCTTAACCCACCAGAGACGAGTTTCGCCCAATAAAAAACCCGCATCAGCGGGCTTTTTATAATTTACTTTTGTTTGAGGAGGTCGCGAATTTCGGTGAGCAAAAGTTCTTCCTTGCTCGGTGGAGGCTCAACAGGAGCAGCAGCTGGTGCAGCCTCTTCCTCTTTCTTTTTCAGCTTGTTCAAGCCCTTAATCACGACAAAAATAACAAAAGCAATAATGGTGAAATCCAGTATGGTTTGCAAAAACTTGCCATAGGCAATAACCACTGGCGCCTTACCCTCAATCATAGCGGGTAAATGGATGGCGAGATCACTGAAGTCCACTCCGCCAATCAACCAGCCAATGGGCGGCATAACAACATCGCCGACCAGGGAGCTGACAATTTTACCGAAGGCTGCACCCACGATAATACCCACCGCCATATCCACCACATTACCGCGCACGGCAAATTCACGAAACTCTTTTGCAAAACTCATGGCAATCTCCTTTGACAAAGGTTGAAAAATTATTGATTACAAAATCTTAACGCCCATTTGAATACCCGCCTAATCTACTCATCTTCGCGCTGCAATTCCAGATGAGGATTGAAATCTTCATCAATCCACACGGCAACCTGCATGGGGCGACAACACACCTGGCAATCTTCGCTGTAACTTTGCTCTGCGCAGGAGCAATCGACAAGCAGGCTATTAACCCGCCAGCCTTCCGCTGACGGCGGCACATCCCTGTGCCGCACTGTTAATCCGACAATATTCATCGCCGGATTAATAATAGGCTCGCCGCAATAGGGGCATTGCACCTCACATTCACGCAGCAATTCCATAGCCCAGCCTCGATCAATTATCTGCTAGCCCAATTATTTGCTAGTAGGCACTGGGCGTATCTATGCCCAGCGAATCCCAGATATCATCCACGCGCTTTTTAGTTGCTTCATCCATCACTATAGGTACACCCCATTCGCGCTGGGTTTCGCCCGGCCATTTGTTGGTTGCATCAAAGCCGACTTTGGAACCCAGACCAGAGACTGGCGAGGCAAAGTCGAGGTAATCGATGGGGGTATTCTCAATCATCACTGTATCCCGCGCCGGGTCCATGCGCGTGGTCATAGCCCAGATAACATCCTTCCAGTCGCGTGCGTTAACATCCTCGTCAGTGACTATGACAAACTTGGTGTACATAAACTGCCGCAAAAAACTCCACACCCCCAGCATCACCCGCTTGGCATGCCCCGGGTACTGCTTTTTCATAGTGACTACCGCGAGGCGATAGGAGCAACCTTCCGGCGGCAGATAAAAATCGACAATTTCAGGAAACTGCTTTTGCAAAATGGGCACAAACACTTCGTTGAGTGCCACGCCTAAAATCGCTGGCTCATCGGGCGGACGGCCGGTGTAGGTGCTGTGATAAATAGGTTCGCGTCTGTGGGTAATACGCTCCACCGTAAACACTGGGAAGTTATCCACTTCATTGTAGTAACCCGTGTGATCGCCAAAGGGGCCTTCGGGGGCCAAATCATTGGGGGCGATATAGCCCTCTAAAATAAATTCAGCCGAGGCCGGCACTTGCAAATCACTGCCCAGGCATTTAACCACTTCGGTTTTATCGCCGCGCAGTAAACCGGCGAAAGCGTATTCTGAAAGCGTATCGGGTACTGGCGTCACAGCGCCGAGAATAGTGGCCGGGTCCGCACCCAGGGCCACCGCCACGGGATAATTTTTTCCCGGGTTTTGCTGCTGGAATTCACGAAAGTCCAAAGCGCCACCGCGGTGCGAAAGCCAGCGCATAATCAGCCGGTTTTTGCCAATTTTTTGCATGCGATAAATGCCCAGGTTTTGCCGCTCCTTGTGCGGCCCGCGGGTTACCACCAAAGGCCAGGTCACCAGCGGCGCCGCGTCGCCCGGCCAGCAGGTCTGAATCGGCAATGCATCCAGATCCACAGCATCGCCCTCAAGGACAATGTCCTGGCAGCTCGCTTTGCCGAGGACCTTGGGCGCCATATTCAAAACCTGTTTGAAAATAGGTAATTTCCCCCAGGCATCTTTAAAGCCCTTGGGCGGCTCTGGCTCTTTTAAAAAAGCGAGCAACTTGCCAACATCGCGCAGCGCGCTGACGGACTCCTGGCCCATACCCAGGGCCACGCGCTCGGGAGTGCCAAATAAATTGGCCAGTACCGGAATATCGTAGCCCTTGGGATTTTCAAACAACAACGCCGGGCCGCCGGCGCGCAGGGTGCGATCGCAGATTTCAGTCATTTCCAACTTGGGATCAACTTCGGCTCTGATGCGTTTAAGCAGGCCGCGCTGCTCCAGCAAGGCGATAAAATCGCGCAGGTCTTTGTATTTCGTCTCCGCCACTGGCTGGATTCCTCATTCAAAAAGGCACAAACAGGCACATAATTTAGTGGGGCAAAAACAACAAAGCCCGTAGTTATTCAGCGCAAATTTGCTGAACAGCCTACGGGCTCTGCCGGATGAAGCGCGGTTTATTTGCGCTTCATGGACTGGAAGAATTCATCATTGGTTTTGAAATCTTTCAGTTTGTCGATCAGGAACTCGGTGGCCGCCACGTCTTCCATATCGTGGAGCAAGCGACGCAGAATCCACACGCGCTGCTGCTCATCTTCTTTCATCAGCAGATCTTCGCGGCGGGTGCCGGAGCGGCGCAGGTTGATGGCTGGGTAAATACGCTTTTCAGCGATTTTACGATCCAGATGCAACTCCAGATTACCTGTACCTTTAAACTCCTCGTAAATAACCTCGTCCATTTTGGAGCCGGTATCAACCAGGGCGGTGGCAATAATACTCAGGCTGCCACCTTCCTCGATGTTACGTGCGGCTCCGAAGAAACGCTTGGGGCGCTCCAGGGCATGAGCATCCACACCACCGGTCAATACTTTGCCCGATGAGGGAATAACCGTGTTGTAAGCGCGCGCCAGACGGGTGATAGAGTCGAGCAGAATCACCACGTCTTTTTTGTGCTCCACCAGACGCTTGGCTTTTTCGATCACCATATCGGCCACCTGCACGTGACGCGCTGGCGGCTCATCGAAGGTAGAGGCAACCACTTCGCCGCGCACTGAGCGCTGCATCTCGGTCACTTCTTCGGGACGCTCGTCAATCAGCAGTACAATCAGGTGACACTCGGGGTTATTGCGCGTAATCGCCTGCGCAATATTTTGCATCATGATGGTTTTACCCGCTTTGGGCGGCGCCACAATCAAACCGCGCTGCCCTTTACCAATAGGCGCTATCAAATCGATGATACGGCCCGTGAGGTCTTCGGTGGAACCGTTACCACACTCAAGCAGCAAACGTTCATTGGGAAAGAGAGGGGTGAGGTTTTCAAACAGAATTTTGTTGCGGGAGCTTTCGGGTTTGTCGAAGTTAATATCGTTAACTTTCAACAGGGCAAAATAGCGCTCGCCTTCTTTGGGGGGGCGAATCTTGCCCGAGATACTATCGCCAGTGCGCAGGTTAAAACGGCGAATCTGGCTGGGTGAAACGTAAATATCATCCGGGCCTGCAAGGTAGGAGCTGTCGGCCGAGCGGAGAAATCCAAAGCCATCAACCAGAATTTCCAACACACCATCGCCGTAAATATCTTCTCCGCCTTTGGCGTGGCGCTTGAGGATATTAAAGATGATGTCCTGTTTGCGCGAGCGGGCGATATTTTCCAGGCCCATACCATGGGCTATATCGATAAGTTCTTCAATGGGTTTCTTTTTAAGGTCGGTAAGATTCATAAATGAGACTTTGTGGGTGTTGGAAATTGATGCAGAGATTGCGACTCTGGAGGCATATATCTGAAAAAATTATGTCAGGTGCGTATTTTTTGCTGTTATTTATTCGCTGAGTACCAAAAATTCAGAATTAGGTTTTTTACTGCTAAATGCGTGCCCCTGGCCTGGAAAATAAAACATGGAAAGATAAAGCCAGGTGGGGGAACTGCAGAGAGTTGGGTTTATTCATCCGCTGGGGAGCGCCGCAGGGCATGTTCGGGGGAGGAACAACCGACAGATGGCCTGAGTATAGCGACAATTTTCATGGAGTGCAAAAACAAATTGGGCCGCCATTAGGCGACCCAACCGGGTTTAGATGGCGCTGCTGATAAATTCAACCAGCTGCGGCTTGCTCAATGCACCCACTTTGGTGGCATGGGCGGCGCCGTTTTTGAAGATAATCAGCGTTGGAATACCACGAATACCAAACTTGGCTGGAGTTTCTTTGTTGGCATCTACGTCCATTTTGGCAATTTTTACTTTGCCTTCAAATTGCTCAGCCAAATCATCAAGTATCGGCGCAATCATTTTGCAAGGACCACACCAGGCTGCCCAAAAATCAACCAGTACAGGTAAATCGGATGTCAGCACATCCTGCTCGAAACTCGTGTCACTTACATGAACAATTGCAGCGCTACTCATAAAATCTCCTGGCCAAAGGGCGGTTAGTTGGGGGGAGTCCCCCGGCGAATATTGGTCATAATAAGGATTGCCAGAAGCTCAGGCAAGAAGAAAAAGGCAATAGCAGCTATTAGGCCTTGCTATTACCTCAATCCAATAGACCCAGTGAAAAAGCTACTCATGAGCTTGCTCGGCAGCCTAACGTAGGTTAAGCGACTCAATCGCCTTGTACACTCCGTCAAAGGTGACCGGCTTAGCAAGATAGTAATTCATCCCACTAGCAAACACGGCTTCACGGTGCTCCTGAAGGGCGTGAGCGGTCAAAGCAACTATAGGTAGCTGAGCGCGGCCACTAGTAGCTTCAAATTGGCGAATAGCGCGAGTGGCTTCAAAGCCGTCCATCTCTGGCATTTCACAATCCATAAAAATCAAGTCAAGGGTAGCCGACTCGGACATGACCAAATCCAGTGCTTCGCGGCCGTTTTCGGCAAACCTGGGCACTATCCCCAACTTGCCTAACAGGCCCTTGATCACCATTCGATTGACCGCATTGTCTTCCGCAACCAATACGCGCAGATGCGCATATTTATCCAATTGATATTTGGGCTGGTCAGATTTCGCCAGCGGAGCCATATCATGACCGAGAAGGGCCACCAACTCCTTGTGCAGCATTTTGATAGATATAGGTTTGCGCAGCACCGTGTGAATTGCCAAACGCTGTATAACCGTTTGATCGTGGTAGGCGTCACCACCACTGATCATAAATAGAGGTAAATCGGCAAAGTCAGCAGACTCGCGTAGCCACTGTACAAGATCTATGCCGGTGGCATCCGGCAGCGAATAATCGAAGGCAACGAAATCGTAGGGTTCTCCCGCATGCAGGCCGTGCTTAAGTTGAGCCATAGCGGCTTTGGCAGCCGGCACCGTATCCAGATGAATCCCCCAGGACTGACAGTAGCTGCCAATAAATTCGGCGAGGGAATGGCTGGTTTCTACCAGCAATAGCTTTTTGCCATCCAGGAAAGCGTCCTTGCCCTGACCTCCCCGCTCGGAGGCAACTGGGGAGAGATCTGCTGTAAACCAAAAACGTGCGCCCTCCCCCTTGGTGCTCTCGACACCTATGGAGCCGCCCATAAGCACCGCCAGACTTTTGCAGATAGCAAGCCCCAACCCTGTGCCGCCATATTTGCGCGTAGTTGAGGCATCCGCCTGATTGAATGAATCAAACAGGTTGTCGACTTTGCTCACATCTATACCTATACCCGAGTCCTGCACCACAAATTTAAGCAGGTTGGGATTTTGCTCGTCACCAGCGGGCTTTACTGAGATGGAGACAAAACCAGATTCAGTAAATTTAAACGCATTGCCAAGCAGGTTGATAATTATCTGACGCAATCGGGTTGGGTCACCGCGAACATAATTGGGAGCATCAGGGGCTAGCCCACCAAAAAGCTCGATTTGACGCTTGTTGGCAGTTGCTCCGAATAACTGCAGGCAAGACTCCACCAGTTCATCCAAATCAAACTGGGTTTCCTCCAACTGCATTTTTCCCGCTTCAATTTTGGAGTAGTCGAGTATGTCGTTAATAATACTGAGCAGGCTTTCGCCCGAGCGGTGGATAACATCTATGTAATGCTTTTGGTTTTCGTCAAGCGGCGTATCGCGCAGCATTTCGAGCATGCCAATCACACCATTCATGGGCGTGCGAATTTCGTGGCTCATGGTGGCAAGGAACTGGCTCTTGGCGCGACTGGCATCTTCAGCGGCATTTTTTTGCCGGCGTGTTTCCAACTTCTCAGCCTTTTCCGTAAGTAGTGCCATCTCTATCGCACGGCGCTGTTCAATATCCTCAAGCAGCGTCTCACGCATCTGGTTTATCGCACTCACCACATTGTCCAGCTCGTCCGAGGCGGAATCCAATTTAATACGCTGCAACTTTAACGGCTTGGTCAGGCTTTCCAGGTTAAGGTTGCGCGCGTAGGTAGCAATAGTTTTGATATGGCGAGTGAGCAGGGTGTGCACCAGCCAAATAGTAAAGAGGGCGATAATCAGCGTTTTGGTACCCTGTATCAGGATGACAAACGAGGCCCTTTCCCAAAGTTTGTCGTAAATACTCGCCAGGCTGGCAGTGACCGTAAGCACCCCCAACTCCTGCGGCGGCGTGCTGGTGTCTTCGTAGACAAGGGGATACTGACGGATTAAAAACTGACTGCGCTTGGTCTCCAAATCCTTGGGGTTATAGCTGGGGTTACTGGCGACCAGATTTTGCTGGACATTATTCCAATCGTGCCAGGTCACACTTACTTGAACGACATCATCGACATCAAGCACGCTGTGAATTTGAATATTGAGCTGCTCCTGGTCAAAACCCCAGAGACTTTTGGTAATACTGGCGAGGGTACTAATGCGCACCTGATCAATGCGTTTTTCCAGCTCGGAAATATCATCTTTAAAATTACTGCGCAGCTGCAGCAGTATGGCAAAAAGGGTAATCAGAGAGCTGCTGACAATAATCAGCCCCAGCAACCTTGCTACTATGGGGTTTTCGCGGATATAGCCTTTTATATTGAGCATTGGTAGATATCGCAGCCAACATGACGTGAATGTGACGGCAGCCTAATGCCACAGCCAATTTTCCAGAGTGTAGAGCAATAAAGATAACAGCTCCAGACAGCAATCTGGAAGGTCAGCGACAAATGTGCGATGGAGATTAGCTTAATTGACGAAACCAGAGCCCAGATGATCCAGCATTTGCTCTGCTCGCAGGCTAAATTCACGGCGTCGTTCCGGCTCCAACTGCGAGCCAAGGGAACTGACGTACTGACGCAGGCCTGAGGGGCCTGTCTTGCCCGCCAGCAGCCACTGGCGATAGGTGTCTTCGGCCAAGCCCTGGCCAACTGGACCGGCGCAATCTACAAACACAGAATCGAGCTGATGAATCATTCGTTCGACAACAGGTAAGAGAACCTTGTGGGGCTTAGTTACCGCTTTTGAAGTCAAGTTCACACAACACCTCCCTGAACACATGTTTAGCAACGCGACCAACGAGTTACCCTCGGCTGCCGGACATCTCATTTTTTCAGTAAAGCCGAGACATCCAAAGTCGCAAAGACTATTTGTGCATAAAACTGTCAAGGCTTAGCCACTATCCCCTCCTCTGAATGCAGAGTCTGCGTAAAAAAGCCATAGAAGTTGAACCTTTATTCTAAGCCTTAAGGAAAAAAATCTTTTCATCCTAGCCTTGTCGTAGCTATTTTTTAAAATCAGATAGATTAGAATGCAACACAGTTTCTGGCTGTTTTTTGCCTCTAAAACGTCAACCACCATCGAACCTTCCATGTTGCGTCTCGTCCAAGCAATTGTCCCTAGCTCCGCTGCTGGAATCTGGCTCAATAAGCACTTACAGTCGCACGGGCATATCCTGAGTTGTGGCTCGCATTTTCCCCATCGATTTATCCTATTTTTTAAACTCGCGCTTATTAGGGAGTAACCTGGATGCGTTTTTCGTTTTCCAAGCATATTGTATTAAACCCTGCGCTTTTGCTGCTGGCATCTGGCTGGTTAGGCCTCTGTACTCTGCACGCACAGGCACAGGTTGCCCCCACCCAGGCAACCGAAGCAGCGGCACCTGCCACAATTGCCGACCCGGCCCAACCGCAATTGTTTGATGCCATTGCCTCTCGCGCCAAACTCCTGGCCAAGCGCGACTTTAAGCCTATCCAGGCCAATATTCCCGATGCCCTGGCCAATATGAATTACGACCAGTACCGCAGCATTCGCTTTCGCCCGGATGCAGCGCTTTGGCACAACGAATCCCTGTTTGAAATCCAGCTATTTCACCCCGGCTTTTTGTATCGCGAGCCAATCATTTTGCATATGGCCACCGACGGCCCCGACTCTGCGCTGCAGTTCAAACAGGAGTTTTTTAACTACGACGGCCCAGCGGCGCCGCTTGCCGGTGTGGCGCCGAGCAATATCGGCTTTGCCGGTTTCCGCGTGCACTATCCACTCAACAGCAAGGACTACAAAGACGAATTTTTGGTGTTCCAGGGCGCCTCCTACTTTCGCATGATTGGCCCAGGCCTTAACTACGGCTTGTCAGCACGTGGCCTGGCGATAGATACCGCCGAACCCAAAGGCGAAGAGTTCCCGGTGTTTCGCGAGTTCTGGCTGGTAAAACCCGCCCCCGAAGAAACCCACATGGTGATGTACGCACTACTCGACAGCCCATCAATCACCGGGGCCTATCGCTTTGACATCTACCCGGGTGCCCCCACCGAAATGCGCGTTGAGGCGCGCCTGTTTGCGCGCAAAGATATCCTCAAGCTGGGTGTAGCACCGCTCACCAGCATGTATATGTGGGGTGAAAACCACACTCGTCATGTCGACGACTTCCGCCCCGAAGTTCACGATTCTGATGGCCTGTTGATGGCAGCCTCCAATGGCGAATGGATTTGGCGCCCCATCAGCAACCATCGCAGCCTGCATGTTTCTTCTTTATATGACACCAACCCGCGCGGCTTTGGCCTGCTGCAGCGCGATCGCGATTTTGATCACTACATGGATATGGAAGCCCGCTACGAGCGCCGCCCCAGTATGTGGATTATGCCCGAGGGCAATTGGGGCCGGGGGCGCGCCGAGCTGGTGGAGATCCCCAGTGATAGCGAGACCAATGACAACATAGTCGCCTACTGGGTACCGGCACAGCCAATGAAAGCCGGAGACACGGCAACCTTTACCTATCGCCTGCGCAGCTTCGACGACCACCTGTCAGAAAATGTCGGCGGCAAGGTGATCCGCACCCGTATTGGCTGGGGCGCCAACCCAGGCCAGCAAAATCCACCGCCACACTCATTCCGTAAATTTGTTATCGACTTCCGCGGCGGTGAGCTGGACAACATCTCCGCCGATGCGCCGCTGGAGGCGTCCCTGCAAAACAACTCCGGCACCATCAGCGAATTAAAAGTGGCCCGCCTGCCCGACGGCCGCACCTGGCGCGCGTCCTTTAAACTTGAACCCGATGGCAGTAAGTTGGCGGATATGCGCTTATTCTTAAAACTGCGCGATCAGCGCATGAGTGAAGTCTGGAGCTACGTCTGGTACCCCGACGCCATTCAGTAAACCGATTTTGTTTCCGACGACCCGAATTCACGGCGGCTGCGGCCGCCGTACACTGACTGGACCTTCATGAACAGCCATCACCCTGTCGAACACTTTGCTCAACCGCTACAACCTATTCCGGATCTGGTCGCCGCCCCCAACACCATCCAACTGCCCTACAAAGCGCTGCGCCGCTGGGCTTTTGGCCTTGCCAGCCTGACAACTACCCTGGCCGGGGTTTACACCATGTTCGACATACTGCGCGCCAACGATCTAACGGCGCTGGAGTCTGTCATTCTGGTGCTGTTTTCCATTACCTTTAGCTGGCTGGCCATGTCCTTTTGGAGCGGCCTGTTTGGCTTTGTGCTGCAAATGCTGCAGCGCGACCCGCTATCGCTTAAACGCTATGCCGATATAGCACCCAACACCGCGCCCATTGGCAGCCGCACTGCGGTAGTGATGCCGGTGTACAACGAGGACACCCACCGGGTGATCGCCGGTTTTGAAGCGACACTGCGCTCGCTGGAAAAAACCGGCGAGCTGACGCACTTTGATTTCTTTTTATTAAGCGACACCACCAAACTGGAGATTGCCCAGGCCGAGCGCGATGCCTGGCAGCAATTGCAGGAGCGCTTGGGAGCACTGGGCAAGCAGTGCTTTTACCGCCGCCGCGAAAAAAATATTGGCCGCAAGGTAGGCAACCTGGCGGAGTTCTGCCAGCGCTGGGGCCAAAACTACGCGCATATGCTGGTGCTGGACGCCGACTCGGTGATGACCGGCGACAGCATGGTGCGCATGGTGCGCGCCATGGAGGCCAATCCCCGCGCCGGCCTGATTCAAACCATCCCTATCCCGGTGCGCCAGACCACGTTCTTTGGCCGCTTTGTGCAGTTTGCCGCAGTGCTCTACAGCCCCATGCTCGCCACCGGCATCGCCTTTTGGCAGATGAACGTGGCCAACTACTGGGGCCACAACGCCATCATCCGCCTGCGCGCCTTTATGGATCACTGCGGCCTGCCGCCACTGCCCGGCCACGCGCCCTTTGGTGGCGATATCCTCAGCCACGACTTTGTCGAGGCGGCCATGCTGCGCCGCGCCGGCTGGGATGTGTTTTTACTGAGCGATATTGAAGGCAGCTTTGAAGAGGTGCCCTGCAATATCATCGACTATGCCAAGCGCGACCGCCGCTGGGTACAGGGCAATATCCAGCACCTGGGGATTATCGACCTGCCCGGCCTGCACCCCATCAGCCGCCTGCATTTTCTGTTTGGCGCCGTCGCCTATATCACTTCCTTTATCTGGCTGTTGATGTTGGTGCTCAGCACCGCCGATGCGGTAGTGCGTGCGCTTAACTCCAATGTCTACTTCACTGAGGTCTACCAGCTCTACCCCAACTGGCCCATCGCCAAAACCGGGGAAATTGTCGGCTTGATCCTGCTCACCAGCCTGTTGCTGATGGGCCCTAAAGGCCTGGGCGTCATTGTGGCGCTCACCCACAGGCGCCAGGCCTTTGGCGGCGCCTGGGCAATTATCAAAGGAGCCTTTGTGGAAACCTGGTTTGCGGTGCTGATCGCGCCCATCATGATGGGCTACCACGCATACTTTGTGGTGTCGGTACTGCTCGGTTTTAAAGTCAACTGGGATTCGCAAGACCGCGAAGGCCGCTTGCTGCCCTGGGGCGAATCCATTGAGCGCACCTCCAAAAGCACATTTATCGCCCTGGCCTGGGGCTGGCTGACACTCAGCTACGCGCCCATCTTTTTTTGGTGGCTGCTGCCTATTCTCACCGGCCTGGTACTGGCCGCGCCCATAGTGCGCTACTCCTCCAGCCTGGATTTAGGGCGCAAATGCCGCGACCACAAAATCCTGCTCAGCCCCGATGAAACGCAAAACCCCGAGGTGCTGCAAACCCTGACCGACCTGTTAGCAGTAGAGCACCCGCCCCTGGCCTCGCCCGCGCCAATACCGCCGCTGCCGGAGGATAACTGGTGCAATATGCCTCACCCGAGTTTGGAAGAGTTTCGCCCGGTCACATTTGTGCCAGACAATACAGCCAGCCAGGGAATTGCGGCGGGTAATTGATTGTGAAAATTTGCGCAAAAAACTTGCAAGGCATTTAAATTTGCTTGCACCCCTTCCTGGTTTTTTTTAGATTGGGCGCCATGAACACCACTCGCGGTAACAATCCCTTCGCCCAGCGCTTTGCGCCAGCCTTCGCCAACCACTGGCGGCGCTGGCTCTATGCGCTTATGGCGGTGTTGCTGCTCAGCTCCTTTATCGAGCTGGCCCATGATCACAGCGCCCACAAAGCGCGCGAAGCCGCCAACTGTGCAATCTGCCAGCACTCCGTCTCCTTCGACAAAACCCTGCCCAATGACATACCAGTCATTTTGCTCGCCTTGGGTTTTTGTTTAACCGTTAGCACCCGCTATCAACAACCCTCGGCTGCCCACAGGTTCGCTTTTCGCAGCCGCGCCCCGCCCGTTTTCTCCGCCTAAATTCCCTTTGCAAATTTTTCGCTTACCGCCATTGACCGGCGCGTTTGCTATTTCCTGATTTTTTTGCCCGCCGTATTGGAGTGCATCCAACGGCGCTGGCGATGATATTTTTCGCGGAGCATTACATGCGCAACAATCTGTTTGCCAAACCACTCGCTGTACAAACGTTTAATCGTCAATTCACTCAGCCCAAAACCCGTTTTTTTGTCAGATCTGCGCTTGGCCTTGCTATAGCCCTGGCCCCGCAGGTGAATGCCTGGGCCGCTACCAACGATGTTGAAGAGGTGTTGGTCACCGCCTCACCGCTAGCCAAAAGCCGCGATGCCATCAACCAGGCAGTGGCGAGCCTCGGCGGCAACCAGCTGCGCGAGCGCGCTGCCAGCACCCTGGGCGAAACCCTGAACGGCCTGCCCGGCGTCAGCTCCGCCAGCTTCGGCCCAGGTGTGGGCCTGCCCATTATTCGCGGCCAGAGCGATAACCGGGTCAAAGTCATGCAGGACTCCATAGGCACCATGGACGCCTCGGCCGCCAGCCCCGACCACGCCGTTACTGCCGAGGCGCTGCTCGCCAGCCGCATCGAAGTGCTGCGCGGGCCAGCGGCGCTGCGCTATGGCAGCGGCGCGATTGGCGGGGTGGTGAATGTGCTCGATAACCGTATTCCCGAGCAGCTACCCGACGGTATCGAGGGCGGTGTGGAATTGCGCTACGGCAGCGCCAGTGACGAAACCGCCGCAGTTGCCAGTGCCACTGGCGCAGCGGGCGATTTCGCCTGGCATCTCGATGGCGTCAGCCGCGACAACAACAACCTGGCCATTTCCGGCCGCGCCGCGCGCGATCCGGCCTACGCCGATCAAACCAGCAACGGCTATATCGCCAATACCGACGCCCAGGCCCACAGCGAAACCGCTGGCCTCAGCTATATAGGCGACAGCGGATTCCTCGGCCTGGCGCTGAGTCAGGAGGCCAATAACTACGGCATACCCCTGGACCCGGCGGAAGCTGCTTCTGTGCGCATCGACATGCAGCAGACCCGTGTCGACCTTAAAGGCCGCCTGTTCAACCCCCTAGATGGCATAGAGAAAATCGACCTGCGCCTGGGCCACAACGACTACCAACACACAGAGATGGAAGATGGCCAGCCGGGCACGCGTTTTACCAACAACGCCTGGGAGGGGCGAATCGAGGCGGTCCATGAAAAGCTCGGGGAATGGCAGGGTGCGGTGGGGTTACAATTGGCCCAGCGCGATTTTGCCGCTATCGGCGAAGAGGCCTTTATCCCCCGCTCGAACATTACCAACCAGGGCATTTTTATGGTCGAGGAGCGCAAAATCGGCGCCTGGCAAGTGGAGTTGGGCGCGCGCGCCGAGCAGCAAAAAATTAGCCCCGACCAGGGCGACAGTCTGAGCCACAGCAGCAGCAACTTTTCCGCCTCCGCCAGCTGGCACTTTAGCCCCAGCCAGCGCGCCACCCTCAGTTTGGCGCAATCCCAGCGCGCGCCCAGCGTGGAGGAGTTGCTCGCCGATGGCCCCCACCCCGCAACTGGCGCTTATCTGCTCGGCGATACCGGGTTAAACAAGGAGACCAGCCACAACCTGGAACTGGGCTACCACTGGCACAGCAATTTAATAAGCGCTTCGGTTAACGCCTACTACAACGACATAGGTGATTTTATTTACGCGCGCGCCACCGGCGACGAGCAGGATGGCTTAAAACAATTTCGCTACAGCCAAACAAGCGCGACCTTTAAAGGCGTGGAAATTGAAAGCAAAATTCACCTGAGCGATGGCGTGTCACTGCGGTTGTTTGGCGACAGCGTTTCGGCGCGCCTGCAGGATGGCAGCTATGTACCGCGCGTGCCGCCCAAGCACTACGGCAGCGAGCTGCGCTATGCCCTGGAACGCTGGAGCGCGAGCCTGAGCGCCAGCCACGCCAGTGCGCAAACACATCCGGGCACAAACGAAGAGCCCACCGCCAGCTATACCCGCGTGGACGCCAACATCAGCTATCAGTGGGATGCAGGCGCGAACAATTATCTGGTGTTTTTAAAAGGCGGCAACCTGACCAACAGCGAAATTCGCAACGCCTCCTCGTTTTTGCGCGATATAGCACCCGAGGCCGGGCGCAATATCCAGCTGGGCGTGAGAGTGGATTTTTAATCTGTGCAGTCAGCTTAAAACGCGAGCCGCAAACGAAGGGAATCACTGGGCAGCTTTAGGTGCAAAACTAAAGCTGCCAATAACGGTTAATGCCGATAGTGCGTATGACGGGAAACGCATCATCGGCTTTTTTATTTTTGGGCAATATTATTTTGGGCGCAGTAACAAGCATTCACGCCCGCGTTGATCCGTTTCAAAATACTCCACCGCGCCGCGATCCTGCAGGGTGACAAACACCTGCCTGCTGCCTTCGCCGCCAAAGGCGACATTGGTGGGTTTTTGGCCTTCTATTAACCCGGCGACCAAATATATCGTCCTGACATATTTGGTCGGCGCCCTGGAAAATCCGGCGCAGATGCGTAAATCTGCTTGATTTTCCAGGGCTAGCGCCAGCCTTCAGCTGACGGTGGCACATCCCTGTGCCGCACTATTAATCCGACAATATTCATCGCCGGATTAATAACTTGATGGTTTTTAGCAATTTTCCCTGAGGGGAGACCGCCACCACTTCACCGATGTCGTTGCGCGCAATATAGAGGTTGCCGCGCGCATCGCAGCGCATCCCACCCATGCCGTGGTCGGCAAATATAATCAGCAATTTTTTATTTCTAATGGCACCGGTTTTGGAGTCCAGGTCCTACTGCCGCAGATTGAGTTTTGCACTCTTATCAATCATGAGCTGTACCTCAAGGTTTAATTATGAGGCACAAACAGCAATTTCTAAGCCACAAAATGGGGATATGCCGATTTGGCGCAATTTTTAAAATGCACCAGATTAATCTGACAGCGCAATTATCACTAAATTGCACAATTAATTACCCCACTGCACCATCACTTGCCTGCAAGCTGCGCAAATTACAAAATCAATTACGCACCATTATTGTGTTTATAACCCGGTATTTATCCGGTTAACTGCCGTTTTTTCACCAACCCGGCAAAAGCCTCTTCGAAGAGACGCCTCAATTTTTGGCAAAAACCAATTTCAATTCGCGCACAACCAGCCAAGGCCTGCCCCAAAATGGAGTAGCACCTTCAAAACCCATTTTTGCACCATCACTAACCAATTTTGATTTTATAGGTATTTTTTTGGCGCATTAAAATCAACCAAATTCGCACCATCTGCGTGCCAGCCGAGGCTTTTCGTATTTTTTGAGCACCATTAGTGGCTTGGCACAGGCATTGCAAACCCCCTCGCAGAAGTTTGACCACTTCATCCCGGTGGATTTGTACCGGCACCTAATAGGTGCACAAGTCCCCGGCAGCCGAAATTCTAACTACATTGCCCGCGGAAACTTCGCTATGAGCACTCATCGTTTAAACCTGTTGGATTTTTCCAACCCCTCAATACGCAGCCTGCACCTCACCTGGTTTGCGTTTTTCTTAAGCTTTGTGGTCTGGTTTAGCCATGCCCCACTTAAACCCTTAATTGTGCAAGCCTTTGCCATGAGCGAAGCTCAGTGGAAGGCGCTGCTAATCCTCAACGTGGCGCTCACCATCCCTGCGCGCATTGCCATAGGCATATTGGTGGATAAGTTTGGCCCGCGCGTAACCTATTCGGTCTTGCTGTTTATTTCCGGCCTGCTGTGCCTGGCCTTTGCCAGCGCGCAAACTTTTGAACAGCTGGCGCTGTTCCGCTTTTTACTGGGCTTTGTCGGCGCCGGTTTTGTGATTGGTATTCGCCTGGTGGGCGAGTGGTTCCCGGCGCGCCAGGTGGGCCTGGCCGAGGGCATCTACGGTGGCTGGGGTAACTTTGGTTCGGCCGCTGCCGCGTTCCTGTTGCCGTTTGTGGCGGTATCCATTTTTGGCGGCCTGGGCGGCTGGCGCTATGCCATAGGCGCCACCGGCGTTATTGCCATGCTCTACTCAGTGTTCTTTTACTGGCGCGCGCGCAACACCCCCAAGGGCTCCACCTACTTTAAGCCGAAAAAATCCGGCGGCCTGGAGGTGAGCAGCAAGGCGGACTTCTGGCTGTACGTGGTGATGAACGTGCCTATGTATGTGATTCTTGCGGTGCTGGCCTGGAAACTCTCGCCCAGCAATATCGGCCTGCTCAGCGACACCACCACCGACCTGCTCTACGCCTTTTTGATCGGTCTGTTTGTGTTCCAGTTCAGCCAGATCTACCGCGTTAACAAAGAGATGCTGCACAAGGGCGCACCCAAGCACGACCAGTACAAGTTCAAGCAGGTGGCCATCCTCAACTGGTCCTACTTTGTGACTTTCGGTTCCGAGCTGGCGGTGGTGTCCATGCTGCCCGCCTTCTTCCTGGAAACCTTTAAGCAGTTAAGCCTGGTACAAGCCGGTATGCTCGGCTCGGCCTTTGCCTTTATGAACCTGGTAGCGCGCCCCGGCGGCGGCTGGATCAGCGACAAGTTTGGCCGTCGCAAAACCATGACCATTTTTATCGCCGGCCTGGCCCTGGGTTATTTACTGATGTCGCAAATCACCAGCGGCTGGCCAGTGGCCCTGGCGGTATTAACGGTTATGGCCTGTTCCTTCTTTGTTCAGGGCGGTGAAGGTGCCGTATTTGCCATGGTGCCGCTGATCAAGCGCCGCATGACCGGCCAGATCGCCGGTATGGCCGGCGCCTACGGCAATGTCGGCGGGGTAACCTTCCTTACCGTGTACAGCTTTGTGTCCACCAGCCAGTTTTTTATGATCATCGCCGCCTGTGCCGCCGCCGTGCTGGTGCTGGTGCAGTTCCTCGAAGAGCCCAAAGGCCACATAGTGGAAGTGGGCGAAGATGGCAGCCTGCAACAAATTGAAGTAGGTTAGGCGCCAGGCGCTTACACTTTTCTACCGCTTCCCCAATGAAGTATTTGGCCCGCGCCAGTCGCGGGCTTTTTTATTGGCGTTACTTTTTATCGCTGTTACTTTATTTATCGGCGTTACCCTATTTATTGGCATTAACCTTGGGCGAGTTATGGAACACCTGCAATCGGTATTGAGCATCAGCTTTGCGCAAAAGAGCGAGGCGGGCCGCAAGGCGGAAAACCAAGATACGGTGGGCGCACGTATCCCCGAGGGCCAGCAGCTTACCGCCAAGGGTATAGCCCTGGCCATTGCCGATGGCGTCAGCTCCAGCCAGGCGGCGCGCGAGGCGAGCCAGACCGCGATTGCTGGTTTCCTTACCGATTACTACGCCACCCCCGACACCTGGCGCACCCAGCAATCGGCCATGCGCGTGATTCAATCGCTCAACTCCAGCCTGTGGGGGCGCAGCCAGAATTCCATTTATGGCGAGGGCTATCTCACCACTTTTTCCGCACTCATTTTAAAAGGCGATTCGGCGTTTATTTTTCATGTGGGCGACACCCGCGTCTATCGCCTGCGCGATAACAATTTAGAGCAGCTCACCCGCGACCACACCCAGCGCATCGACCGCCACACCCAGCATTTGAGCCGCGCCATGGGTGCGGACCCTTATCTGGAAGTGGATATGCACTCGCTCGAGTTACAGCAGGGCGATCTATTTGCTCTTAGCTGCGACGGCATACACGAGGCGATTCCGCCGGCGGAATTTAAACAGCTGCTGCTGGATAAGCGCGGCGATTTGGAGGGGCTGGTGGATGAAGCGCTCAAGCTGGCGCTAACACACAACAGCCAGGATAACTTGAGTATTCAAGTCTTGCGCGTGGAACAGCTGGGCACTGCCTCGCAAAGCGATGCGGTGCAGGTGCTCTCGCGCCTGCCCTTCCCACCGGTGCTCTCCCCTGGGCAAACCCTCGACGGCTTGACCATCAAGCGCATCATGCACGAGTCGACCCGCAGCCAGGTTTATTTAGTGGAAGACGACAAAGGCAAGCTGCTGGTGATGAAAACCCCCTCGGAATTATTCGCCGACGACAAAGCCTTTATCGAGCGCTTTGTGCTGGAATCCTGGATTGGCGCGCGCATTCAAAGCCCGAGCGTGGTGCGGGTGCTGCCGGCGCCCGAGGCGCGCTCCTGCCTTTACTATCTGACTGAATTTATCCCCGGCCCCACCCTCACCCAATTAATGCGCGAGCGCGGCAAGCTATCCATATTGGATGCAGTGGAACTCATCGAGGGCTTAATTCGCGGCCTGCGCGCCTTTCACCGCAAAGACACCCTGCACCAGGATTTAAAACCCGACAACATAGTGCTGAGCAGTAAAGGCCCAATGATTGTCGACTTTGGCTCCTGCTGGGTGGCCGGTATCGCCGAAGCCGGCACCCCCATTGAACGCGACAAAGTGCTGGGCACTCTGGACTATTCCGCACCTGAGTATCGCTACGGCGGTGCCACCAGCCCCGCCTCGGATCAATTCTCGCTGGCGGTATTAATTTACGAAATGCTCACTGGCAAGCTGCCCTACGGCAGCGAATACAGCAAGGCGATGGAGTTAAAAGCCTTTCAAAAGCTGGAATACATCTCGGCAATGAAACATAACCCGCTAGTGCCCTACTGGCTGGATAAAGCCATAGAAAAAGCGCTGAACATCAACCCCAACAGCCGCTATGAAGCGCTCAGTGAGTGGCTACAGGATTTAAAACGCCCCAACCCCCACTGGCTCAGCCCGCGCGCACAACCGCTAATGGAAAGCCACCCGGAAAAGGTGTGGAAGTTTTTGGCGATTAGCGGCTGGCTCTGCGCCCTGGCCGCGATCATCGCCAAATTCAACTAGCCAGAGCCAGTTAACACTCATTGGATTGTCGTTATTGCCATGAACTGGCCGCTGCCAATAATTTTTTGCCCAGCTGTTGTAAAGCCTGTGAATTTGATTGTCACCTGGCGCGCCTATTTCTGCTACCCTGCGCAAATAATGATCACTCACGGACAAGACCCATGCCGATCAAGCGCGCGCTCATAGTCGACGACTCCAGCACTGCCCAATACCGCTTAAAAAAGATGCTCAAACCCTACAACCTCCACATAGATTCAGTGGACTCGGGTGAAGCGGCGCTGCGCTATCTGGCGAGCAATGCGCCCGATGTAATCTTTATGGATCACCTGATGCCAGGTATGGACGGCTTCCGCGCACTGCAAATAATTAAATCTCACCCGGAAACAGCCATGATTCCGGTGATTATGTACACCTCCAAAAGCGGTGATGTCTACACCGGCCAAGCGCGCGCACTGGGCGCCCTGGACGTGGTGAGCAAGGACACCATTAACGCCGCCGACCTGAGCAAGGTGATGCAGAATATTCGCATCCATCCGCACACAGAAAACAGCGATAAACACGTTGAGTCACCAGAGCTGATCGCCGCCGCCAATCAGGTGAGCGACACCGCCGAGAACCAGCACGAATATCCCTTTATCGAGCGTCGCGCGCCCAGTCAGGTAGCCATCGACCAGGCGCGCAATCTGGAACTGCGCATCAGCCATATGGAGCACTCACTGGAAGACAGCCGCCGTTTTATCACTACCCGCGTGGTGCGCGAGCTGCAGGGCCTGCGCCAGAGCCTACGCCAAGAGCTGGGCGAAGTAGTCAGCCAGGCATCAAACCAGGTGCCGCCCGCGCCGCCAACCGAGCCCAGCCCAGCCCCCGCAGAGGCGGCGCGCAGCGGCAGCAATGGGTTAATCTGGATTGCGCTGGTGCTGATGGCCGTGTCCCTATACTACCTGGTTAATATCGCCAGCAGCCTGGCCGACAACAAAGCGCAACAGCAGCGCTTGCAGCAGGCAGTTAAGCAAATAAACAGCCCTACCCGCGATGAACCCGCCCCCCTTTCACCTGTAGCGCGCCAAGCGGCTGTGGCGCAAAACTTCGGCAATGAATATGCCCAGACACTATTTTTAGAGGATTTAACCTGGGCCTTTAACCAAAGTGGCGGCCTCGCCTTTGCGCAAAATAATTTGGATAGCCGCGCCCCTGTACGCATTTATGATTTTATCCAGCGGCTACTCGCCAAGGGCTTTCGCGGCACAGTGAGCCTGGATATTTTTGTTGGCGACTTCTGCTTGCTACTCAACCCTGTGGGTATAGGTGAACTGGCCGCGCCCAACTCCACCCTGGGCAACTGCATGCTGTCCAGTGAGGCCTACAACCTGAACAGAGTGCAGGATAATTATCGCGATCAGCTAAGCGATGCGCTGGACAATTTGGCGCGCGACAACAGCGACAAAATCGAACTGGCAATTCATGTCTACCCAGGGCCAGAGGCCTATCCCGAGCGCACTCCAAATATTCTCGCTGGCGATTGGAATACTGTTGCTCAGCACAATAATCGATTGGAAATTCATTTAGCGCCGCGCTAAGTTTGGGGGTGAGTTAATTTGATAAGGATTGCAAAATGACTGACTCCTTTATGCAAGCAGCAATCGAAGAGGCGCAAAAAGGCCTCGCCGAAGGTGGTATTCCAATTGGCTCGGTATTAGTCATCGACGGTAAGATTGTCGGCCGCGGCCACAACCAGCGGGTGCAAAAAGGCAGCTGTGTACTCCACGCCGAAATGGACTGTTTGGAAAACGCTGGCCGCCTGAGCGCAGCCGATTACCGCCGCGCCACCCTCTACTCCACCCTCTCCCCCTGCGATATGTGCAGCGGCACAGTGCTGCTCTACGGCATACCCAAGGTAGTAGTAGGCGAAAACCAAAGTTTTCAAGGCCCGGAGGAATATGTGCGCAGCCGCGGCGTGGATTTGGAAATTCGCAGCGAACCGCAGTGCATTCAATTAATGCTGGATTTTATGGCCGCACGGCCGGAATTGTGGAATGAGGACATAGGTGAATAAATTTTTTATTCCCTGGGCGACCCTAACCTTAGCCGCCCTCACTTACGGCTACTCCAGCTTTATCGCCTTTCACCTCACCGGCTCACTGCTGGGCAATGTAAATATTTCACAGCTGGAAGCCTATGGTGGCGTTGCACTGAAACATATATACGCGGGTGAAATTTGGCGTTTGTTTACTGCCCAATTACTTCACGCCAAAGCAATTCATATGCTCTACAACACGGCGGCGCTGGTGGCTTTAGGTTTGGTAATTGAGCCGCGCATTGGGCCCTGGCGATTTTTTCTAATATGGCTTATAGCCGGAGGCCTGGCCACTTTGTTTAGCAGCCTGTTTGGCAGCCCGCCCTGGAACCTTGGCACCGGAGCCTCCCAGGCAACTTTCGCGCTGGCGGCAGCGGCCCTGGCCAGCTGTGGGCGCCCTCCCAAAGCGCGGCTACTTGGCACCGCAGGATTGGCGTTAATTCCCGGATTGGTTCTGGATTTAATTAGCGCTGGTCACTTAAAACCTGGCCACACCGCAGGGCTGCTGCTGGGCCTTGCCTGCTACTGGCTGGTTTGTCCACTACCTGCGGCCAATTCATTGGATAAAGGTGATACTGCCTAATCTCGATTAACCCCGGTAAATACATTTACTCTGCGACCACCAGCGAGCGAGCCAATTTAAAATCCATATTTATAACAGCGAGGGATGCCATGAAAAATCTTCAATTACTAGCGTTAGGCCTTACCTTAGTTACCGTCAGCGGCTGCAGCGACTCTTTTAAAGAATCGATTAAAAACAGCTTTAACAAAAGTTATGAGAAAAGTTTCCGCAGTAGCTATAGGGTAACTTTTATTGCCGCCTGTACCAGGCTTGATGGCAATGAACAAAAAAGCCGCCTTCTGCGCCTGCGCTGCGGACGACCTGCTCGACAACCATAATACTGAGCAATTGAAAGACACTGAATTAACGAAAGCCTATGTGCAGGCGCATTCAGCGCCCCTCTGCATGAATAAACTTCCCGCTGAAAGTAAAACTGCAGCCACATCGGCAGAACAAGAAAGCGCCAAGCCTGAAGCAGAGGCAAATTAAGAGTGACCGAGAAAGCTATTAACCAGGCACATCCCTGTGCCGCACTATTAATCCGACAATATTCATCGCCGGATTAATAGTACTCTAACTATACAAAGTGCAGCTACAACTTGAGCAGCTCTGCATTTAGGCGCTGCTCCAAATCCACTTTAATTTGCAAATAGTGGCTAAGCTGTAAGCCTGTTTGTTGCGCAATAATGTCCCGGCACAGAGATAAATCCAGATCGGTAATGTAACAGGGGTAGCGCTCACCGCCCTGGCGGTGCTGGATAATATATTCAGCCACCTGGCTATATATTTCATCGCCAAAAGCCAAACTGGAAAACTCCCGCTCGTTACACATAATGCTATAGCCGATGGTATCGCTGGGGGTAGGCTCGGCGATCACTTTTACCTGCAGTATTTGCCCTGCATCCGAACTTAACTGGACATTGGTGGCTCGAGCCAAAAACTGGCATTTATGCTGTCCCGCCAGAGCCGAGCCTGCCTGAAGCTCCAACTCAAATATTTTCACTTGATCATTGCCTTGGGAGTGGCTGAGGTCGCCGTCCCAGTGCAAACGCTGCATAGTGCTGTGAATAAACCCTAACAGCGGACGCAAAAAAGTTTGCTGATTGAAAAAGGCGCAGTGGGTGTAAAACAGCGAACCTTTGTTATCGACCAAGCTCAGCTCTGCAAGATTGCCCTTCACCCGAAAGAACACATAGATGCCGCCGCGTTTTACCTGCTGGCAAATGGCTCCCAGGGGTTTGTCGCGCAGCGCATAGCTGTCGCAAATTAACGGGCTGTACTCAGCTTGCGCTTGAGCCAATTTATCCAGCAGGCGATCGTAACTTTTAAAGCGCGTAATCTGGGGTTGGCGATGTAAAAACTGCAGTAGCAGGTACTCATCGCCCGCCTCAAATATATAGCGAGCATTGGGCGCGCAACCATGGCCAAAATAACCGCTGACGATTTCCCGCCAAAGTTCGCTCAGGCGCTGGGCAATAGCGGTGCCCTGGCCAAGGCTAAAACAGTCTACAGTAAATTGCGGCAACAACTGCACACCGCCTGCTGAAAGCAGGCGCAAACAATAAAGCAGCGCATTGACCAGCGCATCGCGAGCAAAGCGCCGTACTGTGGTTTCGCCCCAGGAGTTGCGCACCACCAAGTCGACGCTGAGCACCAGGTTTTCTTTTAACCCGGAAAAGCCCAAAGCATCGCGCTGGCTGCTGAGCTTTTGCATGCCTTTTTTTATCAGGCCGGATTGCGGCTCCACCCCCAGGTTAACGACCCAAAGAATTTGCTCAACAAAAGTGGCACGGGTAAATACCTGATGATGTTCACCCTCATTGGTTTTGGGCAACCACTGCCCCAAACGCTGCAGCAGCTGCTGCTTTTGCACCTGCGTAAGCGCAAATTGTTTGCTGATAATATCAACCTTGGTGCCCTGCACCAGCAGGCCATTGGCTTGGCTCCAAAGCAATAGTTCAAGCAGGCTGCGCGCGCGCTTGATTGGCTCCACAGCCACCGAGCGCAAACTTAAATCGCGCTCGCTGCCGCGCAGCAATTGCCAATTTTCTTCACCCTCGCTAGCCATTTGTTCGAGGCAGAGTGCTGGCTCACTCAGGTCGCGCGATATACCGGGATTAATCCATTCAATTTTGCCGGCCTTGCGCTCAAAGGCGGCGTGGAGCTTGCGTCCAAGAATCATCAATTCATCGGTGCTAATGGCCGCCTGCTGCTCTAGATGTTTATTCAGTTCCAGCAGCAGCCTATAGCTGTGATTGAGTTCATTGGCTAGCAGCGCCCGCTCGGCAATAACGTGGGGGGCTTTCCAGTAGCTGCGATTGTCAAGCATATGCAGCAAATGGCTCGACCAGTTCCAATCGCCCACTAATTTTTCTAACAGCAATCGCTGCCAAGACTTTTTTTCCTGGGCGGTTTTTTTGGAAAGATGCCTGTTGGCTTTAAAATAAAAACAGCGCCGCGCCAATTCCAGCCGTGGCGGCTGACCCAGTTGTTGTAAATAAGCCTCTACGCGACGATAAGCCATCACATAGGGGTCAAGTAAATCCACATCTGGCCGGCTGGCGTAAACCTGCATTTTAAAATCCAGGGCAAGCGGTAACTGGCTGCCGTTGGAAACCTGTAAGCCCTGGGCGTAAACCTCCAGCAGTAATAATTTGAGCACTGACTTGTGCGGCGACTCTATGGCTTTGTATAGCTGCCAGCTGCCAGCGCCGATAAATTCGTTGGTGGGGATTAAAGGAACACCACCAAAATCGATCACATCCCGGGTTTTAATAAAGCGCTTGGACAACAGCTGCTCGCTGTAATCGGCGTAGTTGTCCTCCTGACTCGCGGGCACAAACCACCAGAGCGGCACCTTGCCACCCAGCCAGAGCGCGGTGCGATAAAATTCATCGAGCAGCAAAAAATGCTGCGCCGAACCGCTGGCCTCACTACTCAGGCTAGCGACATGACCGGCGCGAAAACGCTCGCCAGTCATTAAAAAAAAGTGTACTTCCAAGTTGATATGCTGTTGCGCCCAGTTGCTGATAAGCAGGCACTTTTGCTCCAGGTCGAGCTGCTGCTGGCTATCCAGTAACGGATCGTGACAAACCCAGATATCCAGATCACTGGCTTCGCTGTAACCAATACTGCCAACGCTGCCCATAATAAACAGCGCGTCTATCGCCAGGCTTTTTTCGTTGAGGTCGCGTTTGTATTGGTAGCTGCGCGCCAGCACTTTGGCCAGGCGCAACAACTCCTTGTCCGGCTCAAAAGCCACCAGACCAGCAGGCGTAGCGCCACTGTGGTAGCCCGGGAGTTGCGGATGATTGACGTGAAACAGCAGCGGCAGCAATTGTAAAAATTGCTGCTGGCGCTCGCTCAGGCTCAGCCTGGCGCGCTCCAGCCGCTGTTGATTGAGACTGAGAAAACGCTGTTTGATTTGTGTCAGCTGTTTGCGGTCCAGGCCTTCATCTATGTCATGTGTATCTATAGCCTGGGAAATCATCTAAAAGCCTGACTGAATTAGGAATATGTTAATCGCTAACGAAGCCTGTAATTATACTTGTTGATTACTGCGGCTTTTCCGTGCGCGCAACATATCGGCCAGGGTGGAATAAAGCAACTCGGGATTTACCGGCTTACTTAAATAGCCGTCCATGCCTGCCGCCAAGCAGCGCTCGCGATCGCCACGCATCGCCTGGGCAGTAACCGCAATAATAGGAATCGACTGACCGGAATTTAAGCGGCGGATTTCGCGGGTTGCGTCAAGGCCGTCCATCTCCGGCATTTCCAAATCCATGAGTATGGCGTCAAAGGGCTGGGCGGCATTGCGCATCGTCTCCAGCGCCACGAGCCCGTTCACCGCTACCTGGGCAATTGCCTGACGCTTTTTAAGAATGCCGCAAATCACCTGCTGATTGACCAGGTTATCCTCTACCACCAGTATTCTCGCGCCCTTTAACAGTTCAAGTTGTTCGTTGCTCGCAGGAATCAGCGGGCTGATTTTTTGTAGCAGCTGCTCGCGGTTTACCACCTGACTAACAGCTTCAAACAGGCGCGATTCACTGACCGGTTTACTTAAAAATTCATCTACCAATATAGCGTTGGGATCGGTGCTGGAAATTTCATCGCGGTGATAGGCAGAAATTAAAAACACCAGCGGTTTGTTGCTAAGGCTGCGATCCTTTTTAATCATGCCGGTTAACTGCAAACCATTAATTCCAGGCATGCGATAATCCAGCAACACCAGGTGATAGGGCTTACCCAGGTTATCGGCTTGGCGAATTTTATCCATAGCCGCTAACGGGAGATCTGCTTCTTCTACTTGCAAATTTAAGCTGCGTGCAGTACTGGCAATAATAGTACGCGCGATATTGTTATCGTCGACAATCAGCACGCGGATATTGCCCAATTCGCGCGGCTGGTCGATCAAGCATTTTTCGCCCAGGCGGCTGGGTTCGAAATTTGCGGTAAAACTCACGGTACAGCCTGCGTTGGGCGATGCATCTATAGTCATATGGCCGTGCATCAGGTGAACCAGGTGATTGCAAATGCCCAGGCCCGAGGTATTTATCCCACTCTCCTGCAAATTTTGTTGCGCCAGGCTTTCCCGCACATGCCGCAACTTCTCAGCGGTCATCCCCAAGCCCTGGTCCCGCACGCGGAACTCCAACACCAACTGGCCGGGTAATTGCGCCTTGCGGCTCACCTGTACCAGCACCTGGTCGGTATCCGAATACTGAAAGGCATTGCTCAGCAAATGATTGAGTATCTGACTCAGCCGCGAGGCGTCGCCGCGCAAAAATTTCGGCACAGAGGCGTCTATGTCGTAATTGATGCGCACGTTGCGGTGCAGCGCGCTAATTTCAAACAGGCGCGAAATTTTTTCAAACACCTGCTCCAAGTCAAAATGTGCATGCTCGAGAATGACGCGGCCGGTTTCTATTTTGGAAAAATCGAGCAACTGGTTAATGATTTGCAACAGCGAGTCGGCAGCAGAATTAATACTGGTGAGGTAGCTCTGCTGCTGCTCATCCAGATGCGTGTCCTGCATCAAATAGCCAACGCCAATAATGGCATTCATGGGCGTGCGTATTTCGTGACTGATGCGCGCGAGGAATTCGCTTTTGGTTTTGCTCGCCATATCCGCCTGGGTTTTGGCGTGGATCAGCTCTTCCTGGGTGTCTATAAATTGGGTGATGTCGGTATTAATCGCCACCAGACGGGTGGCAAAACCCTGGTTGTTCCACTCAAAAAATCGCGCTTTAGTATACACCCACAGGTGGTGGCCATCGCGGTGCAGCATACGGTATTGCAGGCTGAGGGCTTCGCGCCGGTTAGCAATGGCCACCTCAATTTCCTGCAGCAGGTTATCGACATCATCCGGGTGGAGAAAATAGTTTTTGAGAGTTTGCACCTTGCCCGGCAGGTCTTCGTAGTCGTAGCCCAGCATGCGTAAATAGCTGCGGCTGAAGTAAATTTTATCGCTGCCTAGATTCCAGTCCCAAAGACCATCATTGGTGGCTTCCATCGCGTACTGGTAGCGACGGTCGCGGTCGAGCAACAATTTCTGCTCGCTCTGTTGTGCCAGTATGGCAAATACACAATCGAGCAGCTGATCCAGTATCAATAGGTCTTCGGCCGACCACTGGCGCAACTCACTCGTGTGCAGGCACCAAAAACCCAGCAAAGAACCATTGTCCACCCCAGGCAATAGTAGGCTGGCATTTATGCCCAATGCCTGCAGCTTGGCGGTGGAGCCCAATTGCAGCGGTTCATCGCGCACCAGCATTTGTATCTGCTCGGGACTAAGCTGGCAGAGCCAGGTTTCCAGCCCCGGCGCTATGGCCATGCGCCCCCCCGCCAACCACAGGTTAATCCGCAGCGCCTGTTGTGCCTCGCTGTCCCAGGCCCAGAGGCTAACGGCTGACAGCGCCAAAATGTCTCCCAAGCGGGCCATCAGCCAGTAGACAGAATCCAGCGAGGGATTGAGACAGAGATATTTGAGTGCTGCCGTGTGCCAGTGGCACTCAAGTGGGCTGGCGGCGGTGGCTGAATCGACCGGGCGATTTAACGAGGGGAAGGGGTTACTGGTAGCATTGGGCGCAGGCGTAACCGCAGCATCGGCCTGTTGCAGCGCCTGCCGAAGCGGGGCGAGTTGCGACTCCAGTTGCTGAATGCGCTCGGCCAGCAACTCGCGTGTTTGTGTAAACCTGCCCGGATGTTTTCCCATATGGATCCTTGTTACACCCCAACTCCTCGTAAGCTGAAATCGACGCAAAAGCGATTAAAAAACAAACTGACATCTGCTTAGCTTAGTAGATCAGCTGCCGATTTCCAGTGATGAAAAGATAATTTTTGCGCCAAATAAAAAGCCGCCCCCGGATACCGAGGGCGGCTTTTTATTTGGCGCTGAATGCTGGCCGGAGCGGCTTAGCCGCGGCTGGCGAGGCGGGCCTTGGCGCGCTCGACCGCCGCTTGTACCTGTACCGGAGCAGTGCCGCCGATGTGATTGCGCGCAGCCACCGAGCCCTCCAGGGTCAGCACCTCAAACACACTAGCCTCAATCACGCTGGAGAACTGCTGCAGCTCCTCCAGGCTCATCTCCGACAGATCTTTGCCGGTTTGCACGCCGTAGGCCACTGACTTGCCCACAATTTCATGGGCATCGCGGAAGGGCACGCCCTTGCGTACCAGGTAGTCGGCCAGGTCGGTGGCGGTGGAGAAGCCGCGCTTGGCCGCTTCGTACATCTCCGCTTTGCGCGGCAGAATCGCCGGCACCATATCGGCAAAGGCGCGCAGGCAGTCTTTGACGGTATCTATGGCGTCGAATACTGGCTCTTTGTCTTCCTGATTGTCCTTGTTGTAGGCCAGTGGCTGGGATTTCATCAGGGTGAGCAGCGCAATCAAATGGCCGTTAACACGACCGGTTTTACCGCGCACCAGCTCGGGCACATCGGGGTTTTTCTTCTGCGGCATAATTGAGGAGCCGGTGCAGAAGCGGTCGGGCAGGTCGATAAACTTGAACTGGGAGCTGGTCCAGAGCACCAGCTCTTCGCTCATGCGCGACATGTGGGTAAGCAGGATACTGGCGAAGGCGCAAAATTCGATGGCGAAGTCGCGATCGCTCACCGAATCCAGCGAGTTCTCGGTAGGCGCGTCAAAACCCAGCAGCTGCGCGGTGTAGGTGCGGTCGATGGGATAGGTAGTGCCAGCCAGGGCAGCGGCGCCCAGCGGCAGGTAGTTCATGCGCTTGCGGCAGTCCATTAAACGCGAGTAATCGCGCTGCAGCATTTCAAACCAGGCCAGAATATGGTGACCAAAAGTCACCGGCTGGGCGGTTTGCAAATGGGTAAAGCCAGGCATGATGGTGTCGCTATTGGCCTCGGCCAGTTGCAGCATACCCTGCTGCAGGCGAGTTAGCTCTTTGGCGATAGCATCGATTTCGTCGCGCATATACAGGCGAATATCGGTTGCCACTTGATCGTTGCGCGAGCGGCCGGTATGAAGCTTTTTACCGGTGATGCCAATGCGCTGGGTGAGCAGGGCTTCGATGTTCATGTGCACATCTTCGAGGCTCACCGACCAGGTGAATTTACCGGCGACTATCTCGGCGCGAATTTCTTCCAAGCCATTGATGATCTGATCGCGCTCAGCATCAGTGAGCACACCCACCTTGGCGAGCATGGTGGCATGGGCGATAGAGCCGTTAATATCGTGGTGATAAAGGCGGTAGTCGAAGCCAATAGAGGCGGTAAAACGCTCGACAAAGGCATCGGTAGGTTCGGAAAAGCGGCCGCCCCAGGGCTTGATGGGCTGATCGTTTTGGCTCATGAGCATGTGTCCACAAACTTGGGTAATAGAAATGGGGGCGCGAAGTATTTAGGCTAAGATGGCAGGCAATCCCCTGCCAAACCCGCGCGAGGGGCGCATTATACCCGAGTCGATCAATAAAAATGGGACTAAACCTCAGGCCGTGAACAGCAAAAAAAAACCTCAATCGCCGCTACCTGCTCCCTTTCTGCCCGACTTTTGCAGCAGCCAGTCGGTTTTTTTGCTGGTTCTGGTGGCCGAAGTGCTGGCGCTGCTGCTCACCCTGGCGGACTACGGCCTGGAGGAATTTAACTGGGACCGGCTCGCGCTTATCTCAGTGCAGATCCAATGGGTGGTTATCCTCAGCGCTATCTGCCTGTGCCGGTTAAAATATTGGCTGGGGCGCCAGAGCCAAACCAAGGCCGGCTTGATCAGCTACACCCTGGTGCTCAGCCTCAGTCTGCTCACCTGTATTCTGGGGCAATGGGGGTTATTTATGGTCCTACCCGATCAGTCATTCCGCCCCAATGCCTGGCAGCTGCTCAACAATTTCACCCTGAGCGCACTAATCGCCGGCATCTGGTTGCGCTATCTCTACCTGCATCAACAACTGCAAAACCAGCGCGATGCCGAAACCCAGGCCCGTATCCAGGCATTGCAATCGCGCATTCGCCCCCACTTTTTGTTTAACAGCATGAACTCCATTGCCAGCCTGATAGCCAGCGCGCCGGAAACCGCGGAGCGGGTGGTGGAGAACCTGTCTGATCTGTTTCGCGCCAGCCTCGCCGAACCCAGCCTGATTCCGCTGGAGCGAGAGTTGATGCTCTGCCGCCAGTATCTGGACATAGAACAGCTGCGCCTCGATCGCCGCTTGCAGGTAGACTGGCATATCGCCCACTATGACCCGCGCGCTAAAATCCCCAGCCTGATGCTGCAGCCGCTAATGGAAAATGCCATATTCCACGGTATAGAGCCGCTGCCCCAGGGCGGCACTGTGCGCATACGCGTGACGCAAAAAAATAAAACCCTGAGTATTGTGATCTCCAATCCCTACCCACTGGTGCGCAAAAACGGTGGCGATGGCAAAGGTCGCCACAACAGCATGGCACTGGAGAATATTCGCCGCCGCCTGCAGGCGCACTTTGGCAGTGCCGCGCGCCTGTCCAGCAGTGCGGAAAACGGTGTGTTTACCACCTATATTTTTTGTCCTATCACGGAATAAATTACAGGGCACCACTATGGATGTATTGATAGTTGATGACGAAATTCTTGCGCGCCAGCGCCTGGCACGTATGGTGGAAAAAATTGACGGTTTCCAGGTGGTAGGCGAAGCCGCTGATGGCGACCAGGCGCTGCAATTAATTTTGCAGCAGGACCCGGATGTAGTGCTGCTGGATATCCGCATGCCCGGTAAAGATGGCCTGAGCCTGGCGCAGGACATCAGCCAGCTGGATGACCCACCGGCAATTATTTTTTGCACCGCCTTCGACCAGTACGCCTTAGACGCCTTTGGCACCAACGCTGTCGGCTATCTGCTTAAACC
Organism: Cellvibrio sp.; assembly: GCA_050305995.1. Taxonomy (GTDB): domain Bacteria; phylum Pseudomonadota; class Gammaproteobacteria; order Pseudomonadales; family Cellvibrionaceae; genus Cellvibrio. The sequence continues at coordinate 62,896 of JBNLGJ010000006.1, forward strand.
GGTTAAAGCCGAACAGCTGTTGCAGGTGCTGGATAAAGCCTCACACATCAACAAAATCCAGCGTCAGGCCGCAGAGCAAAAGCTCGCGGGGCCCAAGCCAGGGGAGCGCAGCCATATAAGCGCCAAAACCCGTCGCGGCTTGGAATTAATTGCGGTGGAGGATGTACGCTACTTTATCGCCGACCACAAGTACGTAACGGTTTACTACCTGGGCGGCGAGCAGCTGCTGGATGAAACCCTAAAAGAATTGGAAGAGGAATTTGGCAGCCGTTTTTTGCGTATTCACCGCAATGCTCTTATCTCGGTAAAACACATAGAGGCGATAGAGCGCAACAGCCAGGGGCAGTACCAGGTACGCCTCGCCGGCTGCGAGCAAAAGCCGATTGTCAGCCGCCGCCATGTGAGCAGCTTGAAAGAGTTTATGAAAGGGATTTAAATTTTCCTGCAGAGCTAATGCGGCATCCCTGCCGCCTGCATCCATTCTATTTTTTCTTGGGCAAATCTTTAGCGGAATAACTAACGCGATAAATTTTTCCCGCAAAATCATCCGACACCAGCATAGAGCCATCAGCTAAAAAGGCGATATCTGCCGGGCGGCCAACCACTTCCTCTCCTGCGCGCAAAAATCCCTCGAGGAAAGGCGTATAGGTTGCCACCTCGTTGTTGACGATAGTTGCCAGGCTTACGCGATAGCCAATTTTTTTCGAGCGATTCCAGGAGCCGTGCTCAGCAACAAACAACTGGCCGCTGTAGGCCTCGGGGAATTGCTTGCCGGTATAAAAAGCCAAGCCCAAGGGCGCAACATGGGGGCCTACCTTAAACGCTGGCGGGGTAAATTCGCTGCAGCTGTGCAGGCTGCCAAATTCCGGGTCTGGCACTATGCCGCCCTGGCAGTAAGGGAAACCAAAGTGCATACCCTTGTGGGGTGCGTAATTAAGTTCGCAGCTGGGCAAATTATCGCCGAGCATATCGCGGCCATTATCGGTAAACCACATCTCCTGAGTGTCCGGCTTCCAGGCGATACCAACACTGTTGCGAATGCCGCGCGCATACTCTTCAAAGTGCGAACCATCCGGGTCCATGCGCCAGATTTTGGAGTAGACCTCATCCTCTTTATTGCACACATTGCAGGGCGCCCCTATAGGGATATAGAGCTTGCCGTCTGGCCCCGCTTTAATGATTTTTTCGCCGTGCCATTTATCCTTGGGCAAATCATCTTTCACAATTTGGTAGCGGGGTTTGCTGGCAAAATTCTTATCAATTTGCACAAAGCGCAGCACTCGGCTGATTTCCGCCACATACAAATCACCATCCAATAGAGTGACACCCTGAGGGGAATCCAGGCCGCTGGCCACCAGGGTGATTTTGTCGGCCAGCTTATCGCCATTGGTATCCTCCAGTGCGTAAATTTTGCCTGCTGTGCGTGAGCCAGCATAGACAATCCCCTTGGCGGACACAGCCAAAGAGCGAGCACCAGGGGTTTGATCGCTATAGAGAGAAATGGAAAATCCGGGCGGCAATACAAAACCAGTTAAAGGTGTTGCGGATTTAGTCGCAGCCCCCGGATTCAACAAATATTTAGCCAGCGAATTAATTTGCTCGTCGCCAAGCACTCCTTTCCACGCAGGCATGCCCAAGGCGACCGAGCCCTGGGCGATAAACTGGGCAATGGAAGCCTGATTGGCTTTGACCTTAAGCCAGATGGCATCGGCCAGATTGGGCCCTACCCCGCCTTCGCGCTCGCCACCGTGGCAGGCCGCGCAGTGTTGTTGATAGAGCTTGCCACCCTCGTCTGCCATGGCGCTCAGCCCAACCCAGGCTGTGACGCCCAGCATCCAGCACAAAATTGCTTTGTTCATATCCGCCTCGCTTTATTTGTCTGATTATTTTAGCCGTAAGTAGAGATACTCAAAGTAAAAAATCACTGGCATCGCGCGATTATAGCTACTGCCAGCCTGCATTCGACCATTTGAATACGCGCGCTAACCTGAGTAGCATTAGCCAACACTATTCAGCCCTCACCTGCGCCCCCGAACCCACACAACCCAGCGCGCCACCCTCTATGTCATAGCGGAGATCCCATGCCTCAATTACCCAGGCTTGTCGCCCTGGCCAGCTGTATATGCTTGTTGTCCTGCGCCCAGATACCCAGCGCCTCGACACAGGAAAAGAGCCCCAACTCCAGCACAAACACAGCGATGGAGTCACCGCCGATAAGTGAGGCTGACTTTGCTGCCTGCATTGCCAGGTTTACCCGAGAGGCGAAAAAGGCCGGCATCTCCGAAGCGACTCTTGGTGCAAGCCTCGCCCAAGCAAAATTGAGCCAGCGGGTTTTGCAGTTGGACCGCCAGCAACCGGAATTTACCACCACCTTTGCCGACTACTTTAACCGCCGGGTAACCGACCAGCGCATCGCCCAGGCGCAAGCACTTTGGGCGGCGCATCGCCCGCTGTTTAATCAGGTAGAGCGCGACTACGGATTGCCTGCGCAGTACCTGCTCGCGTTTTGGGGGTTGGAAACCAATTTCGGCAGTTATTTCGGCAATATCCCGGTTGTGGATTCTCTCGCCACCCTGGCCTGCGACACCCGCCGCAGCGAATTTTTTAGCATCGAATTAATTAACGCCCTGCGCATTTTGGATGAGGGCGATATAGCGCCGCAGAAAATGCTCGGCTCCTGGGCTGGCGCCATGGGCAACTTTCAATTTATGCCATCGGCCTATTTAAAAAATGCGGTGGATTACGATGAGGATCACAAGCGCGACCTCTGGTACAGCAAGGCCGACGCTATAGCCTCGGCGGGCAACTTTTTGCACAACCTTGGCTGGACCCGCGCCGAGCGCTGGGGCCGCGAGGTAAAATTACCGCGCGATTTTGCTTTTATGGAGGCGGGGTTAAACAACCAGAAAACGCTTAGCGAGTGGCGCCAACTGGGCATTACCCGAGCCGATAATACCCCCCTGCCAAACAGCGACATGATCGCCTCGCTGTTAGTGCCGGCAGGTTACAAGGGCCCGGCATTTTTGGTGTACCACAACTTTAACGTCATAATGCGCTGGAACCGCTCAGAATTTTACGCCCTGTCAATCGGCCTGCTCGCCGACCAAATCGCCGGTGGCAGCAAGCTGGTGCAGGCGCCGCCAGCCGATGCACCGCGCCTATCGCGCCAGCAGGTAATACAATTGCAACAGTCACTACTGCAACAAGGGTTTTATCAAGGCAAAGTCGACGGTATTTTCGGCTCCGGCAGCCGCCGCGCACTAAGCCAATTTCAACATCAGCAGGGTTTAATCAGCGACGGCTTTCCCGATTCAAAAGTGTTGCAATTACTGGATGTGAGCAGCCAATAAAACTTTAGGTTTGTCTAGGCAAATTTAAATTGCCGACGTTTTATACTTGTCCAAAAAATTCATGGCAAAAAAAAGGCCCGCAATGCGGGCCTTTTTTATTTTCATACTGCGGTTACTTACTAGGCGTAAAGCGCATAACTTTTACGCCGTGGGCCGGGATCTCCAGCTTCAGAGGTTCTTTGGTGGAGCCCGTTTCACCGGTCCAAATTTCGCGCCAGTTAAAGCTCTCTTTATCAAAGTGAATGCCGCGTTTGCTAAAGTCGTCCTGCATATAGTGCTCTGCCCAGTTAAATGTGTAGGTAACTGGTTCGTCGCTGCGGTTGAGGTAGAGGAAGGCGTACTGATTATTGGCCAGGGGCTTAACAAAAACCTGTACCTTGCCTTCATCCATCCATTTTAGGGCTTGAATACCGAGCGGGTCCTGGTTGATGGCAATTATGTCTTTATTGGTGAGTATGCGACGGGAGGCTTCGCTCATGCTGCGCAGGTCGTTACCGGCGATGAGCGGTGACGCCATCATCGCCCAGAGCGAGAAATGCGAGCGGTCTTCTTCCTCGCTCATGCCGTTGCCGACTTCAAGCATATCCATATCATTCCAGTGGCCGGGGCCGGCGTATTTACGCAGGCTTTTTTGCATGTCGAGGGTGCTTTGCATGTCGAGGATGCGCAGTACGCCCCAGGACGACCAGGAGCCGTGGTTGTGCTCGCAATTCCAGCAAGGGTAAATATCGCCGGTAGTGCGCCAGGAGTGGCCGACGTCTTGCGCCCATTCCCAGGGCTTGTTGTCACCCCATTCGCAAATACTGAACAGCATGGGGCGACCTGCTGTATGAATGGCATCGCGCATGGTTTGGTAAGCGGCTTTGGGACTAATGTCTTTGGTATCGCACCAGTCGTACTTAACGTAATCTATGCCCCAGCTGGCGTAGGTGATGGCGTCCTGATATTCGTGGCCGCGACTGCCGGGTTTGCCACCGCAGGTGGTGGCACCCGCATCGGAGTAGATACCCAGTTTTAAACCTTTTTTGTGCACGTAATCCGCCAGGGCTTTAATGCCCGAGGGGAAGTGCTCTTTATTCGCGGTGATAAAGCCATTTTTGTCGCGCGGGCCGTGCCAGCAATCGTCGATGTTGATATACACATAGCCGGCATCGCGCATACCACTTTTGACCATTGCATCAGCCATTTCGCGGATTAATTTTTCGCTGACGTTGCAGGCAAAGGTATTCCAGCTGTTCCAGCCCATTTGCGGGGTTTTACCCAGTTCGTCAAATTTTTGCGCTTGTGCGCTGCCGACCAGGCAGAGCAAAAACAGTGCACTGACATAATGTCGCACTCGTTTCATGGTAGTCACCTTAATTGTTGTTTTACTTAATTGTTGTTTTATTAGAGTTGCTTGCAGTTTTAAGAGATGTCGTCTGAATCAACATTATCATACTAATCTGACAATTTAATTTGACATAAAAAAAACTGCAAGGTCACTTGCAGTTTTTTACATGGCATAAGGCTTAGTGCGCCAGGGTGGAAAATTCGTCCGCCGATTTTTTGATAATGGCCAGGGTGCTGACATCTGCGGCAAAGACGGAGTTTAGCCCCTGGGGCTCCTGCGGAGGGTCGCCCGTAAAGTCGTCGCCCGCTTGCCAGATAAAATCTGCGCGATGTGTTTTACCAAAACCTCCCCAGGCCCAAAAATTGTACCCGGCAATAGCATCACCCGCTTTGGCGCCAGCCACCAGCCAATCAAACACGGCGGCGTAATATTTGTCGCGATAGCTAATTGGTGTGCTGGGCGCAAAACCGCCACCATCGCGATCCAAGCCAAACTCCTCCAATACTAAAGGTTTATTTAAACTGTTGGCAATTTGAATATGGGCATCCACATAGGCCTTGGCTTTTTGCAAGGCACCGTCGTAGGTTTCGGCCGGCCTGGCACCATCAAACCAGCTCCAGTTTTTTACCCACATGTGAAAGGTAAGGTAATCAATTTCGGCAATGGCGTGGGCAGCGGCATAGACATTGATATCGCCAATACTGCCCATGGCCCCCTCGTTGCCGCTACTCACCAATTGCTTAGGCGCTAACTGGTGAATATAGCGGGCGCTGGTTTTAATCCAGTGATTAAACGCGGGCACGTTGGCGCGACCATCGGCATCGCTGCCAGGGCGAGGTTCGTTAGCCAGCTGCCAGGACATAATAGTTGGGTCTTGGTTGTAGACGACACCAGTAATGCTGTTGGTGCGGGTAATTAGTTGGCTTATCGCCGCCTGATATTTTTTTTGCGCTTCATCCAGCGAATAAAATTTTGCTGAATTTTGCATAAACTCGTTCCACTGACCGGTTTTATCCGGGTCAAATACCTCTGTGCCTTTTATCCAGGACACATACTGCGACATACCGCCCGACCACTGCCAGAAATTATTGAGGTAGAGCACGGCTTTCATATCGCGTTTGGCCATTTCCGCCAGCAAAAAATCCAGCCCCTGCAGCAAGTCCTGATTAAATTCACCCTCGCGGTTAATCATCGCCGGGCGCACTGCGCGCAGCAGTTCACTCTGTTCAGAGATGGCCAGCACACGTAAATTGTTGACGCCATTTTGCTGCAGCAGATCCAGCTCCCGCTGCAGGCGCGAGCGATCACCCAGCTCGCCAGGCGCGCCTAAATAGGCGCCGTACCACATATTGGCACCCACCACATAATAGGGTTTGCCGTTAAGCAAAAATTGTCGCCCCTGGACATGGACAAAATTATCCATGGCAATGGCTGCTTCAGGTGCCGCATTTTTTTCCGCCTGCACCTGAGCGGGTGAATTATTTTCCGATTTGCCACAACCGGTTATTACGGCGGCAAATAAAACCAATAGCAGGGAATAGACTCGGGATAATTTCATTGTTATTTCCACTGTCGTTATTAACTAAAAAATTATTGTTGAGCAAACAAATTTAAATAGCGCTGGGCTTCCAACATGGCGCGGCCGTTGTGATAGGGGCATTTCCAAAAGCCGGCTTTGTAACTCGGCTGATTGCTAACAACATCCAATGTGGATAGCCACAACCACTCTCCGCCCTGCCGATCAATTTGGTAGCTCTGAATAAAATTCCACGCCCCCATGGCAGCTGCAAAAAAAGCGGGATCGCGTGTTTCATTAAACGCGTACAAAAAACCCACCAGCGCTTCGGCCTGCACCCACCAAACATTGTCAGGTGAAATCTGGCCGCTGGCGAAATCCAACGCATCCATCACCTGACCCTGTGGGCCTACGGCTTCATGCAATGTGGTTTTCGCTATGCGGATGAGATCCGGCATAAGTGCGGCGCGATATTCGTTATCGCCCAACACATCCAGCGCGCGACCAATCAGCCAGGCCGCTTCTATATCGTGACCATAGGTAAAGCCGGGAGAAAAATCCTGCCAATCCAAATCCATAAACATGCGCAGATGATAATTGCTGCGATTGATCATGTAGCGGTCGAACATTTCAATGTTATAGCGCAGTGCCGCTTTTACATCCACTTGCGGCGCGAGCTGATAAAGGCTGGTGTATGCCTCGAGGATATGTAGGTGAGTGTTTTGCGATTTGGGAAAATTTAAATCTTTTTCACTCAAACGCAGATCTTCAATCAGGCCCCAGTCACAGGTAAAAGCTTCGAGATAGCCCTCTCGCTCGCGGTCAATACCGTGCTTTTCAATCAGCGCAAAACACGCCAGGGCTTCAGCCAGAGCCAGGGGGTTTTGGCTGAGTTGGTAATAGGCACAGAGGCCGTAAATCATAAAACCCTGGGCGTAAATTTGTTTTTTGCTGTTGATAGGCTGGCCACTGGCATCCAGCTCCCAGTAAAAGCCACCCTGGTCTTTATCGTGAAAATATTCCAGCAGATAGTCGAAAGCGCGGGTTGCACATTGGCTGTAGCGAGCATCGCCAGTGGCGCGCGCCACCTCACTAAAAAACCAGAGGATGCGCGCGTTAAGTATTACCCCTTTGCTGGCATTTTTTACTGGCTGGTTGCAGGCATCCACCTCGCCATAAAAGCCGCCTTGCTCCAGGTCCTGAGTGTTAGCTACCCACCAGTCGGCAATGGCAATTAACTCGGTGCGCATAGCACGCGCCAGAGCTTTTACATCAACAGGCAAGCTCGCTAAAGCCATGCTTACACCAAACCCTTAAGCAATTCCAGGTTGGCACTGATAAGCGCGTTGCGGGTTTGTACCGACGTCGCCGAGCGCAAGCCATCTTCGGGGGTGTTTTTACAGTAGTCGACGAGTTTTTCTACTGTGGAAGTAGCTACATGCATACGCGTATCGGAGGAGGCATAGTAGATATACACCTCATTGTTTTCGTTGACTATCCAGCCATTGGAGAAGGTTACGTTAGATACATCGCCCACACGCTCTTCGCCGTGCGGAGAAATAAAATGGCCAGCGGGGCGATGGGTAACTACCCAGGGGCGATCCAACTCGGTCATGAACATATAGAGCACATAGCGCAAGCCAGCGGCGGTATTACGCACACCGTGGGCCAGATGTAACCAGCCCTCGGCCGTTTTTATTGGCGCCGGGCCCTGGCCGTTTTTCACTTCTTTGATGGTGTGGTAAATCTTCGGGTCAACAATCACTTCCGATTTTATTTCGGCATTGGTCATAGTCTCGCTCAAACCCCAGCCGATTCCACCACCACCACCAACACTGATAAAGCCATCCTGCGGGCGGGTGTAGAGCGCGTACTTGCCGTCAACAAACTCCGGGTGCAGCACCACGTTGCGCTGCTGACCTGAGTAGGTAATTAAATCTGGCAATCGCTCCCAGGTGATTAAATCCTTGCTGCGCGCTATAGCGCACTGGGCCTCGGCGGCGGAGCTATCCTCGGGGCGGGTTTCATCTTTGCGCTCGGTGCAAAACAGGCCGTAGATCCATCCGTCCTGGTGCGCGGTTAAACGCATGTCGTAGACGTTAGTGTCCGGGCGCTCTGTCTCGGGCATAGTGATGGGGTAATCCCAAAAGCGGAAGTTATCCACGCCGTTTGGGCTTTCGGCTATGGCAAAAAAGGATTTGCGATCCACGCCTTCCACCCGCACTGCGAGAATGTATTTTCCCTGCCAATAAAGTGCACCCGAGTTAAATGCAGCGTTGATACCCTGGCGCTCCATTAAAAACGGATTGGTTTTTTCATTGAGATCGTAGCGCCAAAAAATGGGGGTATGCTCTGCTGTGAGAATGGGATTTTGGTAGCAGGTGTAAACGCCATTGTTTTGCGCACGCGGTGTATTTTTTTGTGCAATCAGCAGCTCATGGTTTTGCAAGAGTTGTTGCACTTGCTGTTTGAATTGACTCATGTAGATTCTCCGGCCAATCGGTATTTACTCAACATTAAAAAGCGTTCTCGGCGTCCTCGCCCAGCCATCAATTCCCTGCGCCTAGGCTTTTATGAATTGCTCGACAGCTTGCTAGCGCTGTCGCCCTGCCCAATGGATTCGGGGTTAATGTCGGCAGGATAATCCTCAAGTTTTTGATACCAGTTAAACCAGAGGAACAGGCTGCTGACGACTATCACCAGCATCGCTACCGAAAACTCTGGCCAGTGTTTGATTACCAGGAAGATAGGCGCCGCCATAAGCGCGGTTTGCCAAACTATGCCCACCAACACATTGATGCTGTCGCGCTTAAAACCCCGATTGGGCTGCAGCTCGGGGTACTGCTGTTGCAGCTGGGCCAATACCGGCTGCCAAAAACCCCAGGGGCGCACGCGCAGGTAAAACTTTTTCAGCACCTGCATATCATCGGCCGGCGTTAACAGCGAACCCAGTACACAGGCGATAAGGCAGGCGACAAACATAAAGGGGAAGGCGTAAATCGGCGCTATATCGGTAAAGATCAGCGGAAAGGCAATGGCAAAGCCGGCGAGCATGCCGCAGAAATAGCCATAGCCGTTAAAGCGCCACCAATACCATTTGATCAGGTTGGAGGCAGTGTATCCGCCGTAAAGCGCGCTGACTATCCAGCCGATAATTTGATTGAGGCCAGGAATAAAAAAGCCGATAAACACGCCGAAGATGACAAATAAAATCGACACCAGATAACTGAGCCTCACATAGGTTTTAGCATCGGCATCGGGATTGAAGTAGCGCTTGTAAATATCGTTAATCACATAGGCGGGGGCGGCATTTACCGTGGCGGCAAAGGTGGACATAAAAGCCGCCAGCAAACCAGCGATCAGCAGGCCAAGCAAGCCCGAGGGAATCAACTTGCCCGCCAACACCAGCGGCAGTATCTGCTCAAAATCCAGATCGCTGCCCATGGCTTTGAGGTCAGTCATGTAAAAGCCCAGCGCCAGCACCGTAAGCCCAGCAATCAGCAAATAGCGCGGGAACAGCAGCACCAGGTTGACGAAGCCGCTCATCTTGGCCGCCTCACTCGGTGACTTGGCCGAGAGCACCCGCTGCATATCATAGGTGGGCTGAGGGCCGGCCATGCTTTGCAGTACCCCCTTAAACAGCATCAACATAAAAAAGATGGTGAATGGCGAGTAGCCATCATCGGCAATTTTGGCGTTGGCGGCGGCGAGTTTTTCCGACCAATCCAAGGTAAAGTCTCCACCCAGCCACAGCTGGCTCCAGCCCTGCGGCACCAAGGTGTTCAGGGCTTCCGGCGCAACCCGCTGCATGGCGATTACACCTACCGCAATACAGGCCAGAGTCATAATGAAAAACTGCAGCACCTCAGTGAACACCACCGAGTACATACCACCCTTGACCACATAGAGGGTGGTGATGGCGGTAATAATCAGGCCGTAGTAAACATCGTTCATATGGGGGTCGGCGGACAGCTGCCAGGGCATAAACACCGAGGCGAACTTGCCTATCCCAATAAAGCCATAGGCGATAAAGCCGATCACGTTGACCAGCGCAAACACCACCACAATCAAATGCGATAGACGCGCCCCCCTACCCTCGCCAAAACGGAAGCTGATCCACTCGGCGCCAGTCATCACCCCCGAGCGGCGCAGCCAGGTAGAGAGAAACACCATCATAAAAATCTGGTTAAACACCGGCCAGAGCCAGGGAATATAGACACTGGTAAGGCCGTAGACGAACAGCAGATAAACCATCCACATAGTGCCCGAGATATCAAACATACCCGAGGCGTTGGACAGCCCCAGCTGCCACCAGGACAACTTGTTGCCGCCGAGGAAGTAGCTTTTGATATCGCGCGAGGCACGGCTGGAAATCCAGAAGCCGATAACCAGGGTGGCGAGTATGTAGGCAAAAATAATAGCTATATCGAGCAGTGGCAGGTTCATGGACTTATCCGGTTCTTATTGTCTTTATTAGGTACGTGAAGAATTCTTGGGCCAGTCAACACCAACTTTCATAACCTAGCTACTATAACCTAAATCAGGCAAGAATGTAATCGTTTACATTTCTTTTTACTAGGTAATAATCCAAAGCTGTAGTAAATTTTTGCCCAAATAAAGCTAAGCCGGCGGCGCAAAAGCTGGCACCCAAAACACAACTGGTTGAATTATGTCCAATATTCGCGATGTCGCCCGCCTGGCGGGAGTCTCTGTTGCTACTGTTTCGCGCGCCCTGAGCAAGCCCGAAAAAGTCTCCCCTGGGAGCCTCGAAAAAGTCCATAAAGCCATAGCTGATGTGGGCTATAAACCCAATATGCTAGCGCGCAACTTCCGCTCGGCGCGGGCCTATGCCGTGGTGGTGTTGGTGCCGGATATTGCCAACCCCTTCTACGCACTGTTTATCCGCGCACTCGAAGACCGCGCCCACCAGAAAGGCTATGCAGTGCTACTCGGCGACACCCGCGGAACCCCGGAGCGTGAAATAGAATACATCCGCCGTGTGGAGACTCGCCTCGCCGACGGCATAGTTCAGCTGCGCCCCAGCTCGGAAAAAAACCAGAACAATATTCCGCCCGATGTGCCCTGCGTAAACGCCTGTGGCTGCGAGTACACCACCGGCCCAGCCATACGTATCGACAACCGTGGCGCCGCCAAGAGCATGGTTAATTACCTCATCTCCCTGGGCCACAGGCGCATAGGTGTGCTCTCCGGCCTCAAGGACAACCCTCACGCCATAGATCGCCTGCAGGGCTACAAGGAGGCGCTTGAGGAGGCTGGCATTCCCTTTGAAAAGGATCTGGTGGCTGAGGGCGACTTCACTATGTGGTCCGGTCTTAACGCCGCCTTCCAGTTCTGTAATATGAAAAACCGCCCCACGGCGATTTTCTCCATGAACGATGAAATGGCTATAGGTGCTATGCAGACGCTAAAAAACCAGGGGATTCGCATCCCCGAGGACATGTCGGTGACCGGCTTTGACGATATCGCCTACGCCAAATATTCCGACCCAGCACTAACCACCATCGCCCAACCTGCCGAAGAGATGGGCAAAATGGCCATGGATATGTTGCTCAAGGTGATTGAAAACGCACCGCTTAGCCAACGCGAATGTGTACTGCCTACCGAATTTATTATTCGCAAAAGCACCGGCCCGGCACCGGAGAAAAAATAATTGCTGTAAAACAAACACAAAAAAGCCCGCAAAACGCGGGCTTTTTTGTGTTTAGCACCTTGATTTCAGCTGCTGCAAAGTAAAGCTTAATTATTGTCGTGATCTGTATTATTAATTTGCAAAGCCCGCTGGAGCTGAGTGCGCATAGCAGCAGGGGAAAAATGCTCTTCCACGAAACGGGCGCCGTTGGTTGAACTCAATCGCCACTGTTGATTATCCCTCATCAGCCCACAAACGGCTTGGGCAAACTCAAGGGCGTCAGAAGTCACCGGAGTCGCACTAGCCAAATTTTCCAATCCCTGAGCACCAACATCTGTGGTTACCAGGGGCGTTCCATAGGCCATAGCTTCAATCACTTTATTTTTAATACCGGCACCATAACGCAAGGGAACTACCGCAACTCGAGCACTCAAATAATAAGCCAACAGCGCTTCATCGGTGACATAACCCGTAACGGTAATATTTTCTGTCGCCAGAGCTTTAACCTCGGCAGAAGGATTGGAACCGATTAGGTACACATCAACCTTTCCAATCTGCTTATTAATTTCCGGCAGGATTTCATTAACAAACCATTTGGCGGCATCCGTATTTGGCGGATGACCAAAGCCTGCAACAAAGATAATGCGATTATTGGTCACCGGTTCACGCTGCTGGTATTCCGCGGCCTGCGGATAAATGTATGGCGATATAGTTTGCGAATTTACTTCGGGGTAATGCTTTTTAATAAAAGCAGTCTCTTCATCGGAAGGATAAAGCACGCTATCAACTGAGTGCCAAATTTTACTCTCCAGCGCCAAATAATCCTCGGCCTCTTTTAGCAGCTTTTGGTTGCCCGTGACTTCTGCTTCATTTTTCAACCGCGCAAAATGTAAATCATGCCCGTAATAGGCAACATAAATTCCGTTAACCTTTTTCAAGGCATCAAGGTAGTTGATGGCAATATGCGGCCGACTCAATAAAACCTGGCTCACCTGCCCTTCGGCAGAACGCAGCCAAGTATCAAATTTACCGGCATATTCTTTGCCGTAAAGCACCTCCACACCCAACTGTTGCAGCTGTGGCGTGTATTCGGGATCAAACCAGAGGTTATCGGGCCAAAACTTAACATTACAGCCCATATCCAATAAGGTTTGGATAAATGCAACCATAGTGCGCGAGCCTGCATCTCTGTCCGGGCGAGGCACATAATGATCGACAATCACCACACATGGCTTCTCCAAGGATTTATCGCGAGCAGAAAAAACACGCTGTGCGTTTTCTGGGTGTTTATTCAGCACTGCCTGCCATTTTTCATAAAACTTTTTTTGATTTGCCAGCTGATAGGATTTTATGCCGCTGCCATGTACGTCGGTGCCATTGGAAACGCCTTCATAATGCACAATCACCGAAGCTGGCTGGTAATAGAGCTTCAAGCCCGCAGCGCGCACCTTAAAGGCCAAGTCAGAATCTTCACAATAGGCAGGTACATAGCGTTCATCAAACAATCCCAAGTCAATAAACAATTGCCGCTTGATTAACAGCGAGGCACCAGATGCATAGTCCACTTCTTTTAAATAATTAAACTCTGGCAGGTTGGGATCCTTGAGGCGCCCGTAATTCCACGCAGAGCCATCACGCCACAGGATTCCACCAGCTTCCTGCAAGCGACCATCGGGATAAACCAGTTTCGACCCGACCATGCCGCAATCTTCACGGGAGGCAAACACATCCAACAAACGATCCAACCAACCTTCGGTAACCTCAGTATCGTTATTCAATAAATAAATATATTCACCCTTGGCAAAGGAAACAGCACGATTGCAAGAGCGAATAAAACCCAAGTTGTGCGGGTTAACTTCATAACGCAACCCCTGCACCTGTTGCAGGCAATGGATTTCATGATCGGGCGAGTGATCCTCCATGACAATCACTTCAATCTCAACTTTGGGCTTATGACGCGCAATAGACGCCAAACAGGTAAGTGTTACCGGCAAATTGCCATAACTGGGAATAACAACTGAAACCAAAGGTTTGCTTGATTGAGGCAAGACCAAATTGCTCAGTACTGTTTGAATTTCATCTGCCGCGATCACGCCTTGAGTAGCTATCACCGGTAGATTGGCCCTGCCGCTACGACGCCACATTTCATAATGGACAAGCCCTTCAAACATTGGGCCCGCAATACGATATACACAACCGGCCAAGGTATTTTTAACACCCAGACTCAAGGGCAAGCGATGATAAGCTGCTCGCGCATAATGCTGTAGGCGGGGCTTAAGTGCATTGGCAACTAAATGCGTTTCGCCGCGAATTAACCTACCGAAAACCCGCATCGGTTTAGTAATTTTCCACGACCGGGAGTTGATAATACGCAGGTAGTTATCCTGCACATCCGCGAGCTGACTCTGCAGTTGGTTTGCAGTAGCGCGCTGCACATCCAATTGCTCGGTAGTTTCACGCAGATTAGTTTCCAAGTGCTGCGCTTTTTCATCCAGAGAGCGAATTTGATCTGAGGCACTAGCTATTTTTTGCTGCAACAGCACCTCATTAGTGCGAACCTCCGCCAACTCTTTGGTCAACTTTTGCGCCCAAGCTGTACGCTCGCTCAACTGCTGTTCCAGCGACTTGGCCCACTGGGTTCGCTCATCCAGCTGCTGCTCCAGCGTTTTTGCCCAAGACGTCCGCTGCTCGACATCTCGCTCCAGGGATTTGGCCCAAACCATACAAGTATCCAATTGCTGGGTCAGCTCTCGCGCATTGGTCTCCCTGTAAAAATACTCTATAGCGGCTCGCTCAATTTCATCCGAGCGCAAAAATTCAGTGGCTAATTTCTCGCTATTATTGGCATAAAGTTTTTGCAGCTCGATTAGTGCCGCCTGGTAGTTAGGGTGCAATAGTTGTTGTAAATAGGGATAGACTTTAACCACAAGCTGTGGACATTGTGGATCTTTACTCAGCGATGCTTCATCAAAAGATGAATGACGCAAGTTTTTATCAAGAAAATCTGTCGCAAATTGCTGGCTAGCTTGAGGGTCGAGCGTCAACCCCAGCCCCTTTGCCAGAGACTCGACAGCGACAAGCGGTTGCTCCATTAACTGATCGTAATCCTGACCAACCAATGTCAGGCCTTGCGCTTCATTAATGACTGCCAAATTGTAACTTAGCCACAGCAGGTAACCCTTATGGATCGGAGTGCGATTACGCTGACGCAGGGAGTTGGCCACGCTCAAGGGGTGACGCAAACAAAATATATAACGTAATTCGCAATTCAGCCGGGCAAACACCAACTTCCAAAATTTTATTAATTTGGAGACACGCGGATCTTTAAATCCGAAACATTCAATATTAGCCATCTGCCGCTGCAGTAATGTAACGGCTTTTTCAACATAACCCAGGCTCACCAATCTATCGACATCAGTATCAGAAACTAACGACAAACTAAACCACTGCTGCCCTATAGCTTCGAGCATTTCAATATTGAGCTCATTAATTTCCTTATCTTCAAAAAAGCCCTTTGGGTTATCTATCCCTGCTGGCATAAAATTATTGCCAAGACTAACCCCCATGCAGGATAGTGCCTTGACCACCGCACTAGTGCCACTGCGATGCATGCCTAAAACCACAATTAATTTTTTCATCTCACCCACTGACAAACTCTTGATAAAAATTGGCTTATTACAGACTATCCTGTGCCTGCAAATAACTGATGACCTGATCGGCACATTGCTCAGGTGTTAACTGACATGTATTCAAGACCAATTGCGCCTGCTGTGGAGCCTCGTAGGCACTATCTATACCGGTAAAGTTTTTTAACTCACCGCGCCGCGCCTTAGCATAAAGCCCTTTAACATCGCGCAGCTCACATTCTGCCAAAGGCGTATCGACAAAAACTTCAATAAATTCGCCCTCAGCAAATAAGCTGCGGGCCATTTCCCGCTCAGAGCGATACGGCGAAATAAATGAAGCCAAGACAATTAGCCCTGCATCCACCATTAGGCGTGCCACTTCGGCAACACGACGAATGTTCTCTACCCTGTCCGCTTCGGTAAAACCCAAATCCCGATTCAAGCCATGACGAAGATTATCGCCATCCAATAAATAGGTATGATAGCCTTGCTCAAACAACCTCTGTTCAAGCAGGTTAGCAATGGTTGATTTACCTGAGCCAGACAAACCGGTAAACCAAACACATCTCGGCATTTGCCGCTTGGCTTGTGCGCGCAAAGCTTTATCTACGCTCAAAGACTGCCAGCGAATATTAGTGGCGCGGCGCAACGCGAATTCGATACGCCCAGTGGCCAAGACATCTTCACTGTGCAAATCAAGCAATTCAAATTTTTTATCTGAAGCCAATGATTCATTGATGGCGAGCGGCCGGGCACAACTTATATTGGCGACACATTGCTCACCCGCAACAATTTCAGTTGCTGACAAGTGCTCGCCAGTAATTTCATGCTGTCGATATTTTAATGCGGTAACATTAATCGTCAGCAGCTCGCTACCGCGACGCAATAGATAGGCGCGCCCGGCCACCATTGGTCGTGACGACATCCAGTGCACCCTAACCTGATATTGATCAGCTGCAGTTGACACGAGGTAACCTCCTATTCAGGGTCTCGCATTATTCTCATCCCTGGCTCATTCCAGACAACATCAATGGGTATGGGAAAAAGGCCGGTAAATTTATCGCGAACGTCATCTATCATTTCCAACGATAAAAGTTCTTCGTAACGACTCATCAATAGGGTTTGTTCAAGGCTTGGCGCGCTCACTAAACGCAAACGCACGCGATAAACTCCCTTTTGAAAGCTGCAATGTAAATTAACACTTACTTGACGCTCGCCGTTAATTTCAGGAACTGCAATGCGCTTTCCGGTCAGCTGCATACCGCGGTTATCGATAATATCAACAATCAAAAAGGGAGCTTCTATAGGAGCAGACATATGTACATCCACTAACAACTTCACTTGGGAGCCAAAACCAAGAGTAGCGTGCTGTTGATATCCTTCAAAACGGGCATCGAGAATATCAAATCCCTGAAGCGCAAAACCCTTCCCTTTTCGCTGTAAATCCAAGCTACTGTTCAGTTCCGCAATACGATCTTTTTGTACGATATACAAATAGTCAGCAATTACATCATCAGGTATGCCAGCTTTTATAATTCGCCCTTTATCGAGCAACATCGCCTGATTGCAAAAGGCGCGCACCGCACTAAGATCATGCCCTACGAATAACAGGGTGGTACCGCGCTTTAGAATTTCTTCAATCTTTGACAGCGCCTTAGCCTGAAAGCGGGCGTCACCAACAGATAGCGCCTCATCGACAATCAATACATCAGGCTCGACATGCACCTGCACCGCGAACGCCAGGCGAACCATCATTCCCGAGCTATAGGTTTTAACGGGTCGCTCGATAAAATCACCAATATCAGCAAAGGCCACTATGGCGTCGTAGCGCTCATCAATTTCACGCCGAGTTAAGCCGAGAATTGATGCGTTGATATAAATATTCTCGCGCCCGGTGAACTCTGGATCAAAGCCGCTCCCCAACTCTAATAGCGCCGCAATACGCCCTTGGATCTCCACACTGCCCGTTGTCGGCTGCAAAGTTCCCGCAATTATTTGCAACAGCGTGCTCTTGCCACTGCCGTTTAAACCGATAATACCGAGGCTATCGCCCTCAGCCACGCAGAAATCTATTTGCTCCAAAGCCCTTACAGACTGACATGAACTCTGCAGCAGATGCTGACAATAA
The DNA here is from genome assembly GCA_050305995.1 of Cellvibrio sp. Lineage (GTDB taxonomy): Bacteria > Pseudomonadota > Gammaproteobacteria > Pseudomonadales > Cellvibrionaceae > Cellvibrio. Next base: position 80,496 of record JBNLGJ010000006.1, read on the forward strand.
TCCGGGAAAAACCGCCGCAACAGACGCATCACAACCGGCACAAATAGTCGACTAAAGGGGGTTCGCCAAATTAAATAGGTTTTGGAGACATTGTTTACTTTTATCATGGCAGCAACCTATAACACATCCGCAAAGCCAGGGCGGGCCTTGCGAAAAAACAGGTACCCCAAAATAGCTACGCAGATTGCAACAGCGGTGTAAATAATCAAGCCAGTCAAGTCCGGCAGGCGCCCATAAATTAATACGGCGCGAGCCGACTCAACAACAAATGACAGGGGATTAACATAAATCAAACTCTGCATATTTTTTGGCAACACATTTACGGAATAGAAAGTTGGGCTTAAAAAAAGCAATAAAGTTGCCAGTGTGCCGGTAATTTGTTGTATATCACGCAAATAAACTCCCAGCGCAGCCAACCCCCATGAAACCCCCAATAGCAATAGAAAATAGGGCAGCACTATTAGCGGCAAAAGTAAGGCAGTAACGGGAATGCCATGTTGCTCAATCAAAATAAAGACAAGCAGCAAACCAAGGCTAATCGCAAAGGTAAAGATAGCGCTAAACAGCGTAATCCAGGAAAGCAACTCCAATGGAAACACTATTTTCTTTACAAAATTGGGGTTAGAAGTAATGAGCACTGGAGACTTGGTTATAATTTCTGCGAGCAGCGCATGAATGCTCAAACCAAGAAACAAAATAGTGGCAAAACTCAACGTTGTCTCACCAGCCGAATCACTCCAACGCGATTTGAAAATGTATTGAAAGACAAAGGTGTAAATCGCCAACATGATCAGCGGTGTAGCTAATGACCAAAGCAAGCCCAGCACCGAACCGCGATAGCGCGACTGAATATCACGGCGCAACAATTGCCAGATCAGGGTTTTATGTTTCCATGCTTGCTTAAACATTGCTCAACTCGATTACGCTTGGACGGATTGTTGATGATGCAACAGCCACTGGATAGTTTTTACAATACCCGTTTCAAAACTCTCCTGAGGATAATAACCAAGCTGAGCATGACACTTGCCGGGATCTATAGCGTAGCGTCGGTCATGACCAGGACGATCTTGAACAAAGGTGATTAAATCTTTTGCCGAGCCACCAGCAGCACAAGGAGTATTGGGGAACAATTGCAGTAACGATACATTAGCCATTAAGGCCGCATCTACTTTTTCGCAAATTAGATTAACTATATCTATATTGCGCCATTCATTTTCACCGCCCACATTGTAGACTTCACCGATTTTTCCCTTGGCCAGGATTAAATCAATTGCGCGACAGTGATCTTCTACATAGAGCCAATCGCGGATATTTTTCCCATCGCCATAAATTGGCAGGGCTTTACCACGCAGGATATTTTGAATTATTAAAGGTATTAATTTTTCACTATCCTGATAGGGGCCATAATTATTGGAGCAATTGCTAGTAGTTACCCGCAATCCATAGGTGTGGTGATAGGCGCGCACCAGATGATCCGATGCGGCCTTGGATGCAGAGTAAGGTGAATTAGGCGCAAACGGATTTGATTCGGTAAAGGCGGGAGCATCAGCCTTCAGCGACCCATAAACCTCATCTGTTGACACATGATGAAAGTGGTGCTCGGCAACACCCGCATCCAGCCATAGCTTTTTAGCGGTTTTTAACAGCGTGTGAGTACCCATAATATTTGTTTGCAGAAACGCATCAGGGCCACTGATTGAGCGATCCACATGGGACTCTGCGGCAAAGTGAATCACGCAGTTAATCGCCTCGGCTAAAAATATCTGCTCCACCAGTGCAGCATCACCGATATCGCCCTGCACAAAGAACAAACCATTTTTTTGTTCCAGCGGCTCCAAGTTGGCGCGGTGCCCGGCATAGGTCAGTGCATCCAGCACGACCAATTTATCGCCAGGGTGTTGTGCAGCCCAATAATGGCAAAAATTGCTACCAATAAATCCGGCACCGCCGGTAATCAAAATATTTTTCATAATTTACACAAGCATATGCCGTTAGAATTGAACGCGAGGAAATTGCCAACTCGATGGATTAGTTTTGTTGCTTTTGGTACGCAAGTAACATATCTGCCAATGCCGTTTGCCAATGACAAGGGGTTATATCCAATATTTTCCAAGTGAGGCTTTTATCCAGTACGCTATATGCTGGACGTCGCGCGGGGGTTGGATAGTCGCTAGTGGTTATAGGCTTTACCAGAGGCACCCGGTCGAGTATTCCCTGAGCTTGAGCAAGCTTGAATATAGCAATCGCGAAGTCATACCAACTGGCGACCCCCGCATCCGAAAAATGATAGATTTTTTGTTCGGGTAATATCGCCAAAAGCCGCCAGATCATCTGCGCCAGGTGTTTTGCATAGGTTGGCGTACCCACTTGATCGGCAACCACCCCCAAAACATCCCGCTCGGCCCCCAGACGCAGCATGGTTTTGACAAAATTGACTCCATGTTCGCCATACACCCAGCCAGTGCGAACCACGTAAGCGCGGGAACACAATTCCAGTGCCGCCAATTCGCCAGCGCGTTTAGTTTTTGCATAAACGCCCAGGGGATTAGCCTCTCCCTCAGGCAAATAGGGCTGTGCCTGATTGCCATCAAAAACAAAGTCCGTAGAAACCTGAATCAGGGGAATATTATTAGCTTCACACCAACGAGCCAATTCCGCCACGGCCAAAGCATTCACCCGATTGGCCAACTCGAATTCACTTTCGGCCTTATCAACTGCGGTAAACGCTGCGGCGTTAATAATGGCATGGGGCTTATACTGCTGCAATTGTGCTGCCAGCTGCTCGGATTGCGACAAATCAAATTGACTGCGATCAACAGCTATCAGCTCCAGCGAACCGGGCTCGGCGCCCAGGGTGTCCGGTGCTGTTTGTTGCAGCGCCTGGCCTAACTGGCCCTTGGCGCCAGTAATCAATACCCGCGTCACCTTGCTCCGGGTTTGTGGCTGACTCATGAAAATGTCTCTGCCTGGGCCAGAGGTAGTGCCGCCCGGTCTTTAGCGGATAATACCGGAGTGGCCATGTCGCCCAGGGGCCAGTTTATGGCTAGCGCCGGGTCATTCCACAACAGTGAGCGATCATATTCAGGCGCATAGTATTCAGTGCACTTGTAATTAAACTCAGCCTGCTCACTCAACACCAAAAAGCCGTGGGCGAAACCAGGAGGAACCCAAAATATATGTTTATTTTGTGCCGATAAATAAACCCCCACCGACCGACCAAAAGTGGGCGAACTTTTACGCAAATCGACAGCAACGTCATAGACTTCGCCCGCCGTCACCCGCACTAATTTTCCCTGAGGTTTTTTAATTTGATAATGCAAGCCACGCAGCACCCCGCGCGCCGATGAACTGTGATTATCCTGCACAAAATTGGCACTTATACCTCGATCATCAAACCAGCTTTGGCGAAAGGTTTCCATAAAAAAGCCGCGCTCATCACCAAATACTTTGGGTTTAAATAAAAGTACATCCGCAATTGCCGTCGCTACCACTTCCATCAAAACACTCGATCGTCAAGGATATTCATTAGGTATTCGCCATAGCCGCTTTTTAGCAGCGGCTCAGCAAGTTTAATTAATTGCTCGCGGTTGATATAACCCATGCGATAGGCAATTTCTTCCGGGCATGCCACTTTCAAACCTTGGCGTTTTTCTATGGTTTGAATAAATTGGCTGGCGGCGAGTAAATTGTCATGCGTACCCGTATCCAACCAAGCGGCACCGCGCCCCAAAAGTTCCACAGTGAGCTCGCCCATTTCCAGGTATTTTTTATTGACATCGGTAATTTCCAGCTCGCCCCGAGCGGATGGTTTTACCGAGCGGGCAATATCAATAACGCGGTTATCGTAGAAGTACAAACCGGTTACCGCGTATTTGGATTTTGGCTGGAGCGGCTTTTCCTCAATGGATAGCACTGTGCCATCATCGGCAAATTCCACCACCCCATAGGCGCGCGCGTCATCTACATGATAACCAAATACAGTCGCACCACTCATGCGCGCATCGGCATTTTGCAAGAGCAGGGAAAAATCGTGGGAGTAGTAAATATTATCGCCCAACACCAACGCGCAATTGTCATCGCCAATAAATTCGGCACCGATAATAAAGGCCTGCGCCAAGCCATCGGGAGATGGCTGTTCGGCATAGGAAATATTCAACCCCCAATCGGCGCCATCACCCAACAACTCACGGTACATCGGCAGATCACGGGGGGTGGAAATAATCAGAATATCGCGAATACCCGCCAGCATCAGCGTAGTCAGCGGATAGTAGATCATCGGCTTATCGTAAATAGGCACGATTTGCTTGCTGATTGCTTTGGTAATGGGATAAAGCCGGGTTCCAGATCCACCCGCCAAGACAATCCCTTTACGACGCTTGTTTGCAGCTGCTGATGTAATCGACATAACAGATCCCATAAGACCTAAAGGCACTCGCTTATTCCAACCAGGGCCAGCTTGGGTTATACCCCATAGCCGCAAGAAGAGCGCGCAGGCCGCGATTGGCAAATTTAAATTTCAACCTGAGCAGCCAAGTGGCCAGGATATTTTTTTGTGGCACATAGCCTCCGGAAAAAATTTCCTCCTGGGCAACCGCCATAGGCGTCAAGCCCAAAAATTGAGTCACGCGCAACAGAGTTTCCTGGTGTTGGGCAGCCAACTCAGTGTTATCAAGCAGCAATAGCTGGTGATCAGGAAAATAACGGCGCAACTGGCGCAACTGGCGCATGTAGCAACCGCGATCAGCATAAGAATGCCGACGATGGGCGCTGGTTAATGGGCGCTTGGCGCTAACCCACAGACGAAGCGGCTCCAGCAGCAATGCCAGCAGCAGCGGCAAGCGCTCGTAGCCACGCGCACGCTCCATTTGGTATTGGGATATAGCCCGCTGCACTGGGTCACGTAGCAACACTATCAACTTTAAACGCGGATTATACCTGTGTAGCTCGGGTATGATTTCCGGCCAATATAAATAAATGGGCGTAGCCTCTCCAAGCAACTGACCTTCAGCTTGCCTGGGGAAATAGTGCTGATAGCGCTGATTTATCTCTACCTGTGACAACCCTGGCCTATAGTCGGGCGCATCAAACAAATGCACTTCCTTATTGCTGGCCATAGCGACTTGCGGATGACAGGAGAGAAAATGACTCAAGGCTGTAGTGCCGCCCTTCTGCACACCGATAATCATGAAATCCAATGATCTCATTCGGCCGCCCTTAGGTTTTCCATGAGTTCATCCAACTCACTCAGCGAATAGTACTGCCATATCGCAGCCCCGTAATTTTTAAGACGCCGGTATAGGTACTCCATAAGCGCTAAATCATATTGATGATTGCGGCTAGTGCGCGGCGCAACATCTTTTTGGCGCGGATCAGCAATGGCTAGCGCCCTTGCCAACAACTCAGGCTGTTGCACAAATTGCTCGTAGCGCACCAGCCTATCGCCCAAATGCTCGGCAAACCGCAAAAAGAACCACTCCAGAATATAAAGCTGGCGCTCAATTCTATCTGATAGCAACGCCAGCGCCGACTTCAATTCAGGGCAAAACATTTCGGCAGCAGGTATATGGCCGCGATTAACCGGCAAGTCCACTTGGTTCCAGCTCGCCAGTACCGCTAAAGGGTTGCGCACCACCCCATAGACAGGAAACTGCTGCGCCAATTCCGGCAACAAGCCAGTAAAAAGCGCATTATGTTTGATGACTAATGTAAAGCGCTCATCTTCGACCTGAGCACTTACATCCATCTCTCCGAGGTTGACATCAAGCGGGCGCAGACCTGTACCTCGCGCTGGCGCCACAGGATTTTCCGGTACGCGACCATTTTTAACGCGACTAAACACTACCCCCCTTGTCAGTGCACTGGTGCGCATTGCAGCAGCAAAATTGGCAATTTGCATCACTGCAGCAGCACGCCCCTTAGTCACGTCAAAGTCACTAGGGGTCAAGGGCTCATGGAGCGCCAACACATTTCCGCAATCATTCAAGATATGGCAACACAGGGTTGTTCCCGAACGCGGTAATCCGGTAAGCAATAGAGTCTTAGGAGAGTTCAAACAGGGGCACCAGCTTTAAAAAGGGGCACAGCTTAACAAAGGCTGCGCCAGAGATCATCTGCACGCCCCATCAGCGCCAAAAACTCCTGCCGCTCGCGAGCCAAGGAGTGATAATTTAGGGTGCGCGCAGCATGTGCCTGAATGCGCGATAGTACTGATGGGGCCTGCAACAAACCCAACCCCTCATTTAACGCAGCCATGATTGCATCGCGCTTGTACTCAGGCCGCAGACAGTTTTCCTGGTGCAGACAAAAACTACGATTACCCACGCAATCGGGCACTATGGCCAAATCTGCATATTGCATAGCCTCCAGCGCCGGCAAATAAAAACCTTCGCTAGGGCTAGGCAACGCAAGCACAATTCGGCTCGCCGCCATCAGCGCCAACAACTCCGAGCGCGCCAGCCAGTTGGAAACCATCCGCACACGCCCGTTTCGCTGGCCAAGCTCGGCCATTAGCTCGGCAGCAAGCTGTGGGTTCTTGGGGCCGAGAATCAGCAGATCCCAACGCTTTTCCAGCTGGGGCAAAGCGGGCAAATCCAGGCCGTTAGCAATAGTAACAACCGGCCCCACTACCCGCCCAGTTGACTCTATAGCTGCAGCCACCTCGGTGGATACACATATTCGAATTGCTGGCCGGGAGAGAAAGCCAAATAACCGCTGATCGGGATCGGCGTGGCGCACATGCTGGATGAGATTAATGATTGGCTGTTTATGCGGGTGCGACGAGGCCAAATACTGCTCCCAGTCCAGGCCCGCTAAAAACTGATATTGGTAGTTTGCCGGGACAAATTCCACAGCCGCAGCTTGGTAGGCGGGATACCAGGGATTGGCGCTATCCCAACGGGTTCGCGAGGAAAAACTGATGGCCGGCACATACTCACAGGAGCTGAGCAGATGCTGAAAGTAATCCGCCACCTTTTGCTGGCCGCCCGTATACTCGGTCACATCACGATAAAAGAGGACGGATTTCTTCGATATCGAATTCAAACAAGGCACCCGTAAAATTGCACAAGACCACAACAATTAAAGCGAGCATTAAAACATATTGAACACAAGCCGCAGAGCAAAAAGCTGTAATAACACAACCCACTGCACAATAAAAAAGGGCGCCGAAGCGCCCTTTTTACCACTCTGTAGAACTACAAATTATTGCAGTTTAACAGTGTCGGTAGACTTGTCAGACAGGTTAACCTGAGTGATAGCCGCGTCGATGTTGGAGCTTGGAGCAGTTACTACTACAGTAGCAGCAGTGCGAGTAGAACCATCGATAGTAACTATGTCACTAGCTTTGATTACTTTGGTCTCGTTTGCAGCCAGGGTACCAGTAGCAGCAGCACCTGCAGTGGTAGTTACACCAGCTTCTTTGGTGAAGCTAATGGTGTAAGGAGCAGAAGCAGAACCACGGTTAACCAGGATCAGACGCTGATTGTAATCAGAGAAAGTGGTTACGTATGGAACTTGGATAGTAGTACCGCTGCGGGTAATGCTACCCAAAGCAGCAGTTTTACTGGCCGCACCGTAGGCTGCAGAAGCAATTGCAGTTGGGGTGAAGGTCAGGCTGTAAGAGCCAACATTGATAGCACTGGTAGCAGTGACAGCGATATCGTTACCAGCACCAGCCAGAGCTTGAGCACCCAGGTTAGTCAACTTACCAGAAGCTACGTTGGTAGCAGCAGTGTCAGAAGGAACAGCGTTGAAGGTCAGGTTAGCAGCAGTTGCGCCAGCGTTGGCACCAACGGTGAAGCTCAGGTCACCAGTTACTTCCAACTTGGACTTGCCAGCACCAGTATCCATAACCTGAGCCAGGGTAGTTACTGCAAGACCAGCAGCGTCCAGAGCACCGGCAGCCAGATCAAACTTCACGTTACCGATAGTGGCGGTAGCAGCAGCTGGAGATACGAACATAGTGAAGGCTGGAGAAGCACTTACGTTAGCAACGCGATCAGTAGCAGTGATGGTAGTGGTCAGAGCGTTAGCAACACTGATACCAGCATAGCTGTCAGAAGCCAGGGCGCCAGACTGAGCTACAGCGTTTGGAGAAGTGCTGTAGTGAGCGTAGCTGATAGTAACTGCAGCAGTTGGGCTAACTTGCAGGCCAGCCAGAGCCAGTTGCAGCTTGTCAGTTTGAGACAGACCGCCAGAGGTAACATCCAGAATTACATAGCTGTCACCGATAGCGCCACCCTGAGCAACAGTTACGTTGGTGATAGAACCTGACAGTGCAGTCAGATCACCAGCAACTACCGCAGTTTTAAACTTGGCATTGGTCAGGTCGAAACGGATAAATGCGTGGGTAGTAGCAGTTACACCGAAACCGGTAGCAACTTGCACGTTAAGCTCAGTACCAGCAGCAGCTACTTGAACCATGCCGCTAGTAACTTGAGCGGTAGTGATAGATTCTTTAGCGTACACAACAGCACCAGAACCTGCACCACCGGTACCACCAGTCATATCAATCACAGCGAAAGCTGGAGTGGAAAGGGCAGCGGCAATAGCTACGCCTAAAAGCTTCTTGGAAACCATATGGTTTAACTCCTATTTCATGAATTTATAATCAACGTTGAGTTTGATTGGTCTTGGTTCCTTGGGTCTGCAAGAGCAATCCCACGATTTAAAGACGGCCCAAGAATATACCGCTTCAAAGCCTTAGATCAAGCCTAAGTTATTAAAAGCCAATTCATTTGCCCAGTATTGGACTTATTTCACGCCAGGGCCGAATAAAATCTAATCTTGGTGCGCACTTTTTATACCAATTGATTCCTCTTTGTCAAATTGCTGAAACGTTTGTTGAATAGTCTTGGTTATCGCTTGGCCCTCAGCGGGGGTATCTATGACATAGGGGACAATCATGACCATCAACTCGGTACGCAACGAGGAGTTGCTGTCAGCACTGAACAACTTACCCAGCAGCGGCAATTTGCCAAACCAGGGCACACCCACGTTGCCTCTGTCTTTTCGGCTGGAAATAAGGCCGCCCAATAATATAGAGCCGCCATCCTGTAATGAAACCGTGGTTTGAATTTTACGGTTAAATACGCTGGGGGAGCCTATGTCGCTGTTGTCATCCTTCCCGGCCTCACTCAGCTCCTGATCGATTTCAATATCCACATTGCCGGAGGCATGGACCACAGGCTTTACCGATAAGCGAACACCGGTTTTGCGATAACTAATCGATTGAAGTATGGGTGAATCTGTAGTGCTTGTTGATTGCGCTTTAGAGCTGATAGTCGGCACCTCTGTGCCCACATCTATAGTGGCCTCTTGGCCGCTTTTAACCATCAGGCGGGGGCGGGAGCGAATCTCGACGCGGTTATTTTTATAAAATAGATTTAAGATGGCGCGGGTCTCGCCGGCGCTATCCAGGGTGGCGCTTAGGGCAGATGACCCAAGGCCCAGGCCGCCCAGTGTGCCCCACTTGATCCCATAGCTTTTACCACCCACTTTTTGCGAGCCATTGGCAACAAACTCAAACCCGGTTTGCTCGGAATCGTCGAGCGTAACCTCGGCCAAAAGCACCTCAATTAACACCGAGGGTGCCGCCTTATCCAGGGATTGAATAACCGGCAGCATATCCAGCCATGCCTGGCCACTGCCCTTATAGATGATGGTGTTGCGGTTGCTATCCACCACAAAGTTGCCGCCATTAATACTGGCACTGGCACCTTGAGCAGCCGTTGCCTGAGAACTGCCTGACGTGGTATCGGAAATAGCCGTGCCCTTACTTGAATCGCCACTATTTCTACTAGTTTTACCACCATGCTCAACGCTGTTAAGCAGTTCAACTATATGGGCTGCGTCGGTATTGCGAGCCTCGTAGGTAAAAATGCCTTGATCAATACTCATCTGCTGACGGCGATCCAGCACATTCACCCACTCGCGCACATGATTGATAATGGCCTGGGAGGCGGCAAAAACTACCAGCTGGTTAGTTCCTTCCAGCGGGATAAGGATAATAGAACCAAGTGATGATTTAATATTGGCGTCATAGCCCTCGGCATTAAGCACATCCTTCAGGTTTTTACTTAACGCCTCCACTTTTACAAAAGCCGGCTCGATACTGGCGGAGAACTTACCGCGCATCAGTGGCTGATCTAGCACCTCGATAATCGCCAGGGCCTGGTTGACCAGCTCTGGCTTACCTTTTAACAGTACCGCATTGCGCGAGGCGTCTTCACTAACCTGGATCTCCTTTCCCTGAAGGGCGTCCCTTACCCATCCAGCCACCTTAGCATTGGTCACCGCCTTTAGGGGCACAAACATAAATACGGGGCGATGGGACTGGGGCACATCTGGCAGCGCCCGGCCACTTACTAATAACGGGGTTTCACCAGCGCTGACATTTTTGTCGATGCTGAAGCTCAACACGCCGTCCTGTTGGGAGATGGCAACACCGTAGCTATTCAGGGTTTGCATAGCGACATGAAATAACTCAGCCGGTGGAACCGGGTCGATTAACCGCAGGGTAACCAAATCGTCTTGTTTTTCAATTTGCGGCTCGAGTGTAAAAGAGAGGCCCAACTGCTCACCAAACACTTCATTGATAAATGCCGGCAAGGGCATATTGCGGTAATTACCGACAATAGGAGCACCGCTAAGGTTGAGCGACAACTCAGCCACAGTGGCATCAGCCACCTGCGCGCCAATATTGACGCCCGGGCCAGGCTTAAATGTTGTCGATTGCCGCGGCACCTGCTGCGAGGACGATAAGGCCCCATTGGAATCCGCCCCCTTGGCCGCGCGCAGGGGTTCAAATTTACTCAGTTCCCTGCCCCGCTCTGCACTGGTAGGTTTATGCCAAAAACTGGAACAGCTGCTAAGCGCGGCCAAAATTGCCAATGCAGCAGTACACTTAAAGCTGGTTAATGCTAGCGAGCGAGCGCGAACCTTGAACATTATGTTGAATTCCCAAAATGCGATTGTATAAGGGTGTTATGGGCGGGCAGTTTGATTAGCTTGGGGATTTAGTGCAAGAAAAGCAGCGCAAGAAATTACCCCCCTTTAACCTGCCAGATCTGCACCTGCGTTTTAAGGTTTTTGGGGTTGATACATTGTGATAACTTGCACCTCATCCCCCTGGCGAATTTGCACTTGGTTAGCCCCAATGGCAACCACTACCCAATCACCAACCAGCGTATCACCCACGGCTAACTGACGAATCACCGGCGCAGCAGTTCCAGCAGATGCCACTAAAGGAAGGAAGAGCGCATATTTAGTGGCCCCTTTGCTTACCAATCCGGTTAGGCGCAGGCTTTCCGGTTTGCCCTCCAGGGCCTTAAGTAGGTCTTGCTGTGGCTGAGGCTGAGGCTGGCTGGCCACCGTGGTAAACCAACGCGGCTGTTGCGTAACAACGGCAAATAGTGCTGCAACATCATCTGCAGCAGGAACCACAGACTCCTGCCACTCGGCCTCGACAGGGGGGCGCTGATCGGAAAAACCCAATAACACCCAGAGCAAACCCAAGGCAAAACCCGCCACCAAGGCTGCCGCCAAGTGCTGATAGAGCCTGCGCTCATGCTTGGGCAGTTGCGCAAACTTAAGGTGCAGCATTACCAGCCCCTCCAGCATCAGTATTGTCAGCGCCAGCAAAATACGCCGTCACTAGTAAACCCAGCTGCCCGCCGCGCTGGGGGCTATAGGAAAAGCGCTCCACCAATAGCGCGCGTTTATCTTCCGCCAGGGCGCGCATTAGCAGATCAATTTGCGCAACATTGATCACCGCAGAGAGATCGGCACTGACCTTATAGAGAGTTTTGCCGCCAATTAGCTGTGTCTCCGTCGGCGCCAGGCGCAGCCGCAAAGCATCGCCATTGCGACTGGCAATGAGCTGACGCAGATAGTTTTGTAGATCTGCCTCGGCCAGGCCTGGAGTTGCCGCCTGCCAGAGCCGCTGCCCCAGCTGCTCGCCTACTGCCTTCTCCTGGGTCAGACGCTCTGGCCATTGAGTTTGCGCCTGCAGCTGCTCCAGGCGACTGGCGGTACGCTGCAATTGATTAATACCCTGCTGTTGCTCTGCCCGCCACTCGCCCAGGCTCAAGGCAAAATAAACCAAAAAGATGTAGAGCACTGCCCATAGCATCCAGCGCAAGCGGGAGTTGGCGCCCGCCTGCTGCTGCAATTGCAGCCAATAGGGCTGCAGTGTTTTATGTAGCTGCTCAAGCATCGCCATCCTCCTTATTAACAGCGCCAGGCAAACTGAACAGCACCCGGGTTTGATCGGGAGTCAGGCCCGGCTCAACCCGCACATCGGTAAACACCGGGTTGGCGGCACAGGCTTCGATCAGGGCGCGGGTGTCCAGCCCCTCCTTTTGCAGAACAGCCACCAATTGGCCGCGCTGATATTGCCAGTCCAGAATAACCAGATCGAAACCTGCAAGGCATTGATTAACCTGCGCGGCCAAAAACAAAGGTGATGGAGCGGCTACAAGCTGGGTAATAGCGCGATTAAATTCCTGCTGGCGGAGGGCGGCGTCACGCTGGTTCACCAGGCCTTCCATACTTTCACTCTGCGCCGCCACCGAAGAGGACAGCCAAGAGGACTTAAACTGGGTGCCTAGATCCATACCCAACTCCAAGGTGACCCAAACCAGCAATAGGCCAGCAATTAATCGGGTGACAAGCGGCTCACGCAAAAGAGTGGCACGGCTCCAAAAAGGCTTTTCATCCCAGGGGCCTGGCAAAAGGGCAAGATCTGCATCCACCCACACAGCCTGATCCTGTCGGTAGCCGCAGTTGCGAGCAAAATCGGCTTGCGCGCGAGCATCCGGTCGCGCTGATAACCAGAGACTCTGGCGCAAACAGCCCTCATCCCAATATTGCAGCTCCCAGCCGCTTAAACAGGCTTGCAGGCGAAACCCCTGGGTAAAAGGTGCCAACAACAAAGCCTCTGGAATTGCCGCTTTGGGCAGGGCTGGAATCTGCGCAGCGCGCGCCGGAACCAGGTTGGCGTCCCAAAACCAGATTTGCGCACGCCCCTCTTCCTGCACTATCCAGCTGGCTGACTGGGCAAATGGGCTTAGCTGTTGCAGGCGCTGCTGAATCAGATTCTCGCGCAAGCCAAGGGGCACAGCGCCAAGATCGACATATATATAGAAAAGATACTGGCGCGGAATAATCAGACGCGGGCTATCCAGCTTGAATTCGGCATGGATAGGTGAAAATTCATCCAGCGGGCTGGCCCCCTCAGGGGTTAGAATCCAGGGCGTGGCCAAAGAGGGTTGTTTGCTGAATGGCCAAAGGTTCATTATTGTCGTTACCACGCTGGACACTGTACTCATAATTCACAAGCCAAGGCCCGTAGAGCCCATTGGGCGTCAATTGTAGGCTAATCACCTGGGCTTGTCCCCCCCCCTTATTCCACAGGCTTATCCTTAGTTCGGAGCTTGGAAAAAAACGGTATTTTTCCTCATCCAGCCTTATCGGCAAGCCGGTGCGCAGAACAAAGTCGTCCACCGAGCGAAAGGGATTGGCCTTGCGTTCGGCAATTAATTGATTACTTAATTCCTCGCTTAAACCCAAGTAGTTTACCAACAGGGTTTTCGGCATGGCATTGAGATTCATCACCGAATCCTTGCGCACGCTGAACCAGGCCTGCCAATCCACTTTCGGATGCTGGTTAAGCCAGCCTTGCCAGCCCATTACTCGGAACAGCTCGGTTTCTGAACGCAGATAGTCGTTGGTCGGCAAGGGCAATTTCAAGCGCTGGTAATCAGCGGCTTCAGCGCCAGACAAACTCAACCGATCATTGGCATCCATGTAATCCTGCAGACGACTTATCAGCTGGGCCCGAACCGCTGGGCTGGGCTCGTACTTGTCAATAATGGCCGCCAAATCCAGAGGTTTAGTAACATTAAGGGCAATTAACCCAGCCAAATCCTGCACCGCAAAGCGCGTATCACCCAACCCTTGGTAGGCAGTGCCATCCACCGCCAGCTCGTCGCCCACAGCATCAGTTATCAAGTAGCCCTCGCTCGTTGTGAACTCTTCTTCAGGCTGCTGGGCAAAGGTCATGCCCGAGCGGGTCATACGTGAGCTGGAGAGCAAATAGAGCAGTGTCTGCTCGCTGGAGTGGCGATCCAACCGCTGCTGCAGACTGGCTTTAGCCTGCATCCCAAGCTGCAATTTTTGCTGCACATAAGTGTGAAAAATCCCCACCACTATAAACATAATGGCGAGCACCCACAGGGTGGCGGCCAGGATAAAACCCTGCTGCCGAGGGCGAATTGCAGGATTAGTCGCGACCATAGAGTATTTCGTCCGAGGTAACTTCTGCACGCAGGCGGGTATCCACTTTAACAACGTAATTAAGGCTTTCGGCTCCGGCCTTAACCAGCACGCGAATGGCCTGCGGCAGCGGCAGGTTATCACTCTTTTGCACTGGCCAATGATCCAGCCATTGGCCACCATCACCCAAAAATTCAAAGTGCCCGCTGGCATCCGGCCATTGATAAACAGGAAAATAACTGCGCCCTTCGCGATAGGAGAGAACAAGCTGACCCGCCTGCTGCTGCAACTCCCAGCTAATCAGGGTTTTTAAGCCCTGTGGGGCCAGCAGCGGTTGATATGTATAGGTACTTAGCTGAGCGGCATTGCCCTCCAGAGCGCGATCCTTGGGGCGCATAGCGACGGGAGCTGACAGGCTGGACGTTAACCAGTGGTAGGCAAGCGCCTGCCGATAGGCACTGTTTTGCGATTTGACCACGCGCTGGTAGAGCCCAAGGGAATAGCCGAAGCCCTGCACTATCAGGGTTACAATCATCGACACAATAATCAGCACCACGAGCATTTCAATCAGGGTGAAAGCGCGCTGCTTGATAGGCAAGGCTGGTGATTTAAAAGTCATCATCGCCCTCCAGCTTGAATTGGCGAGCCATATACCAGGCCGTTTGACGATATTGAAAATGCCCCTGAGTGCGGGAATTTTTAATTAAGTCCAAGTGAATATCGTAGAGGCCAAAATCGTAAAGCCCCAGGCTGCCCTGCTGCGTTTTACCTTGTCGCCAGGGCTCGACAAGCTGCGCCCGCCAATTCACCTGATAAGCGGACACATTAAAGGAACCCTGAGTTTCGCTGCGCAGGTCGATAAGCTTTAAGCGCTCCACCGCTGAATCCACCACAAACTCGGATTCGGCCACGGCAGCGAGACGATTTAGGGATATAAGGTTGGTGTTAATCCAGCTGTAGATTCCCATAGCCGCCATGGAGAACACCACCAGGGCAACCATAGCTTCAACCAGAGTAAAGCCGCGCTGAACCTTAGTCATTTGGACGCAGCTCACAATAGGGAGGATTAAGCTGCAAATGGCTGGAACTGCCATTTAGGCGAATATCCATAGCGCCCCCCAGGCAGACCCCATTGGCTTGGTAAACAATGGGCTGATCCAGGTGCAATTCCAGTTGGCCAGCAACCGTCAACCCCTCCTGCACAAGGACTTGCAGTGCGTTTTTTTGAGTTAGCCTAATAGTTTGCTGGCGGGTATAGGCCTTTAGTGGGAGCGAGGCAAGCAATTGCACCAATTGCTCCTGCTCCGACTTATGCTTAAAACGATCATAAATAGCCGGTAGGCGCGGTAGCACCAGCGCACTGGTGAGCCCGAGAATCATCAGTACCACCAATAATTCAATCAGGGTAAAACCGGCGCGCGGGTTCATACTGGCCCCAGGAGCTTACTTGGAGACCAAGCCTATATCGGCATCCAAACCTTCACCGCCTGGTTTAGCATCAGCCCCAAGAGAGTAAAGGGTAAAATCCTGCAGGCCATTTTTTTCACGGCGATATTGATAGGCCGTACCCCAGGGGTCGAGCGGGATCTCTTCATCCAAATAGGGGCCCTTCCAATTTTGCTGGGCACGGCTGCTGTTGGGGGAGCGGGTGATGGCCCCCAAACCCTCTTGGGTACTGGGGTACTCGCCCATATCCAGGCGATAGGTTTGCAGTGCGGATTTGAGCAGTTTTAACTGGGTTTCTACCGTTTTGACTTTGGCACTATCCACCTTGCCAAACATTTTGGGGCCAACCAAACCGGCCAACAGGCCAAGGATAACCAGCACCACCAGGAGTTCGATCATAGTGAAGCCGGATTGGCGCGGGCGGGATTCAACAAACTTATGCATTTTGGTCCTCAATCAATTGTTAAATAGCAACATCGTTCACGCTGGTGATGGCCTGGATCAAGCCCATAATAATCACCCCCACGGCAATTCCAATAAAAACAATCGCAAGAGGTTCGATTAACAACAACAACCGCTTCATTCGGTTTTTGCCGGAGTTTTCGTATATCTTGGCCACCGCTTGCAGCATTTCCGCCAGCCGACCAGTTTTTTCACCGGCGCGAATCAGGTTATAGGCGGTGGCATTCAGGATTTGATTGTCCTGCAGCGCCTTGGATAGGCTACCGCCAGATTGCACGCTATTGAGTGCCGCGAGTAGCGCCTTGTTGCGGCGTGAATTTTTTACGCTGGCTCGCGCCAGATCCAGAGCGCGCGTCAGCTCTATATGACTGGCGAGCATGGCCCCCATTACCGACGACCAGCGGGCAATATCCGACTCCGCGAGCCAGCGACCAATGACTGGCAAGCTTGCCAGCTTATCCAGCATTGCCTGGCGCACCTCCGCTTTGGCAAATTGCATCCCGAGCATAACCACCAGCACCACCGCCAAGGCCGCCACCCAGTAGAAGTTGTCATTGAGCCACAAGCCGGTGGAGAGTACCGCCTTTGCCAGCATCGGCAACTCCTGCTTGCCATCGAGCAGGTTGGCGAACTTTGGGACTACAAAAATAAAGATAAGTGCCACCGCGCTGATACCGGTGAGCACCAATACCGCCGGGTAGATGAGCGCATTGCGCAGCTCATTGACCACCGACAGGTCGTACTCCATCTGCTCAACACCGCGACGCATGGTTTGACCCAACTGCCCCGAGGCTTCACCGGCTTCCACCAGCTGAATGAAATAGGCCGGCAACTGTAATTCGGCGGCGCGCAAGGCATTACCAAAACTGGCGCCACGCTGCAGCTGCTCAGAGGCGGATTTATAAAACCGGCGCAATAGCGGATGGGAGTCGGCCTCCTGCAAGGATTGCAGTGCCTCTGCAATGGATACACCCGACTCTAACATGGTGGTCAACTCAAACAGCGAGACGGTAATATCTTCTCGGCCGAGCTTTTTGCGCAGGCCACTTTGATCATCCTGATGCGCGACAACCGTTAAGGGCTGAAGATTTTTTTCACGAATCAGACGCGCCGCCTCGCGCTCATCGCTGGCTTCAATAATCCCAGCAACTACCGATTGCTGCTGGTCGAGGGCCTTGTAGCTAAATTGCACTTACGCCCCCCTTATTCCGCATCAATATTGGTGGCGCGCATGACCTCTTCCACAGTAGTCAGGCCTTTGGCAGCTTTAATCAAGCCGTCCTGATACATAGACCTGTGCCCTTGACGTCGAGCCAGCTTGCGCATCTCGGTCACCGGAGTATTGGCAATAATCATGTCGTGCAACTCCGCTGAGATTGGCACTATCTCGTAGACCCCCATACGGCCGGAGTAACCTGTGTGGTTGCAGGCCGCGCAGCCAACGGCATCCACCCAGGTGGGCGAAAAATCCCGCCCGAGCTTTGCGAATTCGGCGCCGATCGCCTCAGGAACCTGTGCCGGCTGGCAACACTGCTTACAGACTTTGCGCACCAGGCGCTGCGCTTGTACGGCTTTGATGGGGGCCGCCACAAGAAAGGGCTCAACCCCCATATCAATCAAACGGGTAAAGGCCGAAAGCGAATCGTTGGTGTGCAGGGTTGATAACACTAAGTGGCCGGTGAGTGCAGACTGGATGGCGATCTGCGCAGTTTCCAGGTCGCGAATTTCGCCCACCATGATCACATCCGGGTCCTGGCGCAAAAATGCGCGCAAGGCTTTGGCAAAGGTATAGCCGATTTCGGCGTGCGCCTGCACCTGGGTAATACCGGGCAATTGGTATTCGACAGGGTCTTCAACCGTGAGGATTTTGCGCGTGCCATCAGTCGCCTCCTGCAAAGCCGCGTAAAGGGTGGTGGATTTACCCGAGCCCGTGGGGCCCGTCACCAGCACTATGCCGTTAGCTTCTTGCATAAGCGAACCGACCAAATCCATATGATCCTGCTCTAAGCCAAGGGTTTGTAGCGACAGTTCTTTACGATCTTTAGGCAGCAGACGCATTACGATTGATTCGCCATGCACACCCGGCAGGGTGGAGACGCGCACATCCATCTCGCGACCATTAACGCGGGTAGTGATGCGGCCATCTTGTGGCAGGCGACGCTCGGCTATATCGATCTCCGAAATAAGTTTTACGCGTGAGGCCACAGCGGGATAGCGATCGATCGGCTGCTCCAAATGGGTTTGCAATACACCGTCCACCCGCAGTCGTACGCGGAACACCTCCTCTTGAGGATCAAGGTGAATATCCGAGGCATTGAAGGCTACCGCCTTGGAAAAAATATTGTTGACCAATTCAACAACTGGCGCCTCTTCAGCCAATTCGCGCAAGCCTTTGGTTTCACTGCCTTCCGCAAAAAAGCGCTCCGCAGTTAATTCTTTGCGTAAATAATCGAGGACAATATCGAGGCTGTGGCTGGAGACCAGGCAGGGCTTTATCTCGCAATCTGGATAGTGATAAGCAATGACATCGCGGACAAAAGGCGAGAGTGGATCGCGCCCGGTGTAGTGCAGTACAGCATCTGCCGGGCGCCAGACCAGTACACGATTATCAATACACCAATTGATGTCGAGCGGAGAATGTTTAATAAAGTGAAAGAGCGCACTGGCATCAGGCATGTCTTTACCCACCTGCACCACTGAAAGTTCCAATTGCTGTGCCAGCACATCAAGTAGTAACTCCTCGGAAACCGATCCCATACGCACCAGACCAGCACCTATACGGCCACCTACCGACTGCTGTAATTGCAGTGCTTTTTTGATGTCATCAGGCTGAACCAGTCCGCGCTCTATGAGCATTTCTCCGATCAGTTTATTCACGCTCTTATTTCACTCTTATGTTACTAGCCAAAATGGCTTCGCTGGCACCTCCCGAGTGGGTGGCGGCTTGCAATACTACTGCAAAAAACGCCATTTGCCCCTTTATTTAACCTGCACCCTCGAGATTAGATTCAACGGACATTAGATAGAATCCGCAAGTTCACAGTGATCCAGCAGCTCCATGGCCGCCACTATCAAATGGTAGAGGCTGCTGGCGGGTGCCAAATCCACCACTACCTCATCATTGGCACCGCGCTGATCCACATAGGAGCCGGGCGTTGGTGCGCAAAGATAGTAGTTAAACAGATCATCCACGGCTTTGATTGCAACGGCTTCAGCCGCCAGATTGCCTGTTCGAATCTGCACCAGACTGGCCTTGATTAATTCGGTAATGCCCCAGCAGCGCTTGGTGGGCTCCATAATGTCGCCGTTAGCTTTTACCGCATCATAGAGCAAGCCCGAAGGCGCCATGCCTATCGCCAAGCCTTTTTGGTAGAGCGCCTGAGTGTAAGCCCCAACCGGATGACCGCTGCGGCGACTGTACCAGTCCAGCAGCCACACCCACTCCATCATATGACCAGGCTCCACCGTATCGCCCTTGGTATTGGGCAGGCGCACCCAGGCATCATCAAAAAACTCAAACAGTACCTGGAGCTCAGGATCAAAAAAGCGGGTTTGGAAAAGCGCAAACAGCTCGCCAGCGCGGGCCAGGTATTTTGCCTCCCGGGAAGCATCGTGTAGCGCCAGCATGGCTTCAAATAAGTGCATATGGGGGTTTTGGCGGCGGCAGTCGTAGGCGTAGTCGCCTTCAATCCAGCCGCCCACCACTGAGCCAAAGCGGCTGTCCAAATGAGCGATCAGCTGATCGGCATGCTGCAGGTATTTGGCATCGCCAGTGGCGCGATAAACCCAGGCAAAGGCCAGTAAAAAGAAAGCGTGATCATAGAGGTCCTGCTTGCTATCTATCACCTGATATTGAGGGTTGAGCAGATGGCAAAAGCCGCCGCCAGCGCTGGGATGAGCTGCCTGACGAAAAGCGAAAGCCAAGATAGCCTCGGCAGTGGCCTTGCCCTCCGGGCACCAGCCGCGACAGTAAGCGGCAGCAAAAAAGAAGGCCTGACGCGCCTGTACCCGCACCCGGGTGTTGGCGGCAAAATCCACCGCGCCTGTGGCATCCAAACGCTCGTAATTGGCGCCCGTGGCTGGGTCTATACCCTGCTTCAGCCAGAGAGGTAGCGCCATGGCGCTAATCCAGTGTTCGAGGCGGCTAGCGGCCGCGCGCAATGCCTGAGTCATGAACTACCGATTCCTTAGAGCCCCAAAAATCGAGCCGATTGTCGATGGTATAGCGAATGGCTAATTTTAATTCAGCAAGCTTATGCCGTCTTGTCCGGCGGGCATTGTCGGCAATGCCCTGGCAATTCGCAAATAAAAAAAGCCCCGGATTAACCGGGGCTAAAAACACAACAGCAGACTAAAAGCGAATATGCATTACTCGGGCTTCTTGGCCAGGAGAGCTTTGCGGGCGAGGCACCCACATCAGTAACCGATTAACCCAAGTAATAATATACATATCAATCAATTAGCATTAACATTTTTACAATAAATGTAATCGATTACAAGAAAAAGTAACAAATAAAATAAGCTGGGCACAACAAATAGGTATTTTGTGCTGGCGCTTCGCCCCAAAAAATCTACATTAGCGGCTAATGACAGAAAACCGAGATAGAAAACCCGGCGGATGCCGGGTTTTGACTGATTTATTGCGGGAGGAAATCAAACGTCTGATTGATTGTGGTGCGAATTACCTTGCCCGGCGGGAAGCTGATCAGGCGAATGCGATTAAGAATTTTATTTTCCAGATCGGTATCCTGTAGCTCACTGGACACCAGGCTCGCCTCAATAATCCTGCCATTGGGGTCTATGACGATTTTCACCACCATCTTGCCCTGTAAGGCTGCATTTTGACGTAGAGCGCGGTTGTAAATCGCATAGATAGCACCCTTGTGCTGCTCCATCACCTTGCGAATTTCCTCTTCGCTGCGCGCGGCGCCGCCAGCACCGTTACTGTTACCTGTTGTGGCCTGATTAGCTTTGCCGTTGGCATCAGCAAGGGTACTTTTCACCTTGGTAGTTTCACGTCCGGAAAGTGCAGCGCCGCCAACATCACGGCTCAACTGGGCATTGTTAATACCGCCACTGGCCACCTTAGCGCCACTGGTAAGCATCGCCCGGTCAACCTGGGCGGCTTCGCCCTGGCTGTTGGTGACTGTGGCTGTGGCCGTTTCCACCGCCGAGGTTTGCAGCATATCGCGCATTTCTGCCAGGTCGTCTTTAAATTGCATAACGCCGGCATTTTGAGCGCGCTCGCGCGCTTTTTCCACCTCCGCTTTAGGTGGCTGTTTCACTGGCTCCTTGGGCTTTTCCACCGGTTTTGGCTCAGGCTTTTTTTCCTCTGGCTTGGGCTCGGGCTTTTTTTCCTCGGGCTTGGGCGGTTCAACTGGTTTGGGTGGCGGTAACTCCTGTTTTTCCAACATCACCCGCGCCAACTGCGGCGGCAGTTTTTCTTTTTCTGCACGCGGCACATCAGGTAGCTTGATGATGGTAACAATTGCGCTTAGCACCAACATTATTGCAACGCAGATTACCAGGATCTTCTGGTAGCGCTTGTCGTCGTCAATCGACGAACTCCAGGGCAACTCCAAATTGGGAGCCATAAAGGGGAGAATAGCCATTTAACTACCCTCCCCTGTTTTGGTTTCCGCTTTTTGTGTTACTGCCAGGGAAATATCGCGATACTCGGCAGCAGCACAGGTCGCCATGATTTTTTTCAAAATCCGATAGGGGACTTTTTGGTCCGCCATGATGGTAACCGGACGACCGGCAAGTTGCAGTTCCGGCTTTAAGGGGCCAGCTTTACTCGCCTGATACTTGAGTTCGGTCTCCAGGGGGGCAAACTTGTCACTGCTATCGGCATCCAGTGCTGCCACTGTGCCAATACTGTGGCCGCCAACAACCACATCGGTAGCACTGACTAATACCACCAGATTATTTTGCGGCAGCTGATCAGAAACCGAGGCTGGCAGCTTGATACTTTTGTCTGTTTGCAGCACCTCAACATCACCCGAGTTCACCAGCAGGAAGAACACCAGGATGGTGAAAATATCCATCAGTGAAACCAGGTTTAGCTTGGGCACCTGGTTTAAGCGGCGGTGATGTTTGGCCATGCGTTTGGCGCGAAGTGACTGTTTCATTGGCCACCTCCACTGACAGCGCTGGTGGATTTTCCGGCTGGCGGTGCATCGCCCAGGGAAATTTCCGGGAACAATTCCGCATCCACCAGATTAGCCGCCACTACCGCTTTAAAGCTGCGCGCGGTGTCCATGGTGCTCACCAGGGTTTGGTAGTCGGTATCTTTTTCCGAGAGTATGTATAAATCTTTTTTGTCTATGCCTCTGCCCTGCAGCAAACGCTTGGTCTCCTGCAGTACGGATGACAGCAGCGCAAAGTCGTATTCACCTTCGGGCGATTTTTCAATCCACTTAAGTTTTACACCAGCGGGATAATTCACTTCAAACTTATCCGCACGAATAATTATTTCCAATTGCTGCGGCGGCTCCTCGGTAACGGGAATACTCGAGTCAGCCTGGTCGGGTAATTTCAAATCTAAAATAGTTGTGCGCGAGAGCACCATACTCATCAACAGCACCGGCACCAATATGATCATTAGATTCATAAAGGAGGTGATGTCGAGATCCGGGTCCTCTTGGTGACGCCGTTTTATGCGCATATGCAAATCCTCTGACTGATGAAAGAGCTACTCAATCAGCAGCGGTTACTGTGCAGTTGGTTTTGCAGTGGCATCCTGATTACGAGTGCGGGGCACCTCCTGCACATGAGCAATGATGTTCAGGCACTTAACACCCGCCATTTCCAGGCTGTCGATAATCTCGGTGGTTTTACTTTGCAGCATGGAGTGGATAATCAGCAGCGGAATAGCCGCAATCAGCCCAAAAGCGGTGGTATTCATAGCTACCGCAATTGAAGACGAAAGCAGCGCGGCTTTTTCGGCGGGGTCGGCATTGGCTACCGCAGTAAAGGCGGCGATCAAACCAATAATGGTGCCGAGCAGGCCGAGCAGGGTAGAAATATTGGCCAGGGTAGCCAGGTAAGCAGTGCGTTTTTCCAAACGCGGCATGGCTTCCATAACGCCCTCTTCCATCGCCAGTTCAATATCATCACGACGCGGTGATTGCGCCATGCGCACCACACCAGCGGCGATAATGCGCGCTATAGGTGCGGTGCTGGATTTAGCCAGGTTAACCACACCGGCGTAATCCCTTTTTTGCAGCAGCGGCAGTATGCGATCAAACGCCTGGCGGTTGGAACTTTTGGCCGCGGTGAGTACCAGCCAGCGCTCTATGGCAATGGCCAAACCCACCACCAACACCACAGCGATAGGGTACATAAAGCTGCCGCCGTCTTGAAAAAAGCGAATCAAAGTATCCATAGTGCTAAAGCCTCTTGCTCAAAAATTACTAAGGTTAATTAAAAATTATTGCGAATCTTCGCTGCTATCCAACTCGCCGGACGATTCCAGTTTGCGTAGCAATTCCTCGCGTTCAATATGACCGAATACTGCATCCGCCTGACTGCTTAGCGTCTGTATCCCCATCTCCGGTGTCTCGGGCGATTGCCAGGGCATAATGTAAAGCACACGCGGCTGCTCCTGGCTGCCAGTTACCGTGGTGCGCAAATTAATGGTGGCGGAATCCACCATTTTTTCGCCAGTTTTTGCAGCAGTGTTTGCCGAGTTTTTGCTCTTAGCTGCAGGTAATTTTTCCTGCGCCGTTTGAGCTGGCTCTGTAGAAGCTGCAGCCTCGGCATCGGTCTGGGCGAAAACGTCTAGCGACAGAGTCACAAACATCAAGCCAAGCAGCAACTTACTCATGATTCGCCTCGTCTTGATTGGCTGCGGCATCCGTATCCGCTGCGTTAGATGTATCTGTGTTGCCCTTATCCTCAACCACCGGCGCAACTGCCACTTTGGGTTTGGGCTTTATACCCAGGCGGCGCTGTAAATCGGCAATCCAGGAATTGATATTTTTATCGCCATCACCCACCAGCGATTGATAGGCCTCGTAGTGCGCCAATGCTGCTTCACTCTTGCCCATATAGAGGTCGTAAAGTATGGCGATATTTTTATGGCTGTCCGCATGCCAGGGCCAAATACTCAGGGCCTTTTTGTAATTGTCTTCCGCCGCCGCAAAATCACCGGCTTCGCGTTTTAAAATTGCCAGGGCGTTATAGGCATCAAGGTTGGAGTGATTGGCGTTAATCGCCTGATTAAACGCATCCTCCGCGCGCTTGTCGTCATTTTGTGCACGATAGACAAAACCCAAATTTAACCAGGCGCCAGACAATTGCTTATTTTCACCAACAACCTTTTGCAGCAGCGACTCGGCTTGGCTCCACTGCTTTTGCTCCATTGCGCGCGTGGCATCGGCAAAATTTTGCGCCGCCTGACGGCTGACACTGGGGTTGGTTTGCAGATAAGGATTGGGCAATGCCGGACCCGGCGGCAGTATGCTGCTGGTCGCCTCCAGGGGTGTCGCCGTATTATCTTCGGCGCTGGCTTTTTGCGGTTTTTTCGGCAAGCCGGAACAGCCCGCCAGCGCCACAACCGACAATAGCGCGATGAGGGCAAGCTTATTGAATCTCATGGCTCACCTCCACACGGGTTTCCTGTTTGTTGTAACGCGCAGGCAAAAGTTTTGCCAGGGCCTCAAAACTGTGTTTAACCCAGGGGCCGTAAGTGCCCTTCCAGGCGCGCTGGGCATTGGCCTGATGGATTTCTATGGCTTTTAACTGGAAGGGATCGGCCTGCTCTTCGAGCAACAATTCATACTGTTCCAAGGCTAACTCATCCAGGCCTTTGGGGCGTTGGGAATCGAGCAGGTCTTTGCCCAACTGCGCATAGATTTCACCAATTTTATAGCTGGCCTGGGTGGTAAATTCCGCCACGCCGTAATTTAAAATTTGCTCCTGCTCTTTTAGCGCCTGCTCCATGGCGGCGCGTTTGGCTTTAAGCGACTTTTTAATTGGCAGGGTGAGCTTGATGCGCTGATATTTTTCGAAGCTCGCCTCGGATAGTTCCGTTTGCGCCGATGCAGCGAGATAAACACTGCGATCGGTTTTAGCGGAGCCAGCGGCTTTATTGGTTGCCACAATTTGCTGCAACCAATAGTTGCGCTTGGCGAAGTTACCATCGGCTTTGTACAGCTCGGTCAATTTGAACTGCGCCTCCAGCGCGTTGGCCAGCGGGCGTGGGTAATCGCTGGCGTAGCGGCGGTACTGTTCAATCGCCATATCGCGCTTGCCCGATTTTTCGTAAAGTTCAGCAGCCATATACACAGATTGGCGTTTCACTTCAGGGTCTTTACTGCTGGACGCCATCAGGTTCAACTCATCTGCCGCCAGCTGCCATTTTTCTTCACCCTGATAGATCACTACCATTTTTGCCGGCAGGGTCGCAGTCAATTCATGCTGGGGATATTTGCGGCGAAAATCGCTGTAGACATTTTCCGCCTGCTGCCATTTTTCCAGCTCCATTAAATAGAGGCCAGCGTCATATTGAGCCTTAATGGCAATATCGGTATTGGGTGTTACCTGGGTGATGCGCAACAGCTGATTGATGGCAGTTTCTTTATCACCAAGGGCCAGGCTGGCTTCCGCCTGACGATAAATACTTGCCGCTATGCGCTCGCGCACTTGATCGGCACTTGGCGCATTGGCTTGCTTGCCATAGGCAGGCAACATCGCCAACACTTGGGTGTAAGCCTGCTCGGCATCAGCATATTCTTTTAATTCAAAGCGACTGTGGCCGAGTATTAGCCAGCTGGTAAATTGCAGCGAACCCTCGGCAGGTGGCTCTGCACCTATCACACGTTCGGCAACGGCCTTAGCTTCGAGATAACGATTTTGCGCGAGCAAGTCGACACCGGCATCGGTGAGTACCGACATAGCGCGCGAGTCGGTTTTATAGGCTTCAGCAAAGCGCAATGCATTTTCTATTTTGCGCCCTTTCCACTCGAGCAATTTGGCATCGGGGAATTTTTCTGCAGAGGCAATTAAACGCTGCGGAATTATCACCGCGGCATAACCGGCATCGGCACCGCGCAGCTTATCCATATAACCATAGGCGACCTGCTCGTAGGCCTCCATAGCACCGGGCAAATCGCTCGCCTCGTTTAAACATTCGGCAAGCAAAAATGTCATCTCGGCGGCTTGCGGATCTTTTTCAAAGGTCTGCACAAATTCGCGATACCAGTTGGCCGCGCGGCCATAGCCAGCTTCGGCTTCAGCTTTTTTATTAGCGGCACTCAGTGCCTGGGCTTGCGCGTGTTCGTATTGCGCCAGCTCTTCCAGCGATTGGTGCAAATAGGCCGTGGCGGCGTTGCCAATCACCCCCTGGCGCGAGGTCCAGTAATTGCTGCGGATGCCATAGCGCTGCACAAAATCCTGCTTGGCAGGCAAAATCAAACTGGGGAAATTCCCCTGTTGATAGGTATCTATCACCTTAATGCTAAAACTGGGCGCAAAATCGGAATCGGGATTGTGCTCCACAAAATGCTGGTAGGTGCTGGCGCTGTCGGTGAAGCGCTTTTGCTCCAAATACAATTGCCCCAGCTGTTGATAGAGCATGTATTCATAGGGGCGTTTGCCGCCCAACTGGGTTTGTAATGCAGTAATGGAATCCGGGCCATCCAAGTAAGAAAGCGACAGCCCCATTACCCGCAGTGTATCGCTGACCAAATTGGTTTTGGCGGCACCCAAATCTGTTAAAGCCTGATCCATAGCGCCCGGCTCGCCAGTGGCGCCGAGCAGCTGATCGAGAACACCGGCAAAGGACTTGAGCGCCGCCTCGTAATCACTGCGTTTAAATTGCGCCCAGCCCTGCATATAAAGTGCATTTTGTTTTAGCTGAGTGTTATCGCCCTTGGCCAAGACACTGGCATAGGCAGCTTCGGCGGCCTTGTAGTTGCCTTCGGAAAAGGCTTTTTCAGCGCGGCGAAATTGTGTCTCGGCTATAAAGAGCGAATCTGGCGCTGACGCGGCCAGCGAATCCAATACCTGGCCAGCTTCATCGCTGCGGCCATCAAGCGAGAGCGCTTTGGCCAGCTTGTAGCGCAGCTGATCATTGTCCACCGATTTAATCTTGGAATCTGCCTCTTGCGCGCTTAACAACTCGCGATACATGGCAATGGGTTTGTCGTAGAAGTGACGTACATCCTGAGCATTGAGCTGGGCATTTTCACTGCGCATCATTTCCAAATCTGCGAGGCGCAATTGAATTTGCTGGCGCATTTTCGGCTCTTCAGCACTGGCCAGGGCAGCGCGGTAACTCTGCTCAATTTGTTCGACATTGACCAACTCAACCTTGGCGCTGGTATCGGGCAACTTGGCCTCAGGCAAATCGGCCAGGGTGCGGCCGCGGCCATCGTCTTTATTGGAGAACCAACTGCAGCCGCTGAGCACTAGGCCTAGGAGCAGGCAACTGACAAGCGTGTGATTAAATTTGTAACCTGGAAGCGACATTATTTGGACTCTTTGCGCAGCTCGGCATCGTAGAGGCGCGCCACCGCCAAATGGGCTTGGGCGAGATAATTGGTGAGGCGTTTTTGCTGAGCGGCAAGCTGTTTATCAACCTGCTGCTGCAGCGCCTCTGCCTGACGATCTACCAGTTGGTCAGCCTGTGCCAGTTGGGTTTTGGTGTCTTTACCCAGTTGCTGCAGGCGCACTAACTTGGGCTGAATATCTATGCTGGTAGCCATTAGCGTATCCACTCGTTCGCGAGTAGCCTGCACCTGCCCCAGGGTTTGATTAATTTTTTGTAGTTGGCTTTGCAGCTCGGCAAGGTGCGCGGGAAATTGCTCTGCAGCGCGCCACAACAGGATCCCGCCAAACATGTCCAATCGAGTCTCTTCATCGCTGGGGTTTTGCCCTGCCGCTTTCATACGCGCAAGAGTAGCGCGAGAGTTTTTAACGCGCGCGTAGAGTTTTTGCGTGTCTTCATCAGCCAAGGCGACATAGTCATCCTGTGCCTGGATTTGCGCAATTTGTTGCTGCAACTGATCGCGCTGGGCAATTAACTGAGCTTCACGCTCACCCATGGCATTGCTCACCAACAACTGTTGCTGACGGCTGCGCCCGGCCTGCTTTTCAACGAGTAAGTCGCGATAAATATCTAACTTGGGCTGCCAGTTGCGCAGCAATTTTTGCAGGCGCAGCAGGTCGCGCAATTGCAGCACCGACGTTTGAAATTGGTTCTGCGCAAACAGCTCGGACAAAAACGCCGAGCGAGTTTTAATAATGCTGGTCTGATCCAACTTGAGCCAATTTTGACCGTCGTTGGTTACTGCGGCGGTAACCGTGCCCGCGCCATCGGCACTGGCTTGTTTACTCCAGGTTTTTAGGGTTTCTGCGGAAACGGGTTCACTGCCCACCAGGTTGAGTAATTCTTCGCGGGTGAGGCTGGCGCGCATATCGCGCAGCAAATCAATTTGATTTTGCAGTAGCGTTTCGGCCTGTTGATAGGCTTTTACGGCTTCGCCGGGGGCTTTTAGTTTTTCATAGGCATAGGGCAGCGCCAGCAGCGACTCCTGCACTTCGGGATACATCAAACTGCGCTGGCGCAGCAGTTGCCAGGGCTTGAGCGCTTTGCTGTATTCCTCTTGCGCCACTGCCGCCCAGCCGTAACCCAACAGCGCCTGATTGGCATAGAGACCATCGAGGCGAACCTTGGTAAATTCTTCCAGCGCGCCAGCGTAACTTTGCTGCGCCAAATAACTGTACCCCATGGCAGTATGGGCTTTGTCCTGCAGCGCCCACTGCTCGCGCTGACGCAGCGGATTTTCACTTACATCCCAGTTGGACAGCTCGCGAAAATAATCCTGTGCCGATTTAAAGTCGCCGCTACGGGCGTAGGCAGCGCCGAGGTTATAGAGCGCATAGGGGCTCCAGTTGCCGAGCTTGGCCTTTTCCAGTTTGGCCAGCGAGTATTCGCCCGGCTGCTGCTTGTGAATGGCAATGTTGATTTGCAGAGATTCCATTTGCGCGCGCAGGCCGGGCTTAAAGCTGGCACTGACACGGGCAAAGCTTTGCGCCGCCAGATCCCATTCTCCGCGCAGGTATTGCAATTTGCCCAGATAAAACCAGGCGGCATCGCGCACTGCCAGGGGGCGGGATTCATCCTGCAAAATATCGCGAAACACAGTTTCGGCATGAGCTTCCATGCCAAAGGCGAGGCTGATACCGCCAGCGATTAACTCGGGGTTATTGCCATGACCTTGTATGCCGTCGCGCGCGTCAGCGACCATAAGTTCGCTCAGCGCCGAGAGAAAATCGCCCTGGTAGTAATCAAACAGAGCGACGCCGTAACGCAGATCAGCCACCTCAGTTTTGGCTTTAGGCGCAGCCTGGAGGCCTGCGCAAAAGCACATCAGGCCCAATGCGCCTAAGGCGAAGCGCCCAAGCGGGCGACCGGGTCGAGGAGCAGTTGGAATCATTGCATTTGCCATTGCTTGATAGCAAATGTTGGCTGCATTTGCGCCGTAGAATCCACAATGCGCAGCTCCAACACCAGCGGATCCTGAGTTTTGGTGACCACCAGTTTGGCGCCGCGCTTGTAATCCTGCTGTGGCCCCTTGCCGGTAAAAATGGCGCTGAACTCGTGCTCGCCAGCTTTAAGGTTGCCAATATACA
This sequence comes from Cellvibrio sp., assembly GCA_050305995.1. GTDB lineage: Bacteria > Pseudomonadota > Gammaproteobacteria > Pseudomonadales > Cellvibrionaceae > Cellvibrio. Next base: position 110,319 of record JBNLGJ010000006.1, read on the forward strand.
AGCGCTGCACGCCACCGCGATAAAGCGCTTTGGTCTGCTTGTCGCTGTATAGCTCGCTGGCCACTAACTGGTTGTCCACCTCCAGCTTTACCGCGTCGAGATTAAAATATCCCCCCAGATCCATAGACAGATAAACCGCCACTTGGCTGCTGGCGGGATAGAGCAGCTCCTCTTCCAGGATCAGCAGGTCGCGATTGAGGGTCAACACCGATTCTTTAAGCGATTCCACCTGGGTTGCCACCGCTGGCGTAGTGCTGTCGCCCTCGGCCCAAACTTGGCTGGCAGCCATGCTGGTGAGCAGCAGACAGGCGGCAAAGCGGCGCAAAATATTGTTCATGGGAGTTCTCCAGGTGGTCGTTGCGCCCGCTAAAACCGGGCGCTAATTTAAAGCCTTGAAATCATTCAATTAGTGCGCCAATTCTAGAAGCGCTACCCGCGTCAAATTGTGACTGGACGCACGTTTGTAGCGGACTTGTAAATATTATTTTTTAGGCAGCATGGCATTTTTGCCCCAGGTGCTGGCAATTTGAGCTATTGAAGCTGGGTCGCCACCAAGCATAGTGGCTTTTTACCGTAAAAACTGCCAATAAGCACACCGCCGGTAATTAGGCGGGCAAAAAATGTCACTCAATTACCAATTTTGTCGTTTGCCAGCCATAGCCTAATTACCAGCACTTGGTGTTGCCAGGCCATCACTGTAAAGCACCTTGCCCTGCTCTGTTATCAAGATGGCATCTATACCCGGCAAACTGTTGATGAGCGCCAAGCCCTTTTCTGCGCCCATGACAAATACTGTTGTAGACAGCGGATCCGTATCAAAACCCTGGGGGCCAATTACCGACACACTGATTAAACCATGGCTGGATTTACCCGTGCGCGGGTTGATGATGTGATGCACCCGCTCGCCGCTGCTGTCGATAAAGTAGCGCTCATAGTCGCCCGAGGTGGATATGGCGCAATTCTCCAGCGGCAATGTAATTGCGGTGGCATTTTCCGCGCGTGGATTTTTTATCCCCACCATCCAGGGGCGACCGAATTTGTCGCCAAGCAAACGACTATCCCCGCCAGCAGTCACAGTCGCATGGGCTACGCCCATAGCTTGCAATATAGCTATGCCCCTATCAACGGCATAACCTTTGGCAATGCCGCCGAGATCAACATAAACATGAGGATGTTCGTACCAGAGCGACGGGCCCGGCTCGAGATGAACATAGCGATAGTTGATATTGGGCAACAGCTCTTCGATTTGCTGCTCACTGGGCTTTAACTTGGCGCGATAATCGTAATAGCGCGCTACCGAGGCAAAAGTGATATCAAAAGCGCCATTGGAAATACGGCTGTAGTAAAAAGATTTTTGAATAATATCCGCCAGCTCTTGGCTAATAGGCAGGGGGTTGGCTTTGGTTGCTTTGGGCGCGAGTTGATTGGCGCGATAGAGCTGGCTGGTTTCTATCCAGGGACTGAACTCGCGATCAATGCGGCGCATCTCTTCCATTACCGCCGCAATCGCCGCCTCCGCCTTGGCATCATCATCTAAATACAGAGTCACGCTAATACGTGTACCCATAATATCTTGATTATCGCCATGCCATGCGGCCTCGGCGGACGCGCTCACGCCACTAACAAGAACAATCGCGGCGATAAAAAAGGCGCTGACCAGCAGCGCCCGAGAAACCATTTTGGCGGTAAATGCAGATTGCATTTTTAGCTCTCGTAGTTACAGGTTCATATCAACCAGATAATGAGTTTTGCCCTGGTCGTCGGTTTCCTTCTCCTGGGCAATCATGTCCAGTAAACCACTGGCCTTGGTAGCTTCAACAAAGTCCTTGGTCATTGCCAATTCACCTTTAACACTGCCTCCGCTGGGGGCTGTTAACTCCAGGTTCAAATTGACATCCACGGGGCCGCCCAGCTGATAAACATGGGCTTTAACACCGTTGTAGCCGTTATCGCTCAGGTCGGCACCATAGTTACCCAGGTCCATCCAACTGGCGCCATTGTTAACCTGGGCGCTTACCCATTTTAATTTGCCATCGAGTTTTAACAGCACATTGCCGCGCAGATCCAGCTGCTGAATTTGCGCCATAAGCTCGCCATCTACCGGTATCGGCAAACGGTTTTGTACCAGGCTGGCAGGCATACTCAAATCAGCATTTTGTACCCGCAGCAAACCGCCGCCAACGCACACATCACCTTCAAACTCTTGCGCTTGCAATGCAGATTTTAAATGTACGCAAGGCTTGAGCGTAAATACGGACAGCAGTTTGAATTCCCAGTCCAGCCAACCCATAGGATGGGCGCGGTCATCGACGTTGATGCTGGCCAGCGCGGCGCGGCCGTGCCAAAAGTTACCGGTCAAGCCACTCATGGCCAAGCCAGTGCCGCGGGTGAGCAAGTAGGCGCCCCAACTGGGTGGCACCGCGCGCAGCGAAAACACAACAAACAGCAGCACCCCCAACAGTGACCAAAAGCGCTTGCTGCTAGGCAGAGAGTTAATCAAAGCATTCACTGGCACTATCCCCTAGTTAGCTTGTTGCAGGCGCAAATTGACGGTGACTATACCTGTGTCATTAGTTGCTGCAATGGATAAATCCTTTACCGTCACCCCGCGTTTAATCTCCATATCGTAGAGCCAAGCCATAAGCGCATCATAGGGTGCGCGCTCCAGGCGCAGGCGCACTTCGCCACCGGCACCAGGTTGAAAGCCACTCATGCTTAAGCCATTGGCGCGCAGGCTGGAGTCAATTAAGGCGTTGATATTGCCGACATTGGCGGGGTTGGCGCCCTGGGCGCGAGCTTGCTTGATTTGCGCCACCATCAGCTGCACCTTGCCCAAGGTTTGGGTGGCCGCCTGATTGGCGCTGTAGAGCTGATCGCGTTTTTTCTGTACCGGCGAGACTATCAGCAACCAACCCAAATAAAGCGCCACGACTAATGCCAGGCTGAGGATGGCGAGCTGATCGCGGCGGCTGTAGCGGTTTAAAAAAGCGTAGATGTCATTCATACCCGTCACCGCTTATGGCTTGGTAATTTTCAAACGGGCCGATTGCACACTGCCCTGTACGTTGGCGCTGAGCAGCTCGGCGTTAAGCCCCTGGGCTTTAATTTTGTCGCTCAGGGCCTGGAAGGCGGAAAAGCTGTCGGCCTGAATATTGATATTCAACTCGCCCGTTTCGCCGCTAAAGGCAATGCCTTTAACCTGCACATTGGCCATGCTGGCAATTTGTGGCAGAGCGACCGCCAACAACTCCATAACCTTGCTGCCACCACTACCGCCCTGAGGATTCAGTTGAGCCAACATGCCAGACAATTGTTTTTCTACACCTGAACTTACGATCTTACCCTGTATCACCTGGCGCGCACTGGCTTCAATTTGCTGGCGTGTCTGCAAATTTTGCTTATTGAGTTTGAAGATCTCAAAGCCAAGTGTGCACAGATAAACCAATAGGCAGACGCCGGCAAAAATACTTAGCGCTTTCCACTGTTTCCACCAGCGATCCAATGGCAGCCGCTGGGAGAATTCGCCCTGACACAGGTCGATGGAAGTATTACCCGTATCCGGCAGCCAGGAGTCCAGCAACTGGACATCCACTACCGAATTGCGCAAGGCTTCGGGCAACAACTGCTGCAAACTGTCCAATTCAGCCTGGCTCGCCGCGCGCAAATACAAACTGGGCAGAGTATCCAGCTGGCGCGCATTGATGAGTAATTGCAGCGCCAGCGGCGCGCGCTCGGGCAGCAGCTCAAAACCCTGATACTGGTTGTACCTGAGGCTAACACGCCCCTGGTTTAAGCCCAGTACCCAGGCCTCACCTGAGGCCTCTGCCGGCAGCGGCAAGGTGAGCGGCGAGGACCAACAGTGAGTAACTTCCATCCCCAGCGCGGCCAGCTCGGCAAATACCGCCTGCAGCCAGGCTTTATCGGTAAATGCCAGGGTAACCTTGCCATTAGCGGCGGGCGACAGGGCAAAATGCATCTCCTCCACATCGCCAATGACCTCGTCTTCCAGTTGGAAGGGCATAAGGCTGCGCAGGTGCTTTTTCTCTTTGTCGCTGTATTCCAATTCGCGCGTGCCAACGCGCTCGCCCGGCAAAATCAACCAGGTGGATTGCGTGCCACTGGCGCGCTCGGCGAGATGTGCGCGCAGGCTGTCGCGGTCGCCGCTGACGGGCGCTGCCAAGGGAAGGCCATCGGCGCCCAGCCAACACCAGCGAAACAGATCGCCCAGGGTGCCCCCCTGGGCTGAATCCGAAACCGAAAGAACAAATTGGCTCGACATAGTCTGCCCTGTCTCGATATTTAGGTTGCTTTCAACTTCGCCGCAGCAGCAGCAAAGCCGTTATTTTTTATCTTTGTCACCGCGCTCAACTTGCGGTAATTCAAATACATCTTCGCGCCTTAACACTTTAATGGTGTTCTGATCGCGCATCATCAAGCTGCGCATACTGCGCCGCTGATCCACCAGCTGCACCGTTGATATCAGCCAAAAATAATTGGTTTTAACCTGCAGGCCCTCGGTATCCAATGACTGCCCACTAAATTGTTTATTCCAGGCCTCGACTATCTCCTGCACACTGGCAAAGCCGGTGCCCGGGCGGTTGTCAATAAACGTTATTGCATCGGCATCCTGCAGCGGCGTCAAACTGGCGCCGGAACCCAGACTGCGCACCAGGTTGTTGGCCGTTTGGCCGTCGGTATTGGTGGCTGGCAGTGTATTTACATTTAACCCAGACTTGGGTGGCAGCACAGTGATATAGGGCAACAGGCGCGTGACCAGTTGCGGCAACTCCCTAAAACCGCGCACCAGGCGCAACTCATCCAGCGAAGTAAAGGGCGCATTGGCTGGCAAATAGGGGTCGGGCAGCCCCTGGTAGTAATTGCCTTCGGCGCCACCAATACCCGATTCAGCATTGTCGCCATCCTGCCAGTCGACTACTGCTTCAAGCATGGACTCGGCCTCCTGCTGCCCCAGAGGAATATCGGGAAAGGTCTGCAGCAGGCGGATAAAACGCCTTTGCACCTGGCTGTAGCGATCCGCTTGCCCCTGGGGTTTGTTGGGGTCTATCTGTGTATCCATATCATTCAGGTTGAGCCTGGCGGTGGCGTCTTCCATATGGGCAACACCGCTAACACCCTCATCCTCGATAGGCACCTCATTGCTCCAGGGCTCGCCCAGGTAGTCAATATTCGGGTCCAGATCGGCACTGGCAAACAGCAGTTTGGCCACCTCTTCGGTGCCCTGTAAAAATACCCTCGCCTGAGCGCCGTGCCAGCGAGCCTCGGCGCGCGCCAGGCCCAGCTGGTACTGGCTGGTGTATTTGATCGCCAACCCAGCCACCAGTGCCACTATTAACAGCACCGCTATCATAATCACCCCGCGCTGGGGCGCGCGCGGCTTAAGGCTGGGGCAAGGCAAAGAGGCGCACACTTGGCCCTACTCCTTTAACATCCAGGGTGATTTCCACCGCCAGCGGCATAGTCGCGGCGCCGCCTTGAGTGGGATCTGGCCACTGCGGTAGCCAGTTGTCGCTGTAGTCACTCGAGTCCAGTTCACTTTTGCCATTGAGACTGATCAACCCCTGCGTCAGAAAGCGAAATTGCACATCCACAACATCAGCCAATAATTTTTGATGGAAAGCCTCGCGCTCCATATCTATCTGACTGATATCGCGGTTAAATTCAGGCATAAAATCGCGATAGAGCACACCGTCGCTAATGCGGTAGCTCACCAGCTGTAAGTCGCTGCGCGGCTGGTTGGAAAAATTCACCCAGCCGCGACGCTTAAAAACCATTAACAACTGCTCGGCATGCTCGCCCGAGCTCTGCAGGCTCTGCACCTGAAATACAACATTGGCACCATTGGGCAGCAGCAGATGACGCAGATCGCTGTCGATAAGTTGCCAGGCGCGATCCAACTGATTGATGCCATCCATCACCTGGTTGGTGCGCTCTGCACCGCGGCTGGCGCCGTCGAGTGCCTCATAGGCCATAACCGCGACCAAACCGGAAATCACCAGTGCCACTATAACCTCGAGCAGCGTAAAGCCTTGCTGTGGTTTCAACTTAGGGCCCTTCCGGATCGCTGATATAGCCGGTGATACTGGCCAGAGGTGAGACATCCTCATTCACTATACCGCTGCCCAGGCTTACACCACCCGCAGCCCCCAGTAGGCGAACTTCCACCTCGATCCGCTTAAAGCCTTTAATCGGCAGGGTGTCCATGGCGTAGGTTTTGATTTGCCACTGCCAGCGCAAGCCAACCATCTCCTCTACACCGGCAGATTTTTCCGGCAAGTTGTAACCGTTTATTTTTTTCTGCTGCTTTTGTTCCTGCAGCAATTGAACCCGGGTAAGCTGATTTTGCGCCACCCAGAAGGCATAGGTTTTATCGCGCATCTGCGCCGAACCATCCAGCTGGGTCATGATTAGCGTCACCAGCGCCGGCAGTGTCATGGCCACAATTAACAGCGCAATCATGGTTTCGATCAGGGTAAAACCGCGGGCGCAGTGCAGATTTTTTTTGTGCCATTGGCGGAATTTCATCGCGCGTCCGCCTCGGCCAGTGCCTCCTGATTAAGCCAGTGCAAGTCGCCCATGGGATTGATATGTATCCGCTGCACTCGCTCATCGTCGCCGATATCTCCCTCTTCGGCGAAAATGTCTATATCCACATTACCGGAGCTATCGCCGCCGGGGAAAAACCCTAACACCGGATCCTGATACTCCAGCTCAGGGTCGTATGCCCAGGTTTTATCGTCCACTTTAATCTGCATAGCCAGGCCCTCGGGCAGGCACTTGGCCTCTGCCAACTCAGGGATTTCACCCCACTGACGATCGCGCACCCGCATCCAGTGGTAACACCATTCTTCGGCGGCCTGGTTGTTTATGTCCTGAGGTGTTTTAACTTCAACAAATAAGCCGTAGGTCTCGCCTTTTAGCACTGACTCTTCAGCGAGGTAATTGGCCTCAAGGACAAAATCCTCCGCCGCCTTGCGCAGCTGTTCGCTGGCGTTGTTACCGCCCACAGCCAGGCTGACCATCCCCAGCGCCAAGCCAATTATCAGCATGACGATCATAATTTCGATCAGGGTAAATCCCCGCTGGTTGCGACAGCTGGCCACGAATCAGGAGCCCTACTTGTTGTCGTCCCATACACTCAGGTCAGCATTTTGACCATCGCCACCGCTAACGGCATCGGCACCCAGGCTGTAGATATCGTATTCGTGGCCTTCACCTGGGCTCATATATTGGTAATCGTTGCCCCAGGGATCTTTGGGCAGCTTTTCCAGGTAGCCACTGTCTTTGTAGTGACGTGGCACTGGCGCCAAGCTGGGTTTGCTCACCAACGCCTCCAAGCCCTGCTCGGTGGTTGGGTAGTTAAAGTTGTCGATGCGATAGAGTTTGAGCGCCGTTTGAACGGCCTTCATATCCGCGCGCGCGGTTTGGATATTGGCTTGATCCAGGCGCTCCATCACATTGGGCACCACAATGCCGGCAAGCAAGCCGATGATGATGACCACCACCATGATTTCAATCAGGGTAAAACCCGCTTGGCGGACTTTGTTAAAGGGTTTATTGCTCATTGTCTCTGTCTCCAGTCAGGGCCAAGGGCTTGGCGCTCAGGTGTATTAGAAAAATAAAAACAAAAATCAGGTGAGTTTGGTCATCTCGAAAATGGGGGTGAGAATCGCCAAAACAATTAAACAAACGGCGCCCCCCATAAAGATAATGGTGGCAGGTTCGAGCAGCCCCATAGCAACACCGAGCATCATTTCCAGTTCGCGTTCCTGATCGCGCGCGGCATTGTCCAGTTGCTGCGGCAGGGTGCCGTTGGTTTCGCCCGAGGCCACCAGCTGCACCAACAGCGGCGGAAACATATTGGTATTTTCCATGGCGCGGTTGAGGCTCATACCTTCACGCACCGACGCGGCAACCTGCTCACAAGCCTCCTGCATAATTTTATTGGTCATCACCTGGCCGGAGATATTCAGCGCCTGCAACAGCGGCACGCCAGATGATGAAAGTAAACTTAGGGTAGCGGCAAAGCGCGATGAATTGATCTGCTGTACCAGCTCGCCCATGACTGGCAACTTAAGTTGCACCCTATGCCAGGCGCGCAAACGCTTGGGGTCGCGCATCAAGTGACGAATGGCAAAATAAATGGCCACCAGTACAGCGCCGGTTAACAACCCGTAATGCTGCAGATAATCACTGCAGGCAATCATGGCTTTAGTCAGCGTGGGCAGTTCTTGTTTGCCCTGCTCGAAAATTTTGATCAGTTTGGGCACCACCCACACCATAAGCGCAACTATCACCCCAAGGCTGACAAACAGCATGACGATGGGATAGATCATCGCCATCTTGATGCGCTGCTGCAGTTGCTGACTGGTTTGGGTGTAGTCGGCCAAGCGCTCCAGCACCGGGCTGAGGTAACCTGAGCCTTCACCGGCGCGCACCAGGGCGCGATACATATCGTTAAAAGCGCCGGGAGCCTCCCCCATAGCTTGCGCCAGGCTAAAGCCCTCCAACACTTTGGTGCGCACCTGTAACACCACGCGTTTGACATTGGGTTTTTGCGTTTGTTTGGCGGTGGCCTGCAGCGCCTCGTCGAGTGGCAAGCCGGATTTAACCAGTGAGGCTAACTGGCGAGTAATCAAACTGAGTTCGCGCACGCTGAGACGCGCCGCGCGGCGGCGGCTCCAGCCGCCAATCCCAGAGGATTCACTCACCGCCGCCGCTTCAGAGGAAGAGCTGGTCACCTCCAGAGGCTTGAGTTTTTTGGCGCGCAGTTGGCTGCGAATATGGCGCTCGGAGTCGCCCTCAAGTATACCTTTGACGGTCTTGCCGTCCTCATTCAGGGCTTTGTAACTATAGGCTCCCACAGTCCCCTCCCCGGCTTACAACTGGGTGGTGACACGCAGCACTTCTTCAATGCTGGTGATGCCATCGAGCACACACTGACGACCATCATCACTGATCGACGGGCTGTGCTTGCGCGCTTCGGCGAGCAGCTCCTGCTCACCCGCCTGCTCGTGGATCAAATGGCGCAAGCGCTCGTTAATTTCAATAAGCTCGTAAATACCCTTACGGCCGCGATAGCCCTGGTGATTACAGTGGTTGCAACCAGAGGCCCCGGGGCGGTAAATCATGGTATCCAGGGGTAGCTTGAGCATATCTCGCTCGGCCTCGCTGGGCAGGTACTGCTCTTTACAGTGGCTGCACAACACGCGCACCAAGCGCTGCGCCATCACCACCTCAAGGCTCGACGCCAGCAGGAAGGGCTCAACGCCCATATCCTTCAAGCGCAACACCGCGCCAATGGCAGTGTTGGTGTGCAGAGTAGACAACACTAGGTGGCCGGTGAGCGACGCCTGGATAGCAATTTCGGCGGTTTCACCATCGCGTATCTCACCCACCATGACCACGTCCGGGTCTTGACGCAAAATGGCGCGCAGGCCGCGCGCAAAGGTCATGTCCACCTTAGGGTTTACCTGTGTCTGACCAATACCAGGCAGCAGATATTCGACAGGGTCTTCAATGGTAAGAATATTGCGACTGCGGGTGTTGATATGACTTAAGCCCGCATAGAGAGTAGTGGTTTTACCCGAACCTGTAGGGCCGGTGACCAGAATAATGCCATGGGGTTTGAGCAGGTTTTTACCAAAGCGCTCCATCACATGGCGCGGCATACTCAGCTGCTCCAGCTTGAGCTGGCCAGCGGCCTGGTCGAGCAGACGCAATACAATGCGCTCGCCAAAGGCCGAGGGAATAGTGGATACCCGGATATCTACCGCGTGGCCGGCGAGACGCACAGTAATACGGCCATCTTGCGGCAGGCGTTTTTCGGCGATATCCAAACGCGCCATTACTTTTAAGCGCGACACCAGCACTGGCGCCAACTCTGGTTTGGGCGACAACACTTCAGTAAGTACACCATCGATACGAAAGCGCACCGAGACGCGATCTTCGAAGGGTTCCAGGTGAATATCCGAGGCGCCCTCGCGAACAGCCTGGGAGAGGATGGCGTTGATCAGGCGGATAATGGGCGCATCATCATCGCCGGCGAGCAGGTCGGTGCGATCGGCCAGGTCATCGGCCATGGACGATAGGTCGTACTCATTACCCAGGTCTTCAGCCGCGCGCTGGGCGGCACCATCGCCGCTCTGGTATTCACGGGTCAGGCGTTTTTGGAAGTCCTCGGCGGGCAACTCTTCCATATCAAAGTCGGCGCCAAGAAAGCGCTGCAGCTCGAGGAAGACATCCAGAGTCAAGCCGGGGCGAAAAATCACTTTAGGTTTGCGGCCTTCACCTTGGCCTTCAAGCATTACACCGTGATTGGAGGCGAAACTGAAGGGCAGCCGCTCGAGGGTCGCAACTTCATCAGCAGCAACGGCCTCGGCGCCCTCGCTCGCCGCCAAGGGCTCATCCAGGTTATGTTGCGGATCGTCCAATGGCGCGCTAAGAGTCTGCTCGCTCACAGCTTACTCCTTGGACTTGTCGTCTGCCTGGGGCTCTGATTTGTGCGGCAAGCTATCCCACTCTGGCAACTGCGGCACATCTTTTTTGCTCACCAACAGGCCACGGTTGCGGCGATATTCATTTTGCTGCTCGCGAATTAAACGGTATTTTTCGGCAGTGGCACCTGTGAGCACCTTGTCATCGCGCACCACAGTTGCGCGAATAAATACCAACAGATTGGTTTTTACCTTGTTAGAAGATTGGCTGCGGAAAAGATGACCCAATACCGGAATGCTTCCAAGGATAGGAACCCGGCGATCACCCGATTCAACCTTGTCTTCAATCAGGCCACCGAGGACAACGGTTTCGCCATCGGCACTTAAAATTTGGGTGTTAATTTCGCGTTTGTTAGTAATAAAGCCATCGGCAGACTCTCTCTGAACGCTGGAGACTTCCTGTTTGATATCCAGCACCACCGCATCTCCCTCGTTGATATGAGGCGTCACCTCCAGCTTAATACCTACATCCTCGCGGTTATAAGTTGTGAAGGGACTGCCAATACTGCCAGAGGTATTACCCGTACCCGTAGCCGCATAGGACCCGGATTTAACAGGGATCTGCTGGCCCACCGAGATAGTGCCCTCGGTATTATCAGTCATCAAAATATTAGGCGTAGAAAGAATATTGGATTGGCTACTTGTTTGTAGCATTTTGAGTACAGCGAGGAAATCGGTGGCTTTACCCAAGCGACCAAAACCGAATACCTGGCCATCGACACCCGCCAGCCCCGATGCAAGGCTAACCAAAGCCGCATCTTTATCATCGGAGCTAGCATTTTTGTCGCTCGCGGCCAAGGCTGCGCTGCCGATATTGCCAAGTACGCCACTGTTGGAATTGGAACCAAAACCATATTTATCGTCGCGGTACATCCACTCAATACCCAACTCTTTTTTACCATCAGTGGACACCTCGGCAATAATGGCCTCAACCAATACCTGGGCACGGCGAATATCCAGGCTATCGATAACCGACAGCATGGTATCCATAGTATTTACATCGGCAGTAATCAGTACTGAGTTGGTCGCTTCATCAGCTTGCACTGCAGGCTGCGCATTGTTTGTCGCCGTGCCATCGGCGCCTTTAGTGCCCTGGGCGAAGCTCTGCAGCATGCCGCTTAATACCTTGGCCACATCGGCGGCCTTGGCATAGTGCAAATAAACCACACGCACATTGGAATTTTGCGTTTGTGGACGATCCAAGTCCTCTATTAACAGTTTGAGGCGCTGACGGGTCATATCGTCGCCATTAATCACCACCGCGTTGATACGCTTATCAGCCACTATCACCGCAGGCGATGTCGAGGAGCCGCGGTTGGGATCTGGCTTTTCCAACTGGGTGAGCATTGACACTACATCCGAGGCATTGGCATAGCGCAGCTGAACTACATCTGTTTCAGTTACACCAATAGTATCCAACTGTTTCACCAATTCATTCATGCGCGCTACGTTAGCGCGGGTGTCGGTGATAATCAGCGCATTGCTGGGTTCGTAGGTAGTTAAATGACCATACTGAGGCACTAGGGGACGCAGTGCCGCAAGAATTTTGGCCGCGCTGGTGTTTTTTAACGGGATAACCTGGGTGATGTAGAGGTCATCCTTGGTGGTGACGGTTTTTTCGGTGGGGATTGCCATATTACGCGCATCGCGGTTGGCAATAATACGCACAATATTGCCACTCTCTACGGCGGTAAAACCGTAGATATCCAAAGACGCCAGAAATAGCGCATACAGCTCTTTGGCGTTGAGCGGTTTGGAGTTGATGACCTTGATCGGACCGCGCACCTTGGGGTCGATAATAATAGTCTTGCCAGTGGCTCCAGCAATAAACTTGATTACTTCCTGAATATCAGAATCATTAAAATTGACCGTCCAGGTCTGCTCATTAGGCTTGGCCGCAGGGCTCGGAGCCTGAGCCAGCGCCAGGGAACCTGTACCCATCAAGACCACTAACACCAGGCCTTTAAGCATCTTGTTTTGAGGACCTTTAAACCGGTTCACTAGACAACCTCACTTCAATTGAGCACAACATCAAGATTAATAACGGAGCCGCTGCGACGTATCTCTAAATTGGCAGATGTTGCATTGCTCATATTTTTATAGATTTCCATAATCTTGCCGGGGCTCGTCAGGGGCACCCCATTTACGGCAGTCACTATGTCATCGGTTTGCAATCCGAGAGAATTAAACATTTCGGCATTGCGCCCAGGGCGAATTTTGTAGCCAACCACCTGGCCGTTTTCCCGGTAAATGCTCATAGCCACTACATCGGCGAGAGTTTTACTCATTTCAGCCATACCAGCCTCAGGAGCAGGCCTTGGGCCAACCATTTGCGCAGGCCCGCGAGAGTATTGTTTAAACTCGTTTTGACCATAGCTAGCGGCGCGCGGATCACTGCTTGGCGCTGATGAATAAGTGGAACTAATTTTGGGCGCCTTGGGGTCATCCTTAAACAACCACAGCGACTCGTAATGACCGCCATTATTTAGGATGACCCTCAACTCCAGCACCTTAGCCAGGGTGACATTGCTGCCTACAGGTAACTTATCACCTATTGCATAGACGTCTGCCTTGTCACCAGCAGTAATCACTGCCCTGGCTGCAGACTCATGATTACTTGCAACCACACCGCGCAGCATCAGATTTAGCTGGGTATCGGTCGCTTCATTTTCAATTGAGTTGACGACCTCCGGCTGTGGCTGAGCGTCGGCAACTACCACAGGTGCGGCGCCAAAAGGCGTTAAGGATTTTAATTGCTCTATATTGATCGCCACATCATTGGCACTGCTGCTCTTGCCACTATTAGAGGTTGGCAAACTGGCAACAGCGGGAGGAGGAATTTGCGGGCTGGGTACCAACAGCCACAGTAGTTGCGCCAGACTATGACACAGCCAGATCACCAGTAGTAGACACAGCAGCCACTGCCACACCTTGAGCGGCACCAACTTAAGCCTGGCAGCCAAGCGATTGAGCGCTTGCTCCAGGTGTGCACCCTGCGCTTGCAGCGCGAGCTGTGCTCTGGGCGACTGTGATGATGTAACTGACATGGGTTTTAGAAAAATCCTTTGAAGTCGACAAATGGCCGAGGGCAAAAGTGCCAGCAGATCGCCTTGGATATCAACGCCTAAAAACCGCGCCCAGGCTAAGCAACATGTAAAACTCTGTCATTAAGCTTAGTGCGTTATGATTATCAAAGCCGCCGGATTGTACTCTATCGCTATTAAAAATGTGAAATAAGGCGGCAAGACTGAGAATTGGGCAGTGTTTCACCCATAAATCGCTGACGTTAGACCAGGAAGGGGCGTGAAATTACTGCTGTCTGGGGAAAAATCAGGAAAAATAAAAAAGCTCTGATGACTTTAAGGGGATCATCAGAGCTTTTTACTACAGGATGTAGAGCCTTGCCTTGGTGGAGATCAGCGCATCCTTAGGTGTCCTTGCTGTGGGGTCATATCCTATAACCCTTCCCATTGAAGCCATTATTGTTGTACCTGGCGTCAGAAAATAGTGGCGTTTGTCTGTAAGTTTTGTAGGAAATATCTCACAAGGACCACTCCCCACAACGAATTTTCCGCCGCTCCAGATTCCTCGCAGGTATAATTGCCCGCTTTTAAGCGCGCGAGTCCACCTTATGGCAAGCAAAAAGAAACCTCTCGATTTTGAGCAGTCACTCAATAACCTGGAGACCCTGGTAAACCGCATGGAACAGGGTGAGATGACACTAGAGGAATCTCTCAAGGCTTTTGAAGAAGGCATCGCCCTGACCCGCGAGTGCCAGGCGCGCCTGGTAGCCGCCGAGCTGCAGGTGACACAGCTGGTGGAGCAACAGGGCGAGCCGCAATTAAAAGCTTTTGCCAGCGACGATGAGGGCAATTGATCTTGGAGTTCAAAGACTACGCCCAGGCGTGCAAAACTCGGGTGGAAACTACCCTCAATAGCTGTTTTGCCGCCGCGCAGGACCCTACCCAGCTGCGCGCCGCCATGCGCTACAGCCTCTTTAACGGCGGCAAGCGGGTGCGCCCGGTGCTAGCTTATGCCGCCGCCCAGGCAATTAACCCCGAGCAAGATCTAACCCTGATCGACCCCGTAGCCGCTGCGCTTGAATGCCTGCACTCCTATAGCCTGGTGCACGACGACCTGCCCGCCATGGACGACGACGACCTGCGCCGCGGCCAACCCACCTGCCATATAGCCTTTAACGAGGCCAGCGCCATACTTGCCGGCGACGGCTTGCAAACCCTGGCGTTTGAACTATTAACCAAAGCGCCACTCTCGGCCGATATCCGCATTGAACTGGTGCGATTGCTCGCCCAGGCTTCCGGTGCCGAGGGTATGGTGTTGGGGCAGGCGCTGGATCTAGCAGCGGTAGATAAACACATCGACCTGACACAGCTGGAGCAAATGCACAGGCACAAAACCGGCGCGCTAATTCGCGCCAGCGTCGCCATGGGCGCCACTGCCGCTGGTGCAACTAGTGCGCAACTGGCCGCGCTGGATACCTATGCCGCCGCTATTGGCCTGGCCTTCCAGGTGCAAGACGACATTCTCGATGTAGTGGCAGATACCGCCACCTTGGGTAAGCAGCAGGGTGCCGATATAGCGCGTAACAAGCCAACCTATGTCGCCCTACTCGGCCTGGAGGGCGCTCGCGCCAAAGCATCAGAGTTATACCGCGAAGCGCTATCGGCCCTGGTCAACTTTGGCCCTGGCGCGGAGCCGCTGCGCCTGCTAGCCAGCTATATAGTAGAAAGAGGCAATTAATGACCCCTTGGCCGACCCCAGCTAGGAAATTGGTACCCAGCCACCTACAATAGCCGGCCGCACGAAGGTAATTTGATGAACCAGCAGCCAATGTACAATGAAATTCCCACCAGCCGCCCGCTGACGCCGCTGCTCGACAGCATAGATTCGCCCGTTGAACTGCGCGCGCTCAGTGAAAAACAGCTGCCGCAACTGGCGGATGAGCTGCGCGCGTTTCTGCTTTACAGCGTGGGCCAGACCGGCGGTCACTTTGGTGCTGGCCTGGGTGTAGTGGAGCTAACCATTGCTCTGCACTATGTCTACGAAACTCCCAATGACCGCCTGGTGTGGGACGTGGGCCATCAAACTTATCCACACAAAATCCTCACCTCGCGCCGCGAGCGCATGCTAAGCATTCGCCAGGCCGAAGGCCTATCCGGTTTTCCCAAGCGAGAAGAGAGCGATTACGACACCTTTGGTGTAGGCCACTCCAGCACCTCCATCAGCGCCGCCCAGGGTATGGCCATAGGCGCCAAAATGGCCGGCTCCGAGCGCAAGGTGGCGGCAATTATTGGCGACGGCGCCATGACGGCGGGTATGGCGTTCGAAGCCCTCAACCACGCCGCCCACACAGCCACCGATATGCTGGTAGTGCTCAACGACAACAACATGTCCATCTCGCCCAATGTCGGCGGTTTCTCCACTTATTTGTCCAAAATCTGGGCAAGCAAGTTTTATAACTCGCTGCGCGAAGGCAGCAAGCATGTACTGGAAAAAATTCCACCCGCCTGGGAATTTGCCAAGCGCACCGAGGAGCACTTTAAAGGCTTTATGTCGCCCGGCACCCTGTTTGAGGAGATGGGTTTTAACTATGTTGGCCCTATCAATGGCCACGACCTAGCCGATCTGGTGCGCTGTCTGCGCAATCTGCGCGACATCAAAGGCCCCAAGCTGCTGCATGTGATCACCAAAAAAGGCAAGGGTTTTGAGCCGGCCGAACTGGACCCGGTGAGCTATCACGCACTCAACAAAATCGAGCCCAAAAAAGCCAACCTGGGCGCGGTGAATGCACCCAAAAAATACAAATACCAAGAGGTTTTTGGCCAGTGGCTGTGCGATATAGCGGCCCAGGACGACAAGCTGGTGGGTATCACTCCAGCCATGTGCGAAGGCTCAGGTATGGTCGACTTTGCGCGCAACTACCCCGAGCGTTTTTACGATGTCGCTATAGCCGAACAGCATGCAGTCACCCTGGCTGCAGGCATGGCCTGCGAAGGGCAAAAGCCGGTGGTGGCAATTTACTCCACCTTTTTACAGCGCGCCTACGACCAGCTTATCCACGATGTCGCCCTGCAAAATCTCGACGTCACCTTCGCCGTAGACCGCGCGGGCCTGGTGGGTGAAGATGGTCCCACCCACTCGGGTAGCTTTGATATCAGCTTTTTGCGCTGCATCCCCAATATGGTCGTTGCCGCGCCCAGCGACGAAAACGAATGCCGCCAATTACTTTATACCGCCTACCAACACCCAGGCCCTGCGGCTGTGCGCTATCCGCGCGGCACAGGCCCAGGCGCCACCCTGGCAAAAAACCTAAGTGCCCTGCCGATAGGCAAAGGCCTGGTGAAGCGCGAAGGCAAACAGGTGGCACTGCTCTGCTTCGGCACCCTATTGCCCATTGCCCAGCAAGTCGCCGACCAATACGGCTACAGCCTTTGCGATATGCGCTTCGTCAAACCCCTTGATACCGAACTAATTGAGCAGATGGCCACCAGCCACGAGCTACTGGTCACCCTGGAGGAAAACACGATTGCTGGCGGCGCCGGTAGCGGAGTATGCGAACATCTCAACAGCCGCGCCTTGACGGTAGCTGTGCTGCAGTTAGGTTTTGCCGATGAATTTGTCGAACACGCCAGCCAAAAGCAACAGCTTGCCAACCAGGGGCTAGATGCCAAAGCAATTGCCGAGCGAATCAGCCTGCGCCTGAATACGGCGCAGGGCAACAACAAAATAGTTGCGAGCTAAACTTAGTTAGTATTAGCGCCTATTTAGTAGATCGGGCACACCTATTGATTAACCGCGAGGAGTTTTGCCTTGTCATCCTCTAAAGCTGATCACCATCAGGGCCTGTTGTTATTTCGCCTGCACAACCAGCAGCTGTTCGGCCTGGGCACCCTCAAGATCCAGGAGCTGGTGCCCTATCAACCTGTAACCCCCATGGTGAATCAACAGGCCAGTATTTTGGGCGCGCTCAACATCCGCGGCCAGACGATGCCCATTGTCGATATAGCCGCAGCCGTAGGCAAAAGCCCCACCCCCAAAGCCGAACTGGATAAAAGCTTTATCATAGTCACCGATGTGCAGCGCCAAAAAGTAGGCTTTCTGGTGCGCCAGATCGAGCGCATCGCCGACGCCAACTGGCACGATATAAGCGCGCCGGATAAGTTTTTAGGTCACAGTACTTTTATTACCGGGGTCACTCGCATCGACAACCAGCTGGTGCAGCTGTTGGATGTCGAAGTAATTATGGCGCGCTTGTTCCCGCTCGATCCGTCCAAGGCCACCGCCACTATTACCGATATCGAGCGCGAGCGGCTGCGCCCTATGCGCATACTTCTGGTGGACGATTCGCGCACCGCGCGCAAGCAGTTGAGCGACTCCCTTGACGCCATCAATGTATCCTATGAGGTGACCGATAACGGCCAGTTGGCATTGGAGATAATGCGCCGCGCCGCCGGCGAAGGCAGACCGGTAGATATTCTGGTAAGCGATATTGAAATGCCTGGGCTCGATGGCTACGAACTGGCCTTTGCCGTGCGCGACGATAAAAACCTCGCCGAAGCCTATATTATTTTGCATACGTCTCTGTCGAGCAGCATCAGTGTCAGCCAGGCGCGCCAGGTGGGTGCCGACGAGGCACTGACCAAATTCGATGCGCGCGAACTTATCGATGCCATGTTGCGCGGCGCAAGTAAAAAAGCCTGATTCTGCTGGCTAGCGGCATAAAAAAAGCCGCCCTCAAGGCAGCTTCTTTGCCGAATCAAACCAGTTGTCACTTTTTCTTTTTAACGTAAAGCACCAAGCTGTGATCGGCTAATTGGTAGCCATGCTCTTCAGCGATACGTCTTTGTAGCGCTTCAATTTCGTCATTGTGGAACTCAATCACTTTTCCGCTATCTATATCAACCATGTGATCGTGGTGTTCACCGCGACAAACCTCAAAGACCGAATGGCCACCATCAAAATTATGACGAGACACCAAGCCCGCAGATTCAAACTGGGTAAGTACCCGGTATACAGTCGCCAAACCCACATCATCACCTTGCTCCATCAACGCCTTATACACATCTTCGGCGCTCATATGATGCTGCGCAGAGGATTCCAGCATTTGCAAAATTTTCACTCGCGGAAGGGTAACCTTAAGCCCCACCTTACGCAGTTCCTGGTTCTCATCTGCCATTATTTCCCCCAAACTCTTCTCAGCTTTCCTGTGGTTCGGGTATTATCCGCGTTCATTTTCGCTTGTGGAAGACCTAATATGAAATTCGCCCGCCGTTCACTTCTGGCCCTTTTACTCGCTACCGGCCTTGCGGGTTGCTCCTGGTTGCACTTTCCCGGCGTTTACAAAATCAATATTCAGCAGGGCCATATCATTACCCAGGAGATGGTGGATCAGCTCCGGGTTGGCATGACCAAGCGCCAGGTTCGGTTTGTTCTGGGCAATTCACTGGTGCCAGATCCCTTTGACGATAACCGCTGGGACTACCCTTACAGTATCCGCAAAGGCTCAGAGGGCGACATTACTGCCTATCTGTTCAGCGTGTACTTTGCCGATGGTAAATTAACTCGCTGGGATGGCAACTTTGTTCCTGGTCGCCCCATGAGCACCAGCGATAAAGCCAGCGACAAGTACCTGGATGATAATCGCCGCGACCTGCCACTGCCCACCAACGACGAACCAACGCCCAAACCGGAAGTTCCAGAGAGCAACTAATCCGGCGCAGCAATAAAAAAGGCCTGGAATTCCAAGCCTTTTTTATATTCTTGTCACAAGCCGCTAGTTAGACTCCACCCGATTTCGCCCCAGCAACTTGGCTTGGTAGAGCGCCAGATCGGCCACATGAATCAGGGTATCGCTCGACTCTTCAGAGCCAGGCTCCCAAGTAGAAATTCCCGCACTCAGGCTCACTGTAAAGACGGCGCCCTTGGGCCCCAAAAAACTGATATTGCAAAAATGCGCGCGGATGTTGTCAATTAGCGCATAGGCCTCATCGCGGGCACAGCGAGGCAACACCACCACAAACTCCTCACCGCCATAGCGCCCCACAGCATCCGTTTTGCGCAAGCGCTGGCGCAGCAACTGCGCAAGCGCTTTGATCACCTTGTCGCCGGTGCCATGACCATAGGTGTCGTTGATCTTTTTAAAGTGATCCAGGTCGATCATCACCACACTGAATGCAGTGTGCGAGCGCTGCGAGCGACTCAACTCCATATCGACCTGCTCTTTGATTCGCGAGTGTTTAAGCAATCCAGTGAGGCTGTCGCGATCCAGGGCATCGCCCAGCTGACGGGAGCGCGCAGCGCGCACCGAAACAGCAGCAACCAGTTCGCGATCGGCCATAGGCTTGGTGAGAAAATCGTCGCCCGCGCGGCCCATAGCGGTGACCCGCTTCTCCACATCCTGCTCCGAAGAGAGATAGGTAATGGGCACGCGCAACCAGTCTTCATTTAAGCGAATAACCTGGGCCAACTCGGTGCCGCTCACCCCAGGCATATTCAAATCCAGCAGAATGAGTTCGGGGTGAAACTCATCCATTAACTCAAAGATTTTTTCCGGGTGATCAGTTACCTCGGTGCGAATTCCAGCCGCGTTGAGAACCAAACTGTAGTGCTCGCTCAGTGCGCGGTCGTCATCAATAATCAAAACTCTATAGGGCGCACTGCGATTGCGGTCGAGGTAGTACTCAAAGCAATCGACAACGCGGGTAATCTCCAAGGGTTTTACAAAATAGCCAACGGCACCAGCGCGCACCGCGTCGTGGTAGGCCTGAAAATCACTGCGCGTAGAGACAAAAATGACAGGTATAGGCTGCTCCAACTGCACCTGCAGCGCGGCCACCGCGGCCGGCGCTTCACGGCCTTCGTCGGCAAACATTATGTCGCAAATCATAAAGTCTGGTGGCTGCTTGAGGATGGCCTGTTCCGCCTCCGCCAAGCGATTAAAGTGCTGCACCTTGTGGCCAAAATGGCGCAGGCTGGAACAAACCTCCTCGGCCACATCCAGGTCGTCTTCAAGAACATAAATCAGCGAGGAATTAGCCTCAGGGAGGCGTCTTGAAACCGCTGGCAGCGGCTTGGTTTGATTCGGCTCCAGCAGCTTTTCCAAGCTGGCCACCGCTACAGAAAACACACGCAACTTGCCCACATCCAGCGACTTTTCTGCCAGCCACTGCTGGGTTTGCTGCTCCAGTTGTTTGGCGTGTTTGCCAAACGCAGGCAGGCCAAAACTGCCTGCAGAGCCAGCGAGTTTGTGCAGTTTTTGATTGAGCTGGGTGAGTGCCTGAAATTGCGTTTGCGGATCAAGCAACTGCTCTAGCAGGCTTTTTATACTGGCCAACTCGACCGGTAAACGCGCCAGATAGGTCTCCTTCAGGGCCTGGAGTTTGGCAGCAATTTCTGCTTGTTTATCCATCGGACTCAGGGGTTCCACTTTCATAATGGCTGCTTCTGTTACTCTTGGTCTGGCGGCGCCGCTCGCGCCCGGCCCGGGCGCTGTTGCTTGCACTCGCTAGAGTTTTGCACTTAACTAACCTGGCTCAACTAACCGGCTCAAGCCCCATTTGGCTTGCCCTGTTGGCACCAGGCGAATTTTAAACCAGACTGAATAATAGGTGGCGCGCCCAAGATTCGCCAACACTAAATACCCTAGGCGCACTCCCACCAACTAAAAACGAAAAATAACCCACCGCCAGGACGCACCGGATCAACCACAGCAATTCGCCAGAGGGCGATTGCCGGACTCAAACATGGCCTCAGGATTTACTTCCCTTGCAGCGCGCTGGCGCCTCTGGTCTGCCGCTTTCGATCGCTGGCTGCAGATATACACCCCGGATGATCGGGTTAACGGGCGTTTTCGCGCCCAGCAAATCCAGGCGATCTTACGCCTGACCCCCTTAACCCTAATTGCCAACCTGCTCAATATTGGCGTCATATTGCACAGTTTCGCTGGCAGCCCGCAATTTTCAGCACTGCTGATTTGGGCACTGACTGTGATCGCCCTAGTCCTTTTTGGGGCCAGCCCCTGGCTGCAGCAAATGCGCGGCCACCGGCGCGAACAAGCCTCCCATCACGCCCTGCAAAAAGCGGTCAATCACGCTATTGTACTGGGCTTACTCTGGGGCGCGCTGCCACTGCTAGCGGCCGCCAACCCCAATCCGCAGCTCACGCTGATTATGAGCGTCATCACCATAGGTATGCTCTGTGCTGGTGGCTTTGCCCTATCGAGCATACCCAAAGCGGCAATTGCCTACACCTTTCTGGTCTGCCTGGGTTGCGCCTTGGGCATAACCCGCAACCCCCTGCTGGCGCGCTGGGATATTGCGCTCTTATTACTGATGTATTGCCTGGTGGTTACCGCCGCAATTATCACCAGTGCTCGTACCTTTGGTGCGCGCCTGCGTGCCGAGGCGGAGGCAGCGCGCCAGCAGCAGCTGATCAGCCTGCTGCTCAACGACTATGAAGCCCACGCCAGTGACTGGCTGTGGGAGCTGGATGATCGCGGCTATCTGCACCAGCCATCGCTTAAATTGGCGCAGATGTGGGGCATTCCGCTAATCACCCTGCGCACCACGCCACTGTTACATATCTTCCGCCAGTACGCGCCGTTGGAGGAGGGCGAACTGACCGAGGCTGAAGCAGCCATGGAGCAACTGGAATTGCGCTTTCGCCACAACCAATCGTTTCGCAACCTGGTTATCCCCCTGCATGTAAAGGGCAAAACCCGCTGGTGGCGACTCACGGCCAAACCCCTTAACCCCACTGATGATCACCAGCCGGGCTGGCGCGGTGTGGGCGCCGAGGTCACCGAAACGCGCGAAGCCGAACAAGAGATGAGCCGATTGGCCAATTGCGACGCGCTTACCGGCCTCGCCAACCGCCATCAATTCAATCGCCGCCTGGCGGAGCTGGCCAGCTCGCAGCGCGCCGACGACAAGTGTTTTGCGCTCCTGTTTCTCGACCTGGATAACTTCAAACACATCAATGACTCTTTGGGTCACGGTGTAGGTGACCGGGTGCTGCAGGCCATCGCGCAGAGGCTGTACAAAAGTCTGCGCCAGGGCGACCTATTGGCGCGCCTGGGCGGTGACGAGTTTGCCCTTATCAGTCGGGGTGATGACGCCGTGCACAATGCCGGGCAAATTGCCCAACGGCTGCTGGAATGCTTTGTCGAACCCTGCAATATCGATGGCCTCAACCTGCAGTTGGGTTGCAGCCTGGGCATAGTCCTGTCGCCCGAGCACAGCGACCAGCCAGAGTTGCTACTCAAATACGCCGATATGGCGCTCTACGCCGCCAAGGCGGCGGGGCGTAATACCTTTCAGTTTTACCAGGAGGGCATGGCGGTTATTGCCCAGCGCCGCCTGATGATGTTGAACGACCTGAGGCGCGCACTCGAGGCAGTGCCCTCTATTCGCGAGTTGAGTGGCGGCATCAAGCAAAACTTCCGCTGGCCAGAGGCGCTGCAGTTGCCGCAATTTGAACTCTACTATCAACCACAAATCTGCCTGGAGACAGATAAAATTATCGGCTTTGAGGCACTGATTCGCTGGCATCACCCGGAGCGGGGACTGATACCACCGGCGGAATTTATCCCTATCGCCGAAGAGTCCAATATGATTCTGCCGCTCGGGGTTTGGGTGCTAATGGAAGCCTGCCGTCAGGCTGCACAATGGCCGGAGGAATGGCGCGTGGCAGTAAATATCTCCGCCAGCCAGTTCTGCCACGGCAACCTAGTGCAACTGGTGCAGCGCGCGCTCAGCCAAAACAGCCTGGCAGCCGCGCGGCTGGAGCTGGAAATTACCGAATCGCTGTTGATCCAGGATGCCCAATCGGCGCGCAAAACACTGAGTGAACTCAAGCAACTTGGGGTGCGCATCGCCCTCGACGACTTTGGCACCGGCTATTCGTCGCTCGCCTATCTGCGCAACTTCCCTATTACCCAACTCAAAATTGACCGCAGCTTTGTCTCGGCACTGCACCAGGATGACAGCGCCCGCGCGATTGTCGGGGCGATATTGCAGTTATCGCGTGCGCTCAACCTGGAAACTCTGGCTGAGGGCATAGAGTCGACCGCTGAAATTGACATACTGCGGCAGCTGGGCTGCCGCTTGGGGCAAGGTTTTTTATTTGCTAAACCCATTCCTGCCCACGCCCTGCTTGAATTTGCCAGCGTCTACCAACATAAACTTTAAGGGTTTTGTCGAGCAGCGCTGGCGACGCCATCTATACTCACTGCTGTCGCCCAAAATCCACCTTACCCGCCATCCGTTATGCTGAAACGAATCGCCATAAAAGATGTAAAACTCGGCATGTTTATCTGTGAGTTTTGCGGCTCTTGGATGGAACACCCCTTTTGGAAAACCAAGTTTTTACTGGAGGACCCCAAAGACCTGGAATCTATCGTCAACAGCGGTATTAAGGAGCTGTGGATCGATGTGGAACAGGGCTTGGATGTCGAGGATGAAACCCGCTCTATTACCCTTGAAGAGGCCCATAAAGAATCCGAAGCCGTGCTACTCAGTGCCAGTCGTACCAAAATAGTGGCCAAGCATTCACTCGAGGATGAATTAGCAATTGCCGCCCGCGTCTGCGCCCAGGCCAAGCAGGCGGTTACCGAAATGTTCAGTGATGCGCGCATGGGCAACGCCATCAAGGTGGCAGAGGCTAAAGCCATGGTGGAAGAAATCGCCGACTCAGTTGCGCGTCATCCCCACGCCTTGATAAGCCTGGCACGGCTGAAAACGGCCGATGATTACACCTACCTTCATTCAGTGGCTGTGTGCGGCCTGATGATTGCGCTGGCCAGGCAGCTGGAGCTGGAGGAGGAGCTGGTGCAGGAGGTGGGGCTGGCGGGACTGCTACACGATCTGGGCAAAGCCGAAACCCCCCAAAAAATCCTCAACAAACCGGGCAAGCTCACTGACGACGAATTTATTATCGTTAAAGCCCACCCGGAAAATGGCGCCAATATGCTGCTGGAACACCCACTGGTAAGCGCCCTGGTGGTGGACGTGGTGATGCACCATCACGAAAAGGTGGACGGTACTGGCTACCCCCACCGGATGAAAGGCGAGAACATCAGCCTGTTCGCCAAGATGGGTGCCGTGTGCGATGTCTACGATGCCATTACCTCTAACCGCCCCTACAAAAAAGGCTGGTCGCCAGCCGAGTCGATTCGCAAGATGGCGGAGTGGAGCAAAGGCCATTTTGATGAGGCGGTTTTCCAGGCTTTTGTTAAAACAGTGGGTATTTATCCCACCGGCTCGCTGGTGAGGCTGGAGAGCGGCCGCCTGGGCGTGGTGGTGGAGCAGAACAATGCCGCCCTGCTCACACCTAAGGTAAAGGTGTTTTTTTCGGCCAAAACCCGCACCCCTATTATTCAGGAGACGCTGGATTTGGCGCAGCTGCAGGGCCGGGAAAAAATTATCGGACGCGAGGCGCCCGAGGACTGGGGGTTTAAAAATCTGGACGTACTCTGGACAGGTTTTTAACCTCAACTGCCTTATTAGGCCTGGGTCTGCAGCCAGATTTTTTGCAATTCTTCCGTCAGCGTCATAGGGTCAAAAGGCTTGGCAATGACGCCAGCAGCGCCCAGCTCCAAATAGGATTTAACCTCCTGCGGCTGCACCTTGGCGGTCATAAAAACCACCGGCGTCAACGCCAACTGAGGAATCGCGCGCAAGCCCTTGAGCGTTTCCGGCCCGTCCATGCCCGGCATCATTACATCCAACAACACCAGGTCCGGGGCAAAATCCGGAGCTTTATCCAGCGCCTCTGTGCCGCAGGAGCAGGCCTCAACGGTAAAGCCGCTAATAGACTCCAGCACCATCAAGGCTATGGCCTGTATATCCGGGTCATCCTCCACATAAAGTATGCGCTGCAGATCTTTGCTCATAGTTATTTTCCTAGTAATTGCAGAGGGAAGCAGACATAAAAACTGGCGCCTTTGCCCAGCTCTGATTCAAAACCAATACTGCCGCCCATGTGCTCCACCAACTCTTTGCTGATCGCCAACCCCAGGCCAGTGCCGCCACGGTGGCGAGAACTGGAGGCGTCTGCCTGGGAGAATTTATGAAAAATACGTGCGCGAAACTCCGGTGAAATGCCGGGGCCCTGGTCAGTAACACGCACCTCGACCCAGTCACCCAATACATTAATCTGAACATCCACGGTGCCATTGGCGGGTGAAAATTTAACAGCATTGGAGAGGAAGTTGGCCAGCACTTGTTGCAGGCGATCGCCGTCAACTTTTACCAGCACTGCCCCCGTGTTGCAGGTTAAATTAAATTGCACACCAAATTGCCCAGCGTAGTTGCGGTTGGCCTCCAGGCTCTGCTCCACCAACGGCAAGAGCAACTGCTGCTGCAACACAAACTCCATTTTGCCAGCAGCCAGCTTCTCCATATCCAACAAATCATTGATCAGGTTGGCCAGGCGTCGCGCATTTTTTTGCGCAATGCCCAGCATCTCTCTAGCCTTGGGGTTAAGCTCGCCCAAAAGGCCATTGAGCGCCAGCCCCAGCGCACCGGAAATAGACGTAAGTGGGGTGCGCAGTTCATGGCTGACCGCCGAGACAAAATCATTTTTCAGCTGCTCTATGCGTTTGCGCTCGGTGATGTCCTGCACTATGGACCAGATTTGTTTTTCGCCCTCAGCACTCTCAATCACAACGCCGTTAAGTAAAACTGCAATGCGCTCGCCATTTTTGTGGATATAGTGTTTTTCATAAGGGCCGTAGCGGCCACTAATGTGCAAGGATTCAATTTGCTCCACCTCTTCCCGCTGGTATTCCCTGGGTGTCAGCTGCCAATAATCCATGGCAACCAACTCATCCAGGCTATAGCCGGTTAAGCGACAAAACTCCGGGTTGCACTCGATAAATGCACCGGTTGCCAGGCTATTGAGCGCTATGGCTACCGGCGACATATTGTACAGCGAGGATAATTTTTGCTCGCTCAGTTCTACCGCTTTGCGATCCTCTTCGGCACTGGTGATATCCAAATGAGTGCCGGACATCCACTCTGGCTTGGCGTCGGCAGTAAAATCGGTAACGCGCCCGCGCGATTGAATCCAAATCCAATGGCCCTGCTTGTGCAACATGCGAAATTTGCACTCGTAACGATCGAGCTTGCCAGCAAAATAATTTTCCATCTGCTGGAGAACATATGGATTGTCATCAGGGTGTAACAAGTTCTTCCAGGTAATTACATCCGGCGGCAATTCATCAAGTTGATAGCCAAGCATTTCTGCCCAGCGATTGTTGTATTCAACCGCCCCGGTGAGGACATTCCAGCGCCAGGTGCCGGCATCAGTGCCAGCGATAACCGAGGCCAGGCTGGCGCGCTCACGCTGGTGGATTTTTTGCGCAGAAATATCAGTGGCAACAATAAACATTCCACTCACCTGCCCAAGGGAAAATATAGGTACACAGGTAAAGTTGACACAGCGCTCGGCGCTTATCTCCAGCTCCAAGCTCACTCGCTCGCCAGCCAGACAGCGGATAAAACTTGACTCGAAGCTTTCGCGTTTGCTTTCGCCAAAGACTTCCCAGGGAGTTTTGCCAAGGAGCGAATGCGGCTCAATACCAAACCACTTTTTATATTGGTGATTGGCAAACACATAGCGCTGCTGTGCATCCAACTCGCCAATAAGAATAGGCGCAATATCCGACAGCAAGGCAAAGCGCTCACTCTGCTCACGCATTTGCGCATTGCGCCGGTGCAATTGAATCAAACGCTCCACCTGACGCGCTAAAAGCTGCAGTACTTGAATCTGCTCCCGGTCGTGGCGGCGAGGTTCCCGGTCAATAATGCAGAGCGTTCCCAAGGCGATATTGGCATCCACTTTGAGTGGCGCACCTGCATAAAAGCGTATGCCCGGCTCACCGATGACCAAATCATTATCGGCAAAACGGGGGTCCAGGGTGGCGTCTTCCACTACCATAACTTCATCGGGTGCCAGTATGGCGTGGGCGCAAAAGGCGAGGTCGCGCGAGGTCTCACTGGCATCCAGGCCAGTAACGGCTTTAAACCACTGGCGCCGCTCGTCCACCAGGGAGACAACCGCAATGGGCACTTTGCAGATCATCGCGGCCAGCTGCACTATTTCATCAAAGGCCTGCTCTGGGGGGGAATCCAAAAGCGCCAGCTGATGTAACCTGGCAATACGCTCGGCTTCGTTGGCGGGAGCGGCGGCCATCAAGGTGCAACCCCCTTGGTGATGTCACCATTGGCTATGGCGCCCTGGGCAGCCGTTAAAGGCTGTGCCAATAGCTGCTCAACGGCAGCCAAAAGCTCGGCCATTTTGATCGGCTTTTGCTTCCAGTAGATAGCGCGCTCTGCGAACTGAGGCGGACACTTGGCGCGGCCGGCGTCCACTGCTCCCGAGATCACCAGAATAGGTACTGGCTCGTCGGAAAAAGGCGATTCGCTTTCGCGAATTTGACGCAGTATGTCCACTCCGTAAACATCGGGTAAATTTAAATCCAGCACCAGCAGGTCGTAGCGGCGCAGCGCCAAATATTCCAGTGCCGAAGCGCCCGAATCCACCGCATCCATTTCGTAGCCAGCGCGACTGAGTATCGACTGCCAAAGGTTGCTAATCGACTCATCGTCTTCAACTATCAGCAGGCGATGCGTGGGCGGCTCTGGCTCAACGCTGCTGGAGGGCACTTTTTGTGTGCTGTCCTCACAGGGCAGGTCAAAATAAAACTCCGATCCCTGTCCATAAGTTGATTCAAAGCCGACTTTACCCGCCATGCGCTCGATAACCTCCTTGCAAATTGCCAGCCCCAAGCCAGTACCGCCCTTGCTGCGAGTATCAGAAGAGTCGGCCTGAGAAAATTTTTGAAAAATACGGCTGCGAAACTCCTCGGGAATACCCGGGCCCTTATCCAACACACTGACGCGCACGCTGCCAAAGCGGCGCTCCACGCGCACTTCAACCACTTCGTTAGGCGGTGAGAATTTAGCGGCATTGGACAAATAATTGGCGAGCACCTGCTGCAGGCGCATATTGTCCACCAACACTTGTACATCATCGCTGTCTCTAGCCAGTTGATAGCGAATCTGGAAGCGCTCGGCGTAAGCGGCGTTGGTTTCCAAACTCTGCTTTACTATGGCCAGCAGCGACTGCCACTGTAAATCGAAATGCATCTTGCCCGCTACCAGCTTTTCCATATCGAGCAAATCATTCACCAAATAAATAAGCCGTTGGGCATTGATGTGGGCGATGCTGATCATGCGTTTGGCCGCCGCCTGGAATTCACCGACGCCGCCATTGTCAAGTATGCCCAGGGCGCCGCTAATGGCGGTGAGCGGAGTGCGCAGTTCGTGGCTGACGGTGGAGATAAATTCCGACTTCATCTTATCAATGCGTTTTAACTCGGTGATGTCGCGCGCAATACCCAAATAGCCCAGCACTTCGCCATCGGTGTCGCGCAGCGTTGAAACCAAGAGCAGTACCGGGAAGAGGCTGCCGTCTTTGCGTTTGTAAGTCCATTCATTTTCATCGTCCATACCCTCGCGCGCTTTGGCGATAAACACATCAAAGCCAAGCGGCACCGCATAGCCCAGCTCCCGCTCCAGCTCCTCGGCGCGGCGCGCCACTTCCTCCGGCAAGTGGATAATGTCTGGGGTATTGATATCAATCATTTCCTCGGCGCTATAACCCAACATTATCTCGGCGCCATGGTTGAAGGTTTTGATAATGCCGGTTTCATCGGTAGAGATAATTGCCACGCTAGCTGCATCAAAAATGGCGCGGTTAAGGGCGTTGGTCTGCTCCAGCTCCAGCTCCGCCAGTTTGAGCGAGGTGATATCCGAGACATAGCCGTTCCAGAGCACACTGCCATCAGCCAGACGCTCGGGGATCGACTGCACATGGGTCCAAATTAAGCCGCGCGAAGGATTGTTAACCCTGACAGTGGCCACCCAGGGCGTAAGGTGGGTGGCCGAGTAGGACAGGGTTTCGCTGACCCAGCCTAAGTCGTCCGGGTGGAGCATGGCAAAAAACTTTTTTGCATCCTCGCGCACGTCTTCCGGGCTGATGTCATAAATATTTTTGATCCCAGGGCTGGCGTAAGGGAAAAACGAGGTGCCGTCAGGGCGCAGTTGGTACTGGTACAAAAAGCCCGGCACCCGCTCGGAGAGTTTATTAAAGCGTTCGAGGATTTCCGTGATGTCTTTATCTTGTTGCCAGCGCTCAACCACCGTACTTATCCAGCGCGCCAGCAGACGCACAAAATCCTTATCCAGGCGATCGTATTCGTGCTTGCGACTCTTGTGCGAACTGAATGCGAGGGTGCCGTAGAGCTCTCCGTCAATCCACAGCGGCACGCCTATGTAGGACTCCTGCTCGCTGTGATTAAAGGCGGTGGACTCCACCAGCGGGCTGTTGGGGATATTGTCCTCGGCGACGACATCCTTGGCCGCCAGGACAAGGCTGCAATAGGTTTGCGATAGCGGCTGGCTCTGCTGCGTGGCCTCGCTGTCGCGCAGTGCATACTCCACCCTCAGCACATTGCGTCCGGCCTTGACCTCACAGATACAACCGTGGGTCAAGCCCAGGTAGCGCACCGCCAGGCCCAGCGCCTGGCGCAGCTGTTCATCCGGGTCGACTGAGGACAGGGAGGCAATTTCGTTAAGGGCGTGGAGCGCCGCCTGTTGGCGAATACTAATCAACTCCATATTTTTGCGTTGGGTGATATCGCTATACACCCCCAGCATTAGCGCGGCCTTACCATCCTCCTGCCACTCCACCACCCGCCCGCGGGTGAGAATCCATTTGTAGCTGCCATCGCCCACGCGCAGGCGATATTCATTTTCGTACATGGGGGTTTCGCCCTTGATGTGGCGAATCATGTCCGCGTAGCTGGCGCGCTTGTCTGCCGGGTGTACCCGACTCATCCATTCATCCAGATCCTGAGCACCACCATTGGCAGGGGGCAGGCCACACAGCTGACGCCACTCAGGGGAAAAATTGGCTTTATCGTGGACAATATCCCACTCCCAAAAACCCGACTCGCTGGAGCGCAGTGCTAGCGCCAATCGCTGCCGCGCTTGCTCGCTATTGGTCACTTCGCGCTTGATGCTAGCCTGATGGGCCTCTAACAAGCTGCGGGCAAAGCGCTTGGTCGCCCACCACAGCAACAACAGCAGTAACTCCACCCCCAGGCAGAGCCCGGCCCAGCGCAATATGGTGCGATGGCGGCGCAGTTCATAGGCGCTAAAGGCGCTGCTGACATCAGTCCAAACCGCTCGCGCCAGCTCCGGGTTTTCCGGCCCAGCGGCGGTGCGGCTAAGCGCGCGCCAACTCATTAAAAACTGGCGTTTGTCGCGCGCCATCAACAGCTGGGCATCGCGCCCAATGGGTAACTGGCCCCGGCTCCACCAGTCGAGTAGCTGCATGGAGCTGGTTCGCTCCAAACGCCAGATATCGACGGTGGTCTGGCTGAGTTTGTTCATGCGCGCTATGGATCTTTCCCAGAGCAGGCCATCCAGTGAGGATTTGCGCAGGAAGACAGCCATCTCTGTGCCCGCGTCAAGCTGCGTGGCAAGGCTGCTAAACGACACCTCGATCACTGCAATTACTTGGCTATCACTATCGCTAAGCGACACAGGCAAGAATGCACTAAAGGCGCTGCCCTCATGGGTGACATCCAGCCCTACCGCCGGCTCGCCCTGTTCAAACACCTGGGCGACCAGGGGGCGATTGGCTTCGACGCTATCGCCAAAGCGGTCGGGTTGGCTCATGCGCAAAAAATTGACCGCCCCTGGGGCGAGAAAAATGCTCAGTTGAATAGCGCCCAAAGGCTCAATGCGCGCCCAGTCGCCAGCCAGCTCCGCGGCCAATTGCTGGCGCGCCTGCTGGCTCTGTTGGGCATCGCCAGCGGCCTGTGCATCGCTGTGGGTTTGGTAGATAGCGCGCAGCGAGCGGCGCACTTGGGGGTTATCGGCAATCATCTGCGCCAGCAGTTGCGCCAGCGCCGTTTGATGCCGATCCTGGTTGACCAGCTGCTGCTCCTGGCGGCGTTGCACCTCGGCGAGGTTAGCCTGCCAATCCTGATCCAGGCCTTGCAAATCCATCGCCAGCAGCCAGGCGAATGCCGTCAGGGCGCCCAGCGCAAAAATGCCGGGAAGCCAGGGATACCATCGGGCCAAAGGTGAATCCATGCCGTTACTCTTTACAACCTGTGAGAGGCAGGGCGAGACAATCCTATCGCGTTAAAAACGATGGGAGGGGGCGGTGTTTTGGCGCCCAAATTGCACCTGCAGAATAGATCCAGTGTAGTGCAAAAAAGGCGCGCGCGAGGGAAAGCTATGGGCAGGCTAAACAGCCAGGTTATTGGTCGGCAGCCTTATCTGCCGCTTTTTCGGCGCGCTTGCGCCTGGCGTCCTTTGGGTCGGAGGTGAGCGGGCGGTAGATCTCCACCCGGTCGCCCTGATGCAGCACGTAAGTGTCGGCGGGATTGAGGCCTTTAACGCCCAGCGCCTGGCCAAAAATGCCCATTTTTGCGCTACTTAGATCCAGCTCGGGGAAGTGCTCGTTGATACGCGAGCGCTGCACCGCTTGGAGCGCGGTTGTGCCAGGCTCTACCAGCAGTGCGATAATTTTTTGTTTGTGCGGCAGGGCATAGGCCACTTCCACGTTGATCAGGTCAAAATCGGCCATGATTCCATCTCGGTTAAAGCGCTAGATTTCACGCGTACATTTGTTTGGCGCGGGCGCAGAGGGCATCCACCTGCCTGCTGCCAATTGTCTCAAACAGTTTGCCCACCGCCATGCCCAGCAGGCGGTTTTGCAATTCAAATTCCAGCTCGAACATCACTTTGCAGGCAGCCTCGCCCAGGGGCTGAAAACGCCAGGCGCCACGCAGGTATTTAAACGGGCCATCCACCAGTTCCATGGTCATTTGCAGCGGTGGCTGCAGCTGGTTGTGGGTGACAAAACTCTGGCTGACGCCCGCTTTGGATAGCTCCAGCTGCGCCTCCAGCCAGTTGTCGCCACGCGCCAGAATGCGCGCCGCAACACAGCCGTCCATATACTGTGGATAAGCCTCAATATCATTAACTACATCAAACATCTGCTGCGCAGAATAGGCCACCAGGGCCGAGCGCTCGACTCGCTGCACTTGTGTTAACTCCTATTCCGCCAGGACTTGAATCGTCAGCGGGTAAAGGCCATTGATCAGCACCGCCAGCACCAGCAGCGGCGACACATACTTGAGCACCCAGCGCCAGAGGCCGAGCACACCGTGAGTCTCCTGGCGAAACTCCAGATGCGCCTGCTCGCGTTTAAGCACCCAGCCGACAAAAAGCGCAATCAAAAAACCGCCCGCCGGCAGGAGAATATTGGTAGCGATAAAATCCATGGAATCAAAGAAATTTTTGCCCCAGAGGAACTGCTTGTCGGCCCAGATATTAAATGAGAAAACCGAGCCAAGGCCCAACAGCCAGGCGCCAAAGCCAATCATCAGGCAGGCGAGCAGGCGCGGCATATTAAAACGCTCGGTAACATAGGCAACCGCCGGCTCCAAAATAGAAATACTGGAGCTCCAGGCGGCCAGTATCACCATCAAAAAGAAGGCGCCGCCAATAAAAGTACCGCCGGTCATATTGCCAAAGGCCACTGGCAGAGTGACAAACATCAGCCCTGGGCCACCAGCTGGCGCTATGCCCGGGGTGGCAAAGACGAAGGCGAAAATCGCCAGCCCAGCCATAATTGCCACCAGGGTATCCAGGAGGGCCACAGTCACCACCGTGCGGCTGATGGAGCTGGTGTGGGGCATGTAGGAGCCATAGGCCATGATCGCACCCATCCCCAGGCTGAGCGTGAAAAAAGCGTGACCCAGGGCCACCAGGGTCGACTCCCAGGTGAGATCCTCGGCATTAAAGCTGAACATAAAATTCCACGAGAGGCCAAACTCGCCGGTGTTATAGGCGAAGCCTAAGAGCACCAGCAGCAGCGCAAACAGCAGCGGCATCATAATGCGCACCGCCGCCTCCAGCCCTTTGTTAACGCCCAGCGCCAGCACCGACAGGGTCATCAGGCTGAACAACCCGTGGGCTTCGATCATGCCGCCCTCCGCCGATTGGACATGGTTGAATAATGCCGTGGAGCTATCGCCATTGAGGCCGGCAAATTGGCCCTGAATGGCCACCCAAAAGTACTCCAGGGTCCAGCCGCCGATCACCGTGTAAAACGACAAAATCAAAAAGCCGGCAAGCACCCCCATAATGCCGATGATTTTCCACAGCTGGGAGGCGCCAGCTTCGTGGGCCACTTTCTCCATGGCAAAAATTGGGTTGGCGCGACCGCGGCGACCGAGCATCACCTCGGCCATCATGATCGGAATACCGACCAGCGCTATACAGGCCAGGTACACCAGCACAAAGGCGCCACCGCCGTTTTCGCCAGTGATATAGGGGAACTTCCAAATATTGCCGAGGCCCACCGCCGAGCCGGTGGCGGCCAGAATAAAGGTGCCGCGCTGGCCCCAGATGGCATGCTGCTTGAGTCGTGACATGGGCGCTTCCTCGTGCATCTATGAGCTACCTTAGCGTTGGCGGGTGATCTTCTGAACATAGGCGCCGCAGAGTACTGCGCCACAAAGCTGGAATTGTACCCAGAATCCCCAGGCGCGACGAGGCTTGGCATAACCCCACCCGCCGAGGTTCGAGACAGGGTGCAGACTTTGCCCGTATAATGCTGCGCGATTGCCCCACTGTTTTAGCGAGCTAGCCCCTATTCATGGCCAAAAAAAACCAGAAAAACTCCGGCACCACCATTGCCCTTAACAAAAAAGCCAAGTTCGATTACGAACTGCACGAGCGCTTCGAAGCTGGCCTGGCCCTAACCGGCTGGGAAGTGAAAAGCCTGCGCGCCGACAAAGGCCAGATCACCGACGCCTTTGTGCAATTTAAAAATGGCGAGGCCTGGCTGCACGGCGCGCGCATCACCCCGCTCGCCAGCGCTTCCACCCACTTTGTCACCGAGCCACTGCGCACGCGCAAGCTGCTGCTCAACCGCCGCGAACTCAGCCGCATCCAGGATGCGATTGAGCAAAAAGGCTATACCGTGGTGGCCACTGCGCTCTATTGGAAAAACCACTTGATCAAATGCGAAGTGGCTATCGCCAAGGGTAAACAGCTGCACGATAAACGCGAGAGCGAAAAAGCCCGCGACTGGGCCCGCGACAAGCAGCGCATTTTCCAAACCGGGCAAAAATAATTTCCCCCGCCGCCTTTCACCTCATCGCCAAGGACACCCCATGAGCCAAGCGCGCGCCCACTTCTCGTCCAGTTTTGGATTTTTAATGGTCGCCTCCGGCTCGGCTATTGGCCTGGGCAATATCTGGGGCTTTCCCACCCAGGCCGCCAATAACGGCGGCGCCGCCTTTGTGCTGGCCTATCTGGTGCTGGCGTTTTTACTCGCCTTCCCCGCGCTTATGGCAGAGCTAATTATCGGCCGCCACAGCAACACCAATATAGTTAACGCCCTCGGCTCCCTTAGCGACCAACCCGCGCTTAATAAACTGGGCGGTGCGCTGGGCTACCTGGGCGTGGTTACCGCCAGTTTGATTTTAAGTTTTTACGCCATAGTGGCTGGCTGGATGCTCGCGCATTTTATTGAACCCTTGGCACTGATTATTGGCGCCGACAAACTGGCCCAGTGGAGCAGCAGCGCCAGCAACCAGCGCGATTTGATTCTCTGCGCCATTTTTTCTGCCTGGACAATTTTTATCGTCGCCCAGGGCATCAACAAAGGCATAGAAGCCTGGGCAAAAAAATTGATGCCCATGCTGTTGGTAATTTTGGTGTCGTTAATTATTTATGTGTTCACCCAGACGGGTGCCATGGAAGGATTACACGCCTATTTAATTCCCGACTTTTCGCATTTGCGCGATCCGCAATTGCTGCTTAAAGCCATGGGCCAATCGTTTTTTTCGCTGTCGCTGGGCGTGGGCACCATGCTGATTTACGGTTCCTATTTGGGCCAAACCCTGGCCCAGGAGCAGAGCCCACATAAACAGTACCGCGATAAATTGCCGCGCCTCGGCGCTATAGTCACACTGATGGACAGCGGCTTTAGTTTTCTCGCCGGTTTATTGGTGGTGCCCGCACTCTATGTCGCCCAGGCTCAGGGCCTGAGTATTTTTGGCGACGGCGACCAGCTGCTTGCCGGCCCCGGAATTGTGATGCAAGTGTTGCCCAGTTTATTCGCCACTATGGGCGCGGCGGGTAACTGGGCAGCCATGGGCTTTTTTGCGCTGCTGAGTATCGCCGCAATCACCTCGTCCATCTCTATGCTGGAAGTGCCGGTATCCGTTGCGGTGGAAAAAACCTCACTCAATCGCCAACAGGCAGCGGGCATAATTGGCAGTATTATTTTTTTAATCAGCTGCCTGATTATTTTTAATTTTGACCTATTGTTTGATCGCGTAATCAGTGTAACTACGCGCTACAGCGAACCCTTTATGGGTGTAGTGCTCTGCTTATTCGCCGGCTGGATTTTGCATCGCAACAAAAAACTGATGCAGCTGCGCGACGCTGACACCGGCCTGGCGCAAAGCTGGTTCTGGCGCATCTGGCCGTTTTATGTGCGCGTTGTTTGCCCGCTATTAATTGTTGCCATGTTTGTGCAGAGTTTGCGCTAAAGCCATTTACCCAGGCCCCAGCCGCGCCAAACGCTTGCGCCTGGGCAAAGCAAAATCAGTGACTTTTGCCCTTTCCAAGTTAACCAAGCCTAGCTATGATCAGTGCCAGTCACCAACCTTGGGGGGTTTGACTGGAGCGCTGATAACTGGTGTTAGCCAGATAATTGGCCAGGTGATGAGTCCCGCCTTCGCCTGAATTTTGGGAAATGTTAAGGAGATAAAAAATTATGCAGTGGTTTATTGCCGTACTAAAAAATTACGCCACCTTCACCGGTCGCGCGCGTCGCCAGGAATACTGGATGTACATGCTGTTCTTTATTATTTTTTATGTGGTGCTTGCCGTAGTTGATGGAGTAATTGGCACCAACGGCATACTCGCCGGCATTTACGCTCTCGCCCTGCTGGTGCCGAGCATTGCAGTCTGCGCCCGCCGTTTGCACGACACTGGCCGCAGCGGCTGGTGGCAGTTGATTCAGTTGATTCCGCTGCTCGGCGCTATAGTGCTGCTGATTTTCCTGGTACAGGACAGCAACCCAGGTGAAAACACTTACGGCCCCAATCCTAAAGAAGCCTAAGTTGTGTGCCACTAAATTAGTTAGGATAAAACGCCCGGCAATTGCCGGGCGTTTTGCTTTAGCAACAAGCGCTGATTAGACGCTGTTCTCAGTTATTTTTACTGCGCATTTCACTGCGGAAAAACTCGCCCTGCTCGGTGGGGGCATAGCTCCAGTCTTTAATCATCTGCGGCGGCCAATCGGGGTCGAACACCCAGGCCACCCAGCTAATTCCGCGCTCATCCATATAGTCGGTAATGCGTTTGCCATAACTGCCATCGTCGATCACTGGCACATGGGCACCTTTTTCACCGGTGCGCATAAAACCGATTTCGGTGGCAATGACCGGGTAGTTAGCGGCCATAAAACCCCAGTCGCGCTGCCAGTTTTTTTCGTAGGGCGCTTTGACTTTCATTGGGTAGGGATGGCTGACATAGGCGATGTTCTGGCGATCAATAGGGGCCTTGCCCGCTTCAGTCAGGTCGTAAGCCCAGTTAAAACCAGCCACCAGGCACACCGCCTTGGGGTTGTAGGCCTGAATGATCGTAATCGCCTCCTCGTTAATGGCTTTCCAATCAGCCCAAGTGGCAATACCCAGGCGACCGTTGAAGGTAGTTGGCTCGTTAAAAATTTCGTAAAAGGCAACTGAGTTGACGCCGGCATAGCGCTCGGAGACGCGGCGCCAAAAATCCAAGGTTTCGCCTTTGGTGGTGTAGTAGGAATTGTTCTGGTACAGCTCCGAGCGCAGGTTGCCAATGGAATGCCAATCGATAATCACATAAATGCCCAGCTGGTTGGCCCAGACCACCGCCTGGTCGAGCAACTGCAAATAGCCGGCAATGCCGCGCTGGCGCCAGGCGGAGGGATGCACCGGGATGCGGATGACATTGGCACCCCAGTCCTTAATCACTTCAAAGTACTTGAGATTGAAGTGGCCATTTTTGACCAGTTTGTTCGGGTCGGAGATATTTACCCCACGCAGAATCAGCGTTTTACCCTGGTCTGTGACCAGCTTGTTGCCCTTCACCTTAACCGCAGGCAGTTGAGCCTTAATTTGGCCTTGATCGAAGGCGGGTATGTTACTGGCATTCCACCAGCCCTGGCTGGCCTGCCAGGCCGCTGCCTGGGGGTTAGCCGCAGGTGCTTTGCTCGCCGCTAAAACATGGCTACTCGCACAAACGGCGAGACAGAGCGCGAAAGCTTGGGCCAGGCGATGAAAGAAACTGAGATTGCCGTATTGAGAGTACATGAATAGCTCCAGTGCCTATGATTATTATCATCCTTTGTAACCGATTACAGCCGCCTATGCCAAAAGGTTTGCGCTTATTTACCCTTTGCTCAAGGCTAGCGCTCAATCTTGTACACCAGGTCCACGCTCTGCTTCTCGCCCGACTCGGCCTCCAGGCGCAAGCGGTCGTTGATCTGATACTCCACTCCCAGGCTGGCAAGGCGGTCAAACAGGCCAACCATATAGCGCACCAACAGCTTCGGGGTGATGTATTTGCCAATCATCAACTGGCTCTGGTCGACCCCAGAGTCGGATTTAATCTCCAGCTCATCGACGCGAAAAAAGCTGGCGATGCCGCTGGTGATACTGGTGCCATCGCCACCGAAGCCACTGAGCGCGCCCAGCAGCACCGCCGCCTGGGCGCGCGAGTCGTCGCCGGGCGGCTTACCCGAGAGCAGCATCAACATGGCTTCGCTCTCCGGGTGCGAGGGCACAGCATAGACCTTGGCCACCGGCCGCTGCAGGGTGCCGCTAATTTCCAGGCCGGCGACTGTATCCTCAGCGGCGCCCTCAATTTTGCGCTGGGCGCGAATATCCAGCCCGGGGTTATCGAAAGGGCCCTGGAAAATCAGCTGGCCGCGCTCGACCTTCAGGTTTTGCCCATAGGCTTTATAAACCCCCTGGGTCACCCCCACATAGCCGTTGGTAAGCAGCGGCCGCTGGTTCTCTTTGTTGAGGTTAAGGCTGCCGTTAAGCTTGGCCGAAAGGCCAAAGCCGCGGAAGGTGACATCCTCCCCCAGCGTCAGGCGCACATTCACTTCCTGCGTTTGATTGTGGCCATTGCCCTGGGCCTGGGGGTCATCCACTATGACCACATCGCTGGATACCCGGGTGCTGGATTCAGGCAGGGTTTTGATATTGGCGCGCGCCCAGGGGATAAGCGCCGAGCCGCGCAGGCTTAAGCGCTCGGCATTGGCTTCAAGGGTTAAATCCGGGCTGACATCCAGCTTGAGTTGCGGTGTGTTGAGCAGGCTGACGTTCTCCCCCTGCAATTGCCCCTGCAGCTGCCAGCCAGCGCTGGCAGCATCCACCAAACTGCCCTTCAGGGTCAGTTGACCGGCGCCAGAACTAAGGCTGGACTCCAACTCCAGGCGCCCACCCTTAAGCGCCTGCAGATTTAGCTCGACTGCTTTTAAATCCACCCCCAGGCGCGGCACCTTGGCCTGGCCGCTGCGCAAGCGCAACTGACCGAGCAATTCTGGCTGAGCCAGAGGCCCGGTAAGGCTGAGGTCGGCGCTCAGGTCACCGCTCAGGCTGTTCATTAGCGGCAATAGTGTTTCCAGCGGTGCCAGGTTAGAGAAATGCGCCTGCAGGCGGCTTGCGTCAAAGCGTTGCGCTGGCAAGTCCAACTGGGCTTCCGCTTCCATCTGGCCATAGCCCTGCCACACCAAATTGCCGTTGGCGGCAAGTTTGCCCTTAGCCAGCTGAGCCTCCAAGCGCAGGTCGCGCCAGGGGTAAATCTCGGTGCCGGCGCCTTCAAACTGATAGCGCAACTCGGTTTCCCGCCCCCTTAGCGTTAGGCTGCCCTGCATATCCTCCAGCTTGAAGCTGGGGCTGTGCACTTGTAACTGACCGTCCATCACCCCGGCCAGGTATACCTCTGGCTTGAATAAAGCGTAAAACTGGCGCAGAGGTATTGCATCGAGACTGCCCTTAAGGCTGCCGCCCCGGGTGCTGTTCCAGTCGCCACTCAGGCACAATCGCGGTGGCGGCAGCCTTTTAATATCGGACTGCTGGGGATTGTTAGCACTTACTAACTGAACACTGGAAGCGGCTGCAGGTGGCGCTGCCCAGTCGGGGCTGATCGGCTCATCCTCAAGCGCTGCGGTGAGGTTAGAGCGAGTGGTAAAACACTGCGGCGGCAAATTCAATTGGCCCGGCGCCAGGGTGATGGGCTGACTGCTCACCAGCTGCCAGCGCGGCACCTTGTTCACCTTGAGCGACAGGCTATCCAGCTGGCCCTGCCACTGGCCAAGGGCAGCAGTGCCCGGCGCCAGCCTGGCACTGCCCCTAAGCGCCAGTGCCAGGCTGCCCAGCTGGGTACTTTTGAGCTTGGCTTGCAGCTGATGCTGGGCGACAGAACCCTGGCCGCTGAGGCTGAGGGAATTGATATTGGTGCCGCCCAGGCGCAGCTGCTCGGCGCTGGCTTGCAACTGGTAGGCTGCAGCCAGCAGTGCTTCCAGGCGATCTGGAGCTGGCGGATTTTGCGCCGCCGTTGCGGCGCTGGCGGGTTTAAGGCTGAGCTTAAGCTGCTGCAGGCTGTCGCTGCCCCAGCGCAGGCCATTGGCCTTGGCCTCCAGCGCCAACTGCGGCAAGTTCAGGCTACCCTGCAGCTGGCCGCTGCTGATGATGCTGCCGGCCAGGCGCGTGTCCAGCTGGCCGAGCATTGGCGCGTCCAGGTTCCACTGTAAATCCAACTGCTGGCCCAGGCTGCCTTTTAGGTGCAGTTGGTTGGCGCCAAATACCAAATCCAGCCCCTGGCTGCTAAAACGCCCCGCCTCCAGCTGCGCTGCGCCGCTGGCCTCCAGGTTGAGGTCGCGCAGGCTGCCGTGCAGGTCCAGCCCCTCCAGCGCTAACTGCCACTGGTGAACAGCATAGTCGTAGTGGCCGCTGCTCTTGGCGTTAAGCGCCAAGCGGCTGGGCCAGTCGGCGCTAAACTGGCCGAGGTTGAGCCCTTGGCCGGCCAACGCTAGCCGCCAGTCGAGCGCCGGCAGCCAGGCAATCTGCCCATCCACACGCAGTTGCTGGATCTGACCTGGCGATTCGCCTGGCTCGCTGGCATCTGGCTCAGACACTTGCAGCTGCAATTGCAGCTTGGGCAGCTGGCGGTAATCGCCCTCCACCTGGGCGTGCAGTTGCACTGGCGCCAAGGGCTGGCCATCAAGGTTGTTAAGTGCTAGTTGCAGGCTGCCATCCAGTTGCGCGCTATAGCCCAGCCAGTTGCCACTGGCTTTGAGCTGGGCGCTGCTACTGGGCGGTGTTCGCCCAGGAAGCCACCAGGCGGGCGGTAGCTGCTGCGCCTGCCACTGGGCGCTAAGTTCAAACATCGGCTGGGTGATAAGTGCCTCGTCACCATCCACCAGGCGGGTGCTGGCTTCGGCGCTTAGCTGTACCGGGACCTGACTATTGGCACTGAGCTTGAGTTGGTGCAGGTCGCCAGTCAAAAGGCCGCGCCCCGCATAGGGAAAGGCAGCGCCATTGCTCTCCCCCGCTGCGCGCGGCGCCACCCGCCATTTGAACCTGGCACTAGTGCTGTAGGGGAAATCGAGACGGCTGGCACCGGTCAACTCCAGGCGATAGTCGCCCTGGTCGAGCGCCAACTGGCTGTAGCGCAGGTGAAAGGTGCCCAGGCTCAGGGAGCCGCTTAGCGATTGCCACTCCAGGCGGGTATCACCTTGGCGCAGTTCAATGTGTTGCAACTGCATCTTACCCAGCTCCACCCGCAGCGGCAGGCGCAGGCTGGGCCAGGCAGTGAATTTGGCTGATGGCCCGGCAGTCGGCGCGGCGGGCGGCAACTCCACCTGTATTTGCGCCGCTTGCAGCGATTGAATGGAGAGGGCTCCATAGAGCAGCGAGCCGAGCCGCCAGCGGAAGCTGGGCTGCTCGATATGCAGGTGCAGGTGACTGTCC
>JBNLGJ010000007.1:0-46179 GCA_050305995.1 Cellvibrio sp.
GCTCTCCACCAACTCCCAGTAAATTTCATCATCCGTTTTTGCTGAATTCATGAGGATCTGTTTCCAAGTCAAAGGTTTTAGAGTTGCCTGGAGCCTCCAGGCCGCGCCAGCGGCGTATCTGCTGGGCTATATCCGCACCCAGCAGGTTGAGACAGGGCACCAAAATCAGGGTCACCAGGGTGGCAAAGAGCACACCGAAGGCGAGCGAAATAACCATAGGGATAAGGAAGCGCGCCTGTACACTCTGCTCCGCCATAATCGGCATAAGGCCAATAAAGGTGGTGAGCGAGGTGAGCAGAATGGCGCGAAACCTGTCGCGCCCGGCTTGCACCACCGCATCATAAAGGTCAGAACCCTGCTGTCGCAATTGATTGATCCTGTCCATCAACACCAGGTTGTCATTTACCACTACCCCGGCACAGGCGATAAAGCCGAGGATGGAGAGCATGGAAATTTCCCGCCCCATAATCAGGTGACCAATGATCGCCCCCATAAAACCAAAGGGGATGGCGGTGAGTACGATTAGCGGCTGACCGTAGGAGCGGAAGCTGACCGCCATCATGATGTAAATCACAAACACAGCGAGCAAAAAGTTTTTAATCATCGCCTGCTGGAAATCCGCCTGATCGCGCATATTGCCATCCGGCTCCAGGGCAAAGCCGGGATACTGGCGCTGCCATTCAAGCTGGTACTGCTGCTTCATAGCCGCGACTATGGCCTGGGCGTCGCCCTCGGCCCCCACCCGCGCAGTAAGTGTGATGCTGCGCTTGCGATCGCGCCGCTCGATGATGGTGTAGCCGGGCACAAACACCACCTCCGCCACCTCCAACAGTGGCACCTGGGCGCCATCGGCAGTGCGGATGCGCATCTGGTTGAGCTGGTCGAGGGATTCGCGATCGTCTTTGGGGTAGCGCACCAACACCCGCACATCCTCGCTGCCACGCGGTATGCGCTGCGCCTCTTCGCCGTAAAACGCCTGGCGCACCTGGCGTGCCACCTGGTTGAGGTTAAGGCCGAGCATTTCGGCATTGGCTTTTAAGCGCAAGTCGATTTCCGGGCGCGAGGCCTGCAGGCTAGTTTTTACATCAAACACATGGGGGTAGCTGGCCAGGGTGGAGCGCACCAGCTCCGACACCTGCTGCTGATCCTCAAAGCGGTTGCTGCTGATACTCAGGTTAAGGCGAATATCATCGCCCGCGCCGTTGACCGTGTAATCCAAGCGAAACTCTTTTGCCTCGGGCACATCGCCGATCAGTGTTTGCCAGCGATGGCTCACTTCATCCACCCCCACTTTGCGCGTCTCGGCGTCCTCCAGGGCGATGTTCATATAAACATTGACGTTCCAGGCCCAGGTTTGCACGGCGCGAACAAAGTCACCGCCGTTTTTTTGCAGCAATTGCGGGTCTTGGCGCAGTTTGAGCGCGGCATCCTGCACCTTGCGCATTATCCGCTGGGTTTCATAAAACGAGGTGCCCTCTGGCAGCACCAAGCGCGCCTGCACCGAATCGCCCGGCACCTTGGGCATAAAGCTGCTTTTGATCCAACCGCCCATATACAGCGCCAGCGACAGGCCAAAGGCCATCACAAAACCCAAAATAGCCGTGCCTCGGTGCGCCAGCATGCGCTTTAGCAGTGGTGTGTAGGTATTGGCGGCGAAGCTTTCCAGGCCCTGGGATACCTTCTCCCGCATCTGATTAAGGCGGCGCAGCCAGGGGCTCTTGGGCTCCTGCTCAGGCTTCATGTGAGACAGGTGCGAAGGCAGAATAAACAGGGATTCAAGCAGCGAAAAGGCAAGGCAGAGGATCACCACGACAGCAATGGCGCGCGCCACCGTGGACATATTGCCGGGCACATCCAGCA
Organism: Cellvibrio sp.; assembly: GCA_050305995.1. GTDB lineage: Bacteria > Pseudomonadota > Gammaproteobacteria > Pseudomonadales > Cellvibrionaceae > Cellvibrio. The sequence goes on from JBNLGJ010000007.1 coordinate 1,861, forward strand.
TGGGCAAAAAGAACACCATGGTGCTGGCCACCGAGAAGAACACAGGTGCACTCACCAGCTTGGCGCCGCTGGCGGCACTGGCGGCGCCCTGCAGGCCATGCTGCTGGCGGGTGTAAATGCTCTCGCCAACGATGATGGCATCGTCCACCACTATGCCCAGCACCAGCAAAAAGGCGAACAGCGACACCATGTTGATACTCACCCCCAGGTGCGGCAGCAGCCAGATGGCACCAGCGAATGCGGTAGCAATGCCCAGTGTTACCCAGATGGCAATTTGGGGGCGCAAAAACAGCATCAGCACTACAAATACCAGCAGCAAGCCGTTAATGGCATTGCCCAACAGCAGGTTGAGGCGAGCTTCAAATAGCTGCGACATATCACGCCAGATATCCAGGTGGATACCTGTAGGCAGGCTGGGCTCTATGCGCTCGATAAACTCTTTGACCACCTGGGTGGATTTTAAAATGTCCGGGTCCTCAGAGATGGACAGCTCCAAAAAAGCCGCGCGCTCACCGTTGTACTGGGCAACCATGGTCCAGTCTTCAAAACCATCGCTGATTTGCGCTATATCGCCCAGTAGCAGCTTGCTGCCATCGGCGCGGGTGAGCACGGGGATACGCGCATAATCCTCTGCGGTGTAGGCTTGAGCGCGCGCCTGCAGCTGAATATCGCCATCTTTGGTGCGAATGGTGCCAGCGGGGATATTGACCGAGGCGGCGCGGATAGCCTGGGCCACCTGATCAAAACTGAGATGGTAGCGGCGCAGCTGCGACTCGGGGATTTCTATACCCATTTCAAACGGACGCACGCCATCAAACTCCACCAGGGAGATACCCGGCAACAGCGCCAGCTGGTTGCGCAGGGATTCGCCCACCTCCTTGAGCACCGCCTCATCCACATTGCCGTAGATGGCAATGCTCATCAGCTGGCTGCGCGCTATCACCCGGCTGGCCACCGGTCGCTCCACATCACTGGGAAAGGTGTTAATAGCGTCTATGCGGGTTTTGACATCGTTGAGAATCTGCTGCGGGTCATAGCCCTGGGTGACCTCGATATACACCTGGCCCCAGCCCTGGCGGGATTTGGAGCTGATTGCGTAGATGCCCTCCAGGTCCGCTACTGCCTCCTCGATACGAATGGCCACCTGCTGCTCCACCTCAGCGGGGCCAGCACCCGGGTAGCGCATCTCCACCTGGATCATATTGCGCGCTACCACCGGGAACACCTCTTTGTTGAGGTGACCAAAGCTGAAGGCGCAGCCGACAAAAATCAGCACCATAAACAGATTGGCGGCGACCTTGTTCTCGATAAACCACTGGATCAGGCGATTCATGGTGCAGCCTCATCCGCCGCGAGGGTTGCGCTCTCCGCGTCCGGCCCAGATTGCAGCTCAGGTTTTACTTTGGTGCCTTCGCTCAGGTAGCTCTGCCGCTCCAGCACCAGCAGCTCGCCCGGCGCTATATCGCCCTGCACCCACACCTGCTGGTCATCGCTACGCAGCACTTTAACCGGCTTTTCGTGCACCAGGTTGTCTGCATCCAGCGCAAATACACGATCGCGGCGGAACACCGCCGACTTGGGCAATTGCACTACCTTCGCCAGCGGCTTACCGGCAATTTCCGCTTTGACGTACATCCCCATCAGCATGGGTGCGGCCTGTTTTGCCGGGTTAAAGGGGTCGGCCACTTCAACTACCACATAAAACATGCGCGACTGGGCATCCAGGCTCGCCTCGGTGCGAGTGAGCTTGCCCTGCCACTGATAGGCCTGGCCAGCCACTACGCCACTCAAGGTAACCTCGGGCAAGGGCTGGTTGGATTTGCCAAAAAAATGTTTAGGCAGGTCGATCAGTGCCGCCTGATCGTCGGTAAGTGGCAGCCGCACCAGGGCTACAGAGGCATCGTAGACAGTCGCCAGCTTGGTGCCGACATTGACGAACTGGCCCAAATCCACCCAGGTAGTGCTGATGCGCCCGGCAAAGGGCAAGTGGATGCGGGTGCGCTCCAGGTTAAGCTGCGCCTGGCGCAAACCGGCTTTGGCGGACTCCAATTGCGCTTGCGCGGCGGCCACCATCGGCTTGCGCAAAAACAGGCTATTGGCTTCGTCACTGCCCAGGTCGCGCCACTGCAGTTTGGCTTGTCGCGCCATACCCTTTTCGGTGGCCAGGGTCTTTTCTGCCTCCGCCACCAGCGCCCGCGCGCGGGCCTGGGCTATCTCATAGTCGCGCGGATCTATCTGCGCCAGAGTCGCGCCCTCAGCAAAATAGCCGCCGCTGACAAACTCAGGCGAAACTTCCACTAGTGCACCCGCCACCTGGCTAACCAGGTCGATTTGCCGCCTGGGTATAACACTGCCTTGCGCCATAACATTTACCGCCAGGGTGCGCGGCTCAGCTTTAATTACCGTCACGCTGGGCGGCGGCATTTCGCGCACGGGTTTGGGGTGGGGCTTGGGGCGCAGCAAGATCACCGCGGCAATGAGCAGGCCGCCAATCAACAATACCCAAACAACAGGGGGCAGGCGTCCCGCCAGGCTCGACAACTTCATAGAGGCTCTCAACAAACAAATGGAATTCAACCCAGCAATTTTAGGCAGGCTTTTTTACCCGAGGAAAATACTTAACGCTTATTAACCCGGCTACTTTTTTGCCGCGCCAAAAAAGCAACACCCCGGCACTGGGCCGGGGTGTTGGGTGACACCATTTAAGCCAACGGGAAAGGCTTATTTGGCAAACGCCTTGTCTTTAAAGTTGCTGCCGCGCAATTGCAGCAGCATGGCGCCATTGCCTTTATCACTGAGCAGCAATTTTTGGTAAATGCTGATCAGGTCGGCCTTGGTGACTTTTTGCAGTGCCGCCAGCTGGCGATCGCGCTTATCAAACTGAAACTTGGCGTCCCAGAACTCGCCGCTGTAGCGGTCTATATCCTGATAAAAATCCGTTGGCTTTTGCAGCAGGTTGGCAATTAGCGCCTGTTTGGTCTGCTCCACATCGGCTTCGCTTACTGCCTTGAGGGTAGCGAGATATTCCTTGCGGAATTTATCCATGCGCGCTTTTATTGCCGGCAAATCGGTGTTGGAGCTTTGCACCAGCATAAGGAAACCGGGAATCTCATTGACACCTGTGTCCTGGCTGAATACCGCGTAACCCAATTGCTCGTGGGTGCGTAGCTGCATAAAAAACGCATTGCTGTAAAGCGCGTTAAGCACGCCCAACTGCGCCTGCTCGGCATCGGAGGGCGCGGGGCGGAAAAAGCCCTGCAACAAGCCGTCGTCCGCGAGCGCCGTGTCCTCGTTTACCACCAGGGGTTTGCCCGCCGTGGGAATATTGTAGCTTTGCAAAATGCGCTGCTCCGGCAGGCGCTTGCCGGGAATTAACGCCGCCGCCCCCTGGGCGAAATCCTTAAGTTGCTGCTCGGTGTAATTGCCCGCGGCCAAAATACGCAGCAGCGGATTGCTGAGCTGCTGCTGGTGATAGGCAATGACATCGGCCTTGGTGATTTGCTGGGAAGCCGCGAGCAATTGCTCATCGCTCCAGTAGGGCGAGCGCAGCAACTTGCCAAAGCGGCCGCCCAGTTGACGGAACACCTGGGCCTTGCGGAAGTTATCCAGGCCCTGCTGATAGGAGTCCAGCGCCTGGGCAACACTGTCATCGCTAATTTGCAGGTCAACAAAGGTTTTAAGCACCTGATCCAGTAGCAAAGCGTGCTTGGTGGTGTAGCCGGAGATAAAAACCCCTTGATCGCCCGCGCCCATCAGATCCACATTCACCCACAGAGAGGCGCGCCCGGCGCGATCGTGCAGGGAGGTAAGCTGCTTGTTAAAAATTTCATTCACCACTCTGGCCAACACCATTTGCTTGGCATCGCGGTTTTGGATATCGGCATTAATTTCCAGGCTCAACCGGCCCTTGTCTTCGCGATAAAACTCCGGTTGCACCAACCAGGCTTCCACCCCCGCCTGGCTTACAACCTGGTGAGGTTTTAGATAAGTATTTTCAACAATGGGTGCGGGTTTGTCGGTAAACAGATCGTTGAGTGGCGGCAGGTTAAAGGTCATCCCCTTGGCCAGCTGATTCCAGCGCGCATATTCAGCAGCCGTAATCGCGCGCTCGCTGTACTTGCCATCAAAATAGGGGATGGCGGTTTCCACTTTTTCGTTATCGTTCACATACCAAATGCGCGCGTGTTTTTCATCCAGCTCATTCAACAGGCCGCGAATTTTTTTTGCGTCGTATTTTTCGTAAACATAATCTGCATCCAGCAAGTGGGCGACTGGCAGATCAAATTGCTTCATGCTCAGGTCCACCGCCTGGTTGAGTGCATCTGGCTTGGCGGCGTTGACAAAATCCTTGCTGCGCATGGTTTTTAATTCATCAAAGTAGGCCGGTTTAAGGCCCTGCGCTTTTACCATATCCACATAGGCAAAAATCGCGGCGACGATTTCGTCCTGGTGCGTCAGGCCCATATCGGTCAGCTCCGCCTGGATGCGGAAATAACCATCGTTACCGTAGGTGTCGTCGTTAAAGCTGGCACTGACCAATTTCACCAGGCCTTTTGCGCGCAATTGTTCGCACAGGGTGCCCGGCTCTTCCGAGGTGATCAGGTTGTGCACAAACTCGCCCGGCTTGTAGCGCCACTCGGGTTTAAGTGACTGCACCGGGTAATCCACAAACAGGACTTTTAAATCCTTAATGGGGTTGTAGTGGATACTCATGCCGTATTGGGCTTTGGTGAGGCCGGGCACGGTAATTTGTGGGCGCTCGATGGCCTTATTGGGAATGGCCGCAAAATATTTTTCGGCCATGGCTTTTAGCTCTGGCAGGCTCTGCTTGCCCACCAGGGTGAGGCGCATAATATTGGCCGAGTAATAGCGGTTGTAAAAGTCCTTTAGCTGCTCCTGTAATACCGAGTTGGGCTTGTCCACCAGGGTGTCCAGGTTGCCGATATTAAATTTGGCTTGCGGGTTTTTGGGGTTGCCGGTAATACCATCCAAGGCAAAAAGATTCCAGTTATCCTGGGCTTTTTGCATAGACCATTCGTTGTTTACCGCGTGGCGTTCCTTGTCGCTGAATTGGGGGTCAAAGGTGGGGCTTTTAAAATAATCGCTAAAGCGGTCCAGGGCCTCGTCGAATTTGCCCGAGTTCACCTGAAACATAAAATTGGTTTTATCAAAGGCGGTAAAAGCGTTGGTGTAGCCGCCGTTTTCCGAGGTGAACTTCATAAAGCCGTCCGGCTCGGGATATTTGCTGGTGCCCAAAAACAACATGTGCTCCAGGTAGTGCGCCAGGCCTTGGTGATCCTGTGGATCTTGCGCGCTGCCCACGCCCACGGCGAGTGATGCGGCGGAGTTTTCCAGATTGGGGTCGGATACCAACACGACCTGCAACTGGTTGGACAGTAACAGCGCCTGATATTGGCGGTCGTCATTGGGGCTTTTGACGATGGTGACCTGATCCGGGCTGATGGCAGCCTGGCTGGTGCTGGCGGTTTGGCAGCCACTGAGGGCAAGGCCGGTGGCCAGGGAGATGCTAAGAGCCAGGGCGGTGTAACGATTTATCATGTTGTATTCCCTTAAGAGCATGGTGAAAAAGCGCTAAGTTAGCAGGTTAAATAAAAATTTGTGTCAGGCCGCAAAGCCTAGCAGGCCCGAACTCAGGGGCAAAGCACTGCAGCAGATTAATCAGGCAAAGCAGCCATGGGTTTGGGACAGGCGCAATCGCCGCGAGTTCGCCGCGCCCCATAAAAAAAGGGAGACACATGGCCTCCCTTTTTGTACAGAGTCTCCTCTTAGGTACAGGGTCTCCCCATAGGTAATTGACGCAGGTTGCGCCTTAATCCTTGCCCGAGTGCGCATTCACGCTGCTGGCGCCACTGGAGCGGGTATTGGCCTTGGGCGCGCCCCAGTAATCTATACCCGATGCACCTGTCGCCTCGGCATCCAGCTCGTCAGTTACCGCAAAGGCAAGGTGCGATGCGCCGCTGGCTTCAGCCTTGGCTTTGGCAGTGGTCAACAACTGGCCGCGAAAGTTGCTGGCGCCACTGGCGTCCAGGTCGACAAACTTGGCACTGCTGGGTGCCTTAATATCCAGGTTGGACGCGCCCGAGAGATCGTAGCTTTGCTTGGCCACATCAATGCGGTTGAAATGGCCATTGCTGGCACCAGAGAGATCAAAGTCGAGGCTGTCGGCATCCAGGCTTGTCAGTTCCACATTGCTTGCACCACTGGCCTGCAGGCTGAATTTAGTCGTTTTTAAAGCGCCAATCCGAGCCCTGGCCGCTCCGGAAATATCCAGGTAGCGCAGATCCTTCACCCGCAAGAAAACATGCACTTCCTGGTCGCCGTGACCAAACCAGCCAAAGAGGCCATCCCCCTTCACACTTAAACGCAGTTTTTTGCCATCTAGGTCCACCCTGACCCGCTGCATCACATCGGCGGAGGCTTCAACCCGCAGGTATTCGTCATTGCCTTGGGAGATCTCCAGATGGGCATCGCCACCCACATAGACTTCGTTAAAATCCTTGACCGGATACTCCTGGGCGATGCGGCTGTCGGCCCACAGGACTTGGGAGACAAACAGCAGGCTGGCAGCGGCCAGGGAAAACAGGGATTGATTACTCATAAAGGGCTCCGTTTAAGGGTGCAGTAGCGAACTTGAGGGTATTAACCGGTTATTGCATCCTTGGATGCGAGCTACAGGCCATTTGGATTCAGGCGAATTAAAAAAAGTGACGCAGATCTAAACTCTGAGCCAGGCCGGGCCGCGCCCAAGGCACGCACAGCCTGCCCGCAAATACAAGTCTGGAAACCCCGCGCAAATTGGGGATAATGACCGCCTTTTACTGTTATCTACATTCACTATTCCGCATTTTTGCCGTAACACGAGTTACCCGATTATGAGCAACCAGACGATTGTCATCCCCAGCATTTCCAAGCGCATTGCCGACGAATTAAACGTTCAAGAACAACAAGTTAGCGCCGCCGTAGGGCTGCTGGACGAAGGCGCTACTGTGCCCTTTATCTCGCGCTACCGCAAAGAGGTGACCGGCGGCCTGGACGACAGCCAGATGCGCACCCTGGAAGAGCGCCTGCGCTATTTGCGCGAAATGGAGGAGCGCCGCGCCACAATTCTTAAATCCATTGGCGAGCAGGACAAGCTGACCGCAGAGTTAGAACGCGATATTCTGCTAGCCGACAGCAAAAACCGCCTGGAAGACCTCTACCTGCCCTACAAGCCCAAGCGCCGCACCAAAGGCCAGATCGCCAAAGAGGCGGGCCTGGAGCCGCTGGCCGAAGCCCTGCTGGCCGACCCGACACTCGCCCCGGAAGTGGAAGCAGCCAAATACTTCAACGCCGAGCACAGCATCAACGATGTGAAATCCGCCCTCGACGGCGCCAAGTACATCCTTATGGAAAAGTTCAGCGAAGACGCCGAGCTGCTGGGCAAGCTGCGCAACTTCCTCCACACCGAAGCCACCCTGAGCGCGCGCGTCGCCACCGGCAAAGACGCAGACAACTCACAAGAGGTGCAAAAATTCCGCGATTACTTTGAGCACGACGAGCCGCTGAAATCCGTGCCCTCACACCGCGCCCTGGCGATGTTCCGCGGCCGCAACGAGGGCGTGCTCACCCTGGCCATTAAAGTGGGCGATGAGGAACAAAGGATCGGCCACCCCTGCGAAGTGATGATTGGCGAACACTGGCAAGTGCGCGACCAAGGCCGCGCCGCGGACTCCTGGTTAGCCGAAGTGGTGCGCTGGACCTGGCGAGTCAAACTGCTCACCCATTTGGAAACCGACCTGCTCAGCGAGCTGCGCGAAAAAGCCGAAGAAGAGGCAATAAAAGTTTTCGCCTCCAACCTCAAAGATTTGCTGCTGGCCGCACCCGCCGGGCAAAAGGCCACTATCGGCCTGGACCCAGGTATGCGCACCGGCGTAAAAGTGGCGGTAGTGGATGCCACCGGCAAGGTGCTCGACCACGGCGTTATGTACCCCACACCACCGCTTAATAAAATCGCCGAGTCCGAAGCCATGCTGGTGGCTCTGTGCAAAAAGCACAATGTCGGCTTGATTGCTATCGGCAACGGCACCGCCTCGCGCGAAACCGAAAAATTTGCCAAGGATGTACTCAAAGTCCACAAAGACATTAACGCCAGCACCGTTATCGTCAGCGAAGCCGGCGCCTCGGTGTACTCAGCCTCGGAATTTGCCGCCAAAGAATTCCCCGACCTGGACGTCACCATAAGAGGTGCAATTTCCATCGCCCGCCGCCTGCAGGACCCGCTGGCCGAGCTGGTAAAAATCGACCCTAAATCCATCGGCGTGGGCCAGTACCAACACGATGTGTCGCAATCGCAACTGGCGCGCTCGCTCGACGCGGTAGTCGAGGACTGCGTAAACGCCGTGGGCGTGGAAGTGAACACCGCCTCGGCGGCGCTGCTGGCGCGGGTGTCCGGCCTTAACACCACCATCGCCAATAACATTGTTGAATTCCGCAACCAGAACGGCGCGTTTAACTCGCGTACAGGGCTGAAAAAAGTACCGCGCCTGGGCGATAAAACCTTTGAACAGGCGGCGGGCTTTTTGCGCGTTGCCGGTGGCGACAACCCGCTGGACGCCTCGGCGGTGCACCCGGAATCCTACTCCGTGGTGGAAAAAATTGCGGCCAAAAACAGCCGCGACATTAAAGGCCTGATTGGCGACTCCTCCTTCCTGCGCGCGTTAAAAGCAGTTGACTACACCGATGAAAAATTTGGTGTGCCCACAGTCACCGACATTATCAAAGAGCTGGATAAACCCGGCCGCGACCCGCGTCCGGAATTTAAAACCGCGCAGTTCCAGGAAGGCGTAGAGGAAATCACCGACCTGGTACCGGGCATGATCCTCGAAGGCACAGTCACCAACGTCACCAACTTTGGCGCCTTTATTGATATAGGCGTGCATCAGGATGGCCTGGTACACATCTCCGCGCTCTCGCACACCTTTATCAAAGACCCGCGCGAAGCGGTAAAAGCCGGCGATATTGTCAAAGCCAAGGTGATGGAAGTGGACGTAGCGCGCAAACGCATCGCCCTCAGCCTGCGTTTGGATGACACCCCCGGTGAAAAGGTAGAGGGCAACTCTTCATCTACCAGCAGGGGCGGCAAAGGCGGTGGCAACAATAACCGCATGTCGCAAAACCAACAAAAGCAAACCCAGCGCAACAACCCAGCGCCAAGCATGGGCAGCATGGGTGCGCTCTTGCAGCAAGCATTAAAGAAAGGCAAGTAAATCCCTCCCCGACCCTCCCTTTTTCAAAGGGAGGGTGCGCTACTGCCACATCCAAAGGGGAATCAATCACCCACTTTAAAAAAGGGGGTCGGCGCAGCCGGGGGGATTTGTCTTAAACAAAATATACGATGCAACAAAGAAGGCCGCATGCGCGCGAAATTTCAGGAGCGCGCGCCCAAGCCTTCTGCATCGATTCAGTGGCGGACGTCGAGGGCGAGAAACGCCTGCCATTGCCAGTTGTTTGCCAAGGGACTTGGAGCAACCTCAAAAAAAACCTCCCCAACATTTAGTTGCCTCAGCGGAACGCCTCAAGTCCACGCTGGTGTTTTAATTATTTTTACAGGAAGACTTTTATGAGCACCCTACCCAACTGCCCCAAATGCAACTCCGAATACACCTACGAAGATGGTGACAATTACGTTTGCCCTGAGTGCGCCCACGAGTGGTCAAAAACCGGCGAAGCCGCTGCCGATGAAGACCAATTAATTGTGCGTGACGCCAACGGCAACCTGCTCGCCGACGGCGACAACGCCACAGTCGCCAAAGATTTAAAAATCAAAGGCACCTCCTCGGTATTAAAAGTCGGCACCAAAGTAAAAATCGTCCGCCTGGTCGACGGCGACCACAACCTGGACTGCAAGGTCGATGGCCACGGCGCCATGATGTTGAAGTCGGAGTTTGTGAAGAAGGCTTAAGGCCTGGACGGAATCAATATAAAAAAGCCCGCGCATTGTCGTGGGCTTTTTTATATATTAATCACGCTAGTGCTACTATTATTCTCTCACCATTAAATTTTAGGGCATTTGCAGCTCATAAGTGAGCAAAATAAAATCATGACTAACATTCCAACCCCCGAAGAAATAAACCTTAAAGCGCTAGAAAACTCTTATTATCGACTTACCGCAGAAGTAATTGAACTCACAGCAACCAGCATATATGCCCATTGCGAAATACAGCGAAGAGACTCCATGGAATTCCTGCGGTATGGAGTTAGTGCGAAAGGCAACAACCGTAATTTAGTAATCGCTGAACTAAGTAAATTAGTGGAAGCCAAGCTTCAAGAGATTGGAAAACCCAGCGATTGGAATAATCCAAACCCAGTCAGGCTACTAATTGGCACTCACATCAAATATAAAAAAGATCTACACAAGCTATGGAATAAGCTTGAGTTGAGCAAAAAGGAAACCGAAGCGGACTTCAACCTAGTTGTAACCAGTTTAATTAACCTGGTTACGACGCATGCCATATTTAGTTGTTATCAATTAGCAAGTTTTACTAACGATCAACTCGAGGAAACACTATTTAATTCAGATAGCAGCTTTTATACGTTAGAAAATGCAGCATATATAGATGCCATGACAGACATGTTTTTTTATGTCAATCAACCTTCCAAGAAATTAAATAAGCTACACAACAAACACACTAAAATGTTTAATAGGTTTATCCAAAACAATACGCCTGAGAGTTAGCTCTTAGACGGGCCCATTTATTAATCGCCATAATAACCCAGCCATTCACATCTGAAAGAAAAATTAGCTTGTTACCTGCCTCTTCAGCTTTTTGGTACTGGGGACATTCAACCTCATTGTTAACGGCGTTACACGCGAAACCAGCGTTTATAGCCAGGTTTTCAACCAGCTGCTGGCGCCAGCTTTATGGTGCAGGCTATAGGCAAAAAGACTTTATCTGGTTAAGATTCCCTCGCCGAATGGGCATCCCGCTTGCAAGAGCGGGACACTAATATTTCAAAAAGGAAGCTGTTGAATGAAAAAACTGCTATTGATTACCCCACTGTTACTCTCACTTTCTGCCTTTAGCTTTGCTGATTACACCTCCGGGCTTTATGCTGGCGGCGGCCTGGCTTATTGGAATCTGAGCGACAACAGCCCTACCGACCCAGAAGATGTTAAAGATCCAAACATCAACTACACCGCCGAAGAATTTGTCATAGGCTACAAAAAAAATCCTTACGTGGGTTTTGAAGGCCGCCTGGGTTACGCCTCACAAGACCCAAGCTTTGCCTATGTATCTGCTTATTACCGCCTGGAAAGCCAAAACGAAACTGCCAAGTCTTATTTGCTGTTTGGCTATAGCTATGCAGATTTTATTGGTGTGAATGACAGTGGCACCGGTATTTCTGGTTTTTCTTACGGCGCTGGCGTAGGTTTTCCCGTAGGTAAGCAAATGTTTTTTAATCTTGAATACCGGATGCTGATGGATGACAGCAGTGATAATCTCACCATTCAAGGCCTGTCGGCAGGCCTGGATTATCGCTTTTAATTAGTCAGTCAGACCTTGACGGAGACAGACTGACCTTGCTGGAGAAAGGATTCTCCGCACCAATAAATTTTACCACTCGATCAAATCGTTCTGACTCCTGCTGCAGCTCCGCAGATTTCACCCGCTACTAATTTACAATTGCACGCGCAATTAACGGCTGCAACTCCTGCTCCAGTTTTACACCAAAGCCTTGGTGCGCCATCACCCTAAACTGCATTCCCAATATGGCGTAATAGCCATGCTCCCGGTCTACCCAAGGGGAAGATATTTTGGCGTAGTCGTTCATCGACATTTGCAGACCACCGGCAATCAATATTTTTTAAGAAGACTTGGCGCCCGCGAGCGCTGTAGATCGCCAATGACATGCCGGAGATATTTTCGTTGTTGAAGGCGGATTGAGCTGCGGATTCTACTTGCGAAAAAGCCGTAAAGCTCGCCGATAAAAACCTGCCATATCACCGCCCCAATGCCTGGCGCCATGACATTCAAACATAGCGCCATCAGCTTGGGAAATTAACGCGCAATCGGCAGTTGGGTTGACCGGCTTAGACGAAAATTCCCTGGCTGCGCAAGTAGTCTTCGTAGTTACCGTGGAAGTCGATTAAACCGCTGGGCTGCATATCGATAATACGGGTCGCCAGCGAGGACACAAACTCGCGGTCGTGGGACACGAAAATCAGTGTGCCCGGGTAGTTCTCCAGCGCCAGGTTTAGCGCCTCGATGGATTCCATATCCAGGTGGTTGGTGGGTTCGTCCATCAGCAGCACATTGGGGTTGATCAGGCTGAGTTTGCCAAACAGCATGCGGCCTTTTTCTCCACCGGAGAGCACCTTCACGTTCTTTTTCACATCATCGTTGGAAAACAACATACGACCCAGGGCGCCGCGCACCAGCTGCTCATCGCCTTTGGTCCACTGTTTCATCCAGTCGAACAGGTTCATCTGATCGGCAAAGTCGGCGGCGTGGTCCTGGGCGAAGTAACCTATCTCCGCCTGCTCGGCCCATTTAACGGTGCCGGCATCGGGTTGCAGGTCGCCGTAGAGGCAGCGCAGCAGGGTGGTTTTACCGGCGCCGTTGGGGCCGATAATGGCGATGCGCTCACCCGCTTCCACCTGCAGGCTTAAATCGCTGAACAGAGGGCGATCAAAACCTTTGCTTACCGACTCCAAAGTTACTGCCTGGCGGTGCAGCTTTTTGTTTTGCACAAATTTAATATAAGGGCTGACGCGGCTGGAGGGTTTAACTTCGTCCAGCTGGATTTTGTCGATCTGGCGCGCGCGCGAGGTGGCCTGCTTGGCTTTGGAGGCGTTGGCGGAGAAGCGGCTGACGAAGGACTGCAGCTCGGCAATTTGCGCTTTCTTCTTGGCGTTTTCGCTGAGCAGTTTTTCGCGCGCCTGGGTTGAGGCCATCATGTAGTCGTCGTAGTTGCCCGGGTAGACGCGCAGCTCGCCGTAGTCGAGGTCGGCCATGTGAGTGCAGACAGCGTTCAAGAAGTGACGGTCGTGCGAAATAATAATGATGGTGGAGTTGCGCTGATTGAGCACGCCTTCCAGCCAGCGGATGGTGTTGATATCCAGGTTGTTGGTGGGTTCGTCGAGCAGCAGTACATCCGGGTCGGAAAACAGCGCCTGGGCCAGCAGCACCCGCAGTTTCCAGCCGGGCGCCACCGCGCTCATCAGGCCGGTGTGCTGCTCAATGGGAATATCCAGGCCGAGCAGCAGTTCGCCCGCGCGGGATTCGGCGGTGTAGCCATCCATTTCGGCAAAGGCCACTTCCAGCTCGGCTACGCGCATGCCGTCGTCTTCGCTCATTTCCGGCAAGCTGTAAATGCGGTCGCGCTCAGCTTTCACTGCCCAGAGCTCGCTGTGACCCATAATCACCGTATCCAGCACCGTGTATTCTTCATAGGCAAACTGGTCCTGCTTGAGCTTGCCCAGGCGCATGTTGGGCTCCAGCATCACCTGGCCAGCACTGGGCTCCAGGTCGCGGCCGAGAATTTTCATAAAGGTGGATTTGCCGCAGCCATTGGCGCCAATCAGGCCGTAGCGATTGCTGTTGTTAAACTTGACGGAGACGTTTTCAAAAAGCGGCTTGGCACCAAATTGCATGGTGATATTAGCGGTGGAAATCACGGATAAACTTCTCTGGATAGTTAATTCTGGGTAATTAATGGCCTAGCCGCTGTACCTATGGCTTCAGGGGCTAAACATTGGGTAATCAATGGATTGTGAAACTCGGAGAATTGGGCCTTAGCCCAAAATTTGGTCGGCATTCTACCCAAATTAGACGACAAAGAGGGATTTAATTCGCCAAAGCACCGCTTAAACGACACTCCGGGAGCAGGATGAGCGCGGAAAAACAAAGCCCGCGACAAGCGCGGGCTTTGTATATTGCCAGGAGCAATGGCTTAGTTAGCGGTATAAACCACTTTGACACTGGCATCCACCGCCGCTGAATCTATATAGCCGATCATGCCCGGGTTGGCCGCAACGGCTGCCTTAACCGCGGCATCATTGCCAAGGTCCTTAGGGGCTGCGCCCTTGCCGGTAAACACCAGTTGTGCCCAGTAGGCTTTGTACTGGCTGGGGCTTTTGTTGCACACGGCATTGTTAAAGGCATCGCGTACCGCTGAGCCGTCATTTTGGTTTACCGCTGTGGCCGCCGCGCCGTTGGGGAAGCTTTTGCTCTTACCCAGGAACAGGCGGGCAACTTCGGCCTGGCTCAGGCTGTCTACGCCAGCAGCTGGATTAACAATCACCGCCACACCCGCAAATACCGAGGAGGAAAGGCCGAGGGCGGCTACCGCCAACAAGGATTTAATAGTCAGTTTCATTCTGTTGTCTCCTCTTAGAATACGGCTTGAACTGCAACAGAAAGCACTTTTTGGTCACCGGCCAGGTCATCTTTCACATCGTCGTATTGCAATTTGAGTGCAGTACCTGAGGAGAAATCCCAGCGAGTACCCAAGGTGAGTACGTCCCGCTCATTGGCGCGCGAGGCGGCAATAGCGTCCAGGGTGCCGATTAACACGGCAGTTTGTTGGCTTAGCGGAATACCGGCTGACAGATCCACCACTTCATCCGCAGTATGTGAACCCGTCACGTGCACCAGAAAATCACCAAAGCGCACACCGGCCATGACGTATTCGCGCACGTTTTTAGAGAGGAAGGCGTTTTTGGTTTCAAACTCCACGTGCTCCGCTGCCGCCACGAAGCGACCGGTATCAATGTTCAAACCGATTTCCGCAAAAGTCGCTTTGTCGCCATCAACCGCCGTAGCTGCTGCCTTGGCCGCAAAGGGGCTGGCGGCAACGCCGGCCAGAAAGCCATCAAAGGTCACCGGCTGCTGAGTTTGTGGGTCGACACCAATGACATAACCGGGGAAATTCAAGGTCAGGTCGGTTTGGTGGAAGGCGGCGCGCAGGTTCCACCAGTCACGACTGAGGGTCACAGCAATACCGGCCTGGTTGCGGGTTGACGCGGAAGCGGCGACGCCGTCCAGGTCTATGTTTTTGTCAAAACTGCCGAAGTAAACCTGCAGGCTCGTGTCAAAGCTGCCAAGGGTTCCGGTTGAGTAGATGTCCACGCCGTCCACGTTGTTCAGTGGCAGGTAGTAAACCTCTTGCGGTGCGCTGATCCAGGGATAGGCATAGCCGACGTCCAGGTAATCGGAGTACATATACAGTGGCGTACGCAGACGCCCCATACGGATTTTGGTGTTGTCTGTGGCCTGGTAGGTGATGTACGCCCACTCGGATTCGACTTTATAGTCGCTACTGGCGCGCGAGATCATCTGCGCGGTAACGGTGACCTTGTCATTAACTTTACCGGCCACCTGCAAACCCAGAAGGTTTTGCGAGAAGGTAAAGTCCTCTTCATCGATGCCGTTGTAAGACTGACTGGTTTTGTCGTCAACCATACCGCCACCGACCGATAAAAACCCGGACAGTGTGACATCGCCAGCCAAGGCAGCGGGGGCTGCAACCATGGCAGCGAGCGCTACTGCCAAGCTATTGCGCTTGAAGTTTGAGCTAACTGGTTTCATTTGGTTTGATACTCCTGTTTGAAACAACATGTGTGAATTCCGCTGAATAACCCCCAGAGGCTGAGCGTTGATTCAGATTGCGCATGAGCCTGTAAACACCCAAATGCGATCTTCCAGGCTTCTAGTGTTTTTTATAGTTGTGAATTTTATCCAGCAGGTTTTGTGCTTTCTGATTGCCCTGGGCCGCCGACTTTTTTAGCCAGGACTCAGCCTTTGCCGGGTTTGGCTTAACCCCTTCGCCCGAGTAGTACATATAACCCACAATAAGTTGCGCATCGGCATAACCGCGCTCGGCGGCTTTGAGATACCAGCTAAATGCCTGGGCACTGTTTTTGGGAGTACCCAGGCCCTGGTCATAGAGATAACCCAGGGCGTACTGCGCCTGGGCGCTGCCGCTGGGGGCAGCCAGGGTGAGCAATTCAAAGGCCTTGGCGACATTCGCCCCAACACCTTCACCGCTGAGATACATATAGGCCAAGGCGGCCTGTGCATCTACCGAGCCCTGGTCTGCGGCCTTGGAATACCAGTCCGCAGCCTGCTCGGGGCTTTTTTCGACAGGCCCGCCCTGCTGGTAAAACTGCCCCAACCTGAACTGAGCCTGGGCATCACCAGCACTTGCAGCCTGGGTCAACCACTGAACCTGCTTTTGGGGATCGGCTTTAGCGCTGCTGGTATAAATTTCGATTAATGCCTGCACGGCGGGAGCAACATTGTCCTCGGCGACAGGCTCAAAATAGTCTATGGCGTCATCCAGATCTACTTCTACCCCATCGCCTTTCCAGTACATTTGTCCGAGTAACAGGCGCGCCTGTTGCTGCCCCTGGCCAGCAGCCTTCTTTAACCAGCTAAGTGCACGGCTGGAATCCTGAGGCAAGCCCTGGCCCTGCCGGTACATAACCCCCAGGTAATAGCGCGCATCCGCATTGCCAATTTTGGCCAACTCGCGGAATTGGCCGAGGGCTGCCGCATAGTCGCCTTTGTTATAGGCCTTAATACCATCATTCAGCGTTGCCCAAGCCTGGGCACTCACAAGTCCAATTAGCAGGACCAACAACTTCTTCATAGCGTGAAACCTTTAAAAAAACATAAAACGCCCCCCTTATGGCAGAGACGTTAATCATTAAATTGTATTGGCCGAGGGCGCAGACAATCAGGCAGACCTGCCGGTAGCGAAGGATTAGCCTTGGGGCTAGCCGCGTATGACCTTACACCCTGAACTGGCCGGAAATACCGCGCAGTCCCTGGCTGATGTGATCTATATCGCGACTGATTTCATCCAGCTCACTGGTACTGCTAGTCACCTCCTGAGTATTTTGATGAATTTGATTCACGTTCTCGGAGACCTCTGCAAATTTGCTGGTCTGCTCCTGGATGGCCGTCGCAATTTGTTCGCTGATACCACTTATTACCTGGACATTATTGAGAATTGAATTGAGCACCTCGCCCGAGGCATTAGTCGCATCCACACCGCGATTGGCACGCTCGACACTTCCCTGCATGGCATTTACTGCGCAGGTCGACACTTCGCGCAGCTCGCCGATCACCTTGTGGATCTCCTCGGTCGCCTGGCGCGTGCGCACCGCCAAGCCCCTCACTTCATCCGCCACCACTGCAAAGCCGCGCCCGTGCTCACCGGCACGCGCCGCTTCTATAGCGGCATTAAGGGCGAGCAGATTGGTTTGCTCGGCAACGGTTTGAATGGTGTTGAGCAACTGGCCCACATCGCTGGAAAATTCCTCAAAGCGATTGACGATCGATGCCGCGCTGCGCACCTCATCGGCCAGGGTACTGATGGTCGCAACATTGGCCGCCAGGGTGGATTTACCCTGAACTGCAGCCGAGCTGGCATTCTGCGCCTGGTGTGAAGCGCGGCCGGCGAAGTCGGCCACTTCGTTAACACTGCGCACCAGTTCTTCGATTGACGCGCGCATGGTGGATATAGAATTGGCCTGGTCATGGATAAGTGTCAGATTGGTGGTGCTGGCATTGGTGAGGCGATTAGCCACCTGTGCCAGACCGGAAACATCGCGACTAACGTTGCCAAAGGAGTTGTGGAGTTTCTCGACAAACGCATTGAAGTACTTCACCAGGTAGCGCACTTCGTCGTGGCCGGCATAGTGAATACGCTTGGTTAAATCACCCTCGCCGGAAGCCATCTCTTTGAGTGAATTGGTGACTTCATTGAGACTGGCAGTAATCGAGCGACTGATCATCAAGCTGGCGCCAATTAATATCGCCATAGCCCCCAGAGCGATAACCAAAGCTATATGTGCGGCATTTTGGGAGGCGTTAACCGTATTGCGAATCGACTGATTAAACTGATCCTGGGTAGCCTGCTTCATTTTCGCAATAGCCTGGCGCAGGTTGGTGAGGCGCTCGGCATTGGCACTGGTCTCAACGCCAATGCTGTTCATATCCACACTGCCATCGATAAAACTCTTGGCGATGCGCACTGCGGTGCTGTACCAGTCGCTCAGGAGTTTATCTATGTTTGCAAGATCGTCAGCCATCTGCACATTAAGCGCGTTCAGCCGGTGCAAATTGTCTTTAATTTCGCGAAAGTGAACATCAGCGCTCTCCAGCGCTGAATCGTCCGCGGTGGTTACTGCACTGTTTATCTGCTGCTCCATTAACAGGAGCGCCCCCAAATTGACGGTTGTCATTTCCAGGGTGGGATAAAGGCGCGATTCCACCTGCGCCAGACGCGCACTGTTTTTGCGCTCTACCAACACGCTATAGCCCTGGCTTACCACAAAGCCCAGCAGGGCTATAGCCACTAGCAGATAAAGTTTTCGGGCAATAGTGAGACGCAACATAAGGCGATCCTGAGCGGGGCAAAATGATTTTTGTTTTGCAGCTGGGTGACAATACAAACGGGGCTTTATCGAGCCTTGAGCCTATCCATGCAATACGTTGCAAAAATGGCGCCATTTTACATGTAATGCATTACAAAAATGGTGTCATCTTACACAGAATCAAAATAAATCTGATTAAAAGCTTAATGTACTAGTTGGGTATAGCTAACGGACAACTATTGCGCAAATGGAGTGAATTTGATGAAAGTGACAAGCAGATACTAAAGCGCATGGCATACGAGAGGCCACAAAAAACAAATTAAATGTGATCGCAAAAAGGAATCACGCACTGCAAGGGTTGCCGCCGACGAGTAGCAACGCTCAACCAGATACACCTCAGGCTAACGAAAAACCCAATGGCTTACACCCCAACGACTACACCCCAATGACTTACACATTGGCAGCCGGCTTTAAACTGACAACCACCCACGCCAGACAAAAGGCAAAAAAGCCAACACCGGCACACTCTATCAAGACCGCAGGATTGGAGGTTAACCACCAGCCGTAAATGGGGCGCAGCACATCGCGCCAGGGAAAGAGGCTCGCCACCCAAATGCTGATAAGCACAAGCGGCAGCCAGAAAATGAGTTGTTTTAGCAGGGGATTTACCCGCGTCTCCGCTGGCAAATTGGCCATGACCTGGGCGCTAAAGCCGTTATCATCCAGATACTCGCTCTCTGCCCTGAGTTGCTTCGCTAAAAACGCGTCGAATGAAGGTTCAGTGTGCATAGTCGAATAACCTATTCCGGCAAACTGCTGTGCCAAGCGGCGAGCAGCTGTTGCAACTTTTGTTTACCGCGCAGTATATGGGTTTTAACCGTGCCCAGCGGCACCCCCATAATACTCGCGGCTTCATCGTGAGAAAAGCCGTCCTCATAGCACAGCTTGATGGCCAATTGCTGGCCTTGGCTAAGCTGAGCCATGGCTTCACCCAGATCGCGCTGGGCATCAAACTGTTTGAGGCTGCACAAATCCGCCGCCACCTCCTCATTGTTATCCAGCTGACACCACTGAATTTTTTTGCTGCGCCAGCGGTTGGCGGCAATATTGAAGGCAATGCGATACAACCAGGTGGAGAACTTGGCTTCGGCGCGAAAGGCGCCCAAGGCACCATAGGCCTTGATAAAGGTCTCCTGCGCCAGGTCGTCAGCCAGGTTCGCGTCGCCATCACAGAGGCGACGTGCCCAGGTGCGAACCTGCGACTGGTAGCGCAGCACCAGCTGCGCAAAGGCGTGCTGATCCTTGCGCCCCAGTGTGCGCGCAATTAATTCCTGATCGGAAGGCGACATCTGGCTTAGCCCTGAAATTCCTGTTCAGTGGGTTTCTGTTGTGAAAGCTTCCAAATGATGATGCGCGACACCCCCATACCAATCAGGATAAAGCTCAGTGCGCCCACATCAAAGCCAGAGATAAGCGTTAGGAAAATCAGCAGCCCTAGGCCCAGGCCGATATTCATAATCCCCTTATTCAGGCCGGAGTTATCTTCAGCCCCCTTAGGGTCATCACCGCGCAGCAACTCCAGGGGAATGTCGCGGCCATTGGCCAATAGTTTGTCGATATTGGCATTAAGATTTTGCAAGTGGCGCCCCTTGGCGCGATGGCGCAACACCAGTAGCGCTATGACGATAAGAGTCGGGCAGCCAAAAATAAAAAAGAAGGTAATTAAGGGCACCAATACTGCCTTGGACATAGTCTCTTTATCTATATCCATCCCCTGAAGCGCGCGACCAATTTCAGGGCCTATATGCTCGGTCCAGAGGGCTTCCAGCTGCTCGTCGGAGATCTGAATCTCATGGTCATCCAAGCTGATTTGTTTACCGTCAGCGGTTACTAGCAGTTGCGGCGCGCGCGCGGACAGATCGACTGCACCTGTCTCGGGAACCTCGGGGGGCTCGGGGGCCTCAGCCGCCCGAGGTGCAGCGCTATTGCTGCTGGTTTGAGCGGCGGCATTTGCATCGCCAAGAGGTACGGGCGAGCCTTTAAGTTCAACCGCATTTGCCTGTGCCAGGGTAAAACTAAACGCCAGGAGCGCAACGCCAGACACCAGGCGGGAGAGAATTGCAGAGAGAGACATGGATAATACCTCGTGGTGGATTCCTGGGGCGAACTCACATTCAGCCCTTACTCACTAACTTAAGACGCAGTCTAGCGAGCTTCGGATTCAGCCAGAGGTTTTTTATTTGCTAACGAACTTAGCGAGCGGAATCGCCAGAGCAATAACCAAGCTCTGGCGAAGATTTAGCAAACTGCAGCTCAATCGACCAGCTTTTGCCACCAGTTTCTGATGGGATTACCGCTGCAGCCAGAGGATTCCAAGGGCTTAAAGTCCTCGCGCAGCGGCAGGCGCACGGCATTTTCGCAGCCCTCACCGCTGAGCTTGCCGGTTTGGCTATCCAACCATTCCATGCTGATACCTGCAGGCGGCTCTGTCTCCAGGCCTCGAGTCGGCAAGCCTTTAAACAGCTTGATCCACACCTGCAGCGCACCACTGGCGCCGCTAAACGGCGTCTGCTGATTGTTGTCGCGCCCCACCCAGGCCACCGCCAGGTGCTCACCGCTAAAGCCGGCAAACCAACTATCGCGCTGATCGTTGGTGGTGCCAGTTTTACCCGCCAATACCAGGTCTGGCGGCAACTGTTGGTAGGCGCTGCGCGCCGTGCCTTCGCTCATCACTTTTTGCATGGCAAATTGCAGCTGGAAGATGGATTCGGGGGCAAAGCGCTGCTCCAGCTCCAATGGATAGCGCTTGAGCGGCTTGCCGTCGGCGGTGAGCACTTCGCGAATAGCATGCAGCGACGTGTAGACACCATCAGCGGCCAAGGTGTGGTAGATCTCCGACACTTCCAAGGGCGACATCTCCACCGAACCCAGCAGCAGTGAGGGCACCTCCGTAATATCGCCGGTGTAGCCAGCGCTGTGCAGGGTTTTGATTACCCGGCTCAGGCCCAGAGTCATACCCAAGCGCGCAGTGGCCTGGTTATAGGAGTGTGCCAGGCCGACATACAGAGGAATATCGCCGTGGCTCTGCCTGTCGGCATTTTGCGGCGACCAGTTTTCACCACCCGACTTATAGCTCACCGGCTCATCGCTGATAATTGAGCCCAGGTTGTATTTTTGCGGTATCTCCAGCGCCGAGAGATAGACAAAGGGCTTAATCAAAGAGCCGACTTGGCGCTTGGCATCCAGGGCGCGATTAAAGCCGTCAAAGCGCGGATTGCGGTCGCCCACCAGCGCGAGTATCTCGCCACTGCCCACCGAGGTAACCACCAGGCTACCCTGCAGATCTGACACCTTGTAAGCCTTGGCCAACTGGGTTACGCGCTCGGCAACTGCCTGCTCGGCACGACGCTGCACGCTGGGCGACAGCGTGGTAAAGATGCGCAAGCCCTCGGTGCGCAGGTCGTCCTCGTTGTAGGACTCGCGCAGCTGGCGCTTGACCAATTCCATAAACGCCGGGTAACTGGTAATGCCGGCGCGGCTTTCAGTCACTATACCCAAGGGTGCGGCCTGGGCCGTTTTCATCTGCGCCTCGGTAATTAAACCCTCATCTTTCATTACGCCCAACACCACATTGCGCCGCTCTTTGGCGCGCTCTGGATGACGCCAGGGGTTGTAGTAAGAAGCACCTTTCACCAGCCCCACCAGCAGCGCCACTTCCTGAGTGTTCAGCTCCTGCAATGGCTGGCGAAAGTAGTGCTGGCTGGCCAGGGCAAAACCATGAATAGCGCGATTACCCGCCTGCCCCAAAAAGACTTCGTTGATATAGGTTTCGAGAATTTCCGCCTTGCTATAGTGCAGCTCCAGCAGCAGCGACATAAGCGCTTCGGGAATTTTGCGGTGAAACAGGCTCTGCTCGTTGGACAGGTAAAAGTTTTTAACCAATTGCTGGGTAATGGTACTGCCTCCCTGGCGCACATCGCCCGAGCGCATATTGATCCAGGCGGCACGGATAATCGCCAGGGGCGACACCCCGTGGTGCTCTAAAAAGTGCTTATCCTCCACCGCCAATAGGGTTTCCCCCAGCAACGGCGGCAGGTCGGCCAGGCGCACCAGGATACGATCTTCTTTATCGGCGGGATAAAAGCCGCCAATTTCCTCTGGCTCCAGGCGCACCAGGGGCATATCGGCACCGGCGACATCACGCAGTGCTGTCACCTGGTTGCCGCTCATCTCCAGCTGGAACTTTTGCGCCGCTTCGCGCTTATCCCAAAACTCAAAACCGCGGCTGTCAATGCGATAACTATAGCCACCAAAAGCTGGGTTTTTAGTCACCTGACCGGGAGCGCTGACACTGGATACAAAGCGATAGCCGAGCGCCTGCAGCTGTTGATCAAGTGCGCCAGGGGTTAGCTCCAGGCCCTGGTAAAGCTCCAGTGGCTGGGCGTACACATGGGCCGGCAGCGCCCATTTTTTACCCTCAAACTTGTTGCGCACCACGGTATCCAAGTAGAGCGCCCAAAAGCCAACCAGTGCTACAGAGGCAAGGCAGAGATACACCAGCCACAGACGGATAAGCGCCCATCCCCGACGCGGGGCGACAGTGTTAGAGGTTTTACGCGAGGAGGCTCTGGAGCGGCGTTTAGTCATGCGAGAATCTTAATCACTAAAAATGGGCGAGAAATTTGGGCGCCAGTGTAACAGCCTAAACCTGAGTGCGCCCAAGCCTGTGCGCGGGCGGCGATATTTAGCATAATGCGCGCCCACAGACGGCAATCAGTTACAGGAAAAGGTATGAGCAAGCAGTTTGACATTTATGGTATTGGCGCCGCCCTGGTGGACACAGAAATTACCCTCAGCGATGCCGACCTTAACCGCATGGGCGTAGCCAAAGGGGTAATGACCCTGGTGGACGAAGTGCGTCAACATCAGCTGATGGATCACCTGCAGGAACACCTGGTTGCCTCAAGGCGCGCCAGCGGTGGCTCGGCCGCCAACACCATCATCGCCGCCAGCTATTTTGGCTGTAACAATGTCTACTCCTGCAAAGTTGCCAACGATGACAACGGCGCATTCTACCTAAGCGATATTCAAGCAGCAGGTGTCACTACGCCTGCACACATCACACCGCCGAAGGGCATCACCGGCAAATGCCTGGTGATGATAACCCCGGACGCTGAACGATCTATGAATACCTTTTTGGGCATTAGCGAGACACTCTCCGTCGCCGAACTGGACCCAGAGGCCATTGCCAAATCCCACTTTGCCTATATCGAAGGCTACCTGGTTACCTCACCAACAGGCCGCGCCGCAGCCATAGAGCTGCGCAACGTCGCCGAGGCCAATAACACCCGCACCGCGCTCAGCCTGTCGGACCCGGCCATGGTGCAATTTTTTCGTGACGGTTTGATGGAAATGATTGGCGAGGGCGTGGATATTCTCTTCTGCAACCGCGATGAAGCCCTCGGTTTTACCCAGACAGACTCGCTGGAGGCGGCGTGTCAGGCACTCAAACAACACTGCAAGCAATTTGCGATCACCTGCGGTGGCCAGGGCGCACTGGTATTTGATGGCGAGCAATTAATGCAAGTGAGCGGCAATCAAGTTAAAGCGGTAGATACCAACGGTGCAGGCGATATGTTTGCCGGCGCCTTCCTCTACTGCCTAAGCCAGGGCAAGGATTTTAAAACCGCCGCCCAATTCGCCAACCTGGCCGCCGCCAAGGTGGTTAGCCAGTTTGGCCCGCGCCTGGGCGCAGAGCAACACGCGGAATTGATCACTGATTATTTTGGCTAAGTGCTTAGGCCATTAACGCAAACGAAAAAGGCGCTGAAAAATCAGCGCCTTTTTCACATCATATGGGCAAAAAAATTACTTGCGCATCAAGGTAGTTTTACCAAACAAGGATTCGATCAAATCCACCACCAGCAACGCGGTTTTATTGCGCACATCCAGCGCCGGGTTCAATTCAACTATATCCAATGAACCCAGCAGTCCAGTGTCGGCAATCATCTCCATACACAGCGAAGCCTCGCGATAGGTGGGGCCACCGGGCACGGTGGTGCCGACGCCGGGGGCGATTTCCGGATCGAGGAAATCCACATCAAAGCTCACGTGCAGATGGGTATCGGCGTCCAGGCCGGCGAGCGCCCTCTCCATAGTAGTGCGCATGCCCATTTCATCGATATAGCGCATATCGAAGACCTCCAAGCCCTGCTCATGCACAAATTGCTTTTCACCGGGATCAACACTGCGAATGCCAATTTCGCAAATTTGCCGGGGATTGAGCGCAGGCACCTGGCCGCTCATTTCAATCAACTCTTTAGGGCCATGGCCAAACAGGCAGGCCACGGGCATGCCGTGCATATTGCCGCTGGGCGTGAGCAGGCTGGTATTAAAATCGGCGTGAGCGTCGAGCCAGATAACCCGCAGCTTTTTGCCCGTGTTGCGACAGTGGCGCACCACCGCCGAGATAGAGCCCAGCCCCAGGCAGTGGTCGCCGCCGAGGAGAACAGGCATGCGCCCCATACGCAGCTCGTCGTACACAGCATCGTGAACCAGCTGATTCCACTCAATGACCTCGGGCAGATGGCGGTATCCATCCACCGGCTTTTGCCAGGGGTTGCTCGAGCCATTGAGGTTGCCGCGATCCTGCACCTCTATATCGTAATCGCGCAGCGCATCGGCAAGCTTGGCGACGCGCAATGCTTCGGGGCCCATACTAGCTCCACGTGCACCTGCGCCTATATCGGTGGGAGCACCAATCAGTGAAGCTTTGCGAATTTGAGACATATGATTTTCACCTTGTGAGCAATAAGCCAGAGCCGGGCTACGCCTTGTGGGCACTAGCTCGGCAAGTTATAGGATGGAGAAACCGCCCGGGTAAGGCGAAGCAAATTCGGAGTCCTTCAGAAGGTAGCCAGCCGTCAACTTGATTGTTTTTCGACCAACAATAATGCGCACTATAAGGCAAATACGGAGGGATGCAAGGGGAACTTTCCCGCCAGTTTTTAGCCTGGCGGGAGCGGCAATTCAATTTCCTAGTTAGATATAACCTTTAAATAATCTATATTTGGCCCACCATCACTAATATTGGCGGTTAATCTGATTAGGTTAACTCCCTGCTTCAGATTAACCGTTTTCGATGCTATAGCCCAGGTATCCCAACCTAATGTTCTTAGAAATGCCATTTGGGAATCTACAGTTACGCCGTTTACCAACAAAGTCATAGGGCGATCTACGGAGCCACCATTAGAATATGCAAACTGTAAAGTAACGGGCTTATCAGAATCGCTTCGAACAACCCACTCCACATAACTTCCTATCAATTGATCATAATCGGCAAAACCTAAACCAGTGTAATGAGTGTGATTAGTCATAACCTGCCCCTTATACAAACTGGCAGCTTCTGCTTGATATATTCCCTGCGCAACGTCTAGATTTAAACTGCTAGTAGCGACTGTTGACTGCCCCGAAGCCAATAAGTAATTAGCTTGAACTTCAGCTTGCGACAAGCTGCGATTATAAATTTTTACATCATCTAATATGCCCTTAAAAAAGCGAGTACTAGAAATAACCCTGAAATTATCTCGCTCAAAATAATTATTCCTTATACCAATACCCAGCATTGAATTAATCAAGGGAGAAAATCGTGTATCAGAAGGTCTAGCATCAGCCTCTAGGGCGCCATCAACATAAACCTTAACTATGCCATCCTCACTGCCACCCGATAGATTGCGAGTAATAGCTATCTGGTGCCATTGCCCATCAGCAATAGGCTTCATGCACAAAACTCTTACATCACCAATCGCCAAGCCGAGCTGGCCGGCGGGACCAACACTCCCCCAAGCAATGCCATCGCGTGTATCGTTGTTCAAACGACCTATTACCGCAGGAGCTTTGAACGAGTCCGCATTTCCCAAGGCAGAGGTATTTACCCAAAAGCTTAGCGTTGCATCTCCCAACAAAGGCGAGCTAACCTCATTTGGCACACCAAGGTAAGAGCTAAAGCCATTAAAGCTAAGAGCAAAGTCCGCCGATCCATTACGACCCTCCACCCATTGCGGTGGACCAGCGTCTGGACTTCCAAAGATGTTAGAGAAGGTCAGAGCCCCCATTAAGCTGGAGGAAAATGTGGTGTCACCAGAACCTTCGTTAAATTGCCAGCTGGATTTCAACCCAGCATCCGGTTGAGGCACAACAATTTTACAACAGGACCTAACTTGCTGAGATGCTTCTCCGTCATCAATATTCGCAAACAATGTATAACTACCAGGGGCCAATAAACCCGGCATTAAACGATAGCTATCGGCATCGCCATCCAAATCCTCAAAGGTATTCGTCAAGCCAATAAAGTTACCCGATTGATCCTGTACCTTAAGCACAATTGCTGCGTTACTGTCAGCGTCCGCATCAATCCATTGAATTAGAATGCCATTTTCATCCAGCGTTAAATCCTGAGTGGGCGCCACAAAAGATATTTGAGGTGCCTGATTAGTTTGCGGCAAGTGAATGGTGAAACTTTCCGCCGGGCTCCAAGCGCTGGCATTACCACTCTGGTCTACCGCTTTTACCCGCCAATAGTAAGTGGATTGATCACTTAACTGATTTTCCACAAACCATTGCGCGTTTAATGAGCTTGCAGAACTCACCAGCTGTGCAAGCGCTGTATCTGCATATACCTCCAGCTGGTAGCTAACAATTTCACCTTCTGGATCCTCAACAGGATTCACTTCAAACAATACAGACTGGGATGTTACTAGCACACCGCCAACGGGGTTCTGTAACACAGGCACCGGCGGTGGGTTGTTTACCAAGCTCACCGTAAACTCGCTCGTTGTCCAATAACTTTCGGTTTGACCATCACTGGCTTTAACTCGCCAGAAATAATGTTCGCCATCGACGAGCCGAATTACCGTCCAGGCTGCTTGGTTATTGGCCTCGTTAATAGCCGCAGAAGTTTTTAAATCGGCACTGTCGAAGGTGTTTACCTTATCCAACTCGAAATAATAATTAACACTAACACCCTCCGGGACGGCAGCCTTGGCAACAGCCAACACCAGGCTATTATTCTCTCCCAAACTGGCTATCATCTCCATGGCCAAGGGCGATACAACGATGGGTGACGGTAGCAGATTATTTTGCGTATCCACTACAAAATGCGCCCAAGGCGAGGCAACAGAAAGCCCATGAATATCTGTTACCGTGGCACGCCATTGGTAGCGGCCACCTTCCTCTAAAACTTTGGGCACCTTCCAACCTGTTGCTCCATTATTGCCTTTGGCCAAGCCAGACACACTGGCGACAGGGGTGGTAAGCGAGCCTTCGTTATAAAGTTCGAAACCGTAGGTCAAACTATCCCGATCAATATCCGTCGAATTGTTGATAACTAAAATTGGACTAACCGCCGTCGTCTTTGCGCCATTAGCAGGTGCGCTAATTTGCGGCTGACTGGGCGCGTCATTTTGAGTATTGATAAAAAACTGGCTTTTCACCCAAGCACTGGAAATCTGCCCCTCACCAACCTGAACGGTTTTGGCGCGCCAGTAGTAGAGGTGGTTATCCTCAAAGCTCTGCCCCTCCTCAAGTTCGTCTGCAAAAATCATCCATTCCGTGGTGGTTTCACCTGCGTCTTTGGTAGCAGAGGCCATCAGCTGCGTTAACGCCTCGTCGGCATAAAGTTCAAAGACAATAGCCGTTACCCCCACTTCGGCAGGCTGCGTGCCGTTGGTTACCGCAATGGTTGGAGTTAAAGGTAACTCACTTCCTGCAAGAGTATCCGCGTTAAAAATGGGCGAAAGGATCTGAGGGGCGACCGGTCGATTTTCTGCCAGGTTGGGATCTGAGTTCTCGTTAAACTCTTCCAGGTCTGAGCGGCCATCACCATCAGAATCCGCACTGCCATCATGATTGAGGTTACCGAAATGGGACATTTCCCAGGCGTCATCCATGCCATCGCCATCGGTATCATTGGCTGGGTTTACACGAATATTTACTCCGCGCTGGCTGGTTAACTCACCATCGGTGGCACTAAAGGTCAGGTAGTAATTGCCCGCTTGGCCCAGGGCTGGCGACCAACTAAATACACCGGAGTTGGGTTGGTTCAAGTTAAAGCCCGCCCCCGTGGGGATGGAATCTAGCGAGAGGGTTGGCACAGTATTATTGGGGTCGCTCGCCTGCACCACGAACCCGACATTGCCGCCTTCGTAGGTGACGCGATCTGGCAAATACTGAATTACCGGCGGCTGCGGAATATCGATAACATCACCACCCCAGTAGAGGGTGTAATTGCCAGAGGAGTTGTTATCAAAAATATTTACAAAGTAGTTAAAGTGGATATTGTCTGCCGCGCGGGATTTGGACAGCCAGGCGTTTTGCGGGTTTACCAAGGTGCCATCAGCGCGAATAACACGCGATAACACACGCGTGCCGCTATATGGATCCACGGCCTGGGCAAAACTCAACCCTGCCTGGGCGTCGTGCTTAAAGCTGCTGGTAGAGCCGCCGTTATTGCCCACACTGGCGCTAAGCGCCGCCACCTTGCTGCAGCTGTTGCACAGGGCGGTATTGGCCCCGGTGGTTTCAGACTCAAACACATACAAATCGTGCTGGCTGTTGTAGGCCAAAAAATCGCGGATGGAATCCCGGCCCGGTAAATCCATTAATACATCGCGCACTAAAAAATTGGCATTGGTTGCCTGTAGCAGGGACGTCAATTGGCCGCCCAATTCATCGGCGTGAGTAAAGCTGGCGGTAAAGCTAATAAACTTGCCCGCCAGATTAGACTCCATAATCCAGCGGCCAGTGGTGATTCCTGTAGGTTCAATATCACCAAAATTAATCAGCAGTGTCGGTGTAGAAGGCTGATCCTCAACATAGCTGCCGAGGATTTTAAAATTTACTGCCAGGCCCTGTTTATTTTCCACAATGCGCGGCTGCGCCGATTCGATTTTTACACCTTTGGCAAAGCCATAGCCGGTATTGTTAATCCGCACACCCAAGGTATAGGGCTCGGCGGGTTCAATTTCCGGGGTAAAACCATTATCACCAACCACTTCCTGGGTTAAAAAATAATCCAGGGTTAGGGCGGGCTGAGGCTTAACCACTATGGAATCTGGCGCGACAGTAACAACTTCATCTTTACCGCCATAGGAGTAGCGCAACTCAGCACCAACAAAATACAGTTTGCCGTCTTTTAATTGGCCGGAGGCATTGGCAGTGGGGATAATTAACCAGCGCATCTCGCCCACTTGTTTGGGGGCAATAACACCGCCCTGCACATAACCATCAGCGCCCTCGGTATATCCACTCAGGTCGCGCGTTTCGTCCACGCGAATATAAAAAGCAGCATTGCTAGCACTGGTATTGGAGGTGGCCACAACCGGGTTACCGTTAGCATCGGTAAATAACACTTTTACGCTCACATTTTCCAGCGAAAAAGTATCCAGGCTATTGGTAATGCGCATAGAGGCTTCAAAGCCCTGGCGTTCCATAGTCAGCTCTTGCTGAATTTCAATTTTTACCGTCGCGCACAGAGCTTCCTCCGCTCGTAACGAACAGGAGCACAGACTTAATAAAAAACCTGCGAACAGTAAAATTATTTGCTTAGCCATTTTGCTAAAAGCTCCATTTTTTAACGTATAAAACCACATATAAATATTTTTAACTTGTACGATAATTGGTCTTAAAAAATCGACAAACGTCAACTGCTTTCCGTTTCTATGTTAAACACAACCAAAGAGTATTCCGGAAGAATTTGTGTACTCATAACAAAGGAAACTATCATGCTCTAAACTACTGACTTGCCTGAAGACTAGCTTGCATGACAATTTCCTCAGGGCTCAAGGGTGAACTTATTAAGCCTTTATTGAAAGCATCCATTTGCTTTGCTCTAAGCTCAAATTGCTCCTCAGGCGGCAACCTATTTAAACGGCCCAGAAATTCAGCTGCGCTATTTGCATCAAAACCACCAGAAGCTATGGCATCTGCCAAGCTACTGGAGGCGGCGCTAAATTCTTTAGTCGCTACCGGTGCATCATTCCCGCTAAAGCCTTTAGGCACCGCATTTACATGATTTAATTGATCCTGTGATACAATTTTAAATCCGTTCAATTGCTCTGCAATTTGCAGCTGAACCTCAGAATGTATTAAACCTCGCTGCTCGTTGAGAAGCGAGGTTAAATTTACGTCATGGTCGCACGCCACAAACTCTGGAGTTAATGAGACGGTAGCACCAGCATTCGATCCTGGATTCCAGCCCCAGAATAACCCCGCAGCAAATCCACCGCCTAGCAATAATGAATAGTGAACATAACGAATCCATGACGACACCATTGTTACATTACCTTAGGCGCTTGAGCAGAGCTATTGGTAATAGTTACCGAAGTACAGGTTCCCGAGCTATAGGAAACGAAAACAACCGAATCGGAGTTTGCAGAGCGCAGCTGCGATATCATGGTTGGATCGGAAGTAACACAAGATGCAGATAAACCGTTTGATGCCTGTAGCGCGCGAACATAAACAGTGGCTCCCTTATCGCTGATTTCTATGTAATCAGTGCTAGCACCAGAAGCGCGAGTAGCCCCCATGGAACCCACAAAATAAGTTGAATAGACCACCACTGGGAAACCCCATTTTGCTCCCGCCATGGCTGCAGATGAAGCAAGGGCAGCAGTCATACCAAAAAACATTGCAAACTTTTTCATAACATCTCCTTTAGATTACTAGGCTAAACATCAATGGGACATCCATTGAAACTGAATACAAGCAAACTTCTTCCACTTAAATTAACAATAAGATATTCAAACGAACCGCCCATTCATTGCTCAACATAAAAACACCTCTCATGTATTAGCATCCACAGGATCAATATCGGACAACTTTGTTCACCTGCCAATTTTCCTATCAGCATCTGCATAATTAACAGCGAAGTTCAAACTCGCCAGAACCTACGACTAAAATCAATTCAACCGTGCGTTAGATTTGGCGACACCAATCTGCGGGATACACACCTTTTTTCAAATAGGCATGAAACGATGAATAAGGCCAATCGATCACCTGGGTTACCAGCCCATGTTTTAAGGGGTTCAGGTGAATATAATCCACATGCTGCTGATAATCCTTTTCCGATTTTATGGTGTGCTCCCAAAACCGGCGCTGCCAAATACCCCGTTCACCTTGTTGTTGGCGAGCGGGCGAAAGCAGCTCCCCAGACGGAATATAACGATTAAATGCCTTTTTAATTTCACGCCAACGCCCCGAATAATCCGCATCGCCCTCCGGCAGTGTCCACACCGCGTGCAGGCGATCCGGCAGCACCACCCAGGCATCAATATGGAAGGGGGAATTGCGTTTTACCTTGGCCACCGATGCTCGCAAACAATCCACATAATCCACCAACAATGCCTTTTTACAATCCAACAAATTCACCGTAAAAAAGTAAGTGCCACCCGCCACATAATTACGCCGATATACCGACACAATCACCTCCCTGTATAAAATCCGTTTTTTAAGCGTAGGTTGGAAGAGGCGCAGCCGACTTCCGACAAAATACACCAAGAGTCACAGAAACATATTTGCAAAAACATGTCGGAAGTCGCTTCGCTCTTCCAACCTACGACTTATTAATCCAAGTTACGCGTTTAATCCAAGTTACGCGTTACGGTTGTTTAATCCAAGTTACGCGTTGTTTAATCCAAGTTACGCGTTACGAATGCTTAATCCAAGTTACGCGTTTTTACGATCCAACAAATTCACCGTAAAAAAGTAGGTGCCACCCGCCACATAATTACGCCGATACACCGACACAACCACCTCCCTGTATAAAATCCGTTTTTTACGCGTAGATTGGAAGAGGCGCAGCCGACTTCCGACAAAATACACCACGAGTCACAAAATCCCATTTGAAAAAACATGTCGGAAGTCGCTTCGCTCTTCCAACCTACGGCTGTTTAATCCGAGTTACGCGTTTCCAACCGACAGCAGATTAACCCAAATCACCTGTTGCTTCTAAAAAATATGAATAGTTTCCAAAATCAAAAGAGAGTCCTTTTTTTTCTAAGTATTTACACAAACCATCAGCGTTAAATATTTCATACGAATAAAGTAAATGCTCGTCTCCTTCAATATTAAGTAGATTTTTAATTTCATCCGCATCTAAATGCGAAATATCATTTGTTCCAACAAGCAATTCGTCTTTCAAACTATAAGATGCAATAAATCTTTTAATACCCATAGACACACCATAACTTCTACTTTTCTACTTTTCTACTTTTCTGCCTTTTTTTGCAGGCTTTGTTTGCTCACCAGTAACAGGGTTAAACTCCCCGATATGCTTTCCATTCTTATTATATTTTTCAACTCTACCATGCTGATAATCCCACTCATATATATTGCCATCGCTATCCTTCCACCTCTTTCTGAATCCCCCACCACCTTGAACTGGGGTTTTTGGCTTTGCAGGTGATGCATCAGGAAACGCAGGTAAATTGGGTGGCGCCGGAACATGATTAACATTTGGTGGCAAATTAACATCTGGGATCGGACTCTCAGTAGTAGGGCTCAACTCAGGTGGATTAGCTGGACCTGGATTTCCTCCCCCCCCATTAAAACCCGGATATCCAGGCACACCGGTTGGCGAATCATTAACATTAGGAAAACCGGTTGAATTAGGTCCATCATCATAGAAGCTAGGATAACCTGGATAGGGAGATGAATCAGGGCAGCTTGGATATCCTGTACTATTCCCACAAGACTTCGTAATTGCGCACCATGCATAAGCTATTACTGCTGCTGCCGCTGCCTGACAAGCACGGAATCTTAAACAAGTCCATATGATAACCTGGACATACTGCCCTGTTGGATCACCATAATTTACAGGATTATTTCCGGTGTATAGGTAAGTATTTACACCCCCTCTCATTCCTATCGGATCACTTTGAACATACCTTCCAGCCTCAGGATCATAATCCCTAAAATAGTTGTAATGCAGCCCAGTTTCCGCATCAAAATACTGCCCAGGGAAGCGCAAATTATTTTCAACCAATTCCTTACTGATACTGGCCTTACCAAACGCGGAATAGGTTGCCGCCCACACAATTTGGCCGCTCGCATCGAGCAATTGTTGCGGCGTACCCAGTTGGTCATTGCGATAGTAATAAACCTTGCCGTCCGCCGTGCGCATAAACTGCGGGTCGGTCATCCAGGGCATTTGCGGGTTAAAGTGGTATTCCTTAATTAGCGCGCCTGTTGCGCTGTACTCGGCAGCCATGCCATTGGCGTTATACAAATACCAAGTGGTTTCGCCATTCACTGTTTTACTTACGCGCTGGCCGCGGGGGTTATAAGCATAACTGGCCACCAGGGTATTATTTTGCTTAACCGCGATTAAACGCTCCTCGTGGTTATAAATAAACTCGGTTACTACACCGTTGCGCGTGCGTGTGGCGGTATGACCATTGACGTTGTAGGTATAGGTCTCGCCGGTAGCGCTGGATTCCAACTGGTTTTTGCTGTTGTAGGCCAGGTTAGCGCTAATGGCATTTTCACCCTCGCCCTGGGTGTGTAACACCCGGTTACCCACGCCATCGTAGTCAAAGGTTTCGCTGGTTTGATCGCTGTCGCTGGGGGCTTGTGCGCTGGTGAGCTGGTAGAGCGCATCGTAACCATAGTTATAGGCCCCCAGGTCTGTAGTGCGTTTAACCAGGTTGTGCTCCAGGTCGTAGTCGTAGGCTTCGGAAGCCAATACCTGGCCATCTACACCCTTAAGCAACTGCGACTTGATTTTTTGGAAATCATCATAGCTGTAGGTAACGTTCAATCCACCCGGCAATAACAGCGTTTGTGGCTGCATCCAGCTAAACGCGGTGTAGCTGATTTGCCCCTGGCCGGGTATATGTACGGCAATTAATTGATTATTTTTGTTGTAATAATAGGTGTAAATTGCCCCTTCGGGATTGGTATAGGTTTTCTTTAACCCGTTGGGGTAGTAGGAGTAGCTATAGGTTTTACTAAAGGCACCGTAGTTAACCGTAACCGATTCCAGCTGATCCAGATTCGTATAGGTATAGGTTTCACTCAGGGGAATAATATCGGGGGTGGGCTGCACGCCTTCCGGCAAATCAGAGCCCAACTGCTGAGACCAGCTAGTTAATAAGTCCTTATCGCTAATTTGGTAATTAATAACCTTTATCGGCTTAGCATCACCTTTATTGGCGTAGACTTCTGATTTAACCAGGCGATTAGCAAGGTCATAATAATTTTTGGTTTGTTCCTGCTCTGGATTGATAAAAGCAATAACATTGCCATTTTCGTCATAGCTATTTTGGCGCACGACCTGATCATCTGCCTTGGCTTCTGTCAGCAACTGGTCATTTTTGTCATAAGTGTACCGAGTGACTCGCCCTTCCGGGTCCGTTACTTGCAACAGGTTATCGCGCGCATCATAACTAAATAGCGTTTCACCACCTTTAGGGTCAGTAGTTTTTATTACGCGCCCCAGATCGTCGTAATCGTATTTTGTTTCCTTGTTTTGAGCATCGGTTGTTAAGTTAAGGTTTCCGCTCAAATCGTAGCCCAACTTACGAATATAGTTTTTTGCATTAGCCTGTAAAGATGACTGCTTGATTTGATTGCGATGATCGTAATCTACTACCTCCTTATAAGTTGGGTATTGGACGGTGCGCAACAAATTATCGGCATAGCCAAAAGTGGTGGCATTAGACTCACCATCTATAATTTTTGAAACACGACCTCGATCATCAAACAACAACTTATTTTTATTGCCATTAGCATCGGTAACACTCGCAATACGATTAGCCTTATCATACTCAAGCTTGGTAACGTTTTGATTGCCATCGGTAACCGTTAAGGGCTGCCCATTCGCATTTGTGGTAAAAATGAGTTTTGAGCCGCTAGCATTTTGGATAGAATCCAAATGACCCGCAGCACTGTAGCTATAAGTTTCGCCTTTGCCGTAGGGGTCAAAGCTGGAAAGTAAATTGCCCGCCGCATCGTAATTAAGAGTCCAGGTATATTGATTAATCACTGGCAACAAAGAAGATCGGCCATCAATTGCTTTGGCAGCCATACCCAATGCATCATAATCTTTAAACTGAGTAACATTCCCCTCCGGATCAGTTATTTTTGTAACATTGCCATACTGATCATAATCATATGAGGTAGTTGCCAACTCCGTATTATTCGCAACACTCTCACCGGTAGTCTCTGTTTTTAACTGGCCAAACTCATCATAGGTATAGCGAGTTGTGCGCTCGTCTGGCGTGCCCTTGGCTTCAATTAGGGTAAGCAGGTTACCCTTGTCATCATACTCATAAGCGGTAACTACACCCTTTTCGTTAGTTTCCGTTAAAGGCAAGGCAAATTTCTCATGCCAGGTTTTGCTTATGCTGGACCCATCGGCATAAACGACTTTAACTTCGTTTTTCCATTGGTCGTAAAAATAGGTTGTTTTATTGCCACGCGCATCGGTAACGATTTTTTGTTTTACGTAAGGTATGGGATCAAGCGCATCTGGTAGATGCGCTACTAAAGTAGTGGACTCTGGTGCATACGTGCAGGTCTCATGCGTATAATTTCCTGGTGCCGGATAACAATAGTCAGGGGAAAAAGTACACCCCGCAAAATTTGTTGCGTTACCATATATAGTGCTATTCGCGTAACCAGCGGGGTTGGCCCAACCTCCTATCAACACACAATACTTAAAACCTGCGCTTCCATCAAAACTAACAAGCCCGTGAAGACCTAATGCATATTGAGAATATGCGCGCTTTATTAGATCAACCGAAACCGATTCATCACTCAACACGTAATCGGCCCTGAATTGCTCTTCTCCATTTATCACTTTTCTAACAACTTCACCAATTACATTGGACCAAGTTTCTATAACTTTGCCCGTAGAGTGAACCTCAGTCAGATGGGATAACTGGGTTTTATCGTCGTACTCGCTTGATGTCTCAACAACGTTTCCGCTAGCAAAAGAAACACTCGACGGTGGTGAAAATGAGGTTACCGCCCCCTCAGGGCTTGTTTGAGCAACATATCTGGCATTCCCTGTTTTATAGGTATATCCCCAAGTTTGCCCTAATACATCGACCACTTCCGCAAGATGCTTGTTGTCGCTCGCGTAGTGGTACAACACTTTTCGTCCAGCATAATCAGTAATGGATTGGAGCATTGCGCCACTCCACTCCAGGGTTACTACTACATTTCCATGGTTATCTCTTATATGTGTTATATGTCCGTAGGTATCTTTATCAAAGCTGACTTTAACCCCATTTTTATCTTGATAGCCTTGTATATTCGCGGTATATCGCCCATTGACGCTACTAAGATTGTTACTGGCGGGAGCATTCGCAGGAACCGCATCGTAAAAAATAATATTTCCATCTCTGCCCTGCCATTGGATAGACACACTGGGAGCATCCGCTTTCCAAGACCAAGGATCGGTGATAAAGCGCTTGCCCGAGCGATCCTCAAAAATCATCTTCCCATTTTCCACATGGGAATAACGGTAATTTATGCCATTGCGCTTCATCGATAGAGCAGAATCCACTACCGCTGGTGCCCAGCGCTTATTCCACACCCACTGCCCATTCTCCCAGGTTCGGGTTATGCGCACATATCCGCCCAGGACTTTAACGCGCATGTCCTCTATATCCTGGGTAGGATCAAAATTATCAGCAGAGGTTATTCCGCCAATGGCAGCGGCGTTGAAAGATAGAACCACGCCAAATAAAAGAAATAATGCACAAACATAATGCTTCATATTATTCACTACTAAATTCCTATTACTTTTAATGTCCACTGCCATTGCCTGCATTGCAATCATCCTGATTAGGGTCTTCAGATTCGCAAGGCGACGCTGAGCCGCCTATTGGCTCCCCGATCGAGCCGTACCCCCAACCTCCTCCACCCTCTGTCCGTCCTCCCACACCTGGAGGAATATAAGTAATTGCCCCTGTCGAGCCGGAAGTACAACTTCCCCAGTTGGCCCCCCAACTTGTACTTGCTTGATTAGGCACTATATTTCCCGCCGCACACTTGGATTCATAGGCAACCTGAGTTGCACCACTATAGTTTCCACAGCCACCGCCAGTTGCGTCCGCACCGGATTCCGGATTGAAGTCCCTTAATGCCTGGATCTTGTAAGGCAAGGTGAATACCTCCCCAGCAGTAAGTACCTCTGGAACTGCCCTGAGGAATTCGAACTTGACCAAGTCGCTATTTTGAGGGAGAACCTGACGCACATTTTCGGCATTAATCAAACCATAGTTCGTCAATGTCAGCTCGCCCTGAAACACCTCGCCCTTCTTCATAACAGGCAGGTTGACATGTAAAGGATCAATCATGACAAGCGCAACGGGAACGTGAGTTTTAAAAGTTGCTTCAAGTTTAATTTCGTAGCGGTCCTCAATGGTTATCTCCTTAACTGACCATTCGACATTAACCAGGCTATTCATTAAAAACACATTTTCGCTGGCGGTAACCCCAGGTTTAATCCAAATGCGGCCGCTAATGCTATCGTGATCAAATGCGGTGGCGCGGTACGCGTAACGCCCTGCAGGAATACCATCAAAAACTGCATCGCCATTGGCATCTGTATTTAAGCTATAAACTTCACTTAATACTTTTTCGTTTTGCAGTTGGATTTTGGCATTTTGCACACCGTATATCAGCTGATTATTTTCATCCAGGGTAGCTGTGTAGATATCGGTAACCTTAAATGCGGCAGAGCCTTTTCCTGATTGAGTGACTTTGATGAATACAGGTAATGAATAGTCACTCAGGTTATCGCCGGTAATATTTACACGCAGCTCATATATGCCTTCCTGAACAGTCAAATCCGGAGCCGCACTTATTTGCACATTGCGCGACTCACCAACCGGAATATCACCCAGGTTGGCATCTGTTATTAGCGAAACCCAATTGGGAACCTCAGCGCCTTCCTTACCTGCCAGGGCGACCTTCGCATTGCGTAGTATGTCCAGCCCATTATTTGATACCGCCACGTCCTCTAGTACAGCACCTTCCATTGTTACACCCGTCTCTAAAAAGCTCGGTTTAGTGACGATTGCAGGTGCTGCCTCAGATAACTGGTAGCTAATATTCACTTGTCCCAATGCATTGGCCCCTTGGTGTCCATCCGCTTCCACCAGGTAGGACACCATACCACTTGCCTCAGCATTATTGTCTCCGCTGAATTCCACGTCGAGATTGGCTGATTTATTAGCTTGAAGATTAGCTAGTACATTTGAATTAACCGTAATACCTGTGGGCAGCTGGGGGGACTCAGCTGCGGCATTGGCCTGCAAGGTCAAGTGGATGTTATTAAGTACAGTCGCATCCCCCGCCGTAACCTTGATGGGAAACTTTTGGGTGTAGTTTTTAGGCACCTTGATACGAATTTCGGATGGACTTACATTTGCACCTTCCGCAATAAAACTACCTTGCCCCGGACGATCGGTAATTTCTGGGTGGACGACAGATACTTTATAGCTACCAGCCACCCCATCCAATTTGTAGTTGTAGGTGAAATTTCCCTGTTCATCGGAATAAACCACGTAGGTGCGCTCGAAACCGCGAACACTCAAGGCAACTAGCACAGGCACATTGGCCACCGGCTGCAGACTGGTACGATTTTTTACTGAGCCAGATATAGCTACCAGGCCAGTTTTTGCATCGACAACACCTGGGCTTACTGACGTCAGCTCGGCATAGTAGGGCGTGTCGATCAGTTGCAGCTCTTTGCTAAGCCCAATACCTTCAATGGCAAGATGATCTTCTTTACCTTGATGGTAGTGATATTTATCAACCATTAACTTCAAGCGAACTTTTTCAGGTGCTGCAGTAGGCACATTGATGGTGAAATCATTTGAAGTAAATGATTCACCCGGCTCAATGCGCGCCACTGTGTGCCCTGAAGATACATTAATTACATTTCCGCTGGATTGACGAATCGATTGCTGCGCCAAAAGATTGCCCTGCAGATCCTCCAGCACCAAACGCACCTCGTCGGAATCCTTACTGCCATTAGCCAATGCCATAACAATTTCAGTTTGTACGGCGCTAGTATTTGTTAAGGTAAAACTCACCTTGGCAGCGCCGCCGCGAGTTACATCCTGAGTGTTTAATTCGGAAGTAAGCGCCGCACTGCCAACTGTTAAGTTTTGCGCCTGCTCAATTTGTATCTTCTCGCCTGATTGCGGCACCTGCTCCATTCGCAGTTTTATCGCTGTAAGCGCATCCAGCTTGGCATAGCCACCGATAACAATTGGCACTAATGCGTTTGCCCCAGCGGCAACATCAAAGTATTCCGCCTGATGGGTTTTAAGCTGCCCGTCAACGGTAATCTCTGCGTAAAGCCTAATATGCTTAGCATCTGTAGCGCCCAGGTTATCCACGCGTACCATCAACTGATTAAATACACCGCGCTCAAGAGCAACCGAATCATTTGTGACTATGGTTGCTTTTAGCGCTGGCAATACCAGCTCGTGTGCTGCGCTTTCAACATTATTGGCGTCAACCGCCACTACGCTATAAATAACCTCCTGGTTGGCGCCCTGGCTGGTGGAGCCTGCGTTGTAGCTGTTGTCAGTGAACGCTGTGGTCGCTGCGCTATGCGGAATAACATCAGGCGTTAACAGCGCCACCTCACCTTCGCCGCTATAACGGTAAACCCTATAACCCACAATTCCCGACCCGGCGTGTTTCCAGGTTATCTGTGGGTAGCTGGAATCACCTAACACCAGTGTCAATTGACTAACTGGTAGCAAACCGCTATTGAGGTAAGCGGTGGAGCTGGGTACCGATTCGTTGCCCGCTGCATCTACTGCAGTAACAAAATAGCTGTGCTCTGTATCACTGGGTTCTGGGTCCAATGCTATGGGCTCAGGTATATCTGTTTGTAGTGCAGTCAATCCCACGGTGCTGTTTGCCTGTTGATCCTGCGGCAAATCCAATCGATAAAGGTTGTAAGTCAGCCCCAGGGTATCCTGTGGATTTCCGTTTAAATCCAAGGCAGGTGCAACCCAGCGCGAGACCATTCCTGCACCATTTAATTCGAGACTAAACTCTTCCGGTGCAGCAGGGGGGACTCTGTCCACTTTGACACTGACTGTGTCTGAGGTGGCACTAACGGATTCCTGGTCATTGTCCTGCCGCACACTGGCGACACTGTACAAATAGATACCGTCGACATCCGGTAAATCGTCATAGGTGGTAGCAGAAAGGCGCTGCAACTCCTGAGGTTCAGTATCGCTAGGCCCCTGACGGTAAAGCACATAGGCAACAGCTTTTTCTACTGCACTCCAGGTAAGGCTAACGTGACCGCCAGACTGAGCTTTTGCGATCAGTTCATTAGGCGTGTTAAGCGGAGGCAAATTGCCCTGGTAAATCTGGAATTGATTTTGTCCGTTAATTTTAGTGCTGAGATTATCCATATCATCCACAGCGGAATACGTGAAACCCAATACACCTACACCAGATTGTGCGGCCGTAGCTGGCAAATTAAAGGTGCCAACGAAAACACCATTAGTTTCAGATTGCCATTGAATGCCTTCCTCATAGCCGGCGACGCCAACACCGTCCACCAATGGTACTAATTGGGGTGAAGTCCCCGGCTTTACCAACTCGCTAAGGTTTGCGGTAATTTGAACTACTATCCCGCTGGATTCATCAACTTTTATGGGCTCTGAAGGTGTTACTTGCAGACTGGCAAGCTCTGGTCCTTTGGTGTCAATAATCAAGCTGTTGTTTTCAAGAATTTCTGTTCCGCGATTGCCTACCTCATCATTTGCCGACATAACTGCATAGGCTGTACCAGACGGTGTATTTGCGGCAATAGCAAAGGAGCCTTTGTAAAGCAGCGGATTGGTATAGTCTTTACTTAACTGCACGGTAATTGGCAGGCCATTTTCCGGCGCAATGGCAAAGTAAGGGGCACTGCGTAAGGGTTCGCTAAACCCTGCTTGAACCTGGATATTGCCTTTACCCCAGCGCTGTGTCGCTGCGTCATACACTCCATCGCTTACAAAATTCAGATGCGCAATTTGCGGGCCGGTCGAGTCAGCTACCGCACTGGCAATAGCCGACAGCTGGCTTTCGTTATTCGCCTGGTTAAGGCTGGTTACCGCGTAAAAATACTGCCCATCATTTACTGCCATATCGGTATAAGTAGATACAGAAAGCAACTGGGTATTTATTTTGCTAACACCGGCATCCTGGGGTGATTGGAATGCTTGGCTGGAGCGATAGAGGTTGTAACCTTTAACCTGGTTGTTAACATCCGATGACTTAACCTCTGCCCAACTGACATTAATTTGTCCCTGTTTTAACGCTATTGCAGTAATAGATTGAGGTGCATCAGGCAATTGCGTATTGAGCGTAATAGTTTTCGCTGCGCTAATATCACTCCATTTATCTCTTCCTTCAAAATGTGCTTTAGCTGTAATTAAGTTAACGCCTTCCACTAAGCTGATGTTAGTTGAGAATTGTCCTTGGGCATCTACCCCAAGCTCCGAACCTACTATTTCACCATTAAGCAACAGTGTAACTACACTTCCTACAGTACTCTTACCACTAACCACCATAGCCGCGTTGTTAACTGTGGCATCAATCCCAGGCGCCGTAATTGCTGGCACAGAGGGCGCGGCCAAATCTACGGTAAAGCCGTAACTGACATGCGTTAAATTCTCTTTCATGTCATACAAATCTATGTCCAAGGTGTAGTTACCATCCGTCATAGATTTGGGATCGAAAGCATATTCATACTCACCAGCTGCGTTTGTAATTAATACGTTGGCAACGGGATTTGCATTTAACGTATAGATTACCCTTGAGATTTTTGATTTATCTTCAGCAAGTACAGCAAATACTCCCTCGCTTGTTACTACCGGCGAGCCAGACAAATCCTGCTCGCTGGCTCCTGCCCTAAAGACGGCGTGAGTTACGCTGGGTCCATCAGTATCGCTTTCCGCGGTAACGCTTACAGGCGACACCGACTTAATTTCGCCCCCCATAGATGTAACTGAAGTCACCGCTATATAGGTGGGCTGATTATCAGTTAAGCCAGTTAGACTCACAGTTTGATTAGCACCGCCGGACTTGAGCACAAGCTTGGCAGGCACCATGCCCGCAACACTGGTAAAAGGTTGAAGCGATGTGTAGATCGCATAGTGATCCAAATTTACACTCGCAATTTCGCCCCAACTTACATCTGCCCCGGATATTGCAGGTACGGCCGTTAAGGAAGATGGGTTTGGCAGCAAAGTAATAGCGTCTTTACTAACACCCGAGCTTGAATTTCCGGTCTGATCTACTGCAACAATTTTTACAGTATATTTTTCACCCGAAGGGAGACCACTCAGGTTATAAACCACAGGATTAGCTGCACCAACCTCATCTTTGGTGAGGGTTATAGTTTTAGTTTCACCATTCTCCGAATAGCTCAATAAATATGATGCAAGATCACCATCACCATCTTGTGAAGGAATCCAGCGGATTTCCAATT
Organism: Cellvibrio sp.; assembly: GCA_050305995.1. GTDB lineage: Bacteria > Pseudomonadota > Gammaproteobacteria > Pseudomonadales > Cellvibrionaceae > Cellvibrio. The sequence goes on from JBNLGJ010000007.1 coordinate 44,769, forward strand.
GATCTAAACCAGTTGAAACCTGCAAATTCGTTACTTCATTTGGCGCCTGGTTATCCAAGGGCGCGGCTGATTCAACATTTAAAGTTGCATTTGATTGACCAGAATTATCTACTGCGACCACCGCAATATAATAGGTTGTGTTCCGCTCTAAATTTAAGAGTTTTGTCGATTTAGTTCCCTTCGGAAGAATTTGTACTGCGGTCAAGCCAGTGGTATTAGTAAAACTACTGTTCGATAAATATATTTCGTACTGCTTTATATCGTTGCCATTGGCAAACTCATCATAGCTCAACCAAGACAAGCTTAGCTCCTGTCCACTACCCTGTGCATTAATACTAAATGTAACCGCGCCTGGAGTTGTGTCATGGTAAATAATTGCCGCTGACACTCCGATACTTTTGTTGCCGCTAGCATCCTCTACGATAAAATTAAATTGATTCGAACCTTCCGACAAGGTGGCAGCATAGGCCCAGGTTGTAGCGGTATCTGCAGCCGCAATTACAACTCCATTATTTAAAACTTTAGTGCCGGCTTCTTTTGAGCCCCTAAAAATATAGGTAGGTGTATTTACGCTAGAGGGATAAGTATTTAACACTGTTGGTAATGGTAAGGTCTGATCCAATAGAAAGCTTCTTATTACAACGTCTGCAGCCTCACCGGCAACTCCATTATTATTTTGATCCAACAATTGACCAGTTTGAGCACTAATATTTGGCCCTAGAGAAACAGTGTATTCACCATCAGCAATTAACGGGGACACGACTCGAAAACGTTTATCCGAAATATTTTGAATGATTAGCCCCGAGTATGGCTGTCCATTTTTATCAGCTATAACTATGTCATCAACGGTAAAGCTAGATAGATTAATAGCGCGATTAAAATCTATATCAATAAACAAAGATTCAGCATCAGAGGATGCCTCAACCCTGACTATATTTAAGGCATTTAGCGCCTTGGCTGCGGTCAAAGCAGGCCAAGTATATACCTGCCCAAGCACCTCAACTTGTTCAATTTGATAGGAGGAAGAAAGGTAATGATTCAACACCGTAATTTTGTCACCTTCGGTTCCAACCAGCATTATCAAATCATTACCGGACTGACTCCATTGCAAGTCGCTGACAGAAATACCTTCTTTCATTAGGATACGATCAACACCCGAAGTGCCACCGTTATAGTCGTAAATCAGATCTTGACCGTCGCCTAAATTAAACACATAAGTATCTGATCCAACGCTGCCTTCCATTCGATCATTCCCCGGCCCGCCCTCTAAGGTGTCGTCACCCGCCTCTCCATAGAGAAAGTCATCGCCAGCCATACCCTTTAAATAATCGTTTCCAGCTTTCCCATAGAGGGTGTCATTACCCGCTAAGCCCTCCATCCAATTGTGATTATCTGTTCCATACAGCGTATC
>JBNLGJ010000008.1:0-65633 GCA_050305995.1 Cellvibrio sp.
TAACTGTTCGCGCGCCCTGGCTGAGCTAGTCTGTGCCGAGACAGAAATCAGCTGGGCCCAGGTTAAACCCTTCTGCCAGGAGCCTTTTGACGTGGCGGCGCTGTCGCAGCTGATCAATCAAGAGACCCTGTTAGTTGACGAGTAGATCCGGCATTAACTAAGAGGATTGCAGATGTCGCACACCCAGGTACGCCTCGCCGATTGGCACCAGGACAAGCACTGGCTGCAGGATATTCGCACCCGCGTGTTTGTGCAGGAGCAACAGGTGCCGCAAGCGGAAGAATGGGATGGTCTGGATGACTCGGCCATTCACTTTTTGCTCTGGGCAGACAACAAGCCGGTGGGTTGCGCGCGATTACTCCTGGAAGACACCCCAGCCCCCGCCCGCTTTCATATCGGGCGGGTGGCAATATTGACAGACTACCGGGGCCGAGGGCTGGGGCATCAACTTATGCAGGCGGTATTGGCGTACTGCCAACCGCTGAAACCCTGGCCAATTTATTTGGGTGCGCAAAGCGATAAAACCGGCTTTTACGCACAACTGGGCTTTCAAATTTGCGGTGAGGAATTTATGGATGCGGGCATTCCTCACCGCCATATGTGGCTGGAGCAGGCGGCACCTCAGGAGTAAAACCATGGCAGAGCAATCACCCGGTGTAAAAGATTTATGGCTTTTGGATGGGCTTGAAGATTTTCGCGAGCACAGCCTGGGGGTATTGCAACACGCAAGGCGCAACCTGTGCTTGCTAAGCCAGGACCTGGACCCACAGGTTTTGGCGGAGCACAGCTTTGTCGATGGATTATCCACACTGGCCAGGTCCAGTCGCTTTGTGCAAATTCGCATTTTGCTCAGGGATACCCGCCCGGCCAAAGACATCGCCCACCCGCTGGTTAAATTAGCGCAGCGCCTGTCGACAAAAATTGAAATTCGCAAAGTCACCCAGGAGCCGGAAAATAATGCGCGCGAGTTCCTTTGTTGCGACGATCAGTGGTTAGTCTACAAAAATGATTTTCAAGCCTACCGCGGCTTTGCCAACTACGCCGCCCGGCAGGAGGTTAAACGCCTGCGCGAGGACTTTACTTACCTTTGGGAATACGGTGAGCCGGAGCCCGACTTTCAGCTGATTTATATTTGAGCCGGGTAAACCCCTGCCCTGCTTTTTGTTTGCTCGCTGCATAAAACCACCTGAACGGCAAACCCTGTCCCGCACCACCCACCGAGCATTTGATCAACACATATGTGTGTATTGGTTACAACCTGCAATAAATTTGTCAAAAAAGCCGCTAAATACCGCAGTTTTTAGTTGCTGATTCAATTTTTATCCTTTATATATAGCGCGAAACCGCTAGGGCGCTGTTTTTAGCCTATAAATATAGGGGTTTTTGTATAACACTCGCAGCCGAGTCTCGTACTAGTTACGGCAGCGCTATGTTCAAAACATAAACAATTCTCCAACCTATTCGATACAGGGAACCAATCATGGCCGCCAAAAAAGCACCCGCTGCCAAACCTGCAGCTAAACCTGCTGCCAAAGCCGCCGCTAAAAAAGCACCCGCTGCCAAGCCAGCCGCTAAAGCCGCCGTTAAAAAAGCTCCAGTTGCTAAAAAAGCTCCAGCCGCCAAGCCCGCTGCAGTGAAAAAAGCGCCCGCTGTAGTTAAGCCAATTGCTGAGCGCCAAAATAAAACCCAAATGGTTATGCAAATTGCTGAAACCACTGAACTGAGCAAAAAGCAAGTTCAGGCGGTACTGGATGAGCTGACCAACATCATCGAAGGTCATATCAAAAAGAGAGGCGTTGGCGAATTCGTTCTGCCAGGCCTGCTGAAAATCACTACCGTGAAAAAACCAGCGACCAAAGCACGCAAGGGTATCAACCCCTTTACTGGCGAAGAAGTTATGTTCAAAGCCAAACCTGCCAGCACCTCGGTAAAAGTGCGCCCGCTGAAAAAACTGAAGGAAATGGCTGTTTAATTCGCCGAGCCTTTAACGTAAAAACCCGCTTTTTAGCGGGTTTTTTATTGCCTGTATGTTTGCCGCGTTCAGCGAACCTTAAAGCCCTCGCCGACCAAGGCATTTTGCAAACGCTTGACCAGGGCGGCAAAAGCCTCCGGCTCATAGGGCTTAAACGCCACCTTGCCCCAGATGGGCTGTGGCCAGGCGGCGTCCTCAACAAAGCGCGCAATGTGATGCACATGCAACTGGCGCACAACATTGCCCAGCGCCGCCACATTCATTTTATGCGCATCAAATAAACTGGTCATAACTTCCGACAAGCGACAGGATTCGCGAATAAGTTGCAGCTGATCAGCCTCATCCAGGTGGTGGATCTCAAAAATATCCTCCCTTTTAGGCACCAGAATGCACCAGGGATAATTGGCATCCTTACTCACCAACAGCAAAGACAACTCAAATTCGCCGATGACAACAGAATCTTCCGCCAGACGGGGATGAAGTTCAAACATACCACTCACCTTCTAGTAAATATTGTTTTAGCACAAACACAGGCACCTAACGGCCGGTTTGTTCCTAACTGGTGCTATACCTATAGCCTGAGTCGCCGTAGAATAAGCGTTTTTTCGAACCCATGTTTTTCAAACCCAAGCTTTTCAAACCCAAGCTTTTCAAACCCAACTTTTTTAAACCCAGAGTATAGCTAACAAGAAGCCCCTATTATGCGCTCCAGCCGTTTTTTAATCGCCACCCTTAAGGAAACTCCTGCTGATGCAGAAGTGATCAGCCATCAACTTATGCTGCGCGCGGGCATGATCCGCAAAATGGCATCCGGCCTATACAACTGGCTGCCCATGGGCTTGCGCGTACTGCGCAAGGTGGAAAAAATTGTGCGCGAGGAGATGAATAAATCCGGCGCGCTGGAAGTGCTTATGCCGGTGGTACAACCCGCCGAATTGTGGGAAGAGTCTGGACGCTGGCAACAGTACGGCCCTGAGTTGTTACGCATGAACGACCGTCACGACCGCCCTTTCTGCCTTGGCCCCACCCACGAAGAGGTCATCACCGACCTGGTGCGCAATGAGCTGAAAAGCTACAAGCAATTGCCTGCAAATTTTTACCAGATCCAAACCAAATTCCGCGATGAGATTCGCCCGCGTTTTGGCGTAATGCGCTCGCGCGAATTTATTATGAAGGACTCCTACTCCTTTCACCTGACGCAAGAATCGCTGCAGGATACCTATGAGGTCATGCACGCGACCTACTGCAGTATCTTCTCGCGCCTGGGTTTGCAATATCGTCCAGTGCTGGCAGATACCGGCTCTATTGGCGGCGCTTTCTCCCACGAATTCCACGTGCTGGCCGACAGCGGTGAAGACGATATCGTCTTCAGCAACGGCAGCGACTATGCCGCCAACATCGAAAAAGCCGAAGCACTGCCGCCTGCCGGCGCCCGCCCTGCGCCCTCACAGGTAATGAAAGAAGTCGCTACACCTGGCAAACACAGTATTGATGAAGTGTGCGAATTCCTCGGGGTGGACGCCAAGCAAACGGTAAAAACCCTGATAGTGCTGGGCACAGAGCGCGAAGACAACACCCAGCCGCTGGTGGCCCTGGTATTACGCGGCGATCACCAACTCAACGAGATCAAAGCGGAAAAACTGACCGGTGTCGCGGCCCCGCTGACCCTGGCCCCCGAAGCCCGCGTAAAAGCCGAACTGGGCGTGGGTATTGGCTCCATTGGCCCTGTGGGCCTGAATATCCCCATGATTGTCGATCACTCGGCAGCACACCTGGCGGATTTTGTGTGCGGCGCCAACAAAGATGGCTTCCACCTGACCGGCGCAAACTGGGAGCGCGATGAAAAAGCGCCTTTGGTGGCCGATATTCGCAACGTAGTCGCTGGCGACCCCAGCCCCTGCGGCAAAGGCACCCTGGAGATTAAACGCGGTATTGAAGTGGGCCATATTTTCCAGCTGGGCACCAAATACTCCGAGGCCTTAAAAGCCAAGGTATTGGACGAAGCCGGCAAAGAGCAAACCATGATTATGGGCTGCTATGGCATAGGTGTAACTCGCGTGGTGGCCTCCGCCATTGAGCAAAACTTTGATGACAACGGCATTATTTGGCCAGACTCCATTGCGCCCTTCCACATTGCGCTGGTGCCCATCAACAAAGCCAAATCACAGGCCGTAGCGGACAAGTGCGAAGCGCTTTACGCCGAGCTGCAAGCCGCTGGTTTTGATGTGCTCTATATGGACGACGACAAGGCGCGCCTGGGCGTGATGCTGGCCGACACCGACCTTATGGGTATCCCTCACCGCATAGTCATTGGCGAGCGTGGTTTGGAAGCTGGCACCATTGAATACAAGGGCCGTCGCGATGCAGATAAGCAGGAAGTGGCCGCCGCTGAGATAGTCAAATTCCTCAAGGCGCGAATTCACATCTAAACCCAAAAAACTAACATGGCTTAACCCGTGTGACACTCAGGGTGCAGGCCGAATAAATACCGATGCAAAGCACCTAAAATAACAATATCGAATCCACTATTAACCCGCCCATCAAATATATCGTCCTGACATATTTGATCGGCGCCCTAGAAAATCTGGCGCAGATGCGTAAATCTGCTTGATTTTCCAGGGCTAGCGCCAGCCTTCAGCTGACGGCGGCACATCCCTGTGCCGCACTATTAATCCTGCAATATTCATCGCCGGATTAATAAATTTAAATCTTAATCCACGCCTAAGTGCGTGGATTTTTTATTTTCTCGCCAATAAAAATTTACAGATGAGTTTTTAACAACATGCCAAAAGGCAATAAGGACAAGGCCAGCACAAAACCAATCGCCAAAGCCGCGCCTAATACCCGCAGCGGGTGCTGCAATGCAAACTGGATAAAACTCGGCGCCGTGCCTTCGGCCTCCAACTGAGCGCGGTTCTCTCTGTGGTTTAGAGATCGCTGCTGCTGGTAACTGGCAAGCAGTTCCCGTGCCTGCGCCTCCTGGTCGTTGTCGGCAAGCCAAATAGCATCCAGGCCAACACGCCAAAAACCGGCGTCGGTTTCGTAAAAGGCAATTTCATTTTCGCTTAACAATGCGCGAATATCCCGGGCTTCATCATCGGGGACATTGGCAAGTTTAAACAGCAGTCTGGCCATGAGCTTTTGCTCTTACAAAAATTGGCCGGCCATTTTACACAGCTGCCGGTTAATCTGCTAAAGCCAGACAAACTTGCGCAAACACAAAAACACTGGGCTCAGGGTGGTTTACACTCAATCCAGGTTGTTATGTGTTTCACGAGTCTGCCGCTGCAGGAGGGATACTATGAAAGTTGCTATCTTCAACACCAAGCCCTACGACCACGAATACCTCACCCGCGCCAATCAGGCACTGCCCACGCCTCAGCAACACCAGCTGGAATTTATCGAAACCCACCTCAACGCCCAAACCAGTCTGCTGGCCCAGGGCTGCGGCGCAGTCTGCGCCTTTGTTAACGACAGCCTGGATGAAGCCTGTTTAACCCAGCTGGCCAAACTGGGGGTCAAACTCATAGCGCTACGCTGCGCCGGTTACAACCAGGTGGATTTGGCCGCAGCACACAGGCTTGGGTTATACGTGGCGCGAGTGCCGGAATATTCCCCCCACGCCGTGGCAGAGCACGCCCTGGGTTTGATTTTGATGCTCAATCGCCACTTGCACCGCTCCCATTACCGGATTATGGAAAACGATTACTCGCTCAATGGCCTGCTGGGTTTCGATCTGGTCAATAAAACCGTGGCGGTGATAGGCACCGGCAAAATCGGCCAGGTATTTGCCAACATCATGCTCGGCATAGGCTGCCAGGTGATTGCTGCCGACCTGCAACCCAACCCGGAGCTGATCGCCAAGGGCGTGCGCTATATGCCTCTGGCGGAAATCTGGCCCCTGGCCGACATCATCTCCCTGCACTGCCCGCTCAACCCGGGCACCCACCATCTGGTCGATGAGTTTGCCGTCCAGCAAATGAAACCCGGGGTGATGCTGATCAACACCAGTCGCGGTGGCCTGGTGGATACCCCGGCGGTGATTAAAGGCCTTAAATCACAAAAAATTGGCTACCTGGGGCTGGATGTTTACGAAGAGGAGGGCAATTTATTTTTTGAAAACTATTCCGATCAGCTGCTGCAGGATGATGTATTTGCGCGCCTGCTCACCTTCCCCAATGTGGTGATTACCGGCCACCAGGCGTTTTTTACCCGCGAAGCCCTCAGCGCCATCAGCCGCGTCACCCTGGCCAATATCACCCACTTTGAACAGGGCGAGCTAGATAAGGTTTGCTGCATAAGCAACTGAAAATGTGAAGGCACGCCATGATCACCCGGGATTCAGCCTCCGCCCCACCCCATAACCTCAGCCCCCAGGCAGCCCTGGCGCAGCTGGGCTCCAGCCGTGCCGGGCTAAGCGCGGCCGAGGTAGCCAGCCGCCAGGAGCGTTGGGGCTTAAATCAACTGCCCACTGCTGTTGCCCTACCCGCCTGGCGCCGCTGGTTAAAGCAGCTGCGCGACCCGTTTATTTATGTGCTTCTGGCCAGCGCCCTGATCAGCAGCGCCCTGCAACACTGGGTGGATGCGGGCGTTATCCTGGCGGTGGTGATTATCAACGCCAGCATAGGCTACCTGCAGGAGGGACGTGCCGAGGCGGCACTGCGCAGTATTCGCCAACTGAGCGCCAGCCGCTGCCTGGTGATTCGCACCGGGCAAACCCTGAGCCTGGACAGCCGCCAGCTGGTGCCCGGCGACTTGGTGATGCTCGAACCCGGCACCAAGGTGCCCGCCGACTTGCGCCTGCTGGAGTGCAAAGGCCTCTACTGCGATGAAGCGTTGCTCACCGGGGAGTCCACCCCAAGTGCCAAACTGCCAGAGCCTTTGGCCGCCGACACGCCCCTGGCGGAGCAGGCCAATATGGCGTTTATGGGCACTATGGTCAGCCGCGGCAATGGCCTAGGGCTGGTGGCGGCCACCGGCCTGAACACCCAATTAGGGCAAATCAATCAACTGGTGGAGGGCGTGGCGCAGTTGCAAACGCCATTGCAGCAGCAGCTGGCGCAACTGGCCAAGCAGCTCACCCTGATGATTCTGGCCTGCACCGCGTTCACCTTGGCGGTGGGTATTTTTTGGCGCGGCCTACCCATGGCCGACATGTTTCAGGGCGCCATAGGCATAGCCGTGGCCGCCATCCCCGAGGGCCTGCCCGCGATTGTGACCATTGCCCTCGCGTTAGGCGTAGAGCGCATGGCCGGCCAGCGCGCGCTGGTGCGTCGCCTGCCCAGCGTGGAAGTGCTCAGCTCGGTGGATATTATCTGCTCCGACAAAACCGGCACCCTCACCGCCAATGCCATGACCGCGCGCACCCTGGTAACGGCCAGCGACAACTTCAGTGTCAGCGGCCAGGGTTATGACCCCAGCGGGCTAATTGCCAACAGCCAGGGGCAGACGCTGGGCCTGGGTGATAACCCGCAACTGGATCTCGCCTGCCGCATCGCCCTGCTCTGCAACGATGCCAACCTCACCCAGGACCAGGGCCAGTGGCTGCTCCACGGCGACCCCACCGAGGGCGCATTGTTTGTGCTGGCGGTGAAATACGGGCTGGTGCCCCTGGAGTGCCAACACCACTGGCCACGCCTGGACAGCCTGCCCTTTGAAACCGAAAAGCGCTACATGGCCAGCCTGCACCGCAACCCCGATGGCCTGCAGCAGATGGCGGTAAAAGGCGCACCCGACCGGCTGCTGGAACTCTGCCAACATCAGCTGGGTGAAACCGGCCTTGAGCCTTTGGATAAACACTATTGGCAAGACCAACTGCAGCAGCTGGCCAGCCAGGGTATGCGGGTGATGGCCCTGGCCTACCGCGAGTTTGACGATGCTGACCCAGTGGTCGGCCTGGAGCACAGCCACCTGCAGGAGTCGCTGGTGATGGTGGCCTTCGCCGGCCTGGCCGACCCGCCACGCCCCGAAGCCAAAGCCGCCATTGCCGACTGCCACAGTGCTGGAGTGCGGGTGATTATGATCACCGGCGACAACCCCCTCACCGCCCAGGCCATAGGCCGGGAGCTGGGCTTGGATGGCGCGCGGGTGGTGACTGGCGCCGAGCTGGATGCAATGAGTAAGGAGGACTTTGCCCGCACCGCCGAGCGGGTGGATATCTTTGCGCGCACCAGCCCCGCCAACAAACTGCAATTGGTCAAGGTGCTCCAGGCCCGCGGCCACACCCTGGCGATGACCGGCGATGGCGTTAACGATGCCCCGGCACTGAGGCGCGCCGACATAGGCATAGCCATGGGCAAAAAAGGCACGGATGCGGCGCGCGAGGCTGGCGCCTTTGTGCTGATGGACGACAACTTCGCCACCATAGTTGGCGCCCTGCGCGAGGCGCGGCGGGTGTACGACAATATCGTCAAATCCATTGCCTTTATCCTGCCCACGGACCTGGCCGAAGCCAGCAGCATAGTGCTGGCCATACTGCTCGGCTGGACCCAGCCAATCACCCCGGTGCAGGTGCTCTGGATCAACACAGTCACGGCTATCAGCCTCACCCTGGCGCTGGTATTTGAGCGCGGCGAAGTCAATCTGCTACGCCGCCCGCCGCGCCCCAGGCGCAAGCCCTTGGTCGGGGCCCAGCTGTTGTACCGCATTTTGCTGGTGGGCGGTCTTAGCGCCATCACCGTATTCAGCCTGTTCAGCTGGAAACTGCACCAGGGGGGAAGCTTGGACGTTGCTCGCGCTATGGCGGTTAACTCACTGATTTTACTTGAGTGTTTTTACCTGTTATCCGCCCGCAGCCTAACCGAACAGATCTGGCAAAAACACTACTGGCGCGGCTGTGCCCCGGCACTTTGGAGTATTTTGCTGGTCTTGTTACTGCAGCTGGGGTTTAGCTATCTGCCCATTTGCCAAAGGCTGTTTGGCGTCGCTGGCCCCAGCCTGAGCGACTGGTTAATTATGCTGCTGGCCGCCAGCCCCATACTGCTGCTGGTGGAGCTGGAAAAACTGATCGCCAATCGCCGCCAGAGGTCATCAACCACCTGGGATCACCCCGAGGTTTAAGGAAGCCCTATGTCCACCTTTGATCGCCCCCTGCCCACTGCGCTAACTCCCTTACTAGAATTGGCCGCCGACCTCCACTGGTGCTGGAACCACGCCAGCCACCCGCTGTGGAGCGCCATGAACCAGGAGGTATGGCAGCAGACGCAAAACCCCATGCACGTACTGCAACTCACCACCGATGCGCGGCTGGAACAACTGGCAAACGACAGCGACTTTTTACAGCTGCTGCAAAGCCTGGAGGACGCCCGCAGCGAGCGGCTGAATCGCCCCAGCTGGTATCAGCAACACTACCCCCAGCAACCGCTTAAACGGGTAGCCTACTTCAGCATGGAATTTGGCCTGTGCGATTCACTGCCGCTCTATGCCGGTGGCCTGGGCATGCTCGCCGGGGACTATCTGAAAACCGCCAGCGACCTGGGCTTGCCGCTGGTGGGTGTGGGCCTGCTCTACCAGGAGGGCTACTTCCGCCAGAGCCTCGACCGCTACGGTTGGCAGCAGCAGACCTACCTTTTCAACGACCCCGGCAGCCTGCCCATCCAGCCGCTACGCGCCGCCGATGGCAGTTGGCAGCACATAGAGACCAACTTTCTCTGTCGCCAGGTGCGCTTTCGCGTGTGGCAGGTCACCCTGGGCCAGGTCACCCTTTATTTGCTCGACAGCAATGACCCGCTCAATCAGGTGCGCGATCGCGGTATTACCAGCAAACTTTACGGTGGCGGCACCGAGCTGCGCCTGGTGCAGGAAATCGCCCTGGGCATTTGCGGCTGGCGCTTGCTGGAAACCCTGGGCCTGGATATAGATGTCTGCCACCTCAACGAAGGCCACGCCGCCTTCGCCACCCTGGAGCGCGTTCGCCACTACTGCGAGCGCCACCAGGTGGATTTTTGGCAGGGGCTCTGGGCCACCCGCAGCGGCAACCTGTTTACCACCCACACCCCCGTCGAGGCGGGCTTCGACCGCTACCCGGCGCAGATAATCCGCCAGTATGCCGGCGAATCGGCGGGGCGAATGGGGGTTAATCTCGAGGAAATTCTCGGCCTGGGCAGGGTGAACCCCAGCGATACCAACGAGCCCTTTAATATGGCCTATCTCGCCCTGCGCACCTGCGGCGCCAGCAACGGCGTCAGCCAGCTGCACGGCGAGGTGAGCCGGCGCATCTTCCAGCCACTCTTCCCGCGCTGGCCGGAGCGGGAGGTGCCAGTTGGCCATGTCACCAACGGCGTGCACGTGCCCAGTTGGGACTCCCCCGGCGCTGACCGCCTTTGGACTCAGCTGTACGGCCAACACCGCTGGCGCGAACACCTGGACAAGCTCGACCCCCAAGCCTTTGATCAACTCACCGACCAACAACTGTGGCAGCTCAGCAGCGAGGCCCGCGCGCGCCTGGTGGACTATGCGCGGGAGCGGCTGGCCATCCAGTGGCGGGTAGAATCCATCGACCCAGCCTGCGCGCAGGAACCCGACCTGCCGCTGGACCCCAATATTCTCACCCTGGGCTTTGCCCGCCGCTTTGCCGAGTACAAGCGCCCGGATTTGCTGCTGCACGACCCGGACCGCCTGGCACGGCTGCTTACCCACAGCCGCTACCCGGTGCAGCTGGTGGTGGCCGGCAAGGCGCACCCGGCAGACGATATCGGCAAGCGCGCGCTGCAGCGCTGGTACCAGTTTGCCCAGCGCCCGGATGTGCACCAGCACCTGGCGCTACTGGAGGACTACGACATCACCCTGGCCCAGCACCTGGTGCAGGGTGTGGATGTGTGGATCAACAACCCGCGCCGCCCTTGGGAGGCCTGCGGCACCAGCGGCATGAAGGTACTGGTAAATGGCGGCTTCAACCTGTCCAGCCTCGACGGCTGGTGGGTTGAGGCTTACAACCCAGAGGTGGGTTGGGCCCTGGGCGATGGCCAGGAGCATGGCCCCGAGGCAGACGCCGCCGAGGCAGAGCAGTTGTATCAGCTACTGGAACAGCAGGTAATCCCGCTGTTTTACGAGCGCAATGGCGGCGATATCCCCCACCCCTGGGTAGCCAAAATCCGCGCCAGCATGACCCAGCTCACCGCCCGCTTCAGCAGCAACCGCATGCTGCAGGAATACCTGGAGCACTACTACCTGCCCGCCGCCGCCAACCTGCAAGCGCGCCAGGCCGAAGACGGCAAACTGGCCAAAAACCTGCGCCAGTGGCAGCGCCAGCTGGAGCAGCACTGGCACGAAATCCACGCGGGCAAGTTGCATTTAACTGCCAGTGAAAACGGCTATGAAGTAGAGGTGAATGTCTATCTGGGCGGGCTCAACCCGGAGATGGTGCGGGTGCAACTGTTTGCCGACCCAAGCCCCGATGCACCCGGCCTGGTACAGGATCTGCGCTATGACCCACTGCCGGAGGAGCAGGCGGGTACCGGCTCGCTGCGCTACCTAGGGCGCGTCGATAGCCTGCGCCAGGCCCAGGATTTCAGCTTGCGCGTGATACCAGCACACCCGCAAGTGAATATACCGACTGAGTGCCATTTGGTTAGCTGGCAGGATTAGACAGCAAGCTTATTAGGAGCCTTATAACTCGATCAATGGACCCGACTCCAGGCTTATTAGGCTAGGCTCAAATCCTGTGGATAACATTGTGCATTACACCTGTATATCTAGTATCAGACATTAAAAAAAACACTACATATTGTGTCTCAAACCATCATTAGTTATAGTTACCTGATCGCGAAGGTTAAGCCCCACAGATTCCACATGTATAGGTTTTTTACCACGCTCCAGGCAAAAATTTGGAGAAATTTATATATGAAACAATCACTTAGCACTAAATATCCATTTTTACGCTCGACATAATGTCAGCCCTCTCCCCCTTCTTATAAGAGGAGAGCCAAGTTGGGGTTAAAAACGTCACGCAGGAGCCAAGGCTCCGCAAAAAATTCCGGGCACTTGATACAGGTCATCACCCTGCCCGCCAGCGAATGAAATAGTTGCTGGCCTAAATACCAGCCACAAACCAGAGAGGAAAATCCATGCTCAGTTGGGACGATTTTGAAAGTGAAGAAGTGGTAAAAGCCGCTGCCAAAGAATCTGCACGCCAAGAGAATTTGAAACCGGAAACTTCAAAACCGGAAGCCGCTGCGCCAGCCGCCAAACAAGCGGCACCCGTGCAACAAGCACAAGCAGATGCCAACACCTCCTTTGCGCAGGCCGCCAAAGAGCAAGGTATCAGCCCTGCCCTGGCCAAAGCGCGCGAATCTCTCGCGCACCTGGACCCAGCCCCCGGCCTGGAAGAACTGGAAATGGGCGCCGCCCGTATTCAGGTAGACGACAAGCGCATGATCAACTGCCGCGCCGACCTCAACCAGCTGGTGCCCTTTAAATACGACTGGGCCTGGCAAAAATACCTGGACGGTTGCGCCAACCACTGGATGCCGCAAGAGGTCAACATGACCGCCGACATCGCCCTGTGGAAAAGCAAAGACGGCCTCACCGAAGACGAGCGCCGCATTGTGATGCGCAGCCTGGGCTACTTCTCTACTGCCGACTCACTGGTAGCCAACAACCTGGTGCTGGCCATTTACCGCCTGATCACCAACCCCGAGTGCCGCCAGTACATTCTGCGCCAGTCATTCGAAGAGGCGATCCACACCCACGCCTACCAATACTGTATTGAATCCCTAGGCATGGACGAAGGCGAAGTCTTCAACATGTACCGCGAGCTGCCCAGCGTTGCCAACAAAGCCGCCTGGAGCCTCAAGCACACCCAAACCCTGGGCGACCCCACCTTCACCACCGGCACCCCCGAGACCGACCAGGAGCTGCTGCGCAACCTGGTGGCCTTCTATGTGGTCACCGAAGGTATCTTCTTCTACTGTGGTTTCAGCCAAATCCTGTCCATGGGCCGCCGCAACAAAATGACCGGCGTCGCCGAGCAGTTCCAATACATTCTGCGCGACGAATCCATGCACCTGAACTTCGGTATTGACGTAATCAACCAAATCAAACTGGAAAACCCCCACCTCTGGACCGCCGAGTTCCAGCAGGAAGTAATCCAAATGATTCTGCAGGGCACAGAGCTGGAAATCCAATACGCGCGCGACTCCATGCCGCGCGGCGTACTCGGCATGAACGCCGCCACCATGGAAGAATACCTGCACTTCATCGCCAACCGCCGCTGCGCGCAACTAGGCCTTAAAGAACAATTCCCCGGCGCCCAAAACCCCTTCCCCTGGATGAGCGAGATTATGGATCTGCGCAAGGAGAAGAACTTTTTTGAAACGCGGGTTATTGAGTATCAGACTGGTGGGGCGTTGAGCTGGGATTAATCACCGGATAAACAAGGGACAAATTTTCATGCGAGTGAAAATTCAAATTCAGGATTGGGAATAACGTAAAACCGCTGCTGGGTAGTCGGAGAAATCTGATGGATCTGGTGGCGGTTTTTTATTTACAAGGGAAAAAGCATGAAACATGTTACCGATGTATTTGGGATGTCTAACGTCATCCTTAAAGATTCCTATGTAGATCGCGGGTCATTAGATAAAGAGTTCGCCAAATTACTCTCTCGCAAAACTCATATTGCGATTAAAGGGCCGTCAAAATGCGGAAAATCCTGGCTGCGCCAAAAGGCTTTAGATAATGGAATTATAGTTCAATGTAGACTCGGGACCACCATCGAAGACATATATAGGTCTGCATTATCCGCATTAAATATTTCTTTAGTTATTGAAGAAACCGTGAAAGGGAATATCAAGGGGCGTGTTGAAAGCAGCGCAGAGATTGGCATCAACTTAATTGCAAAAGCATCCGCCAAGGCAAGCTTAGAAAGCAACTTAGAATCAACTCAAACCCGAGAGCGCATAGGAAAGGATATAAATGATCTAAGCTTTATCGCCAGCATAATCGTACTTTCAGGACGAAGACTAGTAATCGAAGATGCTCACTACCTATCAGCAATAACTCGAGAACAACTAGCGTTTGATTTAAAAGCACTTTGGGATTTTGGATGCTTTGTAGTAATAGTTGGAATATGGGGCCAAAGCAACCAATTTATTCATTTGAATTCAGATCTAAGTGGAAGAATAGAAGAGTTATCTATTGAATGGGTACCGGATGATCTTAGAAGAATATTAATTAATGGCGGAAATGCCTTAGGAATTACGCTTTCTTCTGAAATTCAAAGAAATTTGATAATGAATAGCTTTGGTAGTGCAGGACTAATACAGCGCTTAATTTTAAAATTTCTCGATGAATGCAATATTGAATACGAGCAAAACCCAAACCGACACTTGATTGAAAATGACAAACTTGAATCAGCGTCAATGGCAATAGCCGACCAACTAAATGGGGTCTATATTAAATTTGCCGAGAGAGTTGCCGGAGGGATTCGCAATAGATCTGACTCAACGGGAATATACGCTCATTCTTTAGCGGCAATTATGGATTCAAACGACTTTAAGATGATGAACGGATTAAGCGTAGATGAGATCTTTAACATAGCGCACGCCAGACAACCAAGAATACTAAAGCAAAACTTAAAAACCATTTTAGCCAAATTAGATTCATTGCAAATTGATAGCGAAGGTAGAGGATTAGTCGTCACATATATTCAAGATGAAGAAAAAGTAATAAACGTAGATCGTCAGTTATTATTTTACAGAAAGTACATTACTATAAATTGGCCTTGGGAAACTCTAATCAAGGAGGCCGAGCAGTCAAGCACCAGCTCAAATTCTCAAATCAATCTAGATATTGATTAACTCGTTTCCTAAGCCTTGCATATAGCACGGGGTCAGATCTTTGATTTATGCCGACAGCGCACGTAGGTTGGGCTTTTGTAGGTTGCCGGTGAGCTTACGACCCCCAACATCGTAATCGCAAATGGCACGATGTTTTGTGAATGCGAAAAACCAATCCACGGCGCATGTATTTTGGTTTTGGTGGTTGCGGACACATGGTCATGTTGGGGTTCGTTCCTCACCGCCAACCTACGGGTGCGGCGAAATAAATTGGATTACAAGGAATGGTTATGCAATATCGGCGGGTTTATGTTGAGGGTGGGTGTTATTTTTTTACGCTGGCATTGGCGGATCGCAAGAGCGATTTATTGGTGCGGGAAATTGATTGTTTACGCACGGCGGTTAAAACGGTAAAACAAAACCATCCCTTTGAGATTAATGCGATGGTGGTAATGCCGGATCACCTGCATTGCTTGTGGACATTGCCGAGCAATGATTGCGACTACTCCACCCGCTGGGCATTAATCAAAGCCAACTTTTCCCGCCGCATTGCAAAAGATGAATTAATAAAAACCACTCGTTTAAAAAAGGGCGAACGCGGAATCTGGCAGCGCCGCTTTTGGGAGCATACAATCCGCGACGAACGGGATTTTTACAATCACATTGAATACATACACCACAACCCCGTAAAACACGGTTACGTAAGCAACGCACAAGACTGGCCATATTCAAGCATCCACCAGTTCGTGTAGCCCGTAGGGCGCATTTGTAAGCGAAGCGCAATGCGCCGAATGCTTATCCTTACGGCGTAATACGCTTCGCTTTAATTACGCCCTACGACCTATTTAATCAAAACGCAGCCTTGTAACGCGCAACCCAGATATTCGGCATAGGTTGGAAGAACCGCAGGCGACTTCCGACATAAAATGGATAGATAATGTAATGGGGAGCCATGCCGGAAGGCGCTTTGCTTTCCCAACCTACAAGACTGGTGAAATTTCGGACTCCAACATTTACAATCGCAAACAATCCATTTCTCGACGAATGGGAAAACCAATTATTGACATACGGGTTTTGGATTTGGTGGTTATGGGCACATGGTCATGTTGGGGTTCGTTCCTCACCGCCAACCTACGGGTGCGGTGAAATAAATTGGATTAATTACAAGCGCGTAGGTTGGGCAGAAATGCCCAACATGTTATTTCGATAATCAACAAATCCGGCGCAACGCCATTTTACCAACAATAATTCGACTAGAAAAAACTGAAAATCAATAGCTAAAAACAAGGAGTTAATCATGAAAAATATTACCCTAGGCCTAGGTGCTGCATTGCTACTCTGCAGTTGTGCAAGCCAAACCGTAAAAACCGGCCAATATCCACCTGAAGAGCCCAGTATTCAAATTGCGGCCAATAGCAAAATTTGGGTGGAAGCGACAGTTGAACAGGGAAAAATTACCCGCTTAACCCAAGTTGCGGAACGTACAAAACCAGAAATCACCCTTAGCTTTGAACTCTCCAGTTTGGATGACGGCATGTTGCTATCTGTTAGCAATCCACTGCCCAACGCCATTAAATATCAAATTGAGATGATCGACCTAAAGGGCAAACACTACCCCACCTCGTCTTGCCCGGCCATGGCTGGAGGCGGCGCCTATGAAAACTGGCCCCACACCATCCCCAAAATGGAAATCAAAAACTTTCGTCTTCTTAAAGAGGGCGAAATAGTTGGTTGCGAATAACGCGTAACCCGGACATTCGGCGTAGGCCGGAAAAGCCGCAGGCGCCTTCCGGCGTTAAATGGATGGATAATTTAATGGGGAGCCATAGGGCTCCTTGATTTATGATTGTGAAGTGAATATGTATAACTAAACATAGCATTACTCTTTATAACCGAACGCCATCAAAAGGAAGCACAATGACCAAAAAACTAAGTGACACTCTAAATGAATTGAGCAAAATTGATCTAGACGCCCCCTCAATTGAAGAGCTTTGCAAAAAAAATGATCCAGCGTTATGGGGTGGACTTAAGTTTATTATGTGGGGGCTATTTTTTGTATTTTTAAGCGCCTCAATATTTAATAATTTTAAGAACGCTCAATCTGCAAAAAATATTCTTGAAAGGAACCAAGAAATCCCCGCCAAGGTGATTGACGTAATTCAAATACTTGAAGATGGAAAGTACACAGATTATTCAGTCGATTTTGAGTTGGACAAGGCCGGGACAACTTACGCATTTAATCTGGATATTAAAAAAGATGAATTTGAAAAAAATTACAAAAAATCAAAAACCATTCCAATAATTTTTGCGGATGAACGTAATTTCAACTTGAAAAAATACTACGTCTCAAGATCCAACATATTTTCAAATTGGATTAGCATCTTAATTGGCTACATATTGGTTTTTGTGCTTTTTTATGTAGCCCGTCATTATTGTATAAAACTTTTCTACAAGGGGCCTAGGTAAAGCACTACCCTAACTAAAGCGTAGACTGGGAAATCCGCAGGCGCCTTCCGACGTTTAACAAATGGATAATTTACTTGCGATCCATGTCGGAAGTCGCTTCGCTTTTCCGACCTACAAGACTGGGAAAATTGCGAACCCCAACATTCACAACCGCAAACAACACAATTTCGGAGCAATACGACAAACCAATTAATAAATCACACATTTTGGTGTTGATGGCGGCAGCACAAGGTCAATTTGGGGCTCATTAATCACTCCAACCTACCGAACTTGATTTCATCACAAAAATATTGGCACCATAGCGGCAGCCAGAGTAAATTTCACTTTTATCTACCTCCAAACACACAACAAGGAAGCCATCTACAATGAAATCCTTTTTAGCGCTTACGTTAAGTTTGATCATTGTTAGCCAAGTATCTATCGCCACAGAAGTCTACAAATGGAAAGATGCTGAGGGGAAAATTCACTTTAGTGCCACCCCTCCTCCACCAACTCAAACAGCCAAGGATGTAGAAATAAAGAAATACGCAGGAGGAGTAGGTTCAAATAAAGGCAACTATAGCGCTGAAGCTAACGAACTTGCCGAAGGCATGAAAAAGGCGTTGTTAAAAACCAATGAAAAAGGCGTTACGCTAAACTGCTCGAAAGCCATGTCAAATTTAGGTTGGCAATTTGACACAATGCTTACTCAAGCAAAGCGCAATCTCGCAAACGGCTCTATTACCCAAGCCCAATACGATATGGCAAGCAAAGAGCTATTACGGGTTAAAAATAGGCTTTCCTATTCTGACTGCAACTCTGCAACGGGCGTAAAGAAATCTTTTTACACCTGCATGACAGGCAGCGACAACCATTTGATTGGTTGCGGTCAAAAATACGATTTCGATTAAAATCACACTAAAAGCCATGCTTATATATGCGCAACTAGCGGATTGAAGCCTTGTAGGTCGGGTCATGACCCGCGCTGCTTCGATCTTGCCATTCCACATCGCATCACTTGGGGGGCAATTCGCGGAGTTGATCTGGATTTTTTAATACTATCCGCGTGGGTTACGCCGCTTTGCGGCTAACCCGCCTTACATCGAGTGCATTTTAAACATAGAGGTTTTATGGCTGGTTATCGCAGCGCAAAATTGCAATGCCTAACCGGGATATTCGACCTAGGCCGGAAAAGCCGTAGGCGCCTTCCAACCTTAAATGGATGAATAATTTAATGGGGAGCTATGTCGGAAGGCGCTTCGCTTTTCCGACCTACAAGAGTGGTGAAATTACGAAACCTAACATACACAATCGCAACCATCCATTTTTCGTGGAGAAAAAAACCAATTAACGGCTCACGGATTTTTGGTTTGGCGGTTGCGGGTACATGGTCATGTTGGGGTTCAGCTATTGCCTCACCTACGGGCCCACCGAAACAAATCGGATTGGATTATTTGAGACTGTAGCTTTGGTTGTTTTCCAGCGCAAGACGCAACAATTGACTAGCGTTGCCAGTCAAGAGGCACCAAGTTAGAATCGCTAGATCACTTTACAAGGTTAGGGGTAAACCCCAACAAGGATCAGGAATGAAATTCTACCTAATTGCTGCTTTAATTTTTTGCCTGGCCAGCTGCCTGAAATCCCCCCCCAAAGCAAAGGACTCCGCCAAGGTGGATATTGATGATTTCAAGGTCAACCTGGAAATTTCCGCTGAGCGAACCATAGACAATTCGCAGCGCGGGCCAACGTCCTCGCCGCCATTCCTGCTTAAACTATTCGACAAAACCGGCAACTTAATTAAGTTAAACCAAACTATTGGACAGGATGAACTAAGCATTTACATGGATTCAACTCCAACCGGCTATTTGCAAGCCAACTGCGGTGCGTTGGGCGGGAGCTACTTTTGCGGATATAGCATCAATCCCAATATCGATTACCTGATTGGCCAGCACCAGCTTAGGATTGAGCTGACACGCAAATATCAACTCGTCGCTAGTGTGGAATTCAATATGCCGGGGGCCATAGAGTTAACCTCCCCTAGTAGGCCGCTAAAATCGATTAGTACGGGCGACTTGCCATTGCTGGTCGAATGGACAACCAGCTACCAGCCTACCCAGGCAAAACTTTACGCGAGAAATACCGAGTGTGGGGGCGAGAGAGACATATCTATTTCTTCCGGTCAGACCTATTTAGCCTTAACACTGGACGAGCTCACCGCCTCACCTCCATATCCACTTTGCGCAGAATACGCCAAGGTATCCCTAAACTTGACTGAATCCTCTAATCTTTCACCAAGCTTGATTTCTGGATTTGACTCGGCTCAAGCGCAATGGAACATCACAAACAGTCTAGAGCTGAACCTATCCCCATAATATTTAAGTTGTTGCCTACCAAGCAACAACCTTTAAATCCAACACGCTACCCGGATATTCAGCGTAGGCCGAAAAGGCCGTAGGCGCCTTCCAACCTTAAAT
This sequence comes from Cellvibrio sp., assembly GCA_050305995.1. Classification (GTDB taxonomy): domain Bacteria; phylum Pseudomonadota; class Gammaproteobacteria; order Pseudomonadales; family Cellvibrionaceae; genus Cellvibrio. Next base: position 19,665 of record JBNLGJ010000008.1, read on the forward strand.
GGATGAATAATTTAATGGGGAGCTATGTCGGAAGGCGCTTCGCTTTTCCGACCTACAAGAGTGGTGAAATTACGAAACCTAACATACACAATCGCCCCTCAAATAGACGCGAAAAACAATTAATATATGGTTCAACTGTTGGAAGCCGGAAGCTATCCCCCCCTATTCCCATGCCTTGAGTGAATTACGAGCCCTCCGCTGTCGGGGTGCAAACGATAACCACTCTCAACGTCGATTGCGACAGGCGTCACCTCAACACAGCCATCCAACTTTTCACCATTAGAGCAAAATTCGCTATAAACACATCGGGTAAGGACTATTAGTTTTTAGTACTCCAGGCAACACCGAGCAGAAAAATGCGGATATTCATCAACATCGACACCAAAACCAACCTGGACTAGAATTATCTACTGATATAGTGACCTGCTGAATTTAGGGAATCGCTGAAAAATCTAGGCGAAGCAGCAAGGCAAAAACCGGCGAGAATGCAGAGCTTATAACGCATATATGGGCGTTTTACTCGCTCCGCTCACCCCTAACGGGGCCGCCCTTAGGGTATGCAACGGCTTATGGACTTTGTGAGCTTGTATTTCGTGCCGCAACTGCAATACAGGTAATCTTTCAGAGGTTCCTTAACAACTAAATTTTAAAAATTAGGTCGCCATTAGGAGTCATCATGTTTCCCTTCAAAAACAAAGTCGTCGATGAAAAGCTCAATGAAAGCATTGCGATAAATAAAGCGCGGTTAGACAGCATCTCACACCACTGCGCAACCATTAATTTCTCACCCACAGGGGAAATCACTGATGCCAGCAATATGTTTTTAGAGCTGGTGGGATATGGCATAGAGGAAATCAGAGGCAAGCACCATAGAACCCTGTGCCCCAAGGAAATTGTAGAATCAGGCGACTATTCATTGTTTTGGGCGGAGCTTGCAAAGGGAATCGCTAAACGCGGTACTTTTCTTCGCAAAAAAAGAGACGGATCAGATCTATGGTTAGAAGCCACCTATATCCCAATCACCGAAAACGGTTTGGTGGTAGAGGTAATGAAAATTGCCAACGATGTGACCGAAGCCCATGAGAACTCCATGTCTAGCCATGCGCTCCTGCAGGCCATCAACAGATCAAATGCGATCATCGAATTTAAACCGGATGGAACAATAATTACAGCCAATGATGTATTCCTGAAAACCATGGGATACACCAACCCCAATGAAATCAAAGGGGAACTCCACCGAATTTTTTGCTCTGATGAGTTTTATAAAGAAAACCCCGGCTTTTGGAGAGAGCTGGCATCAGGCCAAGTTAAAAGTGGATTGTTTCAGCGCTTTGGAAAGCATGGCAAAACTGTTTGGCTTGAAGCAACCTATAATCCGGTCACCAATCATACGGGGAAAGTTGTAAAAGTCACCAAGGTAGCCAGTGATGTAACTGATCGTATCGAGCGACAACAGGCCATCCAAAAGGCCGCGGAGGTTGCCTACAGTACATCTGTAGAAACCGCCCAAGTATCAGAGCGCGGAGCAAAAATACTAAAAGAAAACCTGAGCAACTCAGAAAAAATATCGCACGATATTAAGGGAGCATCCAGCCAGATAGAGGAATTAAATATTCAGTCTAATGAGATCTCAAAGATAGTAACCACAATAAAATCAATTGCCGATCAAACCAATCTGCTAGCGTTAAACGCCGCCATTGAGGCCGCCAGGGCGGGAGAGCACGGCAGAGGATTCGCCGTAGTAGCGGATGAAGTAAGAACCCTGGCAGCGAGAACAGCACGATCCACAGAAGAAATTAACAATATGGTAAACCGCAATTCCAGCCTTGTTGTGCAGGTGCGCGGAAGCATGGTGGATGTTAGCAGCCAAGCAGAGAAAAACGCCGACATCATCAAAGAGGCAGGCAGTATTATCGACGAGATTTTAAAAGGTGCAGAATATGTTTCACAGGTCGTTGTGAATCTGGTCAACCGATCAAATGATTAAAAAGTCCATCTAAATTAAAGATTAGATCTGCTTAAGATGGCACATAAACACGTCCCCGCCAAAACGGAGAAATACTCAAAACACCGACCGAGATTTCTCCCTAGCGGGCCAGAGGAAGATAAAAGAGAGGCATTATTTTTTACTGCTGTCGTTGCTCAATCGACTAACAGCTATGCAAACTCCATAAAACTGAAGGCTCCCGTACAGCCAGACCTCTCACTGGCGCAGGCGTTTTTTATCGGACAGATTACCGAAGCACCTCCCGAGAGAGCCGATACGTAGTATTCGGGAAGTTGTTTTCCAAACGCTTAATCACAACATTAATTATTTTTAGCTATTTTTAAAAAATACACTAAAACTGGCCAATTTTATTTTTACGCTCAACGTTTAGATAATGCAACGCCATGCGTTAAACAAAAAATACCATTACGTTTTTTTAATATTTATTTTTTCGGAATGCTGCTATTTTCAAACCCATAGACCCTTGCCGCATTCAATCCCATAATCAATGACTGCTCGCTGGCTGAAAGGCTAGTAATAGAAGACAACACCAATTCATACCAGTTTGGGTAACTGATTCCCACCAGGCACACAGGCCAATCCGAGCCGAACATAAGCCGGTCTGGGCCAAATGCATTGATGGCCATATCAAAATAGGGGGTTAGTTGCGCAGGTTGCCAATGGCGAGGATCAGCCTCGGTTACCATGCCGGATAATTTGCAATACACATTGGGGCGTTTTGCAAGTTCGACGATATGCTCGCGCCATGGACTTACCAGGCCTTGGGCAATTTGGGGTTTAGCCAGGTGATCCAACACAAATATCTGATTGGGATGGCGATCTACAAATTCAATCGTCTGGGGTAGGTGCCGATGATAAACCAGAATATCATAGACCAGATTATAGCGACCGAGCTGTTTAATGCCCGCGTTAAATTCCCTGCCTAAAATAAAATTATCATCCGGCTCCCCCTGGATGATATGGCGCAGGCCTTTTAACTTGGTAAAGCTTTGAAAATGATCCAAATAGGAGGATATTTTTGGATCCGCTATAGGTAGCCAGCCCACAACAGCCGCCATAAAATCATGCTCTTCAGCGAGCGAGAGCAACCACAATGACTCCTCGATAGACTGACGAGCCTGCACCGATACTACCGCATCTATAGCGACAGCCGCTATTTCCGACTTCAGATCCTGGGGGAGGAAATCACGCCTAATCTCCCCCATGGAATCATCAATCCAGCCGTATTCTATTGGCTCATAGCGCCAGCAGTGATGGTGAGCATCTACAATCATCATTACTCCAGATCGACTACATTGAAAAATCCATTTAATGGCTACTTGAGCCAGGCTGCCAGAGCAATTAGTTGCTTACGAGCTCTGCGTTGTAATTTGAAACAACATGAGATCCACTGTGTGCGTAGTAAGTGATATAGATATAGCTAATCAGTGGTAAACACATTGCCAGGGCCAAGCTATTCGTTGTATCGCCGATATAGCCCATAATGGGGGTCCAAACAGCACCACCAATAATGGCCATTATCACAAATGACCCACCCAACTTGGCATCCGCCCCCAGATCTTTAACACTGAGCGCAAAAATAGTTGGAAACATCAGTGACATAAAAAAGCTGGACGCCACCAAAGCAATACCACCCAGCATTCCCGGCAGGGTAATCGCGATAATCATCAGCAAAATATTGGCACTGCCAAATATCGCCATAAGCCGACGGGCGCCCATAAAGCTCATTAAATAGGTTGCTATAAATCTCCCCAAGCAAAACACAACCAGAGAGGTGGTTAAATACATACCCGCCTGTTTTTCTGACAGTGCCAGATAATCCTTAACGTAAGAAATCAAGAAACTCCAGGTCCCAACCTGGGCGCCCACATAGAAAAATTGAGCAATCACTCCCTTGGTGAAGTGACGACGCTGAAACAGTGAGGCAATTCTTTTTCTGGAGTAGTTGGCCTGGTGGCTGGAATCCTGTTTTATTTCGACAGGAAACCTTGCCCGCCACAATAAAAATGCCCAAACCAATAAAAGTACCCCCATCGCCAGATAAGGCGGGATAACGCGCATTATCTCCTGATGAAGATAGTCCTGATAAACCCCGGCCTGCTGTAGTTCAAGTGTCTTTTCCGCTGAGTGTTCAACGCCGGAAAAAATAAATATAGTTCCAACCAAAGCGCCGGATATGGCGCCAATTGGGTTGAATGACTGGGAGAAGTTCAATCGCACTTCAGAGGTTTGTGGGTCACCCAGGCCAGAGATGAAGGAGTTTGCGCCTGTCTCTAAAAATGCCAGCCCGCTGGCAATAATAAATAGCGCACAAAGAAATAGTGGATATTGAGCAAGATGTGCCGCAGGGTAAAATAAAAAACACCCAGCGGCGAATAAGAGCACTCCAATCAAAAGCCCATGCTTGTAGCTGAAACGCTCCATGACCATGGCGGCCGGAATCGCCAGGATAAAGTAACCCATATAAAATGCAGACTGAACCAAACCCGCCTGCAGCCGATTCAACTCGAAGGATTTCATGAATTGAGGTATTAAAATATCGTTTAGATTGTTCGGGATAGCCCAGATAAAAAACAGAGCAGTCACCAATACAAACGGCCATATATGGTCGCGACTAACTAATTTATTCATGGATTTCATGCGACTTCCTAGAGTTGTATCCGGCTAGCTAGAGTTGTATCCGGCTAGAGTTGCTTTCGGTTTTATTAGACTTATTTTATTGGGTTTAATGGCGCTTATAGATCTACAACAAAGCAATACGCCTGCAGACGCGCCAAAACCAATTCCGCAGTCTTTTACAAAAATCCATATCAGTCAACAATAAATAACACAAATAAACTAAAGAAAAATAACTTTTTCCTGAAATTTCTACTAAAAATTCAATATTTTTTATCCTTCGCCTGCCGCAGCACACCTTGAGATTGGGGCATACTGCCCCTCAGAATTGGTGCACTGCGATAGTAGCGAGCGGCCCTAGTTGGGCAGCTCGCCAAAATACAGATAAAGCTCTCCGCTATAATAATGCCCCAGTCGACCAATATGATTAGCCGCGCCCTGGATACCCATCTCATCTGCCCGATGGAACTTGGTGCCTATGGGCGCAATGCCCTGCAAAATGGAAATATCACCAGCGGGAAATTGCAGATGTGTTTGCGCGGGGTTGGCCGGCTCGCGCGGGGTAAATAGGCGCAAGAAAGTGTTTTCGCTGTTAACCGCCAAGGTTATGGGAAGCTCGCGAGTTTCGAGCACCCCCCAGTAAAAGTCGCGATAAAACCCTTTAAATTCCGGATAGGCTCCCGACTGCCCCGTTATTGTATCGTTGTAATCCGTGTGCCAAATGTCAAAGGTCATGCCTTTGAGCCGATTTTTCCACACGCGATAAGGGCCGCGCCCCAGCCAGGTTATACCCAAGGCCTGGGACTCTGGGTAGTCAAAGGTAATGCCCAAATAATCAGCCTTGAAATCACCGGGAAAATGATAACCATAATTTATTTGCAGCCAGCCGTTGGGGTGAAGGCGCCACTGAACCTGGCTCATATCACCTTTGTATTGCGCGGCGACAACCGCTACATCCCCTTCCTTCCACAGCGAAACTTTTTCCAGCTCCCCTTTGCCGCTAACCAAGCGCGGACCATTGCTTAGGGATACAGTTTTATCACCGCGAACTACGCGCGCAAGGCGCCCACTCTGCTTATCGATGGTGACGGTTAAATCGCCTGTTTGCAGTTTAATCGCGCTAGGACTGTCCTCTGCCTTCACGGCGCCCTTAAGCTTAACCTGGGCGAGGGCGCGTTTAGCAGCGGCCTCCGGTGCCAGGGTCATCCAGGTCCAGGTATGGATTAATTTCCCCTGAGGGTTTTTCGCCGTTAACGCCAAAGAATCGTAATTATACCAATCCTCAGGCAATTTAAGATTGAGATCGCCTGAGTGCCCCGGGGCAATGCTGTCAGATTTTGCCTGCCCAGTACGCACGACGCTATGCCCCTTGCCTTTAGCCGATGGGTTAGCAAAATTGCGCAATTCCCAGGTGAATGTCAGCTGGTTTAAATTGGTAAAGTCATAGCGGTTTTCAACATGCAAGCGCCCCTTAAAGCTGGAGGGCAAGCGACTCAGTTCAGCCAAAGGGAAATACACGGGTGACCAGATTTCGCGAATCGCGTAAAAGCTCCCCTCTTTGTCCCTATAGGGGCCGAGCACACCGTCCGGGGCCGAGTTGCCTGCGGTATCCAGTGCCCCACCCTGGTCCTCGCGCACAATGGCCTCGTCCGCAAATGACCAGATAAACCCGCCTATGGCCAAAGGATTTTGCAGCATGCGATTCCACCAATCATCCAACCCGGCACCGCCGCCACCGTCGTAGAGGGCGTGTAAAAATTCAGTGGGCATAAATAATTCCGGCCCGCCAAAAAAACTGCTGGTGCAACAATCGTAGGTTTCATAGTGAGAGGCATCTATTCCCCCATGCACGCCCCAGGGGTGAACTACCGGGCGCGCCTGCATATCCAAGCTGGCAAAATCTGCATCCAGTGAGGTATTCCACCCGCCCTCATTGCCATTGGCCCAGAGGATCACCGAGGGATGATTGCGGTCGCGCTCAATCATTTCCTGCACCAGGGGGCGCCCGGCCTCAGTGTCGTAAGCGTCCTGCCAACCCGTCAGCTCGTCCAGCACATACACACCCAGCTCGTCGGCCACATCCAGGAAATGCCGATCGGGCGGCGCATGGGCGGTGCGCACCGCATTCATGTTCATCGCTTTAATCAACTCTATATCCTGGCGACTGATAGCTTCACTCGTAGTCGCACCGGAATCTGGCCAGAATGAATGGCGGTTAACACCTTTTAAGTGAACTTTTTTATCGTTGACATAAAGACCATCGCGCGGGCGCAGTTCAATGGTGCGAAAGCCAAATACTTCCTCCACTTGATGGATAACTTTGCGCCCTGCTTTAAGCTCGAAAACCACTTTATATCGCTGTGGGTCCTCTGCGCTCCAGGGATGCACCCCTTTTATCTGCGCGTGTAAATCCACAAAACTCTGACCGGGTTTTACGCTGGCGGAAAAGGCTGGCCCCACGCGCTTGCCATCCAAACGGATAATCTGCGCGCTAACCCGATTGGCCTTGTCTATACCATCAACTGCTAGATGTGCCTGGAAATCGCCGGTATGGCTCGCGTTTATTGCCACCTGGCGAATGTGCTGTGCCGGTTTTACCTCCAGCCAAACGGGGCGATAGATGCCACTGAACATCCAAAAGTCGGCGCGCCGCTCTGCGAGATTGATCGATTTATTTTCGGAAAAGCGCGAAACATTAACTTCCAGTAAATTGTTCTGGCCGTAGTGCAAGTGCTTATCCAGCGGATAGCGAAACTCGTAAAATCCGCCGCGATGCACCGGGCCCAAGAGCTCGCCATTAACACGCACTTCCGCATCGGTCATCACCCCGCCAAACACTATCTCAATGGCGGAGCCCTGCCAGTCTGCGGGCACAAAGAATGAGTGCTTATATTTACCTTCACGATCCGGCGCCGGCTCACCATCCCAGTCACTCCAGTAGCGATAGGTGCCAAACCCTTGCATTTCCCAACTGGAGGGCACAGGGATTGTTTTCCATTCGCCGCTGTTGCGGCCACCACTCACCTGAAATTGCCAATCTACTGTGTGATCCTTGTCGCTGCCACTTAACAGCTGGACCAAGGTATTCTGGGCCATTACCCCTTGAGCCAAGGCAATAAGGGCAAATAGGCATATAAGTCTTTTGATCATTTCAACTCCAGTCTTCCAAAAATCTGACGCAGTTATTCGTCTTTATTTTTGCTTGGGTAATTTGAGGCATAACCAGTAACCCCCTCTGCAAGCCAACTGCATTTACCGGGGCGCCAAGTCGCCCTGGCTTAGAGCCTACATACTCATCAACAGATAAGCGAGATCATAATGCATGAAACCGCTCGCAGCCTCCGGGCTTGGCGCCACGGCGATGCAGACGAATATTTGCCACGGCAACCTGCCCCTGGCCTCCGCCCACCAAATCAAAGGGCACCTTGACCTTACTAAAATCGTCGCCCGGGTGCATAAAGCACACCAGGGGCAACCCTTTGCGCTGCCAGCCCTGGCCCATTTGTGCTCGCGCTTCAAGCGTGATGTCCAGGCGACGCTCACAGCCTTCACCGCAATGCACAACCACAAACAGGTCGCCTTCGGCCAAGTTATCAACCTTTAAATCAAAAGCCAGAGTTCCTTCATTCGCAAATTGCGATAGGTCCAATGCCGGGCCATATTCCAAGCTCAACCCCGCCAAGCGGGTGTCGTGCCAGCGCAGGCTAAGTGCATCGCCTTGCACATCCTTATCGGAGGATTCGACCGTCACTCTGCCGCTGCGCAGCTCGGCAAAGGAACCACTCATCATCTGATCCTGCTCATAATCGCGAATGCGTAACCCCCAGGGTTGCATAGGGCGCCCTACAAACAGATCAAACTGTTCAGGATTACCGGATGCCAAACCAGGCACCTGCTCCGCAAGCTGCATCGGCCCCTGTTCTCCTCCCGCGTAATTCAACCCAAAGCCCAGGGCAAATAATGGATCGTACCCGGGGGAGCGAGGATTTAAGTCAGCCTGCAGTGGCAGTTTTGGCCAGGAGAATGACAGGCGCCCGGTGAAATCATAATTGGGCGCGCCACTAGCTTTGGCAATAATGACATCGGCAATGCCGGCACCTTCAGTGCCCGGCAACCAGGCTGCCACAAAAGCATCGGAGGCATTCAGTTGCGGATTTACCCAAAGCGGCCGTCCACTTAAAAATACCGAAACGACCGGTATTCCTTTCGCCTTAAACGATTTGAGTAGTGCCAGGCTCTGCTTGTTACCTGGCTCAAACTCCAGGGTATCGCGATCCCCCTGCCCCTCCGCATAGGGTTGCTCGCCAAACACCACTATGGCGACATCAGGTTTAGTATCAAAATGGCCATCGACCGACAGGATTGCGCGACCGCCAGCTTGCGCCACGGCAACTTGAATACCGGAAAATATCGAGGTTGCGCCAGGGAACTGCGCATTGGGAATACCCACGCCCTGCCAGCTCACACTCCATCCACCGGATTGCAATGCAAGGCTGTCGGCGCCGGGGCCAGCCACCAAAATGGTCTGCTGGGGGTTAAGCGGCAGAAGGTGATTTTGATTTTTTAACAACACCAAACTCTCGCGCACCGCCTGTCGTGCCAAAGCCCTATGGGCTGGGCTTCCCACAACATCCTGGCGCTTAGCCATAAGCCGCGCGGAGGGCTTTTTAGCAAATAATCCAGCGCGAAGTTTTACCCGAAGAATTCGGCTCACGGCATCATCCAGCCGCGCCATGGATATATCGCCAGCGCGCACCTGCTTTAGGGTATTGGTGTACATTGCCTTCCAATCATAGGGCACCATCACCAGGTCTATGCCGGCGTTGATTGCCTGCGCACAACTATCGTTGGTACAACCTGGCACCTGACCATGGCCGTTCCAATCGCCCACCACCAGGCCATCAAAACCCATTCGCTGCTTTAACACCTCAGTTAACAGATAGGCGTTGCCGTGATTCTTCTCACCATTCCAGGATGAAAAACTGGCCATGATCGTTTGCACACCGGCAGCAATCGCGCTGGGATAACCGGCGTTATGGATATCAACCAGGGTCTGCTCAGTAACGCGCGCGTCACCCTGGTCATCGCCACGGTCGGTACCACCGTCGGCGAGAAAATGCTTGGCGGTAGCGATCACATGGGTTTCATCGAGAAACGCAGCAGTGCCCGCCTGCCCCTGCAACCCGGTCACCATGGCGCCCGCGTATTGACGAACGAGCGCCGGGTCCTCGGAATAACTTTCGTAGGTGCGACCCCAGCGGTCGTCCTGTGCTACGGCCAACGTGGGGCCAAATACCCACTCAACGCCGGTCGCACGCACCTCCGCTGCCGTTGCCTCACCTATGGCGCGAATCAATTCGGGATTGTGCATTGCCCCCAATCCAATATTGTGCGGGAACAGGGTCGCGCCCACCAAATTGCCATTACCGTGTACCGCATCAGTACCCCAAAAAATGGGAATAGCAACGCCGCCATCGCGAGTATCCATGGAGGCCTCCCAATAGCTATCAGCCAGGGCGAGCCAATCGGCGGCTTGCGCGCCGGCTTTATGGCCCGGCATGGAACCACCACCATTTAATACAGAGCCTATGTGGTATTGCCGTACCTCGTCGGGGCTAATCACCTGGATCTCCGCCTGCATTATCTGGCCGACTTTTTCTTCCAGCGACATTTTTCCCAATAAAATTTGGACCTGCTTCTCAACATCCGGATTTGATGCCGGGCTGGAAGCCACAGGCCAACGATTAAGGTCGCGAGTCTGAACTGGATTGAGAGGCTCTTGATTCAGGCAACTCATCAACAGCGAGGAGGAAAAAGCAACCAGGCCGAGCTTAAATAGCAATTTCATAATTTTCTTTTATTCACTCTGCGAAACACAGTTTTTGAAAACGGAGCACCGTCCAGATAAAGCCGCTTCCAGATAAAGCCGCCCAATGAGTTAGCGATTTTTATAGTTAAGCTATCAACTTTCCTAATGTACCGATTAATTGAATTAACACCTACAGCAATTTTACTGTTTAACTTTTTTTTACAGATCAATAAAAAAATGAAAAATGACATTAAAAATTTATTACCTGCCAATAAGGAGCTTAAAAAATGAACGATTTTTTTGATCGCCGCGAGATTAATTGTGCATTTTCAAAGCAAAAAACTGCATCCCATCTTCTACATAGGACAGGTAGGAAGAAAGAGGTAGGCAGTTAAAGAGGTAGGCAGTTAAAGAGGTAGGCCGAGGAGCCAACTAGAGATGGAGCTGACTACTGCACGCAATATTTTATTTCGCACAGTAGCCACGATTCATTAGTTACCGGTGAATTTATCAATCAGCAAATTTTTATTTAAAATATCCAAATTGATTTATGTATTAGCCGCTGCCTTTTCTCCGGGCAAGCACCAACATTAACCCCTATGTAGCTGATAAATAACCACGAGCTTTCAACCATTTTTTACAGGCGTCCGGCCAGGACGACTCTGTATCCTGAGAGTGACCAAGGCCATAGCCATGACCGCCATGCTCATAGATGTGCAGTTCACTTGGAGTGTTGAACTTCTTCAGCGCCAATGCATAGCGAATACTATTTTGCACCGGCACTGTGTCATCATCCATTGAATGCACCAAAAAAGCGGGAGGAGTTTGCTGGGTAACCTGTAGCTCATTGGAAAAATGCGCCAGTTGCTTAGGGGTAGGATTTTTTCCCAGTAAATTTTCGCGTGAACCACTGTGGGTAATGCCCTCCTGCATTGATATAACTGGATAAATAAGCAAGGAGAAGTCGGGACGCGCGCTGGTAGAATCTATGGGCTCATAGACCTTCTCTTGAAAATGGGTGGATAATGTTGCAGCCAAATGTCCGCCCGCCGAAAACCCCATAATGCCAATTTTTTTCGGGTCTATACCCCACTCAGCCGCATGACGACGAACCATGCGCATTGCCCTTTGCGCATCCTGCAAAGGACCAATGGCTTTATCATGCATTATAGAGTCATCAGGTAAACGGTATTTCAAAACAAACGCCGTCACGCCCAGGCTGTTAAGCCATTTGGCAACCTCAGCCCCCTCATGTGAAATGGCGAGCGCCCCGTAGCCGCCACCGGGACAAATGATTACCGCTGTCCCGTTCGAAGTTCCAGCCGGAGGGGTATACATATCAAGGATAGGAGTGCTAACGCGCTGCATTTTGACCCAGTTGTCGGAAGCATCAACAGACATCTTGTAATCAGCGCGTTCAATTGCCCCGGGAACCTGACCCTCCCATAAATCAATGACCAGGCTTTGCCCCAGGGCAGCCTGCCCCATTGCCATCAAAGATATAACCAAAGCTATAAGAATATTTTTGTTCATAATGATATTCACCTAATCTCTTTTTATATTTTATTCCGAGAGGTTACCTTGGATGCTCTCAATCCCATCCCCCAAAAAACAACCCGCATGAATAATGCTATTAATCCGGCGATGAATATTGTCGGATTAATAGTGCGGCACAGGGATGTGCCGCCGTCAGCTGAAGGCTGGCACTAGCCCTGGAAAATCAATCAGATTTACGCATCTGCGCCGGATTTTCCAGGGCGCCGATCAAATATGTCAGGACGATATATTTGATCGCCGGGTTAATATTGGGTAGCCGTTGGTAATTTTTCAGTCTTACTGCAATATCAAATCAGGATGGGTGCTAAACGGATTTTTAACTGGATAATAATTATGATCCCGGATCTCTATTCATGTTAAGGCGTCTTCTCGGAAATTTAATGCTTGAGTCAGGCGCCTATGCAGAGCATCTTGCGCACTTAAATGCTAAATCCCCCGTTACTGTCGTGCGTGCGCTGGAGTTTGACGACGGCAGTGTCTTGGCTTTACCTCAGGTTGAGTTCGATTTCTCCCTTGCGTTAAAAATGCGCGATCGCCGCTTGGCATTTCCCCTGGAGCTGAGTGTTAGCCTTGCGCAAATTTTAACCGTGGCGCGTTTGCAGGCTGACCTGGCGGAGTTGCATCAACGGGAGCCATTCTGCGCCGCGCTGCAGGAGCACAAACCTTTCCTGCTTCAGTTGCAGAGCTTTGCCGAAGAGCTGCCGCGCTTTCCGGTGCTGCAACAAAAGTTGCAAGTTATGTCGCACACCATGGCCTGGTTGTATTGGCGCAGTTTAGGGGTTGCCACCCTCAGTTATTTAATTGCCGATGAGATGCGTTTGCCGCAGTTGCAAAAGCGGGAGCTTTTTTGGGCGGGTATGGCCCATGATATCGGCATGCTGCATGTCGATCCTGAAATTTTAACCAAGCAGACCAAGTTGAGTGCAGAGGACTGGTTTTATATTCAGCGTCATGTGCAGGTTGCTGTTGAGTTATTGACGCTGGATACCGAGGTGACAGGGGGGATACTGGAGCCGGTACGCGAGCACCACGAGCGCTGTGATGGTACCGGTTATCCCAATGCCAGTGTTGAAAGTGAGTTGTCGCTGGGGGGGCAGGTGTTGGGGTTGGCGGATTCGGTAGTGGCGATTTACTGTAATCGTTACCGGGATAATGGCAGTGGCTGGCAGGATGTTATACCTGTCATTGAAATGAATGAGCAGCAGTTTTTGTATCGCAGTGTAAACATCCTTACCGCTATAGTTCAGCGCAGTCAGCTGCCAATGGCGCGCGTGGTGTCGGGCAGTAAAGTGCACGAGTTTTTGGTGAACTTTCTCGCCCAGTGTAAGCGTATCCAGCATTGGTTTGGGGTGCTGCAGGACTGCTTGCTGGAGATTGGTTTTACCCACGGCGATCGCCGGCTTCACGCTATGCAAAACGTGTTGCTGCATTTGGCAACCGCACACAAAAATGCTGAAATGTGTAAGCCGGAATTTCAACAAAAAATTGAAGCCCTGCTGACGCAGGGGGTGGTGGACTTGCCCAAGGAAGTGGGTGATGCCTGTATTCAGCAGCAGGAGGTGAGTTTTCATCTGTTGCATTTGACTCGAATGATGCAGCACTATCTTGGCGAGGGAGGTTGCGCTGATGCGGAAATTACCGCTGTTTTAGCGCGCGGCTTTGAGGAAATTCGCGAATATCTGGAAGGTTAATAACCCTTAGGCACTGGTAAAAACTGAATTGCGATTTACAAAAAAGCCGAGGTGGTAGCCTCGGCTTTTTGTTGGGCGAATGCTAAACACGCCTATTGATTGTGCCAAAACGGCTGGCCAATGGTAGGTGTGCTGGGGCTTGCGGTTTGGCGTTTTTGCATAAGCCCTGCGTTATAGGCTTTTCTGCCCGCATCAATTGCATCGGCAAAGGCCTCGGCCATTAAGGGTGGGTTGTGCGCCTTGGCCACGGCGGTGTTCAATAAAATGCCATCAAAGCCCATTTCCATGGCCTCCGTCGCTTGCGAGGGAGCGCCCAAGCCGGCATCGATAATCATGGGGACATCTTTAATGCGCTCGCGCAGGCTGCGCAAGCTGTAGCGATTGAGGAGCCCCTGGCCTGTGCCTATGGGGGCGCCCCAGGGCATAAGCACCTGGCAGCCCACATCCAACAGACGCTTGCATAAAATCAAATCATCGGTGCAGTAGGGCAGAACTTTAAAACCTTTTTTAATCAGAATCTCTGAGGCTTCCACCAGGCCAAAGGGATCTGGTTGCAAATTGTAGTCATCGCCCACCACTTCCAGTTTGATCCAGTCGGTGTCGAAAATTTCGCGCGACATTTCTGCCAGGGTGACTGCCTCTTTTACCGATTTGCAGCCTGCGGTGTTGGGCAGCAGACGGCAGCCGCTCTCCTGAATATATTGCCAAATAGCATCGCCATCGCGGTTGGCCGGGTTTTGGCGGCGCAGGCCCAGGGTGACAATTTCGCAGCGGGATTGGCTGATGCTGTCGCGCATTAATTGCGGTGAGGCGTAGAGCGCTGTGCCCAGCAAAAAACGGCTGGAAAAACTTTCGCCATAGAGGGTGAAATCTTTACTTGGTTTGGTTGCTTGGTAACTGCTCATCTCAGCCTCCTCCCACGGGTTTTACTATGTCGACCAGATCGCCCGTCTGGAGTAGGCGCTCGCCGTAGTGGGAGCGGGGCACAAATTCACCGTTGATGGCCACGGCAATTTTACTGTTGGCCAGCGCCCACTGCTCCAGTGCTTGGCTGAGGAAAGTATTTTCTGCTAGCTGCTTAATTTCGTTATTGAGGCTGATCTTTATCATGATGTGATTCGATTAAATGGCGGCTCGATTCAGTTGTGCGCTAAAGGGCGCTGCGGGCATTTGATTGAGTTGCGCCAGGATGTTTTCCACCACCGCTGGCGCCAATAAATAACCGTGGCGGAACAGGCCATTGGCAATGATCAGCCCTTCCTGAATGTCGACCAGCGGTAAATTATCCATCAGCGCCGGGCGCAGGTTGGTGTCCATTTCCAAAATACGCGCTTCGGCAAAGGCGGGCGAAAGTGTGTAAAGCGCTGAGCTGAGTTCCAGGGAGGATTGCAGGCTCATTGGCGATCTATCTTCGCTTTCAATTTGCGTGGCGCCGATTATAAAACGCTGCCTGGGTTTGGGGACCACATAAAGCTGGTAGCGCGGGTGCATCAGCCGCACCGGGCGCTGCAGGCGCACTTCGCTGGTTTCAATATGCAGGGTTTCGCCGCGCACACCGCGCAGGCGCGGCAGCTGGGCTTTGGCGCCCATGCCGCGACAGTCGATCACCCAATCAAAATCCCAGCTTTGGTTGTCGCTGGTAATTTTGTGGTTTTGGACCGCAACGCTGCAGTTTTGATGAACCTTTACGCCCAGTCGGGTGATCTGGTTGACGAGGAGCTCGAGCAGTTCACGGTTGTGTAAATGGCCTTCCTCGGCAAGCAATAAGCCATTTTGAAAACCGGGATTCAGATCTGGCTCCAGCTGCTGTATCTCTGTGTAATTCAAGCGGCGGTAGCTGGTGCAGCTCGGCAGTATATGGCGCAGTTCCTGTTCGAACTGATCCAGCTCGGCGTAGTCCTGCGGGTGGGCGACCACCAGGCTGCCCTGGTTAAAAAACAGCGGTTCGGGGGTGTCCAGGTCTTTTAGCCATTGTGGCCAGCAAGCCAGGGCAAACTGGCCCATGCGGAATACATTGGCATCGGATACTACGGCCTCGCTCAAGGGGGCGACCATGCCCGCCGCCGTAAAGGCGGCAGCGCGCGGGCTGTGGGAGATGGCCGAGGTGTGTGGGCTCAGTTCGCCGGCATCAAACAGGCTGACCTGGTGGCCACCCAGGGCCAAGCGCCAGGCGAGGACGCGCCCGAGCAGGCCGGCACCGGCTATGCCTATTGAATATTGGGGGTTTGAAGATTGGTTCATGTTGCCTCTGGGGGGTGAGGCGGAGGCGGGGATTAGGCTTGGCCAAATCGCTTGTTCCCTCCGCAGGTTTCAACCTGATCAGGTTCTACGGGTTGGGCCGAACCCATCTCAGCCTGCGTATGCTTATTGCACCCAGGCGCCCCGACAAGAGGCGCCAATATACTGATTGGCATCGTTCAGCGCAAACGCTTTTAGGGTGTGGCTTGTTAGTCGGTATCGGGGTGGATGGATTCCACGCGAGCGATAAATTCACCATCGGCGAGGCGGGTTTTTACCTGGTCGCCAGGAGTGAGTTGTTGGCTGTTGTGGATTAGCTCGCCATTGTCCAACCGAGTGACTAAGGCGTAGCCGCGATCCAGAGTCTGTAATGGGTTGAGGGTGTTGAGCAGGCGATGGGCTTGCGCGAAGCGCTCGCGCTTGTGTTGCAGTGACTGGCGTAGACAGCGCTCCAGTCGATTGCGCATCTGCTCGACTTTAGCGAGAAGAAGCTTAACTTGTGTGCCTGGGTGTTTGGCCTGCAGGCGAATTTGCAATTGGCGCAGCCGATTATCGCTATTGGTTAGCTGTTTGTGTATTTGATTTTTAAGGCGCAGCTCAAGGTTGTCCAGGCGTTGGGCTTGCTGCTGCAAATGCTGGCGTGGGTGGCGCAGACGCTGGCGCAGCCAATCCAGTTTTTGTTGCAGGTGGCGCAGCTTGCGCGCCATGGCTTCCTCCAGCAGGACTTCAAAACCAATAAATTTATCCAGCCAATCCTCGCCATCCGGGGTTATCAACTCCGCAGCCGCTGTTGGGGTGGGCGCGCGCAAGTCGGCGACAAAATCGGCAATAGTAAAGTCTACTTCGTGGCCAACGCCGCTTACCACCGGGATCTGGCTGGCATAAATGGCGCGCGCCACCATCTCTTCGTTAAACGGCCACAGATCCTCCAGCGAGCCGCCGCCGCGCGCCAGGATAATGACATCAAACAGGCCGCTGCGATTGGCCAGCTCCAGGGCGCGTACTAGCTGCGGCGCCGCCTCTTTGCCCTGTACTGCTACGGGTATGACGCTTACTGGCACGGCGGGGAAGCGTCGTTCCAGGACACTCAAAATATCGCGAATGGCGGCGCCTGTGGGCGATGTGATTACGCCAATGCGTTTGGGGATGCTGGGCAGCGGCTTTTTATGGGTGGGGTCAAATAAGCCTTCGGCCGCTAATGTGGCCTTTAGCTGCTCAAAGGCGCGCTGCAGTGCGCCAGCGCCTGCCTCCTCCATATGCTCGGCGATAATCTGGTAGTCGCCGCGACCCTCGTAGAGGCTGACCCTGGCGCGCACCAGCACATGCTGGCCTTGCTGGGGGCGAAAGCGCACCGCCATATTGCGGTTGCGAAACATGGCGCAGCGCACCTGGGCCTGGTCATCTTTTAGGGTGAAATACCAATGGCCGGAGGAGGGAATGGAGACATTGGATAGCTCGCCCTCCACCCACAGCAGCGGGATGTGGGTTTCCAGTAATTGGCGCGCGCGGCGGTTGAGCTGGCTAACGCTGAAAATTTCCCGTTCCGGGGCAGGGGGGGCAGAGAAGAGGTCGATGTCAGTCATGGGCGCTATTCTAGGGCAGGTGTAAGGTGGCGGATAGTCTTGAATAGTGGGGGCTATAACTCTATTTGAGTCGCGCCCTGCGCTTATCCCACTAGATATTGTGTTTACCCTCGCTGGGCAAGCCGCTATAATTGCGCGTTTATTTTCAGGCTACCGGGTTTGTCGGGCTGGTTTTTTACCCTAATCCCTATCCCACTAGCTGATTCTATGAGGTTGGGCCCTAGTATGTTGCGAATTGCTGAAGAAGCTCTCACGTTTGATGATGTCTTGTTGGTGCCTGGGTTTTCCGATGTCACCCCTAAGGATGTGTCTCTAAAAACCCAATTGACGCGCAAGATTCAGTTGAACATCCCGCTGATTTCTGCGGCTATGGATACAGTGACCGAAGCGCGCCTGGCAATTGCTATTGCCCAGGAGGGTGGTGTCGGCATTATTCACAAGAGCATGCCCATTGAGCAGCAGGCCGCCGAAGTGCGCGCGGTTAAAAAATTCGAAGCCGGTGTGGTTAAAGACCCGATCACTATCGATTCCCATGCGACTATCCGCGAGCTGATAGCCCTGACCCGCAAAAACAATATCTCTGGCGTGCCTGTGCTGGATAACGGCGATCTGGTGGGTATAGTGACCGGTCGCGACGTGCGTTTTGAAACTAATTTGGATTCCACTGTATCCAGCATCATGACGCCAAAAGAGCAGCTGGTAACCGTCAAAGAAGGTTTCACCCCGGAAGAAGTGCGCAACCTGTTGCACAAGCACCGCATTGAAAAAGTGCTGGTGGTTAACGATAAATTTGAGTTGACTGGCCTGATTACCGTTAAGGACATCAACAAAGCGGAAAAATACCCCAGCGCCTGTAAAGACCCGGAAGGTCGTCTGCGCGTAGGTGCTTCTGTGGGTACCAGCCGCGATACAGACGCGCGCGTTGATGCGCTGGTGGAAGCCGGGGTGGATGTGCTAGTGGTGGATACCGCTCACGGCCACTCCAAAAATGTATTGGATCGCGTGCGCGCGATCAAAGCCAAATACCCCAATGTGCAAGTCATTGGCGGCAATATCGCCACCGGCGAAGCCGCTTTGGCACTGGTTGAAGCTGGCGCTGATGCAGTTAAAGTGGGTATTGGCCCTGGTTCCATTTGTACTACCCGCATCGTCAGCGGCGTGGGTGTTCCGCAAATTTCTGCCATAGCCAATGTGGTTGCCGCCCTTAAAGGTACGGGTGTTCCGGCCATTGCCGACGGCGGTATTCGCTACTCGGGCGACATCGCCAAAGCTGTAGTGGCGGGCGCCAGCGCAGTGATGATGGGCTCCATGTTTGCCGGTACCGAAGAGGCGCCAGGTGAAGTTGAGCTGTATCAGGGCCGTACCTACAAGGCCTATCGCGGTATGGGTTCACTGGGTGCCATGGCGCAAACCCAGGGCTCTAGCGACCGTTACTTCCAGGATGCCAGCCAGGGTGCCGAGAAGCTGGTGCCCGAAGGTATTGAAGGCCGCGTACCCTACAAAGGCCCGCTGGCGGCGATTGTTCACCAGATGATGGGCGGCCTGCGCTCGGCCATGGGTTACACCGGCTGCGGCGATCTGGAAGCCATGCGCACCAAACCAAAATTTGTGCGGGTAACGGCGGCGGGCATGGGCGAAAGCCATGTGCACGATGTGCAAATTACCAAAGAAGCGCCCAACTACCCCATAGGTGGCCGTTAATTTCCGCACAACACCGTTTACGAAAAACTCGGGTTCGCCCGAGTTTTTCGTTTAATCGAATTCGTTTTTATTGATTCAGGAACTAGCATGACCCAAGACATTCACGCACAGCGAATTCTTATTCTGGATTTCGGCTCGCAATACACCCAATTGATCGCACGCCGCGTGCGTGAAATTGGCGTCTTCTCCGAAATTCGCGCCTGGGATATGAGCGACGAGGAAATTCGCGCTTACAATCCGCGCGGTATTATTCTCGCCGGTGGTCCCGAGTCCACCACCGAAGCCGGTTCGCCGCGTGCACCCCAAGCGGTATTTGATTTGGGTGTGCCAGTGCTGGGTATTTGCTACGGCATGCAGACCATGGCGATGCAAATGGGCGGCATGGTGGAGTCTTCCAGCTTGCGCGAGTTTGGCTATGCGCAAATCAAAACCCACGGCAGCGCCAGCTTGCTTACCGATATTAAAGATCATGTAGATCAGGACGGCAGCCCGCTGTTGGATGTGTGGATGAGCCACGGCGACAAGGTTACGCTTATGCCCGAAGGCTTTGAGCTGATGGCCTCCACGCCATCTTGCCCCATTGCTGGCATGTACCACGAAGCCAAAAAGTTCTACGGCGTGCAGTTTCACCCAGAAGTAACTCACACGCTACAAGGCAAGCGCATTTTTGAACACTTTGTGTTGCAGCTTTGTGCTTGCGAGCGCTTGTGGACACCGGCCAATATTGTTGAAGACGCCATTAAAAAAGTGCGTGAACAAGTGGGTGGCGATAAAGTGCTGCTCGGCTTGTCCGGCGGTGTGGATTCTTCGGTGGTTGCTGCGCTGCTGCACAAAGCCATTGGTGATCAGCTCACCTGTGTATTCGTCGATAACGGCCTGCTGCGCAAAAACGAAGGCGACCAGGTAATGGACATGTTCGCCAAGAACATGGGCGTGCGCGTCATTCGCGCCGATGCGGAGGAGCTGTTCCTGGGTAAGCTGCAGGGCGTTAATGACCCGGAGAAAAAACGCAAAATTATCGGCGGCACTTTTATCGAAGTTTTTGATACGGAAGCCACCAAACTCAAAGAAGTAAAATGGCTGGCGCAAGGCACCATTTACCCCGATGTGATCGAATCCGCCGCCGCCAAAACCGGCAAGGCCCATGTCATTAAATCGCACCACAATGTGGGTGGTCTGCCGGAAGACATGGCCTTCCAATTGGTGGAGCCATTGCGCGAATTGTTTAAAGATGAAGTGCGCGCAATTGGCCTGGAGTTGGGTTTGCCCTACGACATGGTCTACCGCCATCCTTTCCCCGGCCCGGGCCTGGGCGTGCGCATTCTCGGCGAAGTGAAAAAAGAATACGCGGACATTCTGCGCGAAGCCGATGCCATCTTTTTGGAAGAGCTGCGTGCGGCCGACTGGTATCACAAAACTTCGCAAGCCTTCGCGGTGTTCCTGCCGGTTAAATCGGTTGGGGTGGTGGGCGACGGTCGCCGCTACGAGTGGGTGATATCCCTGCGCGCGGTGGAAACTGTAGACTTTATGACCGCGCGCTGGGCGCATTTGCCCTACGAGTTGCTGGAAAAAGTGTCCAACCGCATCATCAATGAAATCTCCGGTGTGTCCCGCGTTTGTTACGATGTGTCGAGCAAGCCGCCTGCGACTATCGAGTGGGAATAATCGTTCCGGATTTATAGGCTCAGGGATGAGCTATTTGTTGCGCAAGATTGTCTAAAAATCACGTTTACGATGAGCCACATGCCGCGCTATTTTCTTGGTTTTTTATCGCATTTTTTTCGAGGTTCTTTGCGCTATCAGGGCCAGGGGTCATTATGTGTATTGGCGCTTATCGCTACGGGGTTGGCATTTGCTGGCACTTTGGTAAGCGCACAGCAGATTGATGAACCCGAAAACGATTTGCAGCTTGCCGCTTCCAGTCTTGCTGTTTCTGGTCTTGCAGGCTCAAGTTATTCCACGTCAAGCTCAAGTAGTAGTAATACTCCGGTTCATGTGGTCAAACCGAGCAGCGAACCGGCAAAGCCATTAGTTGTCGATAGGCTATTAAGTTCATCAGCTACTAGTGCAGCGAGTTCAGTAATGAACTCCAGTGCAGCCGCATCAAGTGTTGTCGCTTTAACAGCTTCGTCCACTAGCAGTTCTTCTGGCTCGGTTGTCGAGGCCCCAGTTGCTATCACTAAGTCGTCCAGTTCGTTAGGCGCTGCTCAAGAGTCGAGCTCAGTTAACTCTAGGTTAAGTTCAGCGGCCGACTCGCGAGTATCAGCAACTGCGAGTAGCGCTGGGGAGACTAAGGCTATTGATATTGAGCTGGCGTCTGCCGATGCTTTATCTTCTCTTGCACAGTCACAGTCACAGTCACAGTCACAGTCAAGTCAATCCGTGATTGTTGCTGCTACATCGAGCGCTGGCTTGCCCAAGGCCGAGAATGTGGATTTACGCAAGGTGGTAGAGGTGAGTTCGGCGAGTGAATTATCCTCGCGGGAGTCCAGTTTGGGGGCTAGCTCTGCGCAATCCGAAGCTGTGAGCACAGCATCGCAGATGTCTCAGTCGGCGAGTGCAGCAAGTTCTTCTACACAAAGTTTAATGAGCTTGGATGAGGCTTTGGCGATGGATCTCAGCTCTAGCAGTGCAGAATCCTCATCGCTAAGTGCCTCCAAGTTTTTGCTCGGGCACGAGGTGCCACCTAATACTGCAGCGCGATTAACCTGGATTCCTGATGAAGTACCCAGTGGCTTTAGTGAAGAGACGCCGGTGTTGGTTATCAATGGCGCCAAACCAGGTAAAACCCTTTGTTTAACGGCGGCCGTACACGGTGATGAACTTAACGGCATTGAGATGATTCGCCGCGTTATGTTTGGCATAGATGCAGAAAAATTAACCGGCACTATCATTGGCGTGCCGGTGGCTAATATTATGGGGTTTCGTCGCAACACCCGCTATTTGCCTGACAGGCGCGACTGGAACCGCTACTTCCCAGGCAATACCCGCGGCAGTTCAGCGTCGCGTATGGCCTATTCCTTTTTTACCAAAATCATTATGCAGTGTGATGCCCTGGTGGATTTGCACACCGGTTCTTTCCATCGCACTAATTTACCCCAGCTGCGCGCAGACCTTTCCAATGATGAGGTGGCCAAATTTGCACAAAACTTTAGTGCGATTGCGGTACTCAATAGTCGTGGCAATCCAAGCTCTCTGCGCGTTGCTGCGGTGAAAGCGGGTATTCCTGCGGTAACTATCGAAGCCGGCGAGCCTATGGCTATGCAGAGCGACGTGGTAGAGGCGGGTACTGTGGCGTTAAATGGTCTTATATCCCGCATGGGCATGTTTGGTCGCCAAGGCTTGCGCCACCGGGCATCACCGGTTTATTACAAGTCCACCTGGGTTAGGGCAAACCAGAGTGGTGTGTTGTTTAGCCGGGTATCACTGGGTAAGCGCGTATCTATTGGTGAGGTTTTAGGTAGTGTAACCGACCCGATTACTAATAAGCGCAGTGAGATTGTCTCCCCCTATCAAGGGCGAATTTTGGGTATGGCGCTGGATCAGGTAGTGATGCCGGGGTTCGCTATTTACCACATAGGTATCCAAACCCCTGAAGCTATTCTGATTGAAGAAAGCCAATATAAAATGGATGAAAATGGTGAGGACTTTGAGTTGGATGAAGAGGATGGTGATGATGCCGACTCTCCAGATGCTATTCCTGCTGCGCCCAATGGCTTAGACGAGCCAGTCACCAAACCGCAAGACAGCCTGGAGGACGAGTAACCTAGGTTACTTTTGTCAGCGGCAAGCTGTGACACTTGCCGCTTAAGCTCGGCAGAGCCTTTATATATGCTGGGTTAAAACGCCTGGTATATGTTGCTATGAAAATCTCCCATAAGTTTGCCATCTCCCTGGGGACGAGCTTGCTTGTCTATTTGTTTGTCGCCTTGGCCCTGGTGTACTTCCCAATGGCAACGCAGCCACCTCGCCCAAGTTTTGATTTTTCTTCTGTTAAAACTTCCGCAGCCAATCAAGCTCTCGCGGAAGAAAGCTCTATGCCAATGCGCGATGGTGCGCGACTATTTTTTCGTGAGTATTCTGCAGCTACAGCCGATACCACCCTGATTTTACTGCATGGTTCCGGAAGTGAAAGC
The DNA here is from genome assembly GCA_050305995.1 of Cellvibrio sp. Lineage (GTDB taxonomy): Bacteria > Pseudomonadota > Gammaproteobacteria > Pseudomonadales > Cellvibrionaceae > Cellvibrio. The sequence continues at coordinate 43,004 of JBNLGJ010000008.1, forward strand.
CGCTATTTAAGCAAGTTGGCAGCTGATTTAACCAGTGGCGGCAGGGTGAGAGTGTTAACGCCTGATTTGCGTGGTCATGGTCGTTCGTCGCTTAAAAAAGGCGATATTGATTATCTGGGGCAATATGATGATGACTTGGAGGATATGATCAAGTACGCGCGTACGCGCTATCCAGATTCAGCCATGGTGCTGGGAGGGCATTCTTCCGGTGGTGGTTTGGTGTTGCGTTATGCGGGGGAGCCAAGCCGCCAGAGCGCTGATGCCTATGTATTTTTAGCACCTTACTTGAGTCATAAATCGCCGACAGTAAAGCCCGATTCTGGCGGATGGGCAAGTGTAAACATAAGGCGGATCATCGGTATCTCTATGCTGGAGAATATTGGTTTGCATAACTTTGATAGCTTGCGGGTAATTCATTTTAATTTGCCGCAAACTCTGGCAGACCCATTACAAACACCGGCATATTCTTTTCGCTTGTTGATGTCTCTTGAATCGAGTGACTATCGCGCTGCCATTAAACACTTGAATCGACCAAGCCTTGTGCTGGTGGGTGATAAGGATGAGGCTTTTTACCCTGAGCTTTTTAGTGCTGAGTTTGCGCCTGCGTCTGCTCTAGTTCAGGTGGATCTAATAGCGGGAGCTAAGCATCTTGATTTTCTTACTAATCAGTACACCGAAAATCTTCTCAAAAATTGGCTAAGCGATACTTCTTTTATAGCTGCTGAGCGAGAGCCAACTCGATTAGTGGCCAATTAACTATTACTCGGCCATCTGCAAAATATAATTCCATTCAGTTTCTGTGACAGGCTGTATGGAGAGGCGGCCCTGCCTGATGAGCAGCATGTCGGTTAGCAAGGGCTGGGCTTTTATGCTGGCGAGAGAAACGATCTGATTGAAGCGGCGTGTGAGTTGAATATCCACCGACACCCAGCGAGGATTTTCTATGCTGGATTTTGGATCATAGTAGTCGCTTTCTGGATTGAATTGAACGGGATCGGGATAGGCTCTGGCGACTACCTTGGCAATGCCAGCGATGCCGATATTTTTGCAGCTGCTGTGATAAATAAAAACTTCATCATTTAGCGCTACCTGATCGCGCAAAAAATTGCGCGCCTGGTAGTTGCGAATGCCATCCCAGCGCCCGGTTTGTTTTGGCTCGGCAGCGAGATGGTTAATGCCATAAATATGAGGCTCAGCCTTAAATAACCAGTAGTGTTTGGCCATTATTTAGCTCCTCGGGTTGGACAAATTTATTCGCCTTGGGTCCAAACCCGTAAGCGCTCGGCAGTCTGCTCGTCGACCAGTGTCAATGCAATGCGGCGCTTTTCAATATCCACATCAACAATTAGTACCTGCACCTGCTCGTCAAGGCGGTAGGTTTTGCCCTCCAGGGTGATGCTCAGGCGACGCGAATCAAACTGGGCTTTAATGTCGCTATCGCGTGCAGCCAGGGTGACAAATCCCTCAATCCCCCAGTCGTCCAGGCGCACACCTATGCCGATAGAATTGACCAGAGCAATAGTGGCTGAGTGGATACTGCCAATGTGCTGGCTGGCAAACTGGCAGGCCAACCAGGACTCGACATAGCGACAGGCCTGGCGGCCATTGTTGAGTTGATTTTGCAGTTGTTCAACAAAAGCTTGAGTATCCTCGTGCTTCAAGGGTTCGGCATTGGCGAGTATGCGTTTAATCGCCAGGTGATTGTAAAAATCGTTGTAGCGGCGAATGGGTGAGGTCACCATCGCATAGGCGGAAAAGCCAAGGCCGAAATGAGGTACAGGCTCAAAGGAGAGTGCGCCAGCTTGCAGTTGGCGCTGCAGCAGCGAATGCAGCGGTGCATTGGCTGGGTTCTGTCCGGCATTGATGCGCAGTTCGCGAAACAGCGCTAAAAAGTCGGGCAGTTGCGTCAGGTCGCCGGGGCTAAGATCCGGGCGATCTTCTTGCAGCAGGCTTAGTGCATCGTTAATGCGTTCGGGGCGAAAGCCGATATGGCTGGAGAAAATACCATAGCCAGGGTGCTGCACAAACAATTCGCCGGCGCAGATATTGGTAGCCAGCATGGCTTCTTCAACAATGCGGTGGGCAATATTGCGATCGCGCTTTTCAATCCGCTCAATTTTCTTCTGTTCGTTGAGAGTAAATTGATAATCAGGCTTGTCCTCCATCACCAACGCATGCTGCAAGCGATATTGCGCGCGAGCTTGGGCTAAGTCGCGCAGCATATCCAGCTGGTTGCGAATCTCGTCGACGAAATTGGGGGCGGATTCTGCACCGCTCAAAACCTCGTATACACCTTGATAGCTGAGTTTCTGGCGCGAGCGGATAAAACCCTGGGAAAAAGCAAAGCTGTTAATGCTGCCATCGCGGGCGATCTGCATTCGGCATACAAGGACTCCGCGTTTTTGCTCGGCGACCAGCGAGTAGGTGTCCTGTGATAGGCCTACTGGCAACATGGTGAGAATTTGCCCCAGCACATAATGGGTGCTGGCGCGTTCACGGGCAGCCTGTTCCAGTGGGCTGTCATACTCTATGTGCTTAGTGGGGTCGGCAATGGCACTTAACAGCTCCCAGCCTTCAGCGGTAGCAGAAATGCACAGGGCATCGTCCATATCCCGGGTGGTTTCTGAGTCTATGGTGATAAAGGGCAGTTGGGTGAGGTCTTCCTCTTGGTTGTCAAACACCAGGGGCGACCAGTTGATGCTGCTGGCCTGATTTTGCGCCGCTTGAGTCCACTCGCTCGGAAGTTGGAATCGGGCAATGGCGTAGCGGCTTTCGATGCCTGGCTCGGCAACATTACCCAGGCGCTTTATTACCCGAACCTGGGCTTTGCCTTCGGCGCCAAAAGGGTGGCGAGAGATTTGGCAATGGAGCAAATCCCCCTCACTTAAACCTTTGCGCTCTTGTGGAGGAATAAACAGCCAGCGATTAAAGTTGGGGATATCCGGCTCGACAAAAAAGTTGTTGCCCTTGTTGACATAGCGACCGACAAACTCATCCAGGCCGGGCTTGAGCAGTTTGCCGAGCTTGGCCTCATACTGGCCTTTGGCATTGGTGCTAATCTCTACTTCAAGCCGGTCGTTGGGCAGAAGGCGCAGCATTTGCTCTGGATCGATAAAAGCTTCGCGACCATCATCCAACAAAATAAAACCAAAGCGTTTGGTGGTGGTGCGAACATTTCCCTGGGCTATGTCCTTTTGAGCGACAATATTGGATTTCAGCTGGGCCAGCTGCTGCAGCGCGTCTTTATTAAGCATGGATCAAACAACTTGAGTTCTACGGATTATGGCGCGAATGATAGCAGGAAAAAGGGGGTAAAGCTTTTGCAATCTTGCCTTGCAATTGAGTAAGATCACTTCAACTATCACCTCTAAGTTGTTGATTTTAGATGGATGCACTTAATCAGCTTATTCTCTTTGGCGGCGTGCTTTTTTTAGTCAGCATTCTGGCCACCACCTTGTCGCCGCGCATGGGCATGCCCCTGCTGTTGGTGTTTTTAATTATCGGCATGCTGGCTGGCGAAGATGGCTTGCTGGGTATTCAGTTTGAAAACGTCCAGGCCGCCTACCTGATTGCCAGCCTGGCACTGGCGGTCATACTGTTTGACGGCGGCCTGCGCACCGAAATCCAACTCTTCCGCGTGGGGCTTAAGCCGGCCCTATCCCTGGCCACCCTTGGGGTGATTCTCACCGTAGGTTTGTTTGGCGCCCTGGCGGCCTGGATTTTACACATCTCCTGGATTCAAGGCTTTTTGTTGGGGGCCATAGTCGGTTCAACTGACGCCGCAGCGGTATTTTCGGTGCTGACCAACCAGAACCTCACGCTGAAATCGCGCGTGGGCGCGGCCCTGGAGTTGGAATCCGGCCTTAACGATCCTATGGCGGTGTTCCTTACCATCATGCTGGTGGAATTTGTCGTCAGTCATAAATCCGGGTTTAGTCTGACTATGCTGGGCTATTTTGTCTGGCAGATGGGCGTCGGGGCGCTGATAGGTATCGCCGGCGGGCGCTTTTTAGCCTATGGCGTCGAGCGCTTATCACTGAGCCCCGGTCTCTATCCGCTGTTGGCGTTATTTGGCGGCATTTTTGTCTTTGGCTTTGCCGCCGTGATTCAGGCAAGCGGGTTCCTGGCGGTGTATCTGGCCGGCCTGACGGTGGGGAACCGGGTGTCGCGCGGCCTCTACAATATTCAGCGCTTTCACGATGGCTTTGCCTGGCTGGCGCAGATCAGTTTGTTTTTGATGTTGGGTTTACTTATTTCGCCCCATGAACTCTTGGGTTATGCCAGCAGCGCTATCTTGCTCGCGCTGCTGCTGATGTTTGTTGCGCGTCCTGCGGCGGTGTGGCTGTCGCTCTGGCCATTTCAATTCTCCTGGCGCGAGCGTTTGTTTATCAGTTGGGTGGGGTTGCGCGGCGCTGTGCCGATTGTACTGGCGATGTTTCCCTGGATGGCTGGGGTCGAAAACTGGAATTTTTATTTCAATATCGCCTTTGTAATTGTGCTGATTTCGCTGGTGGTTCAGGGCTGGAGTGTTGCGCCTTTGGCGCGCTGGCTGAAATTGGATGTACCTACGGCGACCAGTCGCGTGCAGCGGGTGGAGCTGGGTGTTCCGGGGCAGGTGGGGCACGAGTTTGTCGGTTATAAATTGGCCGAGGGCAGCCCGGTGTTAAAGCGCCGGCCAGACGCACTTAAGCTTCCCGGCGGCGCAAAATTATTGTGCCTGTTGCGCGAAGGTAAACCGCTACACTTGACCCCAGAAGAATTGTTTCAGGTAAACGACCATTTGTTTGTGTTGACTCACGCTTCCGAACTAGAGGCACTAGATCGCTTGTTGGTAGGCATGGAAGAGACAGAGCGCGAGTCGGCGCGGGAATACTTTGGTGAATTTGTTATTACACCGCGTGCCAAGCTGGCCGAGCTGAGCGTGCTCTACCAATTTCCGGTGCCGGAGGACATGGCCAACTGGAGTATTGCGCGTTATATCCTCAGCAAATACCGCTACCCTGTAGTGGGTGATCGCGTGAGCCTGGGACATGTGGACTTTGTCGTGTTGGCGCTTAAAAATAATCGTCTAGCCAAAGTGAGTTTGAAAATTCACAAAACCTAAGGTGAGGATTCGCCGTGCAAACCAATAACCCCGCGCCAGTAACCCACCCGCAAATTCGCAACAATCAAATCCTACGCCATCAACTTTTTGTTGATGGTTGCTGGCGCAATTCAAGCTCAGGTGAATGCTTAGACGTAGTTAATCCCGTTAATCAGCAAGTGATTGCACAGGTTGCAGATGCTGCAGAGGCTGATATTTATCAAGCTATAGAGGCGGCAAGACTGGCGCAAAAAGATTGGGCCGCTTTATCGGCAAAAACGCGCAGTAAAAAACTGCGCCTGTGGTTTGACCTGATAACAACCAATCAGGAAGACTTGGCTCAGTTGCTGACTTGGGAGCAGGGCAAGCCACTGGTAGAGGCGCGAGCCGAAATTGCCTATGGCGCGAGCTATATTGAGTGGTTTAGCGAAGAGGCAAAGCGAGTTTATGGCGATGTTATTGCGCCGCCGGATGCCGACAAGCGACTGTTAACGATCAAGCAACCACTGGGCGTTGTTGGCGTTATTACCCCCTGGAATTTCCCCTGTGCCATGCTCGCGCGCAAGCTCGCGCCGGCACTGGCAAGCGGTTGCACGGTTGTCGCCAAGCCCGCCGCTGAAACTCCCTTGTCAGCCCTGGCACTCGGCTGGCTCGCAGAGCAAGCGGGCATCCCGGCTGGTGTTATCAATATTTTGCCAACCACCAGGGCAGAAGCCTGCGGCAAAGTTTTATGCAGCCACCCCTTGGTGCGCAAAATCAGCTTTACTGGTTCCACCATAGTTGGCAAAAAATTAATCGCGCAGATTGCCCCAGAGGTGAAGCGCATAACCCTGGAACTGGGTGGTAATGCGCCCTTTGTCGTATTTGAGGATGCCAATTTGGATGCGGCGGTTGCCGGAGCAATTGCCAGTAAATTTCGCAATGCTGGTCAGACTTGTGTTTGCGCCAATCGCTTTTATATCCACCATGAGGTTTATTCACTTTTTTGCGACATGCTTGTTGCCGCCGTTAAAAAATTATCAGCGGGCTCAGGGTTTGGTAGCGGCACGGCTATTGGCCCTTTAATTTCACCCGCAGCAGTTGCCAAGGTAAAGGGGCTAGTTGAATCTGCACTGACCCAGGGGGCAAAGCTGCTATACCAGGCGCAGCCACCTCATCAGAAATTGGCTGAGGGTAACTTTTATCCGGTGCAAATCTTGGGCGATGTGCCGCATGACGCGGCCATTGTTCAGCAGGAAATTTTTGGGCCGGTGGTAACGCTGATCCCATTTTCTAACGAAACCGAGTTGCTCGAGTGGGTAAATGCCACCCCCTATGGTTTGGCGGGTTATTTTTATACGCAACATCAAGCGCGCATTTGGCGATTTGCTGAATCGGTAGAGGCAGGTATGTTAGGTATTAATACAGGCCTTATCTCCAATGAAATGGCCCCTTTCGGCGGGGTAAAGCAATCTGGCTGGGGGCGTGAAGGCTCTCGCTATGGATTGGATGATTATCTGGACATCAAATATCTCTGTTGGCAGTTACCAAAGGATTAAGGTTTCCAAAGCCCTGGCCGCTATAGATGTTGGAACCAGGTTGGAGTTAGGAGAGTTGTCTAAACTTAGGTTTTTAGGGTTACTACAAACAATGCGCCCCCAAGGGATAGGGCAAGAGAGGTATCTAATGTTCGCTGCTTATAAAAATCTCAGTTTCCGCTGGAAGCTATCTATTCCACTCAGCATTCTGGTTCTTTTTATTCTCGCCATGGGCTTGATTGCCCTAAATACCAGTAAAACACTGGGAAAAAATGCTGAAACTATCGCTGTGGTTAATCTGCCGGAAATTCAGCTGTTAATTCAAGCAGATCGTGACCTTTATCAGGCGTTGGTAGCTGAGCGGGCGCTTATTCAATCTGGTGATCAGGGCGCGGCAGATCTTGAAAAGGACAGGACTGAAAACCTCCAACAAGCTCATGATCGGGTGCTCAAATCACTGGATACATCGGATACTGCAGCGGCCAGTGAACGCGACGAGTTTCTGCGTCGATTTGAAGCCTGGCAAGCCAAATCCAGCGAAGTGGTATCCAGGCTAGGCCGTGGAGATATAGAAGGTGCAGCCAATCTTTCTTATGGTGAAGGTGCAAAAGCGTTTAGCTCTGTACGCAGTTATATCGATGAATTGGAGGAGAAAAGGCTTGCGCACGTCGATGAGTTCACCCTGCGTATTCATCAGTTTGAACAAGAGTCTTCTATTGAACTTATTGCCTTTGTCCTGATTAGTTTATTTGTCGCCATTGTAGCGGCGATTTTTTTACCTATCATGGTGGTTAGGCCTATCAAGCAAATTGGCAACCGAATTCAGAATATCGCCGAGGGGGATGGTGATTTAACGATTCGTGTCGAGGTGGACTCGCAGGATGAGCTTGGCGAACTGGCGTCTCACGTGAATCGCTTTATGGAAAAATTGCAGCGTGTAATTGGTGATGCGCGTAAAAATACTGAAGAAGTAACTCAAGCGGCAGAAGCTCTACTACAAGTTTCAGCAACCAGTCAGCATGCGGTGGACGACCAGAGTCAGGCTATCACCATGGTGGTTACCGCCGTGAATGAATTAACCATGGCCATTCAGGAAGTTGCGCGTAATACCAGTAATACTGCGCAAAATACGCGCGATGCTGCATCCACTACTGAAGATGGGCAAAGGCGAATTCAATTGGCGGTAACGCAAGTTCAGAATCTTGCCGATCGTGTTGCCAAAACAGCGGAGACTATGTCCAGCCTGGAGAGCCAAGCCAAGCAAGTAACTTCGGTAATTGATGTAATTCGCGGTGTGGCCGAACAGACGAATTTGCTTGCCCTAAATGCGGCGATTGAAGCGGCACGGGCCGGGGAACAGGGCAGGGGCTTTGCTGTGGTGGCTGATGAGGTGAGAACTCTGGCCAGTCGAACCCAGCAGTCAACAGCTGATATTCAGACCATGCTTGAGCAGCTGCAAAAGGGGGTGCAGGAGGCGGTGGTATCGATGAACGCCAGTGCCAATATGAGCATTGACGCAGTAATGTCAGCCAATCAAGCGGGTGAATCCCTTACCGGTATTGGCGATACTGTGCGCGATATTTCGAATATGACTATGCAAATCGCCACGGCGGTTGAGGAGCAGAGTTCTGTTACCAGTGAAATTGATCAAAACCTGGTGCAGATTAACAACCTAGCGCAAGCGGCTGCCGTAGACTCATCTCGCACCTCTAGCGAGAGTCAAAAGCTTAATGCGCTGTCAAAAAGCTTGCGCTTAACTTTGGCGCAGTTTCGGGTCTAGGGAACTGTGTAAAAATTGCCCATAAAAAAAGCGGCCTGTTGGCCGCTTTTTTTATGGGCAAAGCTTAGTCAAACTTTTTAGGTTTGTAGCCGCCTTTGCCTGCATCTCGGCCACCGCCTTCTTTGCTAAAGCGCGGTTTGTCGCGGCCACCGGGGGCACCGCTGCGATCTTTAAAACGAGGCTTGTCACCATCGCGGAAACCGCCGCGATCGTTAAAGCTGGTGCGTTCGCGGAAATTGTCTTTGCCGCGCGGAGCACCTGCGCCCGGGCCACCCTGGTCCAGAGTAATTTCCAGGTTGCGGTTGCGCACGCGCACTTTCTTCAGGTGAGCCAGAACTTCTTTAGGCATACCTGCGGGCAAGTCTACGGTGGAGAACTCATCAAACAATTTGATGTGGCCGATAAAGCGGCTTTCGATTCCGGCTTCATTGGCGATAGCGCCAACTATGTCGCCTGGGCGCGCGTCATGGTTGCGACCCACTTCAATGCGGTAGCGCTCCATGTTTTCGTCGCTGCGCTCGCGGCGCGGGCGATCTTCGCGGCCGCCACGATCACCTCTGTCTCCTCGTTCACTGCGACCGCCGCGCTCATCGCGCTCGCGACGCTCAGTGCGCTCGGGTTTCACATCGGTGAATTTTACTTGCAGCGGGCGATCTTTTTGTAACAGGTAGGCCAGCGCCGAGGCGATTTCCTCTGGAGCTACATCGTTGGCGTGGCTGAATTCGGCCAGCAGGTCGTTAAAGAAACTCAGATCAGTTTCTTTTAAGGCTTCGCTGATTCGCTGGGTAAACTGATCGATACGGTGCTTGGTCACGGTCGCGCCACTGGGCAATTCCATCAGGGTGATGGGTTTGCGGGTGGCTTTTTCGATGGTGTACAACAGGCGTTTTTCGCGTGGGGCAACAAACAGAATCGCCTTACCGCTGCGACCGGCGCGGCCGGTGCGGCCAATGCGGTGTACATAGGCTTCGCTATCGTAGGGAATGTCGTAGTTAACGACGTGGCTGACGCGCTCTACGTCAATACCGCGGGCGGCAACGTCGGTGGCAATCACTATATCCAGCTTGCCGGTTTTTAAGCGGTCGATAGCGCGCTCGCGCAGCTGTTGATTCATGTCGCCATTAAGGGCGGCGGCAGAGTAGCCGCGGGCCTCGAGTTTTTCGGCCAGTTCTACCGTAGCGGTTTTGGTGCGCACGAAAATAATCATGCCTTCGAAGGGTTCAACTTCCAGGATGCGGGTTAAGGCATCCAGTTTGTTGGTGCCGCTCACCATCCAGTAAACCTGCTCGATGTTGTCGCCGGTGGACTGGGTGCTGGCAATTTTGATTTCTTTGGCATCGCGCAGATAGTTGTCGCACACCTTGCGGATTTCGCGTGGCATAGTCGCGGAGAAGAGTGCAGTCTGGCGGGTTTCGGGAGTGTGTTCGAGAATCCACTCAACATCATCGATAAAGCCCATGCGCAACATTTCGTCGGCTTCGTCGAGTACCAGGCTCTTGAGGTTGGTAAGGTTGAGGCTGCCGCGACGCAGGTGGTCCATGACGCGGCCCGGAGTGCCCACAACTACGTGCACACCGCGCTTAAGCTGGCGCAGTTGGCTGGTCATGTCCTGGCCGCCGTAAATCGGCAGCACATGGAATCCGGGCAGTTCTGCGGCGTATTTTTGGAAGGCTTCGGCCACTTGAATCGCCAGCTCGCGAGTGGGGGCCAGTACCAGAATTTGCGGGTCGCTTTGGCTCAGATCCAGTTTGGAGAGCAGTGGCAGGGCAAAGGCGGCGGTTTTACCGGTACCGGTTTGCGCCATACCCAGAATATCGCCACCCGCCAGCAGTACCGGAATGGCTGCGGCCTGGATGGGCGAGGGTACTTCATAACCTACGGACTGAATGGCTTTTAATACGGGGGCGGAAAGTTCGAGGTCAGTAAACAAAATGGGTTCAGACATGTATAAACCTGTGTGTCCTAAATATGAAAAACCAAAAGACGACAGGCCATGGGCGCGAGCAAATACAGGCGAGCAATGGTTTATCGACGAGATGGTCTTTATGGGTTTTTTGATGTGCCAGCTTTATGGCGCGGATTAACCGGACATTGCAAAGCAAGCACCATAATAAGGGGCGATGATCGAATCGCTGGGCGTATGAACTGCATACAAACGTTCAATTGCGCGTGAATTTAGCTATAAAGCCAGGGCACAAAAGCAATCGGAGGGCGATTAATCAACGAAATCCCACTTGAACTGCATAAGCACAAATAAGCCTAGCAGAACATCTGTAATCCACGGCATCCGGCCGCTAATCGATTACACACTCTTGGGCATTCTGGAGAACCAGACGAAAAATTTACCTGCAGAAGGATAAATGGGTAGCCCGCAGACGTCCTGTCTGTTCAGCATTACCCCGAATAAAGAGTTTCGTCTTGAGGGAGGGGTTACTGAAAGTGCGCGAATTATAGGGTTATGTGGATTTTTAAGCCAGATTTATTTACAGCTCTGGATGTATTTATCCAATGCGTTGGCAAATGCCTGCTTGTCCTGCTGGCTATAGGCGGGCGGTCCATCTTGCATTTGCACGCCGCTTGAACGCATTGTCTCCATAAAATCGCGCATATTCAGTCGCGCGCCTATAGTGTCCTTAGTGTGTGCCTGACCGCGAGAATTAATGACTTGGGCGCCTTTGGCGATAGCATCGGCGGATAGTGGGATGTCGCTGGTAATCACCAAATCGCCAGCAACCAGTTGTTCCACAATGTAGTTATCGGCCTCATCAAAACCAGCACTCACTTGCAGGCTTTTAATAAACGGCGAGGCGGGTGTGGCTATATGTTGATTGGCAACCAGCACCAGCGGTATTTGCCGCTGGTGGGCGGCGCGAAAAAGAATTTCTTTGGCTACTTTGGGGCAGGCATCGGCATCGACCCAAATGGTCATGGCTATATTTCCAATCAGTGAATTGCTGGCGGCATTATAGTCAGTTGCGCGTTAGACTAGAGAGATAAAGGAGGATCTATGTCCGAAAAGCATTTGTCTACTACTGCGCTGTCCCGCCTGCTGGGTAAAGAAACCAAGGAGCTTTTTGTCCTGCTGGCCAATGGCGGCTGGATTATCAAGGTCGATGACCATTGGCGCCTTACCGAAAAAGGACGGTTTGAAGGCGGCACCTATATTAATCACCCCAAGTTTGGTGAATACATTGCCTGGCCAGAGTCAGTGCAACATCACCCCCTATTAAAACTTCTGCCGGAGGCTCCCCTTACCGCCACTAACCTGGGGCATAAGTGGGACCTGCCCGCGCGCCTGGTGAACCTGCTATTGGCTGAAAAGGGGTTGATTAGCCATCATATTCGCGGTTGGTTAGTGACCGAGAAGGGCAAACACCTGGGCGGCCATCAGCAGTTTGCGGAGCAATCGGGTATCCCCTATGTCACCTGGCCTGAGGCTATCCAGGATGATCCCTATCTGCTCGAAGCGCTGCAGCAATTGCGCGGTGAAACCCAGGGTGGAAAGCCGGCTATGAATGGTCAGCAGGTAAACAACCCAGTACAGAGACGTTTGGATAATTGGCTTTACTTAGCGCGCATAGTTCACGCCCGTAATTACACCCTGCATTGGGCACAGGAGGAGTTAGTGGCTGACTATTTTATTCCTCAGGTGCAGCTGTGTATTGAGTGTTGGGGCGATGAGTTGGGGCTGGATAGGAATCGTGCGGCAGTTATCAGCCATGACCTGGAGAAGCACGCACTCTATCAAAAGCATAGAGTCGACTTTATCGAATTTCGCGATGAAAATATTCACCAAATTGATGAGATACTTGCGCGCGAATTATTAAAAAGGCAGATCGCGGTTTATTAATGGCCTGCCGATTATTCATAAGAGGAAAAGTTTATGGCAAGTGTATTTACCCTGATTATGGAAGGCAAAATCCCCGGTAACTTTGTCTGGCAAGATGATCGTGCTACTGCCTTTTTGACCATCCAGCCAATTCGCCAGGGGCACGTGCTGGTGGTGCCTCGCGAGGAAGTTGATCAATGGAGCGATTTGCCACTTGATCTAGCGGCGCACCTGATGCAAGTCAGTCATAAAATCGCCAACGCTTTAAAGACCGCTTATCCGGCAACGCGCGTTGGGCTGATGATTGCCGGGCTTGAGGTTCCCCACACCCATATTCACCTGGTACCTATGGATTCTATGGATGACCTGAGCTTTGCCTTTGCTAAAAGTGCCGAGGCTGATGAGTTAAAAGCTACGGCGGAAAAAATTCGCACAGCGCTGGTAGAGCAAGGGCACTTTGAGGCGCAGTGTTAATCGGGTTTAAAAAATAAGGCTTAAGGCAGCTATGCTGCCTTAACGATTTAGCTCGTAACAGCAAATGTTAACTGCGGTCGCTAAATTAAGGGATTCAATGACGCCAGAGCCTGGAATAGTGAAAGTGTCCGGCTGCCACTGGCTGAGATACTCGCGTGGTACCCCTCTGGCTTCATTGCCAAACAGATAACAATCCTGCAGAGCAAATGCCGCATCACTTAATTTTTTCCCCGCCATATCCAGCGCCGCTATGCGCTTGAATCGCTGCGGCAAGCTCTCCAGCGGCACATCCAGTTCAATCGGCACATGAAAAATCGCCCCCATACTGGCGCGTACAACTTTTGGGTTGTAGGGGTCTACCGAGTTGGGGCTGAGCAGGCAGCGGAAACTGCCAAACCAGGCGAGGCTGCGCAGAATAGTGCCCAGATTGCCCGGGTCTTGGATCTCATACAGATAAATGGCCTTATCGCTGGCTTTGGCTGCTTGGCTTGGAATAAACGGAGCTACAGCAATAATTCCCTGGGGCGTTTTGGTGTCGGCGATGGCTGCCATTTGCTTGTCGGAAATGAGCGTGGTTTTAAATGGGCTTTGCCAATGGGCATAATTTTCGGTCACCAGTAGCTGGCAGGAGTCGAGCGCCGGATTCATGCGAGCGGCTTTTTCCAGCTCGAGTACCAAATGCTCTCCCTCTACCAAAAAGCAGCCGAATTGCTCGCGGTATTTTTTTTGTTGCAGCTTTTTAATATCGTCGATTTTCATAGTGATTAGGTCGCCTCGGCCAAGTCGGCCAGCATGGCTTTAGCCAGGGCTTCGGATACTTTGATACCGTCGACGCCGGCGGAGAGAATGCCGCCCGCATAGCCGGCGCCTTCGCCTGCCGGGAAGAGGCCGCGCGTGTTTAGGCTCTGTAGGCTTTCGTCTTCACGTTTTATACGCACCGGTGAGGAGGTGCGGGTTTCTATGCCAGTTAATACCGCATCGTCGCGATCAAAACCGCGAATTTGTTTGCCAAAGGCGGGCAGGGCCTCGCGAATTGCCTCGATCACATAATCAGGCAGAGAAGGCGCCAAGTCGCCAAGTTTTACCCCCGGCTTATAAGAGGGTTCTACCTCGCCAAATTCGGTGGAGGCTTTGCCGCGAATAAAATCGCCCACCAGCTGTCCTGGCGCACAGTAGTCGCTGCCGCCGAGGATATAGGCCTGGGATTCCAACATTTCCTGAAACTCCACACCAGCCAGGGGGCCGCCGGGGAAATCCTGCTCCGGGTTAATGCCGACCACTATCCCTGCATTAGCGTTGCGCTCGTTGCGCGAGTATTGGCTCATACCGTTGGTAACTACGCGTTCAGGCTCGGATGTTGCCGCTACAACCGTGCCCCCGGGGCACATGCAAAAGCTGTAAACCGCGCGGCCATTTTGCGCGTGATACACCAGCTTGTAGTCGGCGGCGCCCAGTTCAGGGTGGCCGGTAAATTTACCCAGGCGCGCCCGATCGATTTGCGACTGCGGGTGCTCGATACGAAAGCCAACGGCAAAGGGTTTGGCTTCGACATAAACGCCGCGTTCGTGGAGCATACGGAAGGTGTCGCGGGAGCTGTGGCCCAGGGCGAGTATCACATAGCGACTGCGCAGGGTTTCGCCATTGGCAAGTACAACGCCTTGCACTCGACCATCTTCGATCAGAAGGTCTACCACTTTTTGTTCAAAGCGAACCTCACCGCCCAGGCGCTTGATCTCTTCGCGCATGCTGGACACCACGCCGGTTAAGCGAAAGGTGCCTATATGGGGCTTGCTCACATACATAATTTCTTCTGGCGCGCCGTGCTTAACAAACTCGGCCATTACTTTGCGCCCGTAAAATTTCGGGTCCTTGATTTGACTGTAGAGCTTGCCATCGGAGAAAAGGCCCGCGCCGCCTTCACCAAACTGCACGTTGGATTCTGGGGTTAATACCTTTTTGCGCCAGAGCGCCCAGGTGTCCTTGGTGCGGTCGCGCACGTTTTTACCGCGCTCCAGCACTATGGGCTTAAACCCCATCTGCGCCAGGTTGAGCGCCGCAAACAGGCCGCAGGGGCCAAAGCCGATAACCAAGGGGCGCTCACTGAGACCTTCTGGTGCCTGGCCTACGGGGTAGTAGTGGGTGTCGGGCGCGGGGCGTACATTTTTATCATCGGCAAAGCGAGCGAGGATTTTGGCCTCGTTTTTAACTTCCAGATCGATAATGTAGATAAAGGTGATTTCCGAGTTCTTTTTACGCGCGTCATAGCTGCGCTTGAACAGGGTGAAATTGATCAGGTCGCTATCCTGGATTTTTAGGCGTTTGACAATAGCGGCGCGCAGGGCTTCGGTTGGGTGGTCCAGGGGCAGGGCGAGTTCAGTAATTCGGATCATAATCAGGTCCTGGCTGGTGGCTCCAGCAGAGGTCAATGGGGGTTGTACAGTCAATGGATTTGTATAAAAGGCGCGATTTTACGTGGCTCGGAGCGGCTTGTCAGTTTCTCCCGCAATTAACTCGCATGGTTTTGGGTGAATGCGTAAAATGGCCAACTTTTCTGTGTATTGAGAATTCCCATGGCCAGATCCAAAAGCAGCAACCGTTGGCTGGATGAGCACGTCAATGACCCCTACGTCAAACAGGCGCAGATTGATGGCTATCGCGCCCGCGCGGCCTACAAACTCATCGAGCTTAATGAAAAAGACAAATTGATTCGTCCGGGAATGCTGGTGGTGGACCTGGGCTCGGCACCGGGCAGCTGGTCGCAAATTGCCGGACGCCTGGTGGGTGTTAAGGGCAGGGTGATCGCCTCGGACATACTGCCCATGGACTCCCTGGAGCATGTGGATTTTATCCAGGGCGACTTTACGGAAGAATCCGTATTCAACCAGATCATGGAGAAGCTGGGCGGCGCTCAGGCCGAGCTGGTGATGTCAGATATGGCGCCCAACATCAGTGGCGTGGATGTGGCTGATCAGGCCGCGTCTATGTATCTGGTGGAGCTGGCGCTGGATATGGCCTGTCAGGTGCTCAAACCCAAAGCCAATTTTGTCGCCAAGGTTTTCCAGGGCGAGGGCTTTGATGCCTACGTTAAAGCCGCCCGTGAACACTTTGCCAATGTGGTTATCCGTAAGCCCAATGCCTCGCGCCCGCGTTCGCGCGAAGTTTATGTGGTGGGCAAGGGGTTCAAAGGACTGTAGTTTGCCAGGATAAACGCTGTGCTTTAATTGAAAAAGGGAGCTGATGCTCCCTTTTTTTGCTCCAAGCGGAAGATTGTTAGTTGCCAAGTCCGAATAGGGTTGCAATTGCTAGCAGGATAAACATACCGCTGGCAATTTTATGGGCCAGGCCCATGGGCATTTTGTCCATCAACCATTTGCCAGCAAAAATTACCGGTACATTGGCCAACAGCATACCCAGGGTGGTGCCCGCGACCACTGTGGCAGTCATCCAGGCATCGGCATTGTATTTGGCTGCCAGGATGACCGTGGCTATCTGGGTTTTATCGCCAAGCTCGGCGAGAAAAAACAAAATAAACGTAGCGGCCAAAGGGCCGAGGCTGGCAAAGCGACTGGTTTCATCATCTTCCTTATCGGGGATCAGCAGCCAAATCGCCACTGCAAAAAAACTAGCGCTGACTATCCAGGGGAACCACTCGGCGGGAATCCACTGGGAAATTGCGGCACCTAGCCAGGCGCTTAACCCATGGTTAAGCAAAGTGGCGAGCAATACACCAAAGGTGATCAGATAGGGGCGACTGTAGCGCGCCGCTAAAAACAGCGCCAGGATTTGGGTTTTATCGCCAATTTCAGCAATGGCGACGGCGGCGGTTGAGCTGAGAAATGCTTCCATCGAAATATCCAAGGCGGGATGACAACGCAGAGGTATAGCCTGCGTCCCGCCTGGAGCGCCGGTTATACCTCAGGTCTCATCAATCGAGGCCAGTCTGTGCAGGTTAATTAGTGCATTGCAAGACTGGAGGGGATCTGATGACCATGCGCATTGAGGCGCAAGTTTGTTGACCATCAGGCCGGTTAAGTGCGGCAGATTACTCCCCTGAGAGTGGGCGCAGTCTAATGGACGCCCGCGCCAGTTTCAAATAGTTTGACGGTTTATTTTAAGGCGTGAAGCACTTCGCCGCCGTAAGGCATTTTGGGGAGAAATTCAGCCATCATATTCACGGCGTCATTGTAGATTTTGCGCACATTGGGTTTGCTACCCACCTCCATGCGACGGGACAGCATAGTCACTGGGAATAAGCACTGTTGGGTGCCTTTAGCGCAGAGGGCGCGGCTGCGGCCCAGATTATCGCGGTATATTTTCCACTCCAGTGTGTGAGGGAAATCTGCCAGAAAAACCTCACCCATGGCAATGCCCATGGCCTGTTGGGTATCTGCGTCTTTTGGGTCCACTAGGGATTTGTCCACCAGGCGTTGCAGTGTATCCAAATCCGAATAGTTTTTGCGCAGAGGGCTACCGAGCTTGGTCTGGGTGAGATCATTTATTTTGCTTAATTGTTTGTCCATTTTATTGCGATCCATCCAGCCCATATCTTCTATGGCCACTTTATTTTCTATCTTGGGTTTGGCGGTGTCCTGGCCAATGACATTTAGTGGTGTGTCTGCCTGAGCAACTCCCGCCAATATCAACAGGGCCAGTGGCGCGAATGAGAGCCTGCGTTTGAACTGCTTCATTAACCTTTACCTGCGAAATTAATTGGCTGACAGTTTATCACTGTCGAGTGAAAGATGGCTGTCGTGAGGATTGGTAAACACCAGGGCTTGGGGCTGAACTTCCTGTAGCGGCACAGAAAAGCCGTTGGGCATAACCACCTGAACATGTTCCGGGCGCAGTTGGCGCGGTTCAGCGACACCACAGGAGTGGGCGATCATGGAAACGCTTTTGGTCATGTTGTGATGGTAGGCTGCAACGCGCTCGGACTTCTCCGTGGGATCAAGCCCTCGCTGCAATTTTGGATTATGGGTAGTAATACCTGTAGGGCAGGTATTTTTATGGCATTGCATTGCTTGAATGCAGCCGAGGGAAAACATAAAACCGCGGGCGGAATTAACAAAGTCGGCACCGCTCGCCAATGCCCAGGCAACCATTGAGGGAGTGATCAGCTTTCCTGAGACTATGACTTTAATTCTGTCTTTGAGGCCGGCTTCCTGTAACAGGCTAACCATCCAGGGCAGGGTTTCCTTAATGGGTAAGCCTACGTGATCGATCAGCGGTTGCGGCGCTGCGCCACTGCCACCATCAGCACTGTCGATGGTAATAAAATCTGGGGCCGATTCAATACCGCGTACGCGAATTTCATTGATCAACTCTACCAACCACTGTCTATCGCCAATTACTGCTTTAAAGCCAACGGGTTTGCCAGTGGTGTCGCGTACATGAATGATCATGTTGAGCAAGTCCACTACCGAGCGTATATCTCTGTGGCCATTGGGGCTTATGGATGCTTGGCCTGGATGAATGCCGCGAATTTCAGCAACTTCCTCGGTAACTTTTTCCGCGGGAAGAATGCCGCCTTTGCCAGGTTTGGCACCTTGGGAGAGCTTGATTTCAAACATTTTTACCTGAGCGATAGCGGCAATTTTTTTAAGTTTTTCATCACTCAAATTACCGTGCAGATCGCGCACGCCATATTTGGCAGTACCAATTTGAAAAATGAGATCACAGCCGCCCTGAAGGTGATAGGGAGAAAGTCCGCCTTCACCAGTATTTAACCAACAGCCAGCTTTGGCTGCGCCGCGCGATAGGGCCAACACTGCAGGCTTGGAGATGGCGCCGTAGCTCATTGCCGAGATATTAAAAATAGATGCAGTGGTATAAGGCTCGCGGCAAAAAGGGCCAAGGGTTACTGGCGTGGGTAAGCTGGCATCCTCCTCCTGAATAGGAAACGCAGAGTTTAAAAAAAGGAGAGTGCCATGCTGGTGGATATTCAGTGTTGAGCCAAAACCCACATTATTGTCAACGTCCTTTGCTGCGCGATAAACCCAGGAGCGCTCGGAGCGGTTGAAAGGCATTTCCTCGCGATCCAGTGCGAAAAAATATTGGCGAAAGAACTCGCCCAGATGCTCAAAAAAATAGCGAAAGCGACCTATGATCGGGTAGTTTCTGCGTATCGCGTGGGTGGTTTGAGTAATATCGGCAATATAAATTGCCAGCAGGCCAAAAAGCCCCAGACCGACAACAACAATAAAAAAGACTTCCAGCCAGGTAAGTAGGCTTAGGGCAAAATCAGTACTCATGGGTGTCTCCGTTGGGGTGTCTAATCGACAACTATTTCATCAAAAAATTTCACGTTGTTGCGGCCTGCTGATTTGGCGTAATACATAGCTAGGTCGGCATTTTTTACCAGAGTCTCTTTGTCTAGCGAATCTTCAGGAAGTATGGATACGCCAATACTGCAGGAAATACGCAGGTTAAAATTTTCAATGTTAAAGGGTTGTGTTAATGCATTGCGAATCTTTTCACCGACTTGACGGCTTACTTGTCGTCCTGTGAGGCTAGCCTGCTGATGATCTCGGCAGGATAAAATTAACATAAATTCATCCCCGCCAAAGCGCGCCAAGGTGTCTGATTCGCGAATGCACGCGAGCATACGCTCAGAGACCTCCTTGAGCAATTTGTCACCTATATCGTGACCGTAAAGATCATTTACCGGTTTAAAATCATCCAGGTCCACAAGCATAACTGCAACCTCTAGCTTGTCCCGCTTGGCAATCACAACTGCTTGTTCCAGACGGTCATCCAGGAGTAAGCGATTTGGCAAGTTGGTCAGCGGATCGTGATAGGCGGCCTGCTGTAAATACTGCCGCTGAATTTTTAACTCTTGTAGCTGGCGATTAATACTCCTGGCCATATTGGTAAAGTTGTTAACTAGGAGGCCAAACTCATCCTTGCTATTTAAAGTGAGCTCAGGAATAGGATCGCCTTCGCGAAATTTGCCAAAGGTTTTAGTAATTAACTGCAGTGGTCGGGATATTTTTTGCGCGAAGAAATATGACATTGCCACCAAAAAAAGACTTAATAAAAGCGACAAACGAAGTGCCTGAATCCCCAGCCGTGTAGCGTCCGCATTGACGCTCTGTAAGTCGCTACAAAGCCCGATTATCATGTATTTTTGTAGCGTCGAAAACTTAAAGGGAACCTTAACCAGGGATAGAACAGCTGGCTTTTGCGGAGCATTTAAATCCCAGCTTTGGCTGACGATGTGATTGAGTTCGCCGCTAAAGATTTTTTGTGATTCAGGAATATCGTCCTGTATCTTAAACGATTTTCCTTTATCAAAACCAAAAGCTTTTTCAGGGTCGGGATGAATCAAATAATCGCCTTCGCTGTTTGTTGCGATGAGTGTCAAATTTTGTGGAAGGTTGTTTTGGATTAGCGCAAACATTCGCACGAGGTCAATATTTATGGCGACCAAACCAATCAACCTTTTGGTATCGGAATAAACCGGTGTCGATAGGATGAGGCTGGGTTTTTCATATCCTTCCAGCGTACCGATTTCCTTATTCAAGTGAATAGGGGAGATAAAGACATCGCCCTTGGCGAGTTTGAGTGTCTGGTAAACATAAGAGAAGTGGCCTTTTTCTTGAAGTTGTTGCGGGGCGATGTATTTTGCACCATCAGCGCTGCGATCCGCTCTTACCAATTCCTTGCCGTGGTTGTTAGCATCAATGAAGCGAACCTGAAAATACTCTTCATGGGTGCTAATTAGTTGGGTAAACACGGAGCCCAGTCTTTGCCTAAGCTGTTCTTCTCGGATGGGAGTATTCGACTCGACTATCTCTGCTAATGCTGGTAGGCGCGAAACGAATAGCAAACTTTTGGTCGTCTCACCGATATAAAAGCTGTAGCGCTGGGCGATTACCTGATTAGCAGTACTCAACCGATCTTTTGCTGTTTTAATGAGTAAATCGCGACCATTGGTATAAGTGAAATAGACACTGATGCAGGCGCTGCAGACACTGATTATCGCAATCCAAAGGCTAAGCTTAATAACTATAGGTGTGCGCATTAAAATTTTTCCGGGGTATCGCCGGCGTATACCTGTTCCCAAAGCCTGTTGCGTAATTCGGCATTTTCAATGGGCTGCAGCCAGTGAATATGCGCTCGTTTGTAAAGTATATTTTCGCTGAGCGTATTGCCCAACCCGTGCAGTGCAGTGAGCCTTTTACTGATATCTTCTTTCAAGGTGAAATTAATCCATTCTTCAGCAAGGTGGCTGGCCTGGGCTCCGACTGCCCAGCAATCGAGCCAGGCCAGAGTGCCATCGTCGGGTAAACTATAGCCTACATCGGCACCTACATCCTCCAGTGCCTTGAGCTGCTGGGTGCCAAAATTAGCAAAAATTAGTGCAATTTTATTGTTTTTAAAAAGGTTAACGACCTCATTAGGGGTATTGTAAAAGCTGAGAATATTGCGCCTTAGATCGACCAGATGGCGTGCGCCTGCGTACAGTTGATCGGGGGTTTGATCAAATGGTCGAGCAAACCCCAGACTAAAAGCGGCGAGCGTAAAGTTGTGGTTGCTGGTATTAAAGGCCAGTACCTGTCCCTTGTACTGCGAATCCCAAAGGGCGTTAATGCTCGTTGGCGGATGAGTGACCAATTTGCGATTGTAGATTAGCCCCATTTCAGAAAAGGTGTAGGGGATTGCATAGATATTGTGTTGACGAGTCAATCCGGGAATTTGCTCCCTGTTTTGAAAGCGAGCTATCTGATTGCTGAGATTTGGAATCCTCTGTGGGTCGATTGGTCGCACCAGGCTCTTATCGATATATCGTTGCAACTCTGCGGTATTTACCGCAATCAGGTCGTAGGGCTTTCCTTCTGTGTTATTTGCCCTGCTCCAGAGTTCATCATCTGAGTAAACAATAGTGACATCAAGCTTAATATGGCTTTCTCGGGTGAACTGGTGTTGAACTTCAGGGTCCGCATAGCCTTCCCAGGCGAGGATACGAAGTGTCTTATCATCGGCCTGGACTCGACTAGTCAACGTGCATGCCAGGAGTAGCCCCAAGTAAACCCAAGGGCGCCAATTACAGGCCCAAAGCGACGCTAATTTAGTCTCCAGATAAAAAAGAGGAGCAATCATAAATAGGCCAATTCCATTAGAACTTGATATTTTCAGGCTTTAAGGAGTGATCGACGTTAAGTAGACCAGGGCATTTTATCCACTATGTCTTATTATTCTCTTCGGCCAATAATGCGAGCGGGATTGCCTGCTGCCTTAGTGTAGGCGGGAACATCTCGCGTCACCATGCTTCCCATGCCAATAATAGCGCCATCGCCTATAACTACGCCGTCAACAATCCCGCTATTTGCACCAATCCAGACATCTGCCCCCACTTCTATTCCATGGGAGGTTACCGGCTGTTGACTGATCAACTGCATGCTTTCCATGCCATGATTAAACGCGTAGGCGCAGCTATGGGCAGCTATTCGGGTGTTATTGCCAATGCTTATGCCTTTTCGCCCGCCATCCAGGCTGACGTGATGGTTAACTGATACTCCATTCCCCAAAAAAACAGGGCCGTGGATTATAGCCTCGGCGGCAATATAGGTATTATCACCAATAACTATGGGCCTGCCGGGTTCAGCAAAAAGCCTTGCCTCTGGTGCTACAAAGCAATTTCTACCTATCTCTATGGTTTCCAAAAAGCTTAGCTGGCGCTGAATCTCGCCTTGCCATATATTTGCCCACTCCCGGTGTTTAGGCTTGAGTGTGTAATACAGCCAGGGCATATAGCTAAGGCGTAACTTATGCTGTGTTTGGTAGGGGTCTGACATAGGTAATCGCCCAGCGTTGAATAGGGCAGGGATTATAAGATGCTTGTCACTCAGGATAAACTTGCGCGTTTTTATTAATCCGGCGATGAATATTGTCGGATTAATAGTGCGGCACAGGGATGTGCCGCCATCAGCTGAAGGCTGGCGCTA
>JBNLGJ010000009.1:0-53458 GCA_050305995.1 Cellvibrio sp.
TCACAAAATTCTTTAACAGTTGCAGGCCGGCGGTGTGGCTTTTTTCCGGTTGGAACTGGGCGGCAAACAGGTTGCCGCGCGCTAGCGCCGCATGGAACTGCACGCCGTAGTCGCAGGTGGCAGCCACCAGCTCGGGCGCGGTTGTGTGTATGTAGTAGCTGTGCACAAAGTAAAAGCGCGCGTCCTGGGGGATATTGGCCCAGAGCGGGTGATCGTTGTGGTGCACCTGGTTCCAGCCCATGTGTGGCACCTTTAAATGGCAGCCAGCGGCATCGCGATGCTCGGTGCCAAAGAACTTCACCTGGCCGGGCAGTATGCCGATACAGTCGACGCCGCCGTTTTCCTCGCTGCGATCCATCAGTGCCTGCATGCCCACGCAGATGCCCAGCACCGGCTTGCCGCTGGCGATCTGCTCGCGCAGTAGCTGATCAAAGCCCAGGCGGCGGATCTCCGCCATACAGTCGCGAATTGCGCCCACGCCGGGGAAGATCACCCGGTCAGCGGCGGCGACGACGGCCGGATCGGCGGTGACCAGCACCTGTTGCTCTGGGGCGACATGCTCAAGGGCGCTGGCCACTGAGTGGAGGTTGCCCATGCCATAGTCGATGATGGCGACGCTTGCTTTAGTCATGCTGCCAACTCGCCTTAGAGACTGCCTTTGGTGGAGGGCATAATGCCTTCCATGCGCGGATCTTTTTCCAGCGCCATACGCAGCGCGCGGCCAAAGGCTTTAAACACAGTTTCTATCTGGTGGTGGGCGTTGTGGCCGCGCAGGCTGTCCACGTGCAGGGTGACGCCAGCGTGGTTGACAAAGCCCTGGAAGAACTCCCAAAACAGCTCGGTATCAAACTTGCCAATGCGCTTTTGGGTAAAGGGAATTTCCATCATCAGCCCAGGGCGGCCGGAAAAATCGATCACCACCCGCGACAGGGCTTCGTCCAGGGGCACATAGGCGTGGCCGTAGCGGCGAATGCCTTTTTTGTCGCCCACGGCTTTGGCGATGGCCTGGCCGATGGTAATTCCTATGTCTTCCACCGAGTGGTGATCATCAATGTGGGTATCGCCATCGCAGGTGACTTCCAAATCGATCATACCGTGGCGGGCAATCTGATCCATCATGTGCTCAAGGAAGGGCACGCCGGTGTTAAACACGCCTTTACCGCCGCCATCCAGGTTGAGGCTGACGCTGATTTTGGTTTCCAGGGTGTTGCGCGTGACCTGGGCGATACGATCGGACATAGACAAAGAACTCGCAGACTGGGCGGATATTGAAGCGCGAATTATATAGACTTGGTGGAGCGAATTCACGGCAAACTCGGCTATAGGCGCAATTGTTCAGTCGCGATACAGGCGTCCGGCTCAAAAATTTCGCTAAATCTCCCCCCGAACACTTAAGGAAATCACCATGCGTCTACTGCAACTCAGTTTAATTGTGACCACTTTGATCGCCAGCACCCAGGTGTTTGCACAACAGCGCCCAGCGCCTCAGCCCTCGGGCAGTTGGAGTTGGTCGGGCCACGTCGACCACTTAACCCTGGATAAAGAGGCGGCCTTCAGCCAGGGCGTGGATAAAACCGCCACCGCACTTGGTTTTGCCGGGGAGTATTACGCCAACAATTCAGAAATGACCCTGTCCCTGGGCATGAATGTGTTGCTCTACAACGACAACGACGAATTTGTTCAATATGTGCGCGATTCTTGGGGGGACAGCAGCTATGAAAAGTCCGATGCATCGGGGTTAATGCTGTTTGCCGAATATGGGCCCAAATACCGCGTTGGCGCTGATAATTTAACCTTTTTGGTGGTGCGCGCTGGCGCCAGCGTCATAGTGGCCTCCGAACGCAGTATCAGCGATTGCCGCAATTGTTATTCAGAGGATATAGACATAAACGGCGGTGTTTATGGTGTGCTGGGCGTAGGCCGCACCCTGGGCCGCCTCGACCTGAGTTTGCAATTTCAGCAGTACTTTAGCGGCGATATAGACAATAGCCTGCGTCTGAAGCTGTCCGGCGCCTTTTAGTGTTGACGGATTGCGCTCTCAATATCTGGCAGATTTTGCCTGGTAGATTTATCCACATGGAGCGCGGCTCGGGTTTGTTACATTTTTATAAAAAGTTGGTATTAGCGCTGGCTTGCATTCATTGGCCTATGGATTAGGGTTAAAGACGGAGTGGCAGCCAAATTGTAGTTTTGCTTTCTCAGATCAATTAGCAAGGTTTGCGCTGCCAGGCGTAGTCACCTTAGCAAGGTAGGCCAATTGTGATTCAGCATAACAACCTGTCGAGACTCACCTTGACCCACAACCTCAACCCGATTCGCGCCCTGATTCAGCAGGCCCAAGCTGAAGATTCCGCCAGCGGCCGCCTGGTGGATTTCCTCGAGTGTCGCAAAACCCATTTGCACTACGCCATTAAGTTGCCTGAGGATGAGGCAGCCGTGCGCCTGGCGGATTTTGTCATGCGCTATATCCGCCATGTGCCGGATTTTATCGAGGCCATAAGTACCATGGCCAAAGAGGCGGGTATTTATGAGGATGTGGCGCCCCTGTTAAAAATTGCCAGCGACTACTTCCTGTCGCCACCCTCGCTGGTGGAAGAGCACAGCCAGCTACAGGCACTGCTGGACGAAGCCTATCTTGCTCACCGGCTGCTGGAAGAGGTTAATGACCGCTTTATGGCTAAAAGTGGCATTCCCCTGGCGCCCATGGATATGACGCTGGCCAATCTGATTGCCCACGAGTTGATTGGCGAACCCTTTGCCAATGAGCTGGATCAGGCGGTGCTGTTTTCAGTGGAACTCTTGCTGAGCAAGCACAACCTGGATGGAGACAATGTGCGCCGCTATATCCAGCGCCATCAAAACGATGATTGGGAACATGAAATTGACCGCTGGCCCTGCCTGGTGGAGGACTTGGCGATAGATGTGGATTTCAATCCTATGGGTGTTACCCGCCACTAGCGGCGATTATTCGCTAGTTACCGGGTCCACCTCGGCATTAAGGCTGGGGTTGTGGTAGATAGCGCTATCCAGCTTGCCCTCGCTTTTAGCCACTATCACCGCCACCATGGCATCACCCGTAAGATTGACGGCGGTGCGCACCATATCCAACAGCCTATCCACACCAATAATCAGCGCGATTCCCTCCACCGGCAGGTTGACCTGTTGCAGCACCATCGCCAGGGTCACCAGGCCCACACCCGGCACGCCAGCGGTACCCACCGAGGCCAGGGTGGCAGTGAGAATCACCAGCAAATAGCCGCTCAAACCAATATCCACGCCAAAGGCTTCAGCAATAAATACTGTGGCCACGCCCTGCATAATGGCGGTGCCATCCATATTGATAGTAGCGCCCAGGGGGATGGAAAAAGAGGCGATCTGGTTATGCACGCCCAGGTCGTGTTCCACAGTACGCAGGTTGATGGGCAGGGTGGCATTGCTGGAGGAGGTGCTAAAGCCAAACACCGCCACCTTCCACATTTTGCGAAAGAAGATTTGTGGCGACAGCCCGGTCAAGCTTTTTAAAATCAACCCGTAAACCCCAAAAGCATGCAGTAACAACACAAAGAGTACGGTAAAAAAATACTTGCCCAGTTGCACTATGGCTTCGTAACCCAGGGCGGAAAATAGCTTGGCAAGCAGGCAAAACACGCCGTAGGGCGCCAGCTGCATCAGCATCATCACCATCTTGAGGATTACCTCATTCAGGTGCTCAAAAAAATTGCGCAGATTGCCGCTGATCTCGCCGCCAGTGCGCGCCAGGGCAGTGCCAAACAGCAGCGCAAACACTATCACCTGCAGCATATTGCCTTCGGCCATGGCCTTGATCGGGTTGGTGGGGAAAATGCCAATCAGGGTATCTTTAAGCGAGGGGGCGGGCGGCGCGCTATAGCTTTGGGCGGCGCCCAGATCTATGCCGCTGCCTGGATTAACCAGGTTGGCCACCAGCATCGCCAGGGCTATGGCGATGGCTGTAGTCGCAACGTAAAGCGCCAGGGTTTTGCCGGCCATTACGCCCATGCGGCTGTGGCCGCCGAGGGATGCGGCACCGCACACCAGGGAGACAAACACCATGGGCACTACCAATAGCTTGAGTGACGCGACAAAAATTTGCCCGCCGGTGTCAAACAAGCCATTGATAAGAAAAACCTGCAGCCACTGGCCGCTGCTGCCAGCGGTGGGCGATGGGCCAATGGCGAAGTTGAGGCCAACACCCAGTCCCAGACCGAGGATCATGGCAAGCAGGATTTTATAGGTCAGGGTCATGGCAGGCCTCTGTAGGTCGCAGGATTAGGAATTAACCGCGTCTTTAAGCGCTTTACCCGCTTTAAAGGTCACCGCCTTGCTCGCGGCGATTTGAATTTCAGCGCCGGTTTGTGGGTTGCGGCCGGTGCGCGCGGCGCGCTCGCTTACATTAAAAGAGCCAAAACCCAACAGTGAAACTGTTTCACCGCGGCTCAGGGCGTTGGTGACCTGTTCGATAATGGCAGATACCACCAAGTCAGCTTTATTGGCGCTGAGTTGTTCTTTGTTGGCCAGGGCGACCACCAGATCAGTCTTGTGCATTAGAGACTCCAAAGTCAGGTTGTTGTTGCAGGCGCGAGTGTAACGCCTCGGGCGAGCTTATGCGTATTTTTCTGGCCAAGCTGCTAAACTCGCGCCGTTTTTTCACCGCTTTTCGGGAGGGTCGTTTGTCCCAAGCTCTGCGCCAGTTACACCTTTCGCCGCCGCCCCCAGCCTGCCCAGGGGGAGCGCCGCGCTGGCGACGCCTGGCGCACTTGGCGCTACCGGGGCGCCAATCGCTCCGGGCTTGGCTGGGGGATCGCGGCTCGCTCACTGCCCAGTTGCTGCGCTTGAGTGGCGGCAATTTGCAGGTGCGCATTCTGCGTCAGCGCTGGGCAATCCCCAGTGCCTTGGAGCTGCGGGCACTGGGCTTGAGCCGGCCAACCCTGACGCTGGTGCGCGAAGTGGTGCTCCAGGGGCGCGGCCAAGACTGGGTGTACGCCCGCAGCCTGCTGCCAGCCACCAGCCTGGTTGGGCCGCTGCGCCATTTGCGCAAACAAGACACCAGCCCCCTGGGCGCCTTTTTATTTAGCCAGCCGCAACTCGCGCGCAGCCCTATGGAGGTCGCACTGCTGCAGCCTGAACAGCTGCCACAACAGTTGGCGCGCGGGCAACGGCTGTGGGGGCGACGCTCTATTTTCCACCTGAATGCCAGGCCACTGTTGGTCAGCGAAGTCTTTTTACCTGCATTTGCCCAGCAGCTGGCGCAGCGGCCACCCTGCAAACCTACAGGATATTAAAACGCCATGAGCCCAGAGGATCGCCAGCCAGAACCCAGGCAGCCAGCTGCCGGCAAAGCCAAAGCAGGTGCGGCCAAGCCTAAACCAGCTGCCGCCAAGGCTAAGGCCGAGGCTGCCAAAACAAAGCCTGCAACGGCCAAGCCCCCCCAGGCAAAAGCCGCAGGCGAAAATTCGTCAGCAGCCAAGCCAGCTACCAGCAAAGCAAAGGTAGCCGCCAAGAAGCCCGCCGCTAAACAGCCAGCGGCGGATAAGGCCAGCGCTAAACCAGCCCCGGACAAAAAGCCTGCCGCCGCGACCAACCCCAAGGGCGGGCGCAAGCCTGCAGCAGCCAAACCCGCGGCGGCACCAGACGCTGAGCCAGTGCTGCCGAATCAGCCGCTGCCGGTACGCGACGGCGAGCCACGGGTAAAAGCCTCTCCCGGCCAAACCAGGCCGCGCCGCGCCTCGGTTCAGCCGCTGCCCGCGGGGCTCTGGCCGCTAATCAAGCGCAAGGCGCCCGTCTATTGGCGGCTGACGCGAATGCACAAGCCCATCGGCAGCTTGTTATTGCTCTGGCCCACCCTCTGGAGCCTGTGGCTGGCGGCCAAGGGGTTGCCCAGCTGGAAGAACCTGGTGATTTTTACCCTGGGAGTGTTGGTAATGCGCTCTGCCGGCTGCGTTATTAACGATTTTGCCGATCGCAAAGTGGATGGGCATGTAAAGCGCACCCAGGATCGCCCCCTGGCTACCGGCGAAGCGTCGCCGCGCGAGGCAATTGGCCTGTTTATTTGCCTCTGTCTGATAGCCTTTGGCCTGGTGCTACTCACCAACCCGCTGACTATCCAGTTGTCGCTAGGAGGGCTGTTGCTGGCTTTTTGCTACCCCTTTATGAAGCGCTATACCCATCTGCCCCAACTGGTATTGGGTGCCGCCTTTGCCTGGGGCATACCCATGGCCTATGCCGCTGAAACCAACAGCCTGCCGGACAACGTCTGGCTGGTATATATCGCCAACCTGCTGTGGACTGTGGTCTACGATACCTTTTATGCCATGGTTGACCGCGACGACGACATCAAGATTGGCGTTAAGTCCACCGCTATCCTGTTTGGCGACCAGGATCGGCTAATTACCGGATTGCTACAGGGGCTCACGCTGTACAGCTTTTATGTGATGGGCGAGCGCTTTGAGTTGGGCGGTTTTTACTGGTTTAGCCTGGTGGTTGCCGCCAGCCTGTTTGGCTATCAGCAGTGGCTCATTCGCTATCGCGCGCGCCAGGCCTGCTTTGCGGCATTCATTAATAATAACTGGGTGGGGGCGGCAGTATTCGCTGGCATTGCTCTGCACTTTGTCGCCAATTAGCGAGCCTAAAAAACCCCTGGCAAGCTAGTATTAAAAAATAGTTACGAATTTATTACGCTGTCATAATTCTGTAACCGAGCGTTTATTAAATTAGCGTCAAATTGAGCGGAACCCCCCTTATCTCAGGCGAAGTGTTATGACTGGACGCAAAATATTAATCGTTGACGACGAATCGGCCATTCGCGACATGCTCCGCGTCGCGCTGGAAATGGCGGATTACCAATGCATTGAAGCCAGCAATGCGCAGGATGCCCACAGCCTGATTATCGATGAAAAGCCAGACCTAATTCTGCTTGACTGGATGATGCCCGGCACCAGTGGTATAGAGCTGGCGCGCCGCCTCAAACGCGACGAGGTTACAGCCAACCTGCCTATCATCATGCTCACTGCCAAGGGTGAAGAGGACAACAAAATCCAAGGCCTGGAAGTGGGCGCCGATGACTACATCACCAAGCCCTTCTCGCCGCGCGAGCTGGTGGCACGGCTTAAAGCCGTGCTGCGCCGCGCCGACCCCCAGGTCAACTCAGCCCCCATCACCGTGCAGGGCCTGTGTCTCGACCCCGCAAGCCACCGCGTGACGATTCATGGCCAGTCGGTGGACATGGGGCCAACGGAATACCGCCTGCTGGAGTTTTTCCTCACCCACCAGGAGCGTGCCTACACCCGCAGCCAACTGCTGGATCATGTCTGGGGCGGCAATGTCTACGTGGAAGAGCGCACAGTGGATGTCCATATTCGCCGCCTGCGCAAAGCACTTGCCATCGACGGTCACGAAGATCTGGTGCAAACTGTGCGCGGTACTGGCTATCGCTTCTCCACCAAAATTGAAGCCTGAAGCAAGGTCGCCTGATTATTTTGTTTTGGCCTTGAACGGCCAAATGTTGTGTTAAAGGGGCTCTCCACTTGTTAACGGGTTACAGCGCCGAGTTGCGGCGCATTGCGATTATTTTGCTGGTTGCATTGGCACTGGGTTTTGCGCTGGGCAATTTTGGCTATCCCCTGTTCCTCGGCAGCCTGGTTTACATCTACCTCGGCTACCGCCAGATGAACCGCCTGCAGCACTGGCTGGAGCACAGCGACCAGGTGGCACCTGAAGGTGACGGCCTCTGGGGCAGTGTGTTTGACAACATCTACCAACTGCAGCGTCATCAGCGGCTGGAAAAAGAAGACCTACAAGCGGTAATCAAGCGCATCCAGGAGATTACCTCGGCACTGCGCGACGGCGTCATCATCCTCGACCATCGCGGTCACCTGGATTTTTGGAACCCGGCAGCGCACCGTATGCTCGGCCTCAACACCAAAGACCAGGGCCAGTCGGTAATCAACTTTATTCGTCACCCCAAATTCGTCAGCTATTTTGATGAGCAAAACTACGCCGAACCAATCGATCTACCCTCGCCGCGCTTCCCCAGTAAGCAACTGCAATTCCAAATTACCCCCTTTGGTAAAAGCGAGCGCTTAATTGTCGTACGCGATATCACTCAGCTGCACAACCTGGAAAAGATGCGACAGGACTTTGTCGCCAACGTATCCCACGAACTGCGCACGCCGCTCACCGTCATTAACGGCTATGTGGAGACACTCGCCGACAACAACACCACACCCAGCTGGAACAAACCGCTGCAGCAAATGCTACAGCAAGCCAAACGCATGTCGCTGCTGATTAACGATTTGCTGGTGTTGTCAAAGTTGGAAACCACCGAAGCGGGGCACAATCAAAAGCCTATCAATGTCGAGCAGCTGCTCAGCATAGTAAAAGGCGAAGCCGATTTGCTCGCCAAAGAAAAGCAGCAAAACCTCACACTTATTTGCAACAACACCACCAAACCGCTGATGTTACTCGGCAACGAAAAAGAGCTGCACTCAGCCTTCTCCAACCTAGTAACTAACGCCATTAAATACACGCAAGCGGATGGAAAAATTTCTGTACTCCTATGGCAGGATAAAAATCACTTTTATATCTCCGTAAGTGACAACGGCCCAGGCATAGAAGCCAAACACCTGCCACGCCTCACCGAGCGCTTTTACCGCGTAGATGCCAGCCGTAACTCCGGCACTGGCGGCACTGGCCTCGGTCTCGCCATAGTCAAACACGTGCTCATGCGCCACGACGCAGAATTAAAAATTACCTCCGAAGTAGGCAAGGGCAGTGTGTTTATGTGTGTGTTCCCGCTGGCGCAGGTTTGACTCAGTCCAGTGGACTGCGCACCCAAGAGCCACCCTTATTTAATACGTGAGTATAAATTTCGGTGATCTTAACATCGCTGTGGCCCAATAACTCCTGCACTGTGCGAATGTCATAACCTGTGTTTAACAGCTGGGTTGCAAAGCTGTGGCGAAATGTGTGGCAAGAGGCATGTTTGTGGATACCTGCTAGCTTAATTGCCTCCTTTACTTTGCGCTGCAAGGTGCCATCGTAAATGTGATGCCGGCGCACCACACCAGAGCGGGGATCAATCGCCGTATCATTGGCAGGGAATAGATATTGCCATGCAAGGGAGCTACCAGCGGACGGGTACTTTTGCGCAAGCTTGTGGGGAAGATAAACATCACCCACACCATTCGCTTTATCAAAGCTCAGCAAATTTTTCACAACCTCAATCTGCTGCTGTAAAGGTACAATCAGCGATTCCGGCAATAACGTTCTTCTGTCTTTTCCGCCCTTACCGGAGCGCACGATAATTTGTTTTGCAAAAAACTCCACATCCTTGACGCGCAAGCTCAAACACTCACTAACTCTTAACCCAGAGCCATACATAAGTTGCGCTAACAACTTAAAGGGCATGTCAAGAACAGCAAAAAGCTTACTGACTTCGGCGGGTGAAAAGACCACAGGGATACGCCTGTGCTTTTGCGCACGAATAGGTTGTACCCCCTCAATCGGTTTAGCTAAAAACTTGTTGTAAAAAAACATCAAGGCATTCAGCGCCGTGCGTTGTGTATTTACTGCCACATTTAACTCTACAGCCAAATGCGACAAAAACTGCTCAATCTCCAAGCCTCCCAGCTCTTTTGGATGACATCTATTGTGAAAGCGAATATAGCGAAGCGCCCAATGAACATAGGCTTGCTCAGTGCGATAACTTAAATTTAAACCGCGCATATAAGCGCGGTATTGATCCATTAGTCGTACAGGCTTCGAGGGTATTGATTGTGGTATATCGGTGATCATAGGCGCTCCATGCTGTATGTATATACAGCATGCTAGACAAATAGCCTGAGTATTTCAACCCTGATAAGCGGCGCCCGCCGTATATCATCTAAATCTAAAAATTAAAAAAATGAAAACCTCCAAATAAATCAGAGTGTTATGTGAATAAATATAATTTTCCTAAAAGTGATAAAAGTCGGAGATAAACGGCGCTTGCCGCTTTTTGCTCACCTGATATATCCTAGCTAATGTCTTAGCTTATGATTTAAAAGGCAATTTCATTTAATCCTAAGCAATCCAAAAATTGATATGCGGCGAGGTGATATACGGCACCCGCCGTCTAATAAACTGTTATGCCTCAAGGAGAGTTTGGTGTCATTAACTTGGAATGATCTTACAGTCAGCCTCGAGCATCTTGATCGAGCGAAATTGATGGAAGACTGGCAATGGCTTGTTGGTTCGGCGCTACCTATTCTTATTACCTCCGTCGGCGATGCATTCTTACAAAGTGAATCTGGTGAAGTATTCTGGCTTATAACGGGAAGTGCAGAATTTGAAAAAGTCGCGGATTCATATGGAGAATTTCAGGGTAAGCTACAAGACAATGAGCTAATCCACGAATGGTTTTTAGTTCCTGTTGTAGCGCAGCTCAAAGAACAGGGTGTTATCCTCGAACCAGGTAAATTATACGGTTTCAAACAGCTGCCTGTTTTGGGCGGCAAGTATGAGCCTAGTAACTTTGAGCTAACAGATACAGAGGTTCACTTTGCTATGTCAGGCCAAATGAACTTTCAAATCAAAGACCTTCCCGATGGTGCTCAGGTTAATTTCAATGTCACAGATTAAAGGCATAACAAGGCAAGGCAAAATCGCCCTTCGGGCTGGACGCGCTAACGCGCGCCTTTGCTTGCGGCGTTATGGTTGCTTGGCTCCCTAAACGTTTTCGTCGGAATATTCGTGCCGCGTTCGTCAATATCAAGTGCGACAATTGCATCAAAAGTCAGTGGCTTCGCTCTGGTGCAATTAGTGGTTTTGTGGCAGCCTGCTTCGTAGCCCGGTGCCGCTAGAAAGTTAAATGCAAACGCACTGCGTAGTGTGGCTTGCCAGTAAGAGGGTTTGTTGCCAATATCGGCAACACTAATTTAATCAGGGTGCCGGGGTTGGCTTTGTGTTCTATTCCAGTCCTTTGCCGCATCGGCACCCATAACAATACGCGCCAGGTGCGCACACTTCGTGTGCTTGACGTAAAAACCTGTCGGTTTTTACGCACCTGCGCTCAGCGTTATGTGTTTTGAGGAAATATCGTGCAAGAACTATTAAGAAACGAACTCATGCCAAATGAAAAACTTATTTGGAGCGATACGCCTCAAAAAGGATTTATGCTTAAAACCAGTGACGTATTTATGATTCCTTTCAGCTTATTATGGGGCGGTTTTGCCTTTTTCTGGGAGTATTCTGTTTTGCAAAGTAATGCACCTATTTTTATGGCCTTGTTTGGCATTCCATTTGTGCTAGTTGGAATTTACATAATAATCGGTCGCTTTTTTTACGACGCAAAAAAAAGAGAGGGCACAATTTACGGCTTAACAAATATCAGAGCAATTATTGTATCCGGCTTTTTTGGTAAAAAAATCACATCACTTAACCTAAAAAGCCTGCCTGAAATCCAAGTTAAAGCAAAACAAGACGGCTCAGGTACTATTGTCCTAGGCTCATCAAACCCCATGCAATTCTTTCAGGGTTCAGGCTGGCCTGGTGCATCTAATTCAACCCCGGCATTTGAAGGAATTCAAAATGTTCAGCGCGTTAAGCAATATATCCATCAATATCAAAACACATAACAAGGTGCGGCATGTTCGCCCTTCGGGCTGGACTCGCGGCTGCGCCGCTCGCCCATGCGCACGGCGTTATGCAAAGAAGAGGAAACTAATGACCTATCAAGTTCTATGGAAAGAATTGTGGCTGAGCCTATCAAAATACATGGCTATCGCAATAACCATCCCAGTTCTAATTGTTTTTGCAATTCGTTATGTAAAGTATGGCTTTGACTTTGGTGTAGCATTTCCTCATTTGAACCTGATCAACTCCTTAAAAATAGGTTCTGGAATTGTCTTATTTTGTATTGTCTTCGCATGGCTTATAGCCTTGTGGGTTGGAATGGCCAAAATCACTATTAACAATGGCACAATTCAGGGAAGAAACTATTGGGGCTTTAAAAATAGCTTCCCATTAGCCGAATCAGTTTCATCATATAACTTTAGCAATAATGGAATTAATGCCATTGTTCTTGTTAGTAGAAACAGTGGGAAAATTTACATCTCAGTTCATACTGAGAAATTGAATGAGCTACTTGAATTAATTGAGCCATATATACTTAAAAACAATGAAACCAATGCATAACAAAGTGCTGCAACTCGCGCACTGCGTGCGCTGGACAGTTTGTGTAAATTGAGCATTGAAGCGATGAGAAATATAATTTGGATTCTTACACTATTATTGAGCGCTTGCTCCGTTGCAGAGGAAAGGCGAGATTGGCCATTTATTGAATCTGTCGGTGGTATTATTGTAGGTTCTCAAGACAAAAATCCGAATTGGCTCATACTACGAGGAGATGTCTCTGGGCTACATGAATTCACTGTAAAGCCTACTCAGTTAAACTCGGCAGTAGCTTTAAAGTCTGTCCAGGCGTCCGTTAATGATCAGGCAATCAACTTATATATCACTACAACGGTAATATCTAAGAAGTTCAGCACTACGAAAATAGAAGGCGCTGATATTTCTTCAGTAAAGGCTGGGCAATATATTGTTCAGTATTTAAATAAAGATGGTAGCGTGGTTAAAATTGGCAATGTCACTATACATCGGTAAGCACATAACAAGTTTAGCCAGCTTCGCCCCTGCGGGGTTGGACCTCCGTTTCGGCGCTTTGCGCCTACACTACGGCCGCTGCTAAAAACGTTATGTGTTTTAGGAATTTCTGGGCTCGACCCCGAACAAATTCTAGTATCGAGCTTAAAGGATTACCAGAATTTAACGAAATACTATGACCTTACATCGTTTTATACTAAATCTTATTGAGCTAAATAATTGGAGTTATTAAATGCATCTCACAGAACTTACTTTTTCAGAATTTGAAGGTGAGCCAAGGGAATGGAAGCTCAATACTACAAGTTTTGGCAGTACAAACTTGATAGTAGGAAAAAATGCCACAGGTAAAACCCGGCTTCTGAATGTTATTAGCGGCCTTGCTAAGCTACTTAGTGGTAAGCGCACTGATTTGTACGATAGTGGTTATTACAATGTTAAGTTTGAGTGTGAAGATAATATATTTTCCTATGAATTAAAAATCAAAGGTTTCAATGTAGTACTGGAAAGGTTTACCAGAGACGGAGATACAGTACTAGAACGAGGCGAAACAGGTGAAGGCGAAATTGAAGCCAAAGAACTTGGCAAGAAAATTCGCTTTCAAGCTCCCACCACTCAATTGGCAGCAGTTAGTAGGCGAGATTCAGTCCAACATCCATTTTTTGATGAATTATACGAATGGGCGATTTCTGTAAAACATTTCCTCTTTGGTTCGGAGTTCGGCCGGAACTTCTTGATTTCGCCAAAACAGGGCGAAATAGATAGTGTAAGAAATGATGAAGAGATTACCAACCCTAATTATGTCATAGGTATTTTTCAACGCGGTCTTGATAGGCATGGTGATAAATTCAAAAAAGGTATCTTAAAAGATTTTTCCACACTTGGTTATGATTGTTCCGATGTGTCAATCGTGAACATTTCAAAATATTTAAAGGAAAAGACTCAATTATTAGGGTTGTCAGTCAAAGAGAGGAGTCTAAATACCGAAACAACTCAACTTAATATGTCACAAGGCATGTTTCGAGCACTTGCTCTTGTTGTTCAATTGAATTATACGATTTTTGAGAAAATTTCAGCTTGTATACTCATTGATGATATTGGTGAAGGCTTAGATTATGACAGATCCTCAAATATGATTCTTTTACTCATTGAGAAATCGAGAAGTCATAACTTTCAGCTGTTCATGACGACTAATGATAGATTTATCATGAATGGAGTTCCTCTTGAATATTGGTCAGTTCTTCACAGGGAAGGGAGTTTAGTTAAGGTGTTCAATAAGAATAATGCGACTAGAGCGTTCGAGGAGTTTGAATTTGTAGGTCTAAATAATTTTGATTTCTTTTCGTCTGAATTTTTTCTAGGGGAATAAAGAATGGCGTATAAGAAATTCGCAGTCTTCGTCGAAGGACAAACGGAATCTATTTTCACAAAGAAACTACTTGAGGAGATTGCGGGAAAGAAGTCTATTTCATTCCGAGTGTCAAAAGCAAAAGAGATAACTCGACTTTCAGAAACTTCGACAAAAGAGAAAGATATAAAATATTTTGTCTTGATTGTAGATTGTGGGAATGACGAATCAGTGAAATCCCGCATACTCGAAAATCGAGCTAGTCTAATAAGAGCTAATTACGCCTTAGTGTTGGGCTTAAGAGATCTTTATCCTCACCCACGTGAAAATTTAGAACGTGTACTACAAGGGCTATACACACGCGTACCTACAAAAGATATCAAAATTGAGCTTTGCTTAGCAGTTATGGAGGTTGAGGCATGGTTTCTTCAAGAAGGAAAGCACTTTCAGTTGATTGATGAATCATTAACTAATAAAGAAATTGCCGAAAAGGTTGGATTTAATCCAGAAACAGACAATGCTGAGCTTGTAAATCATCCGGCAGGCCTTCTTAAGGAAATATATAAAATAGCAGGAAAATCATACAAGAAAACTCGGAAACAAGTTGAAAGAACTGTTGACGTCCTTGATTATGAAAATTTGTACTTAAATCTACCAGAGAGATTGGAGTATCTAAAACGGTTTCTTGGTCATATCGATGAGTTTATAGTTCAAGAAGTAATTACTGACCAGTGACTGTTACATTGTCGGCTATTTCTAAAAACCGTTGTTACGCCTTTGCCAGTATTCGCATTTAAATCATTGTCACAATCAGCCATATAATGTCAAATGTTATTGAATTCGGGGCACATAACAATCCACTACACCGGACCGCTTCGGTCGCTAGCGCTCCCTACGCGTCCGGTGAGTGGTGTCGTTAGCTTACCGAGCTCCCCAAGAAAAGTAGACACCTCACTACCATCTAACGAGGGTCTAGAAATAATAAATATCATAATGAGAGTAATAATGAACTTAGACTTTCATGATTGCACCATTGAAGAAATTAACTATCACTGGCAAAGTGCATCTCTAAAAATTGGAATCTGGCGCTATTGTCCTGACCGGCAAAAATCTGTTTTGAACTACTTGGAACTAGCTGGTGTATCCGAACTTTTTATTCCTCATGCAACCCCATGGGGGCCTTCAAATTCAATAAATAAAATTCTATTTGAAGGCGGCACCTGCAAAATTGAAGTTCAAAGTGGTGACACTATAACTGTAAAGTTTACTGAAGCTAACCTAAGAGAAAGTAATTCATAACAAGCGTTGTACCTGGTTGTAAGTAGCGCTTATGCAATATCGCTACGCTAAGTTAATCGCAACGCGCTACTTACAAACTACGGCAGAGCATGGTGTTAAGGGGCAACACAAAAGAGTTGTGTGATCTAAATATGAAAAATATTTTTTCAATAGTGCTATTAATTTTCCCTATTTTTGCATCGGCACAGATATATAAGTGCAAACAATCAGATGGAAAGGTTTTGTTTTCTGACAAGCCTTGCTCTAAAAATGCTATTCAAGAACAAGTGGAAGAAAAGTCGAAGAAAACTGATTGGGTTAGCCGCCTTCAAGCAGAAAAGCCAGCATCTATCATTATCATTGATGTACTTCATCAGGGGGATGATGTAATTATTAAATATAAGTTTAAGACTAAATCAGGGTCAAATGAATTCTTAAAGCTTGCAAAAAAAGTAAGTAATATGCCGGTAGTACTAATGAAATACATTGCTCCAGAATCAGGAAGTTTAGGGCGCGCGGAGCTTATAGCATCTAACAAGCCAAACCTGTTATTCGATGAACTAAAGGGGTCAGGTGGTCAGAACCCTTAAAATAGATAGAAGAAAAAATAGGCATGAAAGCTGGACAGGCTCGGCGTTGCAGGCCGGTGAAGAAGCAATCGCTGGCCTAATCTTTTTTAAAGGGCTCTGACCCTGACGTATCCGTCGACAAGCCTCGATTACGGTCAACACCAAGCAAACTGCAACCGATTGGATGAAGCGACGAGTGGATAGCAAACTCGGAAAGTTCTATTACAGCCACCGCATGTCCACAGTCGAACCGGTGTTTGCCAATATCGGCTTAAATCGCTTCTCCTTGCGAGGAAAAGCTAAGGCGCAAGGCCAATGGCAGTTGTACTGTTTGGTGCATAACATCGAAAAAATAGCGAATTACGGCAATTTAGAGCTGCGGTGACCAATATATCGACTTGCCCACAGATAACGCTTAATCTGTGCGCATAAGAAATGATTATGTTAAAGGGGTTTGGCGGAATATTGGCCAGGCAAACATTACAAAAATTGGCTGTGGATAAGCTTTTTCCAGAAGGTGATTTTCTACAGTTTCGTTAGGTGATTATGAAAGTATCAGCAAATATATCAAGATTTGATTTATTAATGATGAATCTGAATGCTTTGAAAAGCCCCTCCACCCTTGGGTGGATTTTAGCCGTTTATGTCTTTATTACATATCCTATGGTTTTCGGTGAGAACAAAACATGCTGTGAAATTGAAGTTGCGTTACTGTATGGGTTAAAAACCACCCTTATTTTATTTTTTATCTTTTGGGGGTTAATTACATTTATCTCCATTGTGTTTCTAAGTAGCAGCGGTGGTATTTTGGGGAATCATACTTTTACTATATTTCCAGATCATTTTGTTGAAGAAACTGACGTAAATACCACTACCACAAATTGGTCTGGCATTAAGAGCATTCAAAAAACAAGAGCTGCTATTTACGTAAGAATCGCATGGCATTCAATGCATATTATTCCTAAATCATCGTTTTCTTCACCGAGTGAATTTGACGAATTTTATAATAAGCTAATTGAATATCATAAAGGCACCTAACAAAGTGCTGCAACACGCGCACTTCGTGCGCTGGACAGTTTGTAAGTCATATGAAAAAAGTAATGTCTTTAATTCTATCAATGGTGTCTGGGGCTTCGTTAGCTGCAAATGCCGATACACCACTTAAGCAGGCGTTTCAGCAATCGAGAGTGGAAAAAAATATTGACGTAGTTCGGCCTGTTTTTCTTAAGTCCGAATTGTTCGTGGTATCAAATCCCAACGAAAAAGGTTCATTTGACTTTTTGTTTCAAAAATCAGCAAAAACAGGTCGCCTTACAGTTACTGTGGCTGAAAAAGAAGAATATCTATCTACTGTTAAATATCCTAAGCAAAAGACTACTGGATTAAAATTAATTGCTGATCTTCCAAATGAAGCTGAAATTACAGTCGTTTATAGTGACGGTGGTGACTATCTAACTCAAGAGCATTTAACTTGGTACAGAGAGCAGGAAAATATTAAGCCTACTTCTAAAGCATTATCAGAAAATGTGGCTGTCATTTCAAAACCTGAAGATGCTAATTCAGCATCAGATTGGAAATATCTGTACTTCTACGGCATTTCCAAAAGCGCTCCCGAATTGGCTGACTTACCTCAGCAAATGGTAGCTTCACTACTTTCAATGCAAAAAATTGATTCCGCGTTATCTACTGGTGCTTTGGTAGAACCTGAATATTTATTCAATGCTAAGGGAGTTGGTGCATGGTTGGCTATGTACGCGCTTGTATCTTTGAAAAATGAAGCAGCTCTGAATTCTTTGAAATCTGAAGGCGGTGTTTTGTTTGTGCCAAGTCAATATGTACACAACGCATTGGGCAAAAATAACAATTGGCCTAAAGATATGCTTGCTCGCCATGAAATTAATCTCAAAGGCTACCATTTATTTGTATTGCCAATTGTTGTTCCTTCGAATAAAAGTAGTTATACAAAAATGTCTCAGTCGTTAAAGTCTCCCGATGGAAATTTGGAAATCATGGGTATTGCTGAGTTTGACGAGAAAAAGCCTGAGGGGCTTCTAGTTGAAATCGCAGAAAATATAAAGTTCATTAAAAAGGAACGTTCAGACTTAATCGTGAAGTAGGTATCCCTAACAAATAAGGATATGTCGCGCGCAGCCGCGACCTATCCCATTGTTGAACAAGCCCGGTCTCGTTCGTCTCTCTATCTATAGGAAATATATTTTTGAGTGTTTAGCGGAAGGGGCGAGCTGTTTAGTGCTCGCATTTTTGATGGGCGAGTTGTTGCCTCGCCTATGTCGACGATAAAAATTTACCTTATTCCATAAGTATTTTCTTCTTCCCCCCGCGTTACATGAATGGCTGTGTTTACCGCGTTCGGATTTATTGCGGCGCAGGTCGCGGTCGAATAAAGCTCACAAGCGACATTACGCATTGGCATTTCGAGCAGGTGAAGTGCGCTCGCGGTTTGGGTATAAATTCAGGAGCCCTAACCTGCGGTGCCCATTGCAAGTTGGGCTAAGGATTATATTTGGGTGGCGGACTTGCCCGTTGCCCTGCAGGGGTTGATTAAGTATTATGCTGGCTGGGCTTTAAGGGCGCCCGCCTCGCGAAAGCATATGCACCTGTTC
Organism: Cellvibrio sp.; assembly: GCA_050305995.1. GTDB lineage: Bacteria > Pseudomonadota > Gammaproteobacteria > Pseudomonadales > Cellvibrionaceae > Cellvibrio. Next base: position 18,474 of record JBNLGJ010000009.1, read on the forward strand.
GCAAGCTATCTGCTTGCATACCTCTCCCGGCCAAGAGCGAGTAGGCCAATAGTAACCTGGAGCCGGTATGCACACCTCTGCACATCCTTCACAAAAATCTGTCCCCAGCCCAAAAGCGGCTGATCACTCCAGCCTGGATTTAATTCGTCAGCTGGCCAAAAAACTTCAGCGCGCGGCATTGGCCGATGACTTGTCAACTTCCCTGCCGGTATTGCGCCGCCTGCTGGCTGCCAAGGTGTTGGTGGGTATTAGCCTGCCGCAATTGCAGCGGCGTCGCAGCCTGGTGCAGCGCAAGCATCTGTTGCAGCTATTGGCGCTGGAGGCAGGCTTCGCATCCTGGGAAAGCTATCGCGCTGCCCTGGCACAGATGGCGCCTGAGCAGTTGCCGCATTTTGATCTGTTCAAGCGCCAACTGGGTTATCCCAATCACTGGTTTGCCTCATTGGAGGAGGCGCAGGATTTTGCCTGGGAGCAAGGCGGTCGAGCATTGGTTGTTGGCGGCCAGGCGGTAGTAATGGCTGACCATTGAAAATAGTCAGCCTGGTTGAGCCAACAACATAAAGCCCGCATGGCGGGCTTTATTGTCTCATCGCTAAAAGCCAATCAAGCCTTGGTTAAATACTGCGCGCAGGTTTCCACCTCGCCCGCCGATCCCAAAATAATAGCCACGCGCTCGTGTAAATCCCGCGGTTCAATATCGAGAATGCGCTGGCCTTCGGAGATAGCTTTGCCACCGGCGTTTTCCACCAGCATGGCCATGGGGTTGCCCTCGTAGAGCAGGCGCAATTTGGCTGGCTGTTTGGGGTTGCGGCTGTCGCTGGGGTACATAAATATCCCGCCGCGATTTAACACTCGGTGCACATCGCCAACCATGGCTGCGTTCCAGCGCATATTAAAACGCTTGCCGCGCGGGCCGGTTTCGCCCAGCAGCAGGTCATCCACATAACGCTTGAAGGGTGCGGCCCAAAAGCGCTGATTGGCTATATTCACCGCAAATTCCTGGGTCTCACGGGGGATAGTTAACTGCACCTGGGTGAGCAGGTAACTGCCGTGGGTGACGTCCAGGGTGTAGCAGCGGGTGGGGCCGCCGGTGCTCATTACCAATAAACTGGATGAACCGTAGAGCACGTAGCCGGCAACCAATTGGTTGCGACCCGGCTGGCAAAATTGCAGCGGGCTGTCGGCGGGCACATCGTTACGCGCGGGTAGAATGGTAAAGATGGTGCCTATCTGGCCGTTGATGTCGATGTTGGAGCTGCCGTCGAGTGGATCAAAGGCCACCAGGTATTTGCCCTGGGGATTGCCCAGGACGGGATTGTCCTCTTCCTCCGAGGCGATGGCACGCACATCCGGTTCGCCCAGCAGCAGGCTTTTGAGTAATTGATTGGCCACTACGTCCAGTTTTTTTTGGGTTTCGCCCTGGATGTTTTCATCCAGGGTGGAGCCGAGCACGCCAGCCAGGGCGCCCTGGCCAACGCGAAAGGCGATTTCTTTAGTAGCGGCGAGTATGGTGCGGATAACCGTGACTAGTTCCGGCGCCACCTGGTCCTGGCGCAGGGTGGGGACAAGACGTTGCATAGGTGTTACCTGTAGGAGTCGACAGCGTTGAGGTCGGCAAAGGATTGTTTGAGTCGCGCGATCATCGACTCTTCGCCTTTGCGCAGCCAGACACGCGGATCGTAGAATTTTTTGTTGGGTTTGTCGTCGCCCTCGGGGTTGCCAATTTGACCCTGCAGGTAGGCGTGATTCGCCTCGTAAAAATCTTTTATGCCCTGCCAAAAGGCCCATTGGGTGTCGGTATCTATATTCATTTTTACCACGCCGTAGCTGATGGCCTCGCGAATTTCTGCTTGCGCTGAGCCCGAGCCGCCGTGGAATACAAAATTCTGACTGTTGGATGGCAGGCCAAATTTTTTGCTCACATAATCCTGCGAGTTTTTAAGGATGACCGGGGTGAGTTTGACGTTGCCGGGTTTGTACACCCCATGCACATTGCCAAAGCTGGCGGCAATGGTAAAGCGCTGGCTGATAGCGCTGAGTTTTTGGTAGGCATAGGCCACATCTTCCGGTTGGGTATAGAGCGCGGCATTGTTCAGGCCGGTGTTGTCCACGCCATCTTCCTCGCCGCCGGTGCAGCCCAGTTCTACCTCCAGGGTCATGCCCATGTTGCTCATGCGGCGCAGATAGCCTGCGCAAATTTCAATATTTTCGTGCAGCGGCTCTTCCGATAAATCGAGCATGTGCGAGCTAAACAGCGGCTTGCCGGTTTGGGCAAAGTGGGCTTCGCCAGCATCCAGCAAGGCATCAATCCAGGGCAGGAGTTTTTTCGCCGCGTGGTCGGTGTGCAGTATCACCGGGATGCCATAGGCCTCGGCCACCGTATGCACATGCCGGGCGGCGGCTACTGAGCCCAGCGCCGTGCTGTCGAGGCCAGGCAGTTTTAGCCCTTTGCCTGCGTAAAAACTGCCGCCACCACTAGACAGTTGAATGATAACGGGGGAATTGCACAGCGCGGCGGCTTCGAGTACAGCGTTAATGGAGTTGGTGCCCACCACGTTTACCGCCGGGTAGGCGCAATTGTGCTGCTTGGCGTATTGAAACAGGGTTTGCAGTTGGTCGCCGGTGGCGACACCGGGTACGACCAAAGAGGCCAGGTTGCTCATGGTTGATTCCTAAGTTGCTGCAGAGATGCCGTGATTGGAATTCGCCTTTGGGCCCGCGCTGGTGGCGCGCGTTACCGCCATATTGCCGTTTTTATGCCATTGCCAATTCCGATGCCTGCTCGCAAATTGCGACAAAATGCCCCGGGTCGAGGCTGGCACCGCCGACCAGCAGACCGTCGATATCCGCTTGTGAGAGCAGTTCGTGCGCGTTGGATTTGTTAACGCTGCCGCCATACAAAATACGAATGCGCTGGGCGGTGCTCTTGTCAAAAATTTTACCCAGCTGGACGCGGATAAATTCATGCACTGCCTGCGCCATCGCCGGGGTGGCGGCCAGGCCCGAGCCTATGGCCCACACAGGTTCGTAGGCGATACACAGGTCGCGGCCGTTGCTCAGGTCTATGTCCTCCAGGCCCTCCTGCAATTGCTGGTAGAGCACGTCTTCGGTAATACCGCGCTGGCGCTGGTCCTTGTCTTCACCCACACACAGCACCGGCAGCAGGCCGTGATTGAGCGCGGTGCGCACCTTGATCTGGCAGCCGAGGTTGCTCTCGGCAAACATGGCGCGGCGCTCTGAGTGGCCGATCAGACACAGCGAGCAGCCCGCCTGCTTAAGCATTTGCGCCGATGTCTCGCCAGTGTAGGCGCCGGATTCGTAGCGGCTGACGTTCTGGCTGCCAATTTGTAGCTCGGAAAACTGCAAAAAGGTCATCATGTCGCGCATGTACAAATAGGGCGGGCAAATGGCGATCTGGGCTTCAAAATGCTTGCCGATAAACGAGGCTACCGAGGTGCAGATCAGATCCAGGCCGCCATTGAGTTTCCAGTTGGCGATAACTATAGGCTTGCGTTGTTTCATTTTTGGTCTCGTTTTTAGTCGTGTTTAGCCAGGCGCGTACGCGGAGCCCTGCTGTGGATCATCGCCAAAACCGTAATAGGTGTAAGTATGTATGCTCCCTGCGCAAATGCACTTGTGGTGATTGCGGCAGGCCCTGCACCAGAGAATTAACTCCGCACGCTGCTTCTCTAGACAGCATAGACCCGCCAGACAGAATAGCCCCGCCCAGTAGTGGCTGGGAACTTGTGGATGGAGTAGTAGTTTGCCGGTTCATCCTGGCACCTTGCTGGTTGTGTCTGGGAGAGAGGTGGCCGGCATTTTTTGCCTTGCGTTTGCTGCCTCGCCTACATTTTTCAGCGCTTGCTTAGGTGTTAAATCCTTAGGTGTTAAAAATACAAAACTTACCTTTGGGTGCGTTGAACCAGGCTTTGCTCTGCCTCCTGTTGGTAGATGGCGTAGCCGTTTTTACCCTGACGCTTGACCGCGTACATGGCTTGGTCAGCGTGTTTGCGCAGGGCCGTGTCGCTGTCACCATGCTCCGGATAGTGAGCAATGCCAATACTCATCCCCAGAGTTTCCATTATCCCCGGCTGAATTTCGATGGGTCGCTGATTGCTCAGTATGGCCTTGGCAATGGTTTCCGCACGGGAGATGTGGTCGGTATTTTTAAGTAGGATTAAAAATTCGTCGCCACCCAGGCGGGCCACCAGATCACTGTCGCGCACCTGCTGCTGCAGGCGCCGGGCAACTTGCTGCAGCACCAGGTCGCCAGCGTTGTGGCCGTAGGTATCGTTGATGTGCTTGAAACGATCCAGGTCAATCATCAGTAATACAAAGCCCTTACCCAAAAACTCTGCCTGCTGAATTTGTGTCTGTATCGCTGATTCGATGGCCTGGCGGTTGGCCAGCCCGGTGAGGCTGTCTTTTTCCGCCAGGCGCCGGTTGTTTTCTTCCGAGAGTTTGCGCTGGGTAATGTCGTACATCACCCCTTCCACCATTTTTTTTTCGTTGTCGCTACCGGAGGGGGAGAAGATGCAATGCAGCCAGCGCTCCGTGGCTCCCGGTGTCGATTTAAGGAGAAAGTCGCCGGAGCAGGGGCGCTTACTGATAAGTGCCAGCTTGAGTAGTGAACTTACCTGCTCAGGCTTGGCGAAGACCTGCTCGACTATATGGGGCTGCCCTTCGCGATCCTCTGCTATCTGGGTAAGGCGATAGAAGGCGGGATTAGCGGTGACCAGCAGGCCGTTGTCCTGCACCAGGAAAATACCGGCGCTAGAGTCTTCAAACAGGCCGCGAAAGCGGGTTTCCAGCAGCTCTACCCGGCGGCGCAGCTGGCGCTCTTCATCAAGCCTGGTTTCCACCGTAGTTAGCAGGCTGTTGATATCGCTTACCAGCAGGCCAATTTCGTCGCCACGGTGGCTGCCGAGCAGGTTGAGGCGGCTGCCATCGCCGGGGGTAATCTGGTGCAGGTGTCTGGATAGTCGCGACAGTGGCCGCGACATCATCCAGTAGACCATCAGCATTACCAGCAGCGCGACAAAGGCGGCCAGGGTGGCGAGGCTAGTGGTATTGGCCAGCGCCGTTTGGCGTGCACGCAGGGCAATTAGTGGCAGGTTGGCGGCCACACTCAGCTCACCCACAGTTTCGTCCTGAACAAAAGGAGACTTAAGTTCCAGGCTAATGTTTTCACCCTGCTCAGCCGCCGTTTTGCCCTGATGGCCAATCAGCTCACCCCCCGCGCTTATGTCGGCGCCCACCACTATGTCGTTTTGCACCAGGCCTTCCACCACCTGCTGGGCCAGTTCGCGGTTGCTGACATAGGCCGCAATGGCAGCGGGTTCGCGCACGGTTTCAAGCAGTTGCTCTACTGAGCGATGGCTCTCGCTCAGTGAGTTTTGGTAAATGTTTTGATAGAAAAAGTAAGATGAGCCCAGCACCAGCAAGAGCGCAGCAGCAGCGACGCTGAGCGAGACGCGAATGTGCAGGCTGGTAATCTTCATTGACGATCCGCTAACTCCATAACAACTTTTACCCCTGCTGGCAGCCGCTGGCGGGGCACATAGCCAATGGCTGCCGGGTTGGCGGCCACGGCACTGATCATAGCGGCACTGGAGTTTTGCTGTTTGGGCGGCGACATGCGCCCGGCAAATATCAATGTAGCCCAATAAGCGTCCACCTGAGCTACAGATTTTCCGGTCAGGCTCAGGTAAAACTCGGCGCGCTCGGCACTGCCGCTGGCAAAGTCCAGGCTGCGTGCCGGGGCGCCGTTGGGGAAGGCAGCTACTCGCCCCATAAACAGGTCAACCACCTGGCGCTTATCCAGGCTCTCGGTGGGGTTGGCGGTGTTGACTATCACCAACATATCGGCGCTGAGCCAGGGGCTCAGTAGGCACAGGAGTATTAATAGCGGGAGTCGTCTGGCCATTAGAAGATCGCATCCCATGACAGACTGAGAACACGGGAGTTCTGGTCGACAGAGGCTGCTCCCTGGGTGGCTAGCCAGAGGTTGCTGCCCCTGGCGCTAAAGTCGACTTGATCCAGCTGTAATTTAAGTGCCATGCGCGAGGTAAAATCCCAGCGCAGGCCCAGCCCCCAGCTGCGCTGGATCAGGCGGGAGCCATTGAGAAAAGTATTTAACTGTTGATTGAAGCCCAGCAGCTGGCTGTTGTAGGGCTCTGGGTAACCTTGTGGCGGCGCTATGGCCATAGGGGGGCTTAGTGGCTGTGCACGGCTGCAATTGAGATACACCAGCCAGGGGCCAAAATGGCGACCAAGGCTGGCGTAATAGTGACGGCTATCGGGCAGCAAAGTGGATTGGCTGCGCAGGTTAATCAGCTCGGTTTGCAGCCACCAGCTGCTGCTGTCATAGCCCAGCCCCAGTTCCGCGTAGGCAAATTGGCTACCTCTGGTGGAGATACTTTGCGCCAGGTCGCTGGCCTCCGGCCACACAGGGCTAAATTGCTTCAAGGCGTCGCCAAGTTGGTCGTAGAAGTTGTTGTTTATTTTTACCTGAACATAGGAATAGCGAAGCTTCCAGTCGCCCGCTTCCAGGTTGAGACTGAGGCCACCGGGATTAACATCGACGCTATCCACCTGGTGAGCACCAAAGTCCAGGGGGTAGGTTTGGCGGGTGTGGCCGTAAAACAGCTTAAGGTTGATGGTTGCGGCTTGCAGGTCAAAGCGCTTGTTAAAGTCCAGGCCATCCAAGCTGTACAGCGAGAGCGGGCCGTAAACATCCTGGGGCGGGCGCACCCAATTAAAGGCGTAGCCAACTTCGCGGTAATCCGAGAGCATAAAAATATCTACGCCCAGGCGCCCCAAACGCCAGTCCCAGCCGTCCTTTGGGCGATAGTGAACAAAGGCCCACTCGATGGATTCCCCCAGGGTGTTGTCAACGCGATCCTTGGCCACCAGCTGAATGGTGGTATCCAGCTGGTAGGACCAACGCCCCTGCCACTTAAGCCCCAGCAGGCTGTCGTTGCGCCAGCTTAGGTGGTCATCGTAGCTACCTTTACCCTGGGAGATGTCACGCCGGAAAGCGAAGTTTGGGTTGTCGCTGGCAACCAGCCCGAGGCTGACAAAACCACTCAGGCTCTGCTCTATAGCAGCCGCCGAGAGCGGCAGCCACAACAGCAGGAGCAGTAGTAAACGAGCGTGCATAGCATTCCTCACCGGCGCTCCGACTTAAGGGCGATTACATTTGGGCGATGTACTTGGACAGGATTTCAAATTTATCAGCGTCATTGTCGACGAAGCGAATCACCAGCTTAACCGATTTTGCATCTGGGCCGTTTTCACCAGCGGCAAGGCTGTGTACATAGCCGTTAATGCGCGCCAGGCTCTCGCCATCGCCAGTTTCTATATCCACCACCGCCTGTTCAAACAGGCCGGGCAGGTTGTCGCTGCGCACCATTAGTGCCTGCATGGATTGCAGCGACATTTCGCGGATAATACAGCCAAGAATGCGGTTGTTACTAAAGCGCAGCTGTGCTTTGCCTTTCATTTTGCTGTTGCTGGATACCGATTTAACGGGGGGAGATGCACCGCCGGTTAAGAGTGCGGCGCTGGCGCTGGGTGTAGCGGCTGGTGTCGGTTCTGGCTGGGCGCGGCCGCCGGTAAGTACATCAACTGAGGCGAAGGCTATGCCCTGGGTAGTGGCCTGGGCGCGGTTTTGGCTGGGCAGCTTGCCCACGGCCTTAAGTTGCTTGTATACCTTTTTGAGCAGTTCGTCGGCGCTGAAGGGTTTAGTCAGGTAATCGGATACGCCCAGCTCTATGGCCTTGATGATATGGCTGCGGTCGCCGCGGCTGGAGATCATGATAAAAGGGGTTTTGCTGGCATCGGGCATGGCGCGCAGGGTTTGCAGTAATTCAGCGCCGGTCATATTGGGCATTTCCCAGTCCGACAAAATCAAATCCATGGTCTGGTTTTTTAGCGCCGCCAGGGCGCGTTGGCCGTCGGGGGCATCGAATACTTCTACGCCCGGTAGCTTGTCGCGCAGTTGTTTTTTTACCATATCGCGGATGAAGGTGGCATCGTCAACAACCAGAATTCGCAATCCCATAGTACCTCTCCGCACGTGCCGCCCTCAGTAAACACCTTACAGCCTAGACGAGATTTCTAATCCCTGCGTTAAATCTGGGGGCAAAAATGGCCTGCTTTAGCTGGTGGAATAGCGGCGGCGCTCCGGCTGATGCCCAGGTTTTTTGCCCGGGGCCGGGGCGACGTAATTGGCTGCTTCTATAGCGATGCGCATCCAGTAGGACAGCTCTGCGGGCTGTTCGAGTAGGTTGTCGGGCAGCTGGCAGTAATCCGATGGATGTTGCGCGTGATCCGGCTGAAATACCGGCATGGCCTGGGCCTGGTAAAGGGGGCGCGATTCGGGATTGGTGCGGAAATAGAGGCAGTCGTTGATGAGCAGCGCAAACTGGGTGTCGTGGTAGTAAATACCCAGGCCCTTAAACAGCCAACGATGGCTGACCTGGTCGACGCCATTGAGGGCTTTAAGGACACGTTCTATATAGGCTTGCGAACAACTCATGGCCGCGAGGACTCCCTGGCGTCTGAGAAAATCTATTGGTTGTTGACTCTGGGCAACTGCCTGACCCAGTGTGATCTGGCGCACAAAATTGAATTTAGAGGCTGACGCTTAATTTTGCAACAGCCAATGTTGATTTAAATACCAACATTTTGGTTATAAGGTGAACCGCCCCCCTTGCCCTGGGACACTACTAGGGCGCCTCGCGCGTAAACACCCACTCGTTAGCGGATGACATGGCCGGATTGTAAGCGTAACCGCCGCTGTCAAAATCCTTAAGCTGCTCGGCCTGCTCCAGGCGGTTGCGCACTATAAAGGCACTCATCATGCCGCGCGCTTTTTTGGCAAAAAAGCTGATGATTTTGTACTGGCCATTTTTGCGATCTTTAAACACCGGGGTGATCACCTCGGCGGCGAGCTTTTTAGTGTTGACCGCACCCCAGTATTCGTTGGAGGCCAGGTTGATCAGCTGCTGGTCGCCGCGCTCGGCCAGTTCGGCGTTGAGCTGGTCGGTAATCAAATCGCCCCAAAACTGGTAGAGGTTTTTGCCGCGTTTATTGGCAAAACCGGTGCCCATTTCCAGGCGATAGGGTTGAATCAAATCCAGCGGCCGCAGCAGCCCGTAAAGGCCGGAGAGAATGCGCAGGCGACTCTGCGCCTGGTCCAGGTCGGCCTGGGCGAAGGTCTCTGCCTCCATGCCGGTATAGACATCGCCTTTAAATGCCAGCAGCGCCTGTTTGGCATTGGCCGGGGTAAAAGGCAGCTGCCACTCCCAAAAGCGGCGCGCATTTAAATCCCCCAGCTTGTCGCTGATGCTCATCAGGCTGGACACCTGCACCGGGCTCAGCTTGCGCAGCTGCTCGATCAGCTCTTGCGAGTGCTCCAAAAAGCGCGGCTGGCTGTGGCTGTCGGTGGTGGGCGGGGTGTCAAAGTCCAGGGTTTTGGCCGGGGAAATTACATGCAGCATGGGCGATTATTTAACTCTATAGTCACGACAATAAAGGTGGGTTCAAGCTTATTCTGGTTTTAGCTTATTCCGGTTTTAAAATGTCCAGCCACCAGTTGAGCGGCGTGGTGCCGTCATTGGGGTCGTAGACATTGCCGTAGACCCAGGCGCTGTTGCCGTCCTGGCCGACATGGCGGTTGAGTATCGTCTCTATCGCCTCAAAGCCGCAGCTGACGTGTATGGCGTAGCTGAGCAGGCGCGGGGTTTCGCGCTCCAGCTCGCCGCCAAGTTTTTCCAGCTCGGGGGTGATGGCGTCCGACAGGGCGCTGATGTCGCCCTTGCTGAACACGCGGATACTCAGGTTGCCACTGCGCTGGACCAGGTCGAACTCGCGGGTCTGGGGCAGCATCTTGACCAGATCGCCCGCCGCCAGGCCCTTGGCAAAGACGGGCGACTGTACCAGCTGCAAGTTGCCATCCTCCAGTTCGCGCACCTGCAGCTGCTCCACCATGGGCTGGCCGTTGGCGCCGATTCCAGCAAAGAGTTCGATTACTTGCAAAGCGGGCATGGGTTAACCTCGGGTTTAAAAAAGTTGTGGCATTATACCCATCTCAACGCCCGCTCGCGTTTTCATTTCCCGTCATACAAGGATTCATCTATGACCTCTTACTTCCACCTAACTACCCTTCGCCTGCTAACGCTAATGGCGCTTGCACTTAGTATGACCGCCTGTGTGGTTAACCCGGTGACCGGCAAAAAGCAGTTTTCGCTGATGTCGCCCGCCGAAGAAGTGGCCATGGGTGAACAGAATTATGGCCCCAGCCAGCAGTCCCAGGGCGGCCAGTACACAGTGGATCCACGGCTTACTGCTTATGTGCAATCAGTGGGCAATAAGCTGGCGGCGGTGAGCGACAGGCCAGAGCTGCCCTACGAGTTTGTGGTGCTCAACAACGATGTGCCCAACGCCTGGGCTATGCCCGGCGGCAAGCTGGCCATTAACCGCGGCCTGCTTACCTACCTGCACGATGAAGCCCAGCTGGCGGCAGTGCTCGGTCATGAGATCACCCACGCCGCCGCCCGTCACGGCGCCCAACAGCAGACCCAGACGACCCTGATCAACGCCGGCTTGATGCTGGGCGGCGCGGTGGCGGCGGCAAAGAAATCCAACACCGGCCTGCTCGCTGTGGGCGCCCTGGGTGTGGGCGCCAATGCCTGGCAGGCGCATTACAGTCGCGACAACGAATCCGAGTCGGACAAGTACGGTATCAAGTACATGGTTAAAGCGGGTTATGACCCGCAAGCAGCGGTGGAGCTGCAGCAGATATTTGTCAAAATGCAGGAGGGCAAAAACGCCGGTTTTATCGAGGGCCTGTTTGCCAGCCACCCACCTTCAGCCCAGCGGGTGGAGGAGAACAAGCGCACTGCCGCACAATACCCCGCCGGTGGCAAGCGCAACAAGGCGCAGTTCCAGCGCGCTATCGCCCAGCTGATCAAAGACAAACCGGCCTACGATAAGTACACCAAAGCCCAGCAGCTGGCCGCTAACAAGCAGTACATAGATGCCCTGGCTTATGTTGATGGTGCCACTAACCTGCAGCCCAAAGAGGGCCTCTTTTGGGAGCTTAAAGGCCAGTTGCTGTTGCAGCAGGACAAGCGCGACGAGGCAGTGACAGCGCTCAATAAAGCGATCAACGACAACCCCAAATACTTCAAACCCTATGTCTATCGCGGCATCGCCTATAAGCAACTGGGCAAACTGGATTTGGCCGAGCAGGATCTGAATGCCAGCCAGCGCTACCTGCCCACTCAGATTGCCACCTATTACTTAGGCGAAGTCAGCCTGGCCAAGGGCGACAAATCCAAAGCGGCTGGTTACTTCCAGCAGGCGGCACAAGCGGGCGGCGAAATTGGTGAAGCCGCCCAGGCGCAACTGGGCAAGATGCAGTAAAGGGTGTTTTAAACTCTAGGGCGCAGGGGTTTGTGCTGCCTCAGCGCCACTGAGTGAAAATATCCACGCCTGGTGAGGCGACAGCGTCAACCTTAGCCCATAAAAAATGCCAGTCTGCATAACTGACTGGCATTTTTTATGGGCTTTTTTATGGGTTGTAATCGCGCCCAAGTCTCGGATAATGCACAGACCTAGCCCAAGGATCCTGCGCATGTTTAACCTCTCCCCCAGTCCCCCTCCCGCCGCCAGCCACCTAGCCGCCATCGACCTGGGCTCCAACAGTTTTCATATGATTGTGGCGCGCTGGGACAACGGCCAGCTGACCCTACTCGATCGCCTGCGCGAGCCGGTGCGCCTGGGCTTTGGCCTGCAGGAGGATGGCAGCCTGAGCGAAGATGCACGCCTGCGCGCGCTGGCCTGCCTGGAGCGTTTTGGCGAGGCACTGCGCGCCTATCCCTCGCGCCAGGTGCGTATTGTAGGCACCAAAACCCTGCGCAGTATTGCCGATTCGCGCCAGTTTCTGGCGGATGCCCAGGCGCGTCTGGGGCACCCGGTGGAGATTATTTCCGGCGACGAGGAGGCGCGCCTGATTTATCTGGGCGTGGCCCACTGCATAGCGCCGAACAAGGGCAAGCGCATTCTGATGGACATAGGCGGCGCCAGCACCGAGGTTATTTTGGGCGAGGGCATGAAACCGCTGCTCAAGGAGAGCCTCAACATGGGCTGCGTGGCCATCACCCGCAAGTTTTTTGGCGAGGGCAAGGTCAGCGAGAAGGCCGTCACCAAAGCTCTGATTGCCTGCCTGCAAGAGCTGGAGCCAGTGCAGGACGGCTTTATCGACCTGGGCTGGAATGAGGTTTTAGGGGCCTCGGGTACGATTCGCGCAGTGGCTAAAGTCTGCGCTGCCAACGGCTGGAGCGATGGCACTATCACACTGAATTCGCTGGAAAAAATCTTGCAGTTGTATATTAAGCAGGGCGACCTGGATTTAACACTGGACGGTCTCTCCGAAGATCGCGAGCCAGTGTTCCTCGGCGGTGCCATAGTGTTAGCCGCGCTCTTTGACGCATTGGGCTTAAAGACTATGACCGCCGCTGAATGGGCGCTGCGCGAAGGCCTGCTCTACGATGTTAAAGGGCGACTGGAAAACCAGGATATTCGCCAGGCCAGTGTCGATGCCCTGGCGACCCGTTTTCACGTCAATATGGACAAAGCCCGCGCGGTAGAAAAAACCGCGCTAAACCTGCTTAAACAAGTGGCCGAGGATTGGAAGCTCACCGCCGAGGACGCCGGCAAAATGCTCGGCTGGGCATCGCGCCTTTATCAGGTGGGGTTGGATATAGCCCACAGCGACTATCACAAACACAGCGCCTATGTAGTCCAGCACGTGGACCTGGCGGGCTGCTCGCGGGTCGAGCAAACCCAGCTGGCGGCACTGGTACTGGCCCATCGCCGCCGTTTCCCCGCCAAACATTTCCCCATGGACAACACCGACCTGGTGCGCCTGGCCATGCTCCTGCGCCTGGCGACCATTTTCCACCGCGGGCGCATTAAAGACGGCCTGCCCAACATTAAAATCAGCGCACACAAAAGCCAGTTGCAACTCAGCCTGCCCGCCAAGTGGCTCGACAAACACCCGCTCACCCTCGCTGACCTGGAAACCGAGCAGCGTTATCTGGACAATATTGGCTACCAGCTTGCCTTGGATTAGCGCCTAACCAACACATAAAAAACGCCAGCAATTGCTGGCGTTTTTTATGTGTTGGCAAATTAATTGCGCGCCGCCCAGCGCTCCAGCAGCATGCTCTGAACGTCAATAGCGTCCTCGCCCTCCTGGGGCTGCACGGGTAGATAACTGCCGTCGGGTTGCAGCAGCCAGGCGTGGGTGTTGTCGCGTAGGTAGAGGTCGAGGTCCTCCAGAATTCGCTCACGGATTTTTTTGTGGCGAATGGGGAAGCAGGTTTCCACCCGGTGAAACATGTTGCGCAGCATCCAATCAGCGCTGGAGCAGAACAATTCCGGGTTGCCGCCGTTTTCAAAATAGAACACCCGGTGGTGCTCCAGAAAGCGGCCGACAATTGAGCGCACGCGAATATTTTCCGAGCGCCCCTCAATCCCCGGGCGCAGCTGGCAGACACCGCGCACAATCAAATCAATTTGCACCCCGGCCTGGGAGGCGGCGTAAAGCTCGTTTACCAAGTCTTCGTCGTAGAGCGAATTCATCTTGGCGATGATGCGCGCGGGAATACCCTTTTCGGCGTTTTCCTTTTCGGTGCGAATGCGTTTGACCATGCCCTTGTGCAGGGTGAAAGGCGCGTACAAAAGCGCATCCATCTTGGAGGCTTTGCCCATGCTGGAGAGTTGCAGGAAGATGCGATAGACATCCTCGCCAATCTCCTTGTCGCAGGTGAGCAAGCCGTAGTCGGTGTAAATTCTACTGGTGCGCAGATGGTAGTTGCCGGTGCCCAGGTGCACATAGTAGCGCAGCCTGTCGCTCTCGCGGCGCGCCACCAAAATCATTTTGGCGTGGGTTTTAAAACCCACCACCCCGTAGATGACGTGAATGCCGTAGCGCTGCAGCCGCTCCGCCAGGGCCACGTTCTGCTCTTCGTCAAAACGCGCGCGCAGCTCGACAATGGCGGTAACCTCTTTCCCGGCCTTGGCGGCAGCCACCAGCGCATCCACGATGGGCGAGTTGGAGCCGGTGCGGTAGAGAGTTTGTTTGATCGCCAGCACCTGCGGGTCGGCCGCCGCTTCGCGCAAAAAATCCACCACACACTGAAAGGAGTCGAAGGGGTGGTGAAGCAATATGTCCTGCTTTTGAATCGCATCAAAATAGGAGTTGTTGCGCTTGGGCAGCTTGAGCTGATTTTGGATAAAGGGTTTGAAATAAAATTTTGAATCTTTGATTAAGTCAAACAGGTCGCTGTAGCGGTTGAGGTTGACCGGGCCGCTGATACGATAGAGGTCGCGCTCCTTAATTTCGCAGCGCTGCAACAAAAACTGCTCCAGCTCCGGCGGGCAGCGGTCGGTAATTTCCAGGCGCACTTCGTCGCCATACTGGCGATACACCAGCTCGCCCTGCACTGCGCGTAGCAGGTCATCGGTTTCCTCCTCGTCGAGGAAAATATCCGAGTTGCGGGTGAGGCGGAACTGGTAGCTCTCCATCACCGTCATGCCGACAAAAATCTCCGCCATAAAGTGGTGAATGATGGAGGAGATAAACACAAAGGCGCGGCCCTCTTCCACCACTTCGGCGGGCAGCTCGATCAAATGGGTGAGCGAGCGCGGCACCTGCACTATGGCGCGGCCGGAGTTGCGGCCGAAGGCATCTTTGCCATCCAGGCTCACAATAAAATTCAAACTTTTGTTGAGGATGCGTGGAAAGGGGTGCGCCGGGTCCAGGCCAATGGGGCTGAGCACCGGCAGCACATCGCTGTGAAAATATTTTTGCAGGTAGTCGATCTGCGCTGGCGTCCACTCCTCGCGGCGCAGCAGGCGAATGCCCTGCTCCTGCAGCAGCGGGATCAGCTGCTCGTTTAAAATCTGGTACTGCTCATTTACCAGCTGGTGCGCGCGCTGGGAAATTTCATTGAGGGTTTCGCTCTGGCTCAGGCCATCGGGCCCCAGGGTGGGCGGCGCATTGCGCTCGAGCATTTCCAGCAGGCCACCGACGCGCACTTCAAAAAACTCGTCGAGGTTAGTGGAAAAAATACACAAAAAGCGCAGCCGTTCGAGCAGGGGCAATTCGGCGTTATAGGCTTGGTGGAGCACGCGACGGTTGAATTCCAGCAGGCTCAACTCGCGGTTGAAATAGGCGTCAGACACCTTGAACCTCGAAGTGTGAAAACATTGGCGCCAATTTATGGCGGTTTTATTACAAAAATAAGACAGCTATGCCTAACCCTAGCAGAGGTATGCGCAGTCTGCCCGGGGCACAGGGCTAAACCCGGCCGCCCTTGCAGCGGCCGGGCAGGTTAATTAGTTGCAGGTGTATACCGCAAAATCCTGGCTGCCATCCTTAACCATGGAGATAGGCACAATGGTGTTGCCACCCGCTTTGGCGGCTTCGTTACGCGCCAGGTTGGTCAACTCCGTGGCCACTTTTTTGGGGTCGCGCTTCATGGAACCCACATAGTTATCTTTAACATTCACAGTCACTGTGCTCATTTTTTCGCAGCCATGCACATTGGCGGCATTGGCAACAGCCACGGTACTGCCTTGCTCGGAAACTTTTACAAAGGTACAGCCGCTGGTAACACAGGCCAACACAAACAGGCTTGCAGACAACAATTTCATGGATATTTCCTCAACGGAGAATAGTGGGGACGGGATAAATTCGGCTGGCGCAGTGCCAGGGTGTCGGAGCTGGCTTACTCCGAGCGCCGCTTACACTAAGCTTTCCCCGCCAGGCTTGCAAGTCAACCCACAAAAGCGAATAACGCGCCAAACGCATTTTGTTTTTGGCATAAACCAAACTTGCAGGTATCTTTAAGCGCACCTTGGTTTTATACCTGAACATTTTCTTTCTTGCCGGGGCATAAGGGCTGGCTTGGCTTCCAAGGTTTCGCTACAAAGCTTCTAAAAACAACTAATGGGATAATCACTAAAGAGGAGTTAACACTATGGGCGTATTGAGTGTCCTGAATATTTTTGAAGCGCGCAAACGCAAGTTTATTTTTCGCGCCATTGTTTTAATCGCCATCGCCATGGCTATAGCCCTGGCCATAGGTAAAACCTACCAGCACTGGGACGATGACCCGGATCGCGGCGCTGTTGGCATAGACCAGGGTGCCTTTGGCGAAAATTATTCCACCCCCATTTATCTCGACCAGGGTTGGAGCGCCTCCGACAGCCTTTGGTTTTACAACACCACCCAGGGTTCAGGCCTTATGCCCTACGACTTCTTCCTCGCCCTGGAGCAAGCCGATACCGAACAACCTTTCCGCAGCAACAACCTAATCGACAAATACCGCTATCTGCCGCAAAAGCCCACCTTTTTTAACCCCGACGGTCTGCCGGTAGGTTTTGTAAAAGAGACCTATCAGGGCCATGACTATATTGGCTACAGCTGTGCCGCCTGTCACACCGCCCAGGTAAATTACAAAAGCCACGCCATGCGCATTGATGGTGGCCCGGCTATGGCCGATATGGTGGGTTTCCTCACCAATTTGCAAAAAAGCCTGCAGGCTGCGCAGCAGGATCCGCAAAAACATCAGCGTTTTGTCAGCAAGGTGCTGGCGTTGAACAACGACTACAGCACCAGCCAGCAGGTGGAAGCCGATTTGAAAAAATGGTCGGATACCATCGCCCTCTACAACAACATCAACCACTCGCGGGTCAACTACGGCTACGGCCGCCTGGATGCCTTTGGCCGCATTTACAACCGCGTGCTGGAACATGTGATCAATCGCGATCAGGTACGCCTGGTGCTGAACATTACCAATGATGCCACTGGCAAGAGCCTGCTCAACGATGCGCAAATTGACAAGGTATTGGATGGCATCAGCGAAACCATTATCGGCGATGCGCAATTCGCGCTGATTATCGCCCGCCTGACCAGCACAGATGCAGGCTATCCCGGCCTGGGCGTAAAGGATATGCAGCGCATCAAGCAGCAGATTTTTAACGAGCCCAATGCGCCTGTGAGCTATCCCTTCCTGTGGGATATCACTCACTCGGATTATGTTCAGTGGAACGGCTTGGCTGGCAACGCTGGCGTTGGCCCCCTGGGGCGCAATACCGGCGAGGTAATCGGCGTGTTTGGTATTCTTGACTGGAAAGCCAAAGACCCAGGGTTCAGCCTCTCTGCCTGGCTGACCGGCCAAACCAAAAAGAGCAAGGTGATCGACTTTAAATCCTCCATCGACCTGACTAACTTGTCGCGCCTGGAGTCCCACTTAAAAAGCCTGACCTCGCCGGTGTGGCCAACTCTGTCCACCTGTCACCGCGACCCCTTCCAGGGCTGTGATAAGGATCAGCAGGAAAACCCCGAGCAAAAACACGCCCAGGAAGTCTTCGCCCAGTACGACGAGTGGAAAGTTGATCCGGTGAAAGCCAAGGCGGGTCGCGCGGTGTTTGCCGAGTACTGCCAGGGCTGCCACGAGGTGATCGACCGCACCGACTGGGACCGCATAGTGGTGGCCAAAATGTCGGCGCAAGTTCACATAGGAACCGACCCGGCCATGGTTCACAACAGCGTCACCTACACTGGCTACTCGGGCAACTTCTTTAACACCTACCTGCCCACCGATGTAGGCCCAGCATCCAGCAATGTGGTGGTGCAAAACCGCGCGCCCGTTGTACAAGTGCTCACTGCCGCCACCAAGGGCGTAGTGGCCACCCCCGACGCCGATAAAAACGTTATCCGCCGCGGCCTCGACTGGCTCTATGTGGTGACCAAATCCTTCTTTGATAACGAAATCAAAGCCAGCCTTAAAGCCGGCGACTACATCCCGGATACCACCGCTAACCCCTATAGTTCACTGGTGGCCTACAAAGCGCGTTCGCTCAATGGTATCTGGGCAACCGCGCCCTACCTGCACAACGGCTCAGTACCTACGCTTTACGACCTGCTGCTACCCGCCAAGCAGGCCGGCGACCCGGAAGAGGGTGAGTATCGCCCAGCCAATTTTGTGCTGGGCAGCCGCGAGTTTGATCCGGTGAAAGTGGGCTTGCGCAGCCAGGGCTACGATGGCGCCCAGTTTGATACTGGCTTTAACTACAAGTGCAAAATCCCGCAACAGGACGGTCGCTGTTGGGGCAACCTTAATAGCGGCCACGAGTACGGCACCATCCACGACAAGCGCGGTGTAGAACCAATGAGCGCCGAGGAGCGAATGGCGCTGGTGGAATACATAAAAACGCTATAAAGTTCAGCGCCCGTTCACCCACTCTGGGGTAGAACAGCTGCCGTTTGATTGCAGCCTGCGGATGTAGGACGTTAACGCCACTTTTGGCAGGCTCAGACAAGAGGTCGAGCCTTCACCAAAGGTGGCGTTGCTATTTGCGCCCTAGGTGTTAATTTTTAAGGCGCAAACCAGGCGGTGCCAGGTGCAAGTGTTTTAGCCACTGGCTACACTGGGAGCGGGCGCCTGCAGGCCCGCATCGCTGAGGGAAAACCAGCAAGAGAGAAAAACAAATCTACGCCAAAACAGCTAATTAATTTGCCACCTGCACTGCAGCTGGCACAGAGATAAATCACCAAGGCTATGCCATTCACCCAATTTTTCCGCGCCTTAGTTTTGCGGTCGCGCGGGACCCGTCCAGGCAAATATGCCCTCAGCTGTCTGGCCTTTGTCGCACTTACTGGTAGCGCCTTCAGCCCTGCGGCCAGTGCCCAGGAAAAGCGCGTTACTATCCCCCTGGCACTGCCCTTTCAAACTGCCTCCAGTCAGGCTGCAGCCTCAAGCGCCAGCCAAAGCAGTGCTGGCGTGAGCAGTGTCAGCTCAGTGGCGGCGGGCGGGCTAATTCCCCTCGCGCTACCGCTGGCCCAAAGCAGCTCTTCGGCCATGGTCAAACCCAGCCCTGCCGAGCCTATGCCGAACCCAATCAAGGCGCCAGCGGGCAAGGCGGGCGCTGCCAGCTCAGCGGCAGCCAAAGCTGCAACCCCAGCGGCAAGCGGCAAGCGCCAAGCGCCGCAAATTCCTCTGCTCACCACCGCACAGGTTCGTGCGCCGCGCCTGGCCGATGGCAACCCGGAATCCTTTGTCACCCACTTTGAAGACTATGTCGCCACCAAAATCGCCCCCTATGTACCGGGCGTGGCGGTGGTCATTGTTGCTGACGGTCAGATCAAATCGCTGCGCGCCTTTGGCGTTAAAAAGCGCGGCTCGCGCGAAATGGTCACCCCGGACACCATTTTCCGCCTGGCCTCAGTATCCAAAACCATCACCTCTACCGCTGCCGCCGTGATGGTGGAAAACGGCCAGTTAAACTGGGATACCACGGTAGTTTCACAATTGCCCCAGGTGCAGTTCCGCACCCCCAAATACGGCAACAAGATCACCCTGAAAAATGTGCTCTCCCAAGCCTCCGGGCTGCCCACCCACACTTATACGCCCTATATCGAAAACAATATGGCCTATGAGGAGACAGTGCGCCGCTTGCGCTATGTGAAGTTTGTCTGCCCACCGGGCAAGTGCTACGCCTACCAGAATGTGGTTTACAGCCTGGCCGGGGATATGATCAGCAAAAAATACGGTAAGCCTTTTGAAGCCTATGTGGAAGACAAACTGTTTGATCCGCTGGGAATGCAAACCGCCTCCTATGGCCTGGACGGCTATCGCGCCTCACCCAACCGCGCCACCCCCCATATCGCCCAGGGCAAACGCTGGGTGCCTACCGATGTGACCGAAAACTACTACCATGTGCCGCCCGCCGCCGGCGCCAATGCCAGCATTGTCGATATGTCGCGCTTTTTGCTGGCGCAGCTGGGTCGCCGCCCCGATGTGCTGCCCAAGGATGCGCTGGATGCACTCCAGGCGCGGGTGACCAAAAACTCCCCGGCGCAAAACCACTATGGCACCCGCCGCGGGGTGAGCAACACCGCTTACGGCCTGGGCTGGCGGGTATTCGACTATGGCCGCTACAAAAATTTTGTGCACCATGGCGGCTGGGTAAAAGGCTTTCGCTCGGAGATGGTATTTAACCGCGATTTGGGTATAGGCATGGTGTTCCTCACCAATTCCGAAACCCGCCTGGCGCGCAATATCATTTTTAAATTTATGGACTACTACGAAATATCCCAGGAAGCGGCTAAAGCGGCGCCCAAAAAAGCGCCCAAGCAGACCGCCGCCACCCCCTAGGCCAGTTGCCATTAATTGCGGGGCTAATTGCAATTGCTGGTATAGTCGGCGCCTTTAGCTACTCGCAACAGGTGCCCTTTTGAACCAGGATTCCACTGCTCAGTTTGCCGATTCAATCCCACCCGCCCGCGGTTGGTCGCGCCTGCATCCACGCCAAATATTGGTAGCCCTCGACCAGCTAGATCGCCAGCCCCAGTCCTACAGCCTTGATCGCCCCCAGGCCCTGCGCCGGGTGCTGCTAACCCTAGCCTGTGTCAGCGTCTGCCTGCTGTTCCTGCATTACGCCAAGTTTTCCGACAACCTGCTGTGGCTGCTACAACTGCTTGCCCAGCAGCGTGGCCTTAATGCCAACACCTACGTTCAGCAGCTAAGCCAGAGCGGCTGGCTGGACTTGGCGGACTATGTCTGGTGGACCAGCTGCCACCTACTGGCCTTTATCCTGGTGCCTTTTGCGCTGATCAAATATGGCTTTAAGGATCGCATCAGCCACTACGGCTGGCGCTGGAATCAGGTGAGCGAACACTGGCAGGGCTATCTACTGCTGCTCAGTCCCATACTGTTTTTTGTGTTTCTGGTGAGCCAGGGCCAGGATTTCGTCAACCACTATCCCTTTTACCGCTTTGCCGGGCGCAGCTGGTTTGATCTGTTGGCCTGGGAGTGCCTCTACCTGTGTCAGTTTGTATTTTTGGAGTTCTTCTTCCGCGGCTTTATGCTCAATGCCCTGCGCCCGGCGCTGGGCGCCAATGCCATTTGGGTGATGTGCGTACCCTATATGATGATCCACCTGCCCAAGCTATGGCTGGAGGCCACAGGTGCCATTTTGTTTGGTTTGTTCCTGGGCATACTGGCACTCCAGTCGCGCTCCATCTGGGGTGGGGTGATGGTCCATGCGGGTGTGGCGGTGAGTATGGATATAGCGGCCCTGCTCAAAAAGCAGGGTTTGCCTGAGCACTTTTGGCCGTTTTGACCGGAATGTTTGCAAGCCACTAAAGCGGCTTTTGTCGTCAAATTCAATATGTCGAAAAAGCTGACAGCCCTGATCCAGCCAATCCTGCCATCCAGCCCAGGCGCTCAAGTGCCAGCGGCGGCGGCGCCTTTGGCCATTTAAGCCGGAGTGCCGCAGCAAGCCTGATCAGCCGTGTCGAAAACTTTTGCAAGGCTCGCCTTGTCGCCTAAAACCTCAAAATAACCACAATAAGAGTAGGGGAAATAATTCCCCGTTAAATCAACCGCTTGGCGCCAGCCGGAAAAACTCCGCACAAGCCTGGCGCGCTACTTGCGTTAGCAGCTGAGCAAATCACCAAAAGACAGCTCCACTGCCTTTTTGATGTCTGCCCGATCGTCAACAACTGGCGACCGCTAGCCTCAAAGAGAAAAGTCTTATGCAATACAACAATCAAACACTAGCTCTCACACACCAACTACTGCTGACACTGCTGCTTGGCGGCGCGCTGCTGATGACCGCTGCCCACAGCCAAGGAGCCAGCGCCAGCTGCACAGGTGCGCGCGACTGCCAACCAGCATTTATTTACCTAAACCCGGCGCAGCCGTTAGCGCGCCTACAGAGGGCTGAGTCGAACAAACGACAAGTTCAGGCACAGCAGGTGAAACATCTGGAGCGCAGCCTGATCAGCAATTTGCAAAGCGGCAAGCTGCTCGACCTACTGCCAGCGGTGCCCGATTCCAATAAACCGGCAGCCGCAACCGAGACCAGCAGCCTCACCAAAGCCTCGCTTAAAGAATCCAGCCCCCTGGGGCTTATGCTACTTGGCTTGATTGGCTTATTCCTGGCGCGCCGCCGAGTACAACAGCAGCAGACGTAAGGGGATAGGGGGCGCTGAATTTTTCTCTGCCCGCTATCGCCGTAATGAATTTGACGCTAAATTCAACCTAATAATATTAATACCCAGTCACTGGGCTCAACTTCAGGGCAACTAGCCACCATGTTTAACTTCAGCCTGTCCAATTTAAGCCTGTCCGACTCTGATAGCCTGTTGCTGCTGGGGTTGGCACTGATTCTGGTGGCTGGCTTGTGCCAACTGGCGCACAACCGCAACGCCAAAAAGCCCAAAGCTAAAGACCCCCGCTAGCCGCTTCGCCCCTGGCACCCAGGCTTAGACAATCCCCTCGCCCCTGTGGCCATATGTATATCTAGCCAGTACAATTCCCGCTTTGTGATTACACTTTTTAGCAATAACTCTGGCCAGAAGCTTATGGACGTCTCCCACCTGCTCGATAACCTCAACGATGCCCAGCGCGATGCGGTGAGCGCCGCCGCCGGCAACCAGCTGATTCTGGCGGGCGCCGGCTCGGGCAAAACCCGGGTGCTGGTGCACCGCATCGCTTGGCTGATCCAGGTGGAGCAGGTATCGCCCTACTCGATCATGGCGGTGACCTTTACCAACAAGGCAGCGCGCGAGATGCGCGGGCGCCTGGAGGAGCTGTTTGGCACTGAGCTGCCCGGTTCCGGTTCTGTTAACAGCGGGGGGCGCCACATCAACAGCCGCGCCATGTGGGTGGGTACCTTCCACGGCCTGGCCCACCGCCTGCTCAAAGCCCACTGGCAGGACGCCGGCCTGCCGCAGAACTTCCAGATACTCGACAGCGACGATCAGCTACGCATGGTCAAGCGCGTCTACCAGCAGCTCAACCTGGATGAAGACAAGTGGCCGCCGCGCCAGGCCGTTTGGTACATCAACGGGCAAAAAGATGAGGGCTTGCGCCCCCAGCATATCCAGGAGACAGCCGACCCCTTTGTGCGCACCATGCTCAGCATCTACCGCGCCTACGAAGAGGACTGCGCCCGCGCCGGGGTGGTGGATTTTGCCGAGCTGCTGCTGCGCGCCCACGAGCTCTGGCTGAACAAGCCACACATTCTTGAACACTACCGCCAGCGCTTCCCGTTTATCCTGGTGGACGAATTCCAGGACACCAACAGTGTGCAGTACGCCTGGCTGCGGGTGCTGGCGGGCAAGCACAGCTTTGTCACCGCAGTGGGCGATGACGACCAATCCATCTACGGCTGGCGCGGCGCCAAGATCGAAAATATCCGCCAGTTCAGCGAAGATTTTGCCAACACCCAAACTATTCGCCTGGAGCAAAACTACCGCTCCACCGCCAATATCCTCAACGCCGCCAACGCGGTTATCAGCCACAACTTTGGCCGCCTGGGCAAAGACCTATGGACCGAGGGCGACAAGGGCGAAGCCATCGCCCTTTACGCCGCCTTTAACGAGCAGGACGAGGCGCGCTTTATCGTCGAGCGCATTCAGAGCTGGGTGAAGCAGGGCAACAGCAGAAACTCTTGCGCCATTCTCTATCGCTCCAACGCCCAGTCGCGGGTACTGGAAGAGGCGCTGCTGCGCGAGGCCATGCCCTACCGCATCTACGGCGGCCAGCGCTTCTACGATCGCCTGGAAATTAAAAACGCCCTGGCCTATATGCGCCTGCTCAACAACCGCCAGGACGACGCCGCTTTCGAGCGGGTAATCAACACCCCCACGCGCGGTATCGGCGGCAAAACGGTGGATGATATTCGCCTGTTTGCGCGCGACCAGGGCTGCTCGCTCTGGGCCGCCTGCGAAATGATCTTAAGCAAAAAAGTGCTCGCTGCGCGCGCCGCCAATGCGGTGCAGGGCTTTATAGATTTAATCGCGCGGCTGGGCAAAAAAGCCAACGAAATAGACCTCCAGGGCGAGGTGCTCGACCTGGGCGAGATCGCGCAGCTGGTGCTCGACGAAACTGGCCTGCTCGAATTTCACCAAAACGAAAAAGGTGAAAAAGGCCAGGCGCGCGGCGAAAACTTGCTGGAACTGGTCAACGCCTGCCGCTCCTTCAACCCGGAAGAGGCAGAGGAAGACATCAGCCCGCTGCAACACTTTTTGGATACCGCTGCGCTCGACGCCGGCGAAACCCAGGCCGATGAATTTGAAGATGCGGTGCAGCTGATGACCCTGCACTCAGCTAAAGGGCTGGAATTCCCGCTGGTATTTTTAGCCGGTGCCGAGGAGGGTTTGTTCCCCCACAAAATGTCCGCCGACGACCCCGACCGCTTGGAAGAGGAGCGCCGCCTGGCCTACGTGGGCATCACCCGCGCCATGCAAAAACTCATCATCACCTACGCCGAAACCCGCCGCCTTTACGGCAGCGAAACCTTTAACAGCGTGTCGCGCTTTGTAAAGGAAATCCCCGCCGACTGCATCGAAGAAGTGCGCCTCAAAACTGCCGTCACCCGCCCGGTCAGCTTCCGGCGCCAAGCGGTGCGCGAAAGCTTTAGCGACAGCGGCGAAGACA
Source organism: Cellvibrio sp. (assembly GCA_050305995.1). Lineage (GTDB taxonomy): Bacteria > Pseudomonadota > Gammaproteobacteria > Pseudomonadales > Cellvibrionaceae > Cellvibrio. The sequence goes on from JBNLGJ010000009.1 coordinate 43,007, forward strand.
CAGGTTTTAAACTCGGCCAACGTGTCAGTCACCCGATATTTGGCGAAGGGGTGATTTTACAGTTTGAAGGCACAGGCCCCAATGCGGTGGTGCAGGTTAAGTTTGAGAAGATTGGCAGTAAGCGGTTGGTTATGCAGTATGCTAAGTTGCAGGGGTTGTGATTATTAATATGAGGGATTTATGAAAAGATATGGATATAAATTTGAAAAATTCGATAACTATTTATCCAGAGCTATCGACATCCGATTTCTTTCCATTTTGCTAGCGCTTATATGTGGTTTTGGCATGGCAGTAACGATTAATGATAAGCAAGCAATGGGTGCTTTTTTACCTGTTGCATTTTTCTTATTCGTTTTGAGTGTTGGTGCCGAGTTTTTCCCCAAGATTTTTTATTCTGCAATTATTTTTTTACTTATATTGGTGCTAGGTATAGCTGTTTACTTTGTAGTAACCAATTATGGTCATTGTATAAAAAATTGTGATGGTTGGGGTGCGAGGTATGGCAAAGTACGTGAATACCTTAGCTTTGGCAAAGCCTTCGCAATTTTGGTTTTGGCATTTACATATTGTATTCCAATTTTGCTTTCTTCGATTTTCTCGCTTAAAGCGAGCACTAACAAAACGCGTAACTCGGATTAAACTGTAGGTTGGAAGAGTGAAACGACTTCCGACATGCTCTTCAAAAATATGGATTATATCTCGCGCTAAATATGTAAGGCTGTTGGACTATCCTTAATAACTCGGCATCAATAGCCATCACCCTATCGCCCCCAAGGATTTTTATGGCGAATACCCCAACTCTCAACGTCAACGACTCACCCATGGTGGAGCTGCAGCAGGTTTGCTTTGGCTATGGCGAGCGGCAGGTGTTGCGCAATGTCAGCTTGAAAGTGCCGCGCGGCAAGCTGGTGGCGATTATGGGCGGCAGCGGCTGCGGCAAAACTACTATTTTGCGTTTGATTGGCGGCCAGTTGCGACCGAGTTCCGGCTCGCTGGTGGTGGATGGCCAGTCGGTGCCACAGCTGGATAATCGCGCGCTCTTCGCCCTGCGCCGCAAGATGGGCATGCTGTTTCAAATGGGCGCGCTGTTTACCGACCAGAGTGTGTTTGAAAACATCGCCTTTCAAATGCGTGAGCACACCCAGTTGCCCGACTCGCTAATTCGCAGCCTGGTGCTGATGAAACTGCAGGCGGTGGGCCTGCGCGGCGCCCACAGCCTTATGCCCTCGGAGCTGTCCGGCGGTATGGCGCGGCGGGTGGCCCTGGCGCGCACCATTGCCCTGGACCCGGAGCTGATCCTCTACGACGAACCCTTCGCCGGCCTCGACCCTATCTCCCTCGGCGTTATCGCCCAGCTGATCCGCAAGCTCAACGATGCCCTGGGCGCCAGTTCCGTCGTGGTCACCCACGATATAGCCGCCTCGCTCAATATTGTCGATTACGTCTATGTAATCGCCGAGGGCGAAGTGGTGGCCGAGGGCACCCCCGACGAAATACGTGCGTCCGATCAGGCCTATGTCGCCCAGTTTGTTCGCGGCGCCGCCGAGGGCAGTGTGCCCTTCCACTACCCGGCGCCGGATTATTTGACGACTCTGCTGGAGGGCGCGCCATGATAGCCAAGCTATTGCGCGCCCTGGGCCGCCCGGTGAACGACGCCATTGTCCAGCTGGGCCAGGTTGGCCACTTCCTCGCCAGCATTCTGTGGATGTCCGGCACCAGCCTGCGCCGGCCGCGCCTGGTGGTGCGCGAGATCTACTCGATCGGCGTGCTCTCGCTGCTGATTATTCTGGTGTCCGGGCTGTTTGTCGGCCTGGTACTGGGGCTGCAGATGTACGACACCCTGGAGCGCTTCGGCTCGGGCGATGGCGTGGGCATGGTGGTGGCCCTGGCGCTGGTGCGCGAGCTGGGGCCGGTGCTCTCGGCACTGCTGTTTGCCAGCCGCGCCGGTTCCGCCGTGACCGCCGAGATAGGCCTGATGAAAGCCACCGAGCAGCTCACCGCGCTGGAGATGATGGCGATTCAGCCCATAGCGCGGGTGATAGCGCCGCGCTTCTGGGCCGGGGTTATTTCGCTGCCGCTGCTCAATATGATCTTCTGCGTCACCGGTATTTGGGGCGGTTACCTGGTGGCGGTGCAGCTGCTCAAGGTGGATAGCGGAATCTTCTGGGGGCAGATGCAAAACGCCGTGGCCTTCTACCAGGATGTACTCAACGGCGTCATCAAAAGCCTGGTGTTTGGCCTGGCGGTAAGCCTGATCGCCGTCTACCAGGGCTACTTTGCCCTGGCTACGGCCGAGGGTGTCTCGCGCGCCACCACCCGTACTGTGGTGGCCTCGGCGCTGGTAGTGCTGGCGCTGGACTTCGTGTTAACCGCATTTATGTTTCGAGGGATATAAACCATGAACCGCAACTTATTGGATTTTTGGGTGGGGCTGTTTATCGCCCTGGGGCTGGCGGCAGTGATCTTTTTGGCGCTGCGGGTGGCCAACCAGAGCAGCCTGACCAGCGCGCCCAGCTACCCGGTGATCGCCTACTTCGACAATATCGGCGGGCTCAAGGTGCGCGCGCCGGTAAAAAGCGCCGGGGTCAATATCGGCCGGGTCATCTCCATCAAGCTGGACCCCAAAAGCTACCAGGCGCGGGTGGAGATGCAGCTGGACAACCGCTACCAGTTCAGCAGCGACTCCAGCGCCAGCATCCTCACCGCCGGCTTGTTAGGCGAGCAGTACATAGGCCTGGAGGCGGGTGCGGATACGGAAATGTTGCAGCCGGGCGACAGTATCCAGCTGACCTCCTCGGCGGTGGTGCTGGAAAAACTTATCGGCGCCTTTGGCCTTAAACAAGCATCGGGCGGAGGCAGCACCAGCCATGAATAAGCTGATCAATACGGTAAGTCGTTTTGCCCTGGCGCTGGCGTTAATGGTCAGCCTCGGCGCTGCTCGCGCTGAGGATCAGGCGCCAGACCCCAGCAGCACCATGGACGCCGCCATAGGCCAGGTGCTGACACTGATGCGCGACAACGAAAAACTCTACAGCGAGCAGCCAGCCGCTTTTAACCAAAAAGTCGCCGAGGCGGCGCTGCCCTACCTGGCCATAGAGCGCATGGCCATGCTCGCTATGGCCACCCACTGGCGCGAGGCCAGCGACGCGCAAAAAGCCGAGGTGGTGGCCGAGTTTAAAGATTTTTTGCTGCGCACCTACACCCGCACCCTGTTCGTCTACCGCAACGCCCAGCCGCAAATTGTCAGTACCCGGGACTCTGGCAAGGGGCGCAGCAATTTAAAAATTATGGTGCGCGACGAGGCAGGCCAGCGGGTCAATGTGCTGCTGCGCCTGGAGCTGAGCAAAGCCAACCAATGGCAATTAATTGATGTGGTAGTGGAGGGCGTGAGCATGGTGGTGACTGTGCGCGGCCAGTTTGATGGCGACATCAAAAAGCTGGGCATGGACGGCTTTATCGCCAACCTTAAAGCGCAAAACCGCGCGGCGAATGCACCATGAGCGAGTTAGTGGCGAGCAGCCAATTGGTATTGCAGGATGGCCAATTGCAGCTGCAAGGTGAAGTCAGTTTTGACACAGCGTCACTAATTAACAAGGCGCTGGACACGCAACTCCAGCAAGGGGTAAAACAACTGGATTGCAGCGGCGTAACCTATGCCGATTCAGCGCTGGTGGCGCTAGTGATAGAGGCGCGCAAACTGGCCAAAGCGCGCGGGCTAGAGCTGCACATCAGCGGCCTGCCCGCCGCCACCGCCAAGCTGGCGGCGCTTTATGGAGTGGAAGCGCTGCTCTAGACGCCTTCGTGGTTGCAATGCGCCCTTGTTGGTTCGAGTTGCTTGTTAAATCACCTAGAATCTAGCCCAAAACAAAGCTTGTCTGCGATCAAACAGAATGAGCCACATGGCCTGATCTACGCAAAATCAGCCCAGCAACCAACATCAGCAAGATGTGTGCCCCCTAAAGCGCCACCGCCGGAATAGCTGCTGGTTTTTACCACCTTAATTTGCTCCGGATTTGCTTTAACTTTTTCACGAAAACTGGCGAGCTGCGTATCCAGATTTTTAATCATATCCACTAGTGAAAGATTAAAGCCGGTGAGGGCATCGGCCCGCAATTCCTCATTGAGGTTTACTGGTGTTGAGCGGCCTTGAACAAGGCTGGTGCCGGGGGCGCGGAAGAGCATTTTGCGGCTAGCGATATCGTAAACCGCGGTATCGACCAGGGTGTGGGTATCATTTTTTTGGCCAGAGACCAGATAAGCGCCCACCAGGGTCCAATAACTTAACGACAAAGCATTTTCATTGGTAAATTGCACCTGGTCGTAAGACACCAAGGCGATTACATCTATGTCATACATGGTTTTAATTTGGTCCAGGTTGGTAAAACTGCCCCTAGGGGTTAAATAGGCCGCAGGGATAGTTTGTATCTCACCAATAAATGCGTAGCTTTTAAAATGGCTGGCAATTTTTTCCAGCATTTGCATTTTTTGGGCTTCGCTTATCGCACCTGCATCAAGATATCGCCCGGTCCACATGTTTGCCCCCTGGACTTGCGGCCGCTGCTCGGGCACAAAGGCTATGCCCAATTTAATGGGCAAGCTCAGTACAGGTACAGCGGCTTGCACAACGGGTGCCTTTCCTTGTGGATACAAATATTCCACCACACTGCTTTTGCCGTTGGATTGCTGGCTGGTACAGCCGGTTAAACTCCCAATTGCCGCACAAGCAAAAATTAAGCAGGCTATTTTTGTCATCATTCTATTCCTCTGTGTGTGGAAAAACCTGGCCAGCGCAGCACTGGGTTGCTGTTAGCAAGCAATTTAGATTAACCAAGGGTTTACATTAGCAAGCGCGCGCCATCGGTAAACACGGCGTCCGTTAATCCCAAGGCTTTTTTTAATGCCACATCCTTATCCCACTGGTTGTCCATGCGGGAAATGGTAAAGGCCTGTTTGATAGTGATGCCACCCAAGTGGTGCCAGGCAGACACCAGCGGGAAAAATTGCAGCGGCCAGTCGGTGCCATAAATCAAACGGCCCCGCAGTTCCGGTGCATTTAACACCTTGCGCATAAACCCCAGCTTGTTCACTTGGGTTAAGCTGGAAATATCGCCATAAAGATTGGGGTACTGCTTAAACATAGGCAGAATACGCTCGAAGTTATCTTCGCCCTGGGATTCGCCGGTAGTGGCAATATGGGCGGCGATAACCTTAACGCCCAGCGACAAAGGCAGTGCCAATTTTTTCGGGTCGGCGAGTTCATCGCGCGCGCTGCTAAAAGATTTTTCCATGCCGGTGTGGGTTAGTAGCGGCATATTCAGCTCGACCATTTTTTTATAAAAAGGCGTTAAGGCGGGGTCGGCGGGGTCTATGTACATAATGGATGGCAGCCATTTGATCAGCACCGCGCCCTGGGCCTTGGCTAGCTCCAAGCGTTGAATTGCGTCCTTGCGGTAGGGGTTAATGCTGGCGGCATAAAGCAAATTGGAATAGCGCTGTGTTTGCTCGTACACATATTCATTAGGTACATAAATTTGAGTGGCTTTTTTATCCAGATTGCCATCGCGATCAATAACTCCATCCATGGCCAATATCACCACCTTATCAACCTGGGAAGACTTGGCCACCGCATCGCTGATTTTTTTAAATAGAATCGCATCGCCTTTTTGGCGCAACTCGCGCTCACTCACTCCCATAGCCATTAAGTAAAACGGGAAGCGAAAATTCTTGCGCATTTTTTCATTAATAAAGCAGCCGGAATTACCGTAGCCCAACCCCGCCACATGGGCATGAAAATCAATAATGGTTTTTGCGTCGGCTGGTGTCTCGCTGGCTAGGGCCAGGTTGGCGGCAGCGAACACTGCCGCCCCCGCAACTAACCAAGCCAGGCATATATTGCTTAATCGTTTCATGCTTCCACCGCGTCCGCAGTTAAACTCAGCGCCACTTGCTTGGCTGCGCCAAAATCAGTTTTGCCGCTGCCCAATTTGGGAATAGCCTCGCAGGTGTGAACCTGTGCGGGAATCATCATGGGGTTGCAGTTGGCGGCCAGCAGGCGCTGGCGCAATTCTCCGGTGTCTATGGCGGTGGTGATAAGCAATACAATTTGCTCGCCCTTTTTTGCGTCGGGAATATTCACTGCCACCAATTCCACATCTGACTCGGCGATGACTTTTTTAATTTCCTGCTCCACGGCGCCGAGGCTGATCATTTCGCCGCCCAGTTTGGCGAAGCGCGAATAGCGGTCGACGATGGCCAGGAAACCGTCGTTATCCAGGTGGCCTTTGTCGCCGGTTTTGTACCAGCGGCGGCCATCCAGCTCCACAATCACCGATTGGGTTTTTTCCGGGTCATTCAAGTAACCCAGCATTACCTGGGTGCCGGAAATCAAAATCAAACCGTCTTCACCAATGGGCAGGGTTTGCAGCGTGACCGGATCCACCACGCGAAAGGCACAGCCTGGCAAAGGCAAGCCCACAGTGCCCAGCTTGTTGCCCTGCTGCACATGCCAGTCATTTAAATCCAGTTGATCGGGAATATTCACGCTGGCCACGGGGGTGGTTTCGGTAGCGCCATAGCCTTCGTAAATCACTTTATTGAAACGCATTTGAAATTCGTCGCGCACTTCCGGCGCTAACTTTTCTGCGCCTGCCACGACTACGCGCAGGGAATCCAGCATCAGTGGCTGCACTTTTTTGTTTTTGCTGTACAGGCGCAAAAAGGTGGCGGTGGCACACATAACCGTTACGCGGTGGCGGGCAATGGCTTTGGCGATATTCACTACATCGGTGGGGTCCGGGTGGCACACCACCGGAATGCCTTCGATTAAAGGCAGCAAGGTGGTAACGGTTAAACCGAAGGAGTGGAATGGCGGCAAGCTGCCCATGACCACATCGTCGTCGCGGGTTTTTAATACATCGCTAATTTGTTTGATATTGGCCATAAAGTTGCGGTGGCTGAGCACTATGCCCTTGGGCGTGCCCTCGCTGCCGCTGGAGAAGAGAATAGCCGCCGGATCATTCACGCTACGCTTGTGGCCAAACAAGCGGTAAAAACTGTAGGCTGGCAGCAGGTGCGCGGCGGCCAAGGCCAACAAAAAGCGCGGCTTGGATAGCTGCTCTTTTAACTGCTCCATATACACCACTTGCAAGCCCTGCAGCATGGCGTTGGTATCTATACCGCGGCTGTTTAATTTTTCGATAAATTTTTCCGAGGTATAAACGGTTTTAATGGCCGCATGTTTTACCCCGGCCTGTACAGCTGCAATCTGGGTAGTGAAATTTAAATTCACCGCAGTTTGGCCATTGAGCATGACCGCCAGGTTGGCAATGGTAGCAGCGCTGCTGGCGGGTAGGAGTATGGCGACATTGGCTTCGCGGTCGCGTTTGCTCATGGCCTGGGCAAAAGCCACCATCGCAGCCATTAACTTGGCATTGCTCAGCTCTGCGCCACTGGTATCTATAACCGCTGTAGCGCCAAGGTGCTCTTTGGCGGAGCGGATATAGGCCAGGGGCAAAGGATCAAAGCCCTGGCTTTGGTGCTCCCAGGCATCGAAGGAGAGTTCAAAAATTTTCTGTTTGAGCTGATCTGCTTTGGTGTCCATGGGCAGGGTTTTGCCAAAAGTTACCACCACTTCGCGGCGCAAACCCCGCGCGGTGTTTTTGCGCAACTTTTCACTGCGCGCGCGCGATAAACGGCTGCCCCACAAACCGTGCAAGTAAAAAGGCACAATTACCCCCTCCACCCCTGTCACTACCCGCTCGTAACCTGTGCGGAACAAGCCCAGGGCGCCGGTTCGGCTAATGGCACCTTCGGGAAAAAGACACACCACTTCGCCAGCTTTAAGCAGTGCGTTAATTTGCACCAGGGATTCTTTACTCTGGCCGCTGCTAATGGGAATAACGCCAAAAAGTTTGAAGATAGGTTTTAAATACCACTGCTCGTAAATGGAACGCAGCATGACAAAGCGAATCGGGCGCGGGCAGGCAATTTGCACCATGGCCCAGTCGATCCAACTGATGTGGTTGCCGAGCAACAAAACGCCGCCAGTTTTGGGCAGGTTTTCAAAACCCACCACGCTGATTTTATATTTCCCCTGCACCAACACGCTGGTGGCAATACGGGTTAATGAATGGGGTAATTCGTAAACGGTAAAGGCGGCACCAGCCAGGGCCACTAACATCAGCAAACCAAACAATTGGTCACTGGAAAAGCCGAGCCAGGCCAGTGCCATGGTCAGCCCCAAAAAGGCAATCATGCCGATATTTTGCACCCAGTTATTGCCGGCCAGCACTGTGCCCAATTCATCGGTCTTGGGGTGGTATTGAATAAGCGCATTGAGCGGAATAATAAACAAACCTCCCAACAGCCCCAGGCCCATAAATGTAAGCGCCATGGCGCCGCGCGAATCCAATGCGGGCAATAAACCCAACAGCAAAGCAAAGCCCACTGCCCCCACGGGAATTAAACCCAGCTCTATATAATTTTTGGAAACCTTACCGGCAATCAGCGAGCCCACCACAATCCCCAGGCCAGTGCAGGCGAGAATGCCCTGGATCACCAAGGTATTAGTCTCTTGCAAAGTCGCTTTTGCAAAGGCAGGAAAGGCCGCTAACACCGCTTGGGAAATTGCCCAAAACATGGTGAGGCCAATAATGGATAACCAAATAGCGCGCTTGTTGGCCAAGGTTTTTAAATTGCGGGAAAGATAAGCGCCACGCACATACTGACTAAGTTGAAAAGTCTGCGCTGGCTTTTCGCTGTGGCTGTGACGATTGGGCAACTGATAAGCCATCCACAATTCCACCAGCGTGAGGGCAACCAGTGCCCAGCCCAGAGGCGCTATGGCGGCGATTAGGTCATTGGCATCGGCAACCACCACACCTTTAAGAAGGTATTCAAACAGCGCCGAAAATACAAAAGTGCTGCCGAGGATGGAAATAATGGTGAGCGCCTGCACCAAACCATTGGCACTAGCCAGGTTCACATCGCCCACCAGCTCACGGATATAACCGTACTTGGCCGGTGAATAAATGGCAGCCTGAATCCCCAGGATAAGCGTCATGGCAAAGGCCAGCACAAACCAACCCTGGTAATAGGCCAGCAGTATCACTACTACTGCAGCCAATTCGACCCAGGCACTGTACTGCATGACTTTGTGTTTGGGGTATTTGTCAGAAATAAATCCGGCGGGGGAAAACAGCAGAATAAAAGGAATTAAAATCAGCGCATTCACCAGCGCCGTCAACATGACTTGGGTGTTGCCATCGTACATTTTAAAAAGAGTGTTTTGGATAACGATTTTGTGACCTAAATCGATAAAGGCATTAACAAATAACACTAAGAGGTAAGGGGTAAAGCCTTTGATGCGAAATAGGGGTAGCACCTGGATATCTCCTTCATTCAATTTTTATAGCTGGCTTGCAACGCCCGGCCAGCATGCCCAAAACCATGGACTATTACTACTTGTATCGTGTAAGTTGAATACCCATAACCGAGAAGTAGCATATTTTGCTACCTTTTCCCAAAATCCCCCTTGCCACCACAAAGCCCCTGGAATCCCATGGCCCAAATCAACAGTTTGCTGAGCACCCTTAAAAAAGCCCTGAAAAGCCATGGCATTACCTATGCCCAGGTAGCTGAACACCTGGGGCTAACCGAAGCCAGCGTCAAGCGGCTGTTTTCCGAACAGCAATTATCGCTGCAGCGGTTGGAACAAATTTGCCAGTTAATGCAAATGGAAATTTCCGATTTGGTGAGCCTGATGCACGAGCAGCAGCCGCAATTGCAGCAGCTAAGCCACGAACAGGAAGAGGAAATAACCCAGGACCTGACGCTGTTGCTGATTACCGTCTGCGTGCTTAACCGTTGGACTATGGAGGAGATACTGGCCTGGTACAAAATTAGCGAGCACGAGTGCCTGCAAAAATTGGCGCGGTTGGATAAATTAAAAATTATCGAGCTACTGCCCAAAAACAAAATCAAACTGCGGGTGGCCAATAACTTTGGCTGGCGCGAAGCGGGGCCTATACAACTATTTTTTCAGGACAAATTGGCCCAGGAATTTTTTAGTTCCCGTTTTGAAGGCCAGGAGGAATGCCTGCTGGTATTGAACGGCATGTTATCGCCCGCCAGCAACCAGGAATTCCAGCGCAAGCTAAAACGTTTTGCGCGGGAATTTGAAGAGTTAAATAAGCAGGATGCCAACCTGCCGCTGGCGCAGCGCAACGGCGTGAGTGTGGTCATGGCTATGCGCAACTGGCGCTATGGATTATTTCAGCACCTGCGCAAAATTTAAGTGCAGTTTTTTTGAAAATTTATTAATCCGGCGATGAATATTGTCGGATTAATAGTGCGGCACAGGGATGTGCCGCCGTCAGCTGAAGGCTGGCGCTAGCCCTGGAAAATCAAGCAGATTTACGCATCTGCGCCGGATTTTCCAGGGCGCCGATCAAA
>JBNLGJ010000010.1:0-9981 GCA_050305995.1 Cellvibrio sp.
AATAGTGCGGCACAGGGATGTACCGCCGTCAGCTGAAGGCTGGCGCTAGCCCTGGAAAATCAAGCAGATTTACGCATCTGCGCCGGATTTTCCAGGGCGCCGATCAAATATGTCAGGACGATATATTTGATCGCCGGGTTAGCTGGGTTAATAGAAGGCTGAGTTGCCTCTCTGCCTGTTGCCCAGTGCCTACCAGGCTAGGGCTAGAAGCTCTTTAACGGCGGCCTCCTCCTGCGGTGACCAAAGCCCGGCCATGCTGTTAAGTGGGCATTATTCTCCTGAAACCCACCTTGGGCTGCTGCTTGTGGAGGGCGATAAAACCACTCAACAATTAACGGCGGCAAGGTTTATCGATTTCCCATAATATATGCAGCTGGAGGGTTGCCCTGCTAAGGCTTAAATAAGGCTTTGAAGCGTTTTCCCTGGACACTAGGTTTTTTATTTATCGAGCTGTTGCTTTTCTGATCACTCTTTTGCGGAAACTATATGAAAGCCATTCTAATAAATAACCCATCGGAAATTAGCGTTATTGAACTGGAGAAACCAACTCCCTGCCCCGGTGAGGTGCTTTTAAAGGTCAAGTATGTTGGTTTTTGTGGTTCGGATTTAACCACCTATCTCGGTAAAAATCCTATGGTGGATTATCCGCGTATTCCTGGCCATGAAATTTCCGCAGAGGTAGTTGCATTGGGGGAGGGGGTTCCCGATAGCTTGCAGCTGGGGAATATAGTGACAGTTATCCCCTACACCCATTGTGGTGAGTGCCCCTCGTGTAAGCGCCACCGTTTTAATGCCTGCCAATTTAATCAAACCCTGGGTGTGCAACGCCATGGCGCCATGGCTGAATATATCTGTATCCCCTGGCCTAAAGTACTGGTTGTTGATGGCTTGGATGAAATTGAACTCGCTGTTATTGAGCCTTTGACCGTCGGCTTTCATGCCGTTGACCGGGGGCGGGTAACTGGCGCCGATACGGCTATGGTGATGGGATGCGGAATGATCGGCATAGGTGCGATAGTTGCCGCTAAGGAGCGGGGGGCCAAGGTGCTGGCGGTTGACCTTGATGAGAAGAAATTGGCAGTCGCGAATCAGCTGGGGGCAGATGCAGTCATTAATGCCGCATCTGTCGATTTATCTGCAGCTTTAGCGGCGATTGCGCCCGGCGGTGTGGATGTTGTGATTGAAGCCGTTGGCAGCCCGCAGACCTATGTGGCCGCGGTTAAAGAGGTTGCATTTACGGGGCGGGTGGTTTGCATTGGCTACGCCAAAGATGATGTCAGTTTTGCCACCAAGTTATTTGTGCAAAAGGAGTTGGATATTCTTGGCGCCCGCAATGCCACACCAAACGATTTTCACAATGTGATTGAGTTTTTAAGGAAAAAATTACTTCCATTGGAGCAAATTATTACTCGCACCATCACCCTTGAGCAGGTGGCCGACGCCGTAGAGGGCTGGGCGGCCGAGCCAGGTGCAACTATCAAGATGTTATTGAAACTGTAATCTTATCGGTATTTGTATTAATCCGGCGATGAACATTGTCCGATTAATAGTGCGGCACAGGGATGTGCCGCCGTCAGCTGAAGGCGGCGGGTTAATAAAAACCTGCTCTGTTTTAAAAGGCAAGGATGCTATTCAAAATTGCAATAATTAAAATTATTTTTTACCAGGTGCTTGTGAATTGATGAAACCTTTGATTTTGCGACTGCTGTGCATAATGCTTGCTGTATCGGCCATGGAGATTAATGCTAAAAATCTCAAGGATTGGGAGAACCCGGCAGTTAACGGGCTCAATAAAGAAGCGCCCCACGCCGCTGAATTTTTAGCGGATGAAAAATCACATAATCCAATGGTCCGCTCACTCAACGGGCTGTGGAAGTTTAAATGGTCGCCCGACCCGCAATCACGCCCAGTCAAGTTTTATACCGAGCATTATTCCACCAAGCAATGGGACAATATCCTGGTGCCAGGAAATTGGGAGCTGCAGGGATTTGGCACTCCGATTTATACCAATATTAACTTCCCCTTCAAGCTTGATCCGCCCCGGGTAACGAGTCAGCCGGACAGGCATTTCACCAGCTTTCATCATCGCAATCCGGTTGGTAGCTATATCACCCATTTTACGCTGCCCGAAAATTGGAGTGACAAGCGCGTATTTGTGAATTTTGGCGGCGTGCAATCCGCGATGTATGTTTGGGTAAATGGAAAAAAAGTGGGCTATAGCGAAAACTCTATGTCCCCAGTTGAATTTGACATTACCCAATATATTCATAAAGGCGAAAACAAATTGGCCGTAGAAGTTTATCGCTGGTCCGATGGCAGTTACCTAGAGGATCAGGATATGTGGCGTTTAAGCGGCATCTTCAGGGATGTAGACCTAATTGCCCGCCCCAATACGTTTATCCGCGATTTTTTTGTAACGGCAGAGCCAGATGCCAGTTTCAATTCTGCTGACCTGGGGATCAGGTTCAACCTGGATAATCGCTCTGATATGGATATTAAGGGCTTAACCCTTGAAGCAGCTATCTCCGGCAATTCAACCACCGGCGAGTTAATCGATCTTGATCTGGTTAAAGACGCGGGTGATTTGCCAAAGCACCAGCAAAATATTGTCCGGCTCAGTGGCCGTATTGCGCATCCGCGCTTGTGGTCGGATGAGACACCATATTTGTACCAATTGCAGCTAAGGATCAAGAGGGGTGATGAACTTCTCCAGGTCATTAATTGGAAGTTTGGTGTGCGTAAGATTGAGGTAAGGGGCGAGGTTTTTTACGTAAATGGCAAGGCGGTAAAGCTAAAAGGTGTCAATCGCCACGAGCATCACCCGCGCACCGGAAAGCATATCGATCGGCAGACGGTTGTACGTGATATTGAATTAATGAAGCGTGCAAACATCAATATGGTGCGCACCAGTCACTATCCCAATGACCTGTTGTTTTATGAACTTTGTGACGAGTATGGCCTTTATGTAATGGATGAGGCCAACCAGGAATCCCATGGCTTTGGTCTTGGTAATACAATCGTTGGCGATAATCCGCTATGGAAAAAAGCACACATGGAAAGAGCCGTCTCGCTGGTCGAGCGCGATAAAAACTATACCAGTGTCATTATGTGGTCGCTGGGCAACGAAGGTGGGCACGGACAAAACTTAGTTGCTATGGCCGATGCCATTAAAACGATAGACACCTCCAGGTTGATTTACTCAGATACCCACCGGGAAGTTTCTGCCATTTATGACGAAGCTTATCTATCACCTGACAAGTTTAAAACGCTTGCAGAAACAATCAATGATAAGCCGGTATTTATGCGCGAATACGCCCATGCCATGGGCAACTCTGTCGGAAATTTGCAGGAATACTGGGATATTATTTGGGCGGACCCCAGTATTGTTGGCGCCGCTATTTGGGACTGGGTTGATCAGGGGATAGCTAAAAAGATTGACGGCTCCGCCATGAAATACCCTGAGAACCCTGCGGATCTGGCTTTAAAAGACGATGAGTTTTGGGCCTACGGCGGTGATTTTGGTGATCAGCCAAATGATGGGAATTTTAACATTAATGGCTTGGTCGGGCCGGACAGAGTCCCGCATCCCCATTATTACCAGGTACAAAAGGTCTATCAGTCAATTGATTTTACCCTGGAAAATTCTGACCCGCTTAGGGTCAAGGTGGAAAATCGCTACAGCTTTTTGTCCGCCAAGGAGTTTGATTTTATTTATGAGTTGCTTGTCGATGGGCGAGTGGTGGAGTCCGGGCCCATGAACCTACCGGCTATCGCACCGGGACAAACGGCAAGTGTAACTCTGGATGTGCTCAAACATTCCCGCTATCCAGGCTCGGAGCTTATTCTGAATCTATACGCCCGTTTAAAAGCACCCACACTCTGGGCTGATACAGGATTTACTCTGGCGAAAGAGCAATTTGTCCTTAAACCAAAGTCGATTCAGAAAATTCAGGCGGATGGTAAATCGCCAGATGTTGATGAAACACCATCGCTGATCCGCATATCAACTGGCTCTGCCTCATTTGCATTTGATAAAAAAACCGGAGCGTTAATCAGTTGGAAAGCAGCAGAGCAGGAATTGCTAAGGGGGGATCTGGAACCCTATTTCTGGAAGCCCGCCAACGATAACCAGAAAAGCAACGGCTATGACCAGCGGCTGGGAAAATGGAAGAATGCCGGTGCCAATCGCCAGGTAGAGCGAGTAGAGATTAAAAAACTTGCCGGTTTGGCGGTTATCAGCTTCGACATGAAGCTTCCAGATATAGGCGCAGCCTATCAGCTGACCTATACCGTGAATGCGAGCGGCAAGTTGCAAGTGGAGGCAAGTTATTCCCCTGAGTCAGATAAGATTCCGCTGATGCCAAAATTTGGTATGCGCATGCGCTTGCCATCGGATCTGAGCCTTATCCAATGGTACGGGCGCGGGCCTGGCGAAAACTATCCCGACCGCAAAACCGGCAGTCTCATTGGAACCTACCAATCAACCCTCGAACATTTTGTGACTAATTACATTGCCCCTCAGGACAATGCCAACCGTGGCGATGTGCGCTGGTTTTCATTTTCTGCCAAAGGCGAAGGCGCCATGGGAATCAAGCTCACTGGCTTGCAGCCGCTCTGCTTTAGATCCTGGCCCTATAGCGAAGATGATTTGCCAAACGCTAAGCACCCCTATGAATTACCTGAGCGGGACTTTATTAATTTGAATATCGATTTAACTATTCATGGCGTGGGCGGCATCGACAGCTGGGGTGCAGAAACCTTAGCGAAATACACACTCCCGGGTAACAAGCCTTACCACTACGGCTTTATCCTGGAAGCTACCGGAGCGACACCTTCTGGTGCGGCGGTTAACGCGCGATGACTGGTTTGGATAATCCCATTGATTTTAACCCGTGCCTTAATAGGGGTACTTGCAAGTGTTAATGCTGCGGTTAGCACCCTGTGGGAAATAGGTAAATACTAAGGAACTAGGAAAATGCGAATATTAATGAAAATCAGAATTTTACTGATGGTATTACTGGTCAGTTGTGCGGGAAGTTGCTTTGCAAATTTTGATTCAGGTTACCGCTTTTATGTTGAAAAGGACTATGAAAAAGCCTATCGGGAGTTCCTTGCTTCGGCAAAATTGGGGGATTTTGACGCGCAACATAATTTGGCGGTTATGTATTACCGCGGTGAGTATATCAGCAAGGACAAAATTACCGCCTACGCTTGGTTTAAGTTGGCCGCTCAGATGCCTGCTTATGCAAAAGAGGCCATTGGTGAAAAAATATTTGCGCGCTTTAGTGACGAGGAAAAACAAAAAGCCAAAGAAAAATTTGATGAGCTAAATAAGCTTTACGGTGAAAATAAAATAAAAATGGTGCTGGTTCCTGGCATTAAAGTTTGTGCTGATAATAGTGTCCGTGATAGGCACAAAATTAAATCCGGTGTTCTAAGGTATCCCATGTTGATGGAGGTTTTTGAGCAGCCTGGCTTTGTCGATTTATCCTATACCATCGATAAACAGGGTTTCACCCGCGATTTTGTGGTAAATCAATCCCCCAGCGATATTTTTTCAGAGTCTGCCATAGCTGCATTAAAGCAAAATCAATACGAACCTCACAAGGTTAATGGGAAGGCAGTCGATATTCACGGTTATCGCACATTTATGACATTTGTTATGCAGGGCGCACGTATTAGTGAAGATGCCAAAATTACTGCTTCGCTGATAAAACTTAAGAAAAAAGCAGCTGAAGGTGACGGCAACGACAAGTTAAACTACGCCTATTTTTTAGATGCCATCCCTAAAATTAGTAGAACCTATCTGGCCGCTGATAACCCCCAATTGATTTATAAGCAAGCGGCCAAATCGGGTAGTGCTGCTGCGGGCTATTTTTTGGCTGTGGGATCTATGTTCGGTTGCAAACAGAACGAAGCTTTGCATTGGTTAATGGAGTCGGCTACCCAAGGATTTCCAGAAGCCCAATACATGCTGGCATTGGAGTCATTTAATGGAATTGAATTTGCCAAGGATATCAATACAGGTATTAACTGGCTGGAGAAGTCGGCAAAGCAGAGCGATATCGCCAAATTGCGCTTGAGTTGGATTCTCGCTACCAGTAGCGACGAACAATTGTTGGACCCGGAAAGGGCGCGTAGCCTGTTGGATGCGATTAATCCACGTACAATAAATGACGACTTAAACTATTATCAAACCCAGGCTGCAGTATTTGCCCGAGAAGGAAATTTTAAAAAGGCGAAAAAATGGCAAGCCAAAGCTATAAGAGAAGCAAAGAGCCTAAAGTTACCCTTGGGCAGCTTTAGCCAGAAGCTGGAATCCTACAAAAATAATAAACCTTGGGTTGAAGAAATCTAAAATGGATTCAATATGATCTTGAATAACATTTTATCTATATTTATCACGCATCAATTAATCGTATTACATTGAAATTTCCCTTCAATCCCGAGCAGCTCTTTGCCCGGGACTTTTTGCCAATTTGCTTAATACTTTGCTGGTGGTGCATAACGGAGCCCAAAAACACGTCAATGGGCTGTGTATTTGCGTGGTGAAGTTGTTGTTTTAATCCGCAACAACCAAATCTATGCGGTACACAATGATCACTTAGGTCGGTTGGAAGTTGTCACCAATTCCGCCAAAACCATTGTCTGGCGCGCCAACAACGCCGCGTTTGACCTCAGGCTTACCCTGGATAATATCGGCGGTTTGAATATTGGCTTCCCCGGCCAGTATTACGATTCGGAAAGTAAGCTGCGGTACAACTGGAATCGGTATTATGATGCCTATACCGGGCGCTATATTCAGGGTGATCCGATTGGGTTGGCTGGGGAGGGGATACTTATGCTTATGTTGCCAATAATACGGTTTCAAATATTGATCCAACAAGCTGTTAAGTGGCCTTATACTGGGTTACTAATACACTTTCTTGATGCTGGATGTGGTTTTGCTATGACAAGAATCTATAAAGTTCTTCCTTTTTTGCTCTGTTTAGGTGTCTATGCCTGTGGTGACTTGATGCGCCAATCTCCATTGGCATCGGGGCTGGATAAAAACGGACACCCAGTAGCACTGGTAGAAAGAGCCAGCACTAAATTTACTTTTATTCGCTTGGCCCAAGGGGTTCAGGTTGGCTTGGGGGAAGAGGTAAAAACTCTGATATTTTATGGCCCCAGGGCAGTCCGGGTGAGTGTTAACAAGGGCCCAAATTATTGGGCTCACCCAAGCCTTAGTGTCACCAAAAAGCCCGAGGCTATCGCATTTTCGCTTGTGGATTCTGAAAATACTCTTTCAGTAGTTTCCACCGAGCTGACGATTCACATAGATAAAAAAACAACGGCGCTGACATTTACCGATAAGCAGGGAAATCTATTTACCCAAGAGTCACCCACTAATCCCCAGCAAATTTCTCGGGTAACTGTAGCGGGCGAGCCGAGTTACCAGGTGAGCAATAGTTTTTCATTAAAAGCTGATGAGGCAATCTATGGATTTGGATTTGTCGGTGAGGAAAATATAAACCGGCGGAATCAAACGCTGGACCTTGTGCAAACCAATATTGGCATAGTGATTCCGGTAATGGTGTCAAGCGAACATTATGGGGTTTTGTGGGATACCTATTCCGCGATGAAATTTAAGGATACTGCGGAGGGTGCAAGCCTATGGGCCGAAGATGCTCCGGGCGGCGTTGATTATTATTTTATGGCAGGTAGGACGGCCGATGATGTTATAGGCGTGTATCGCGACCTGACTGGCGCAGTGCCCATGTATCCCAAGCAGGCTTTTGGGCTGTTTATGAGTAAAGAGCGCTACAAGTCACAGCAGCAATTGCTGAATGTGGCGGAAACCTTTCGTAAAGAGCATTTCCCTTTGGACTACATAGTTCAGGATTGGCAATACTGGGGTGGCGCACAGGACGGTAGCTGGAGTGGTATGACCTGGGATGCGCAGCGTTTCCCTGATCCTAAAGCCATGAGCGCAGAAATTCACGATTTGCACATGAAATTAATGGTTTCGATTTGGCCGTCGGTAGGCAACGATACCGCTCTCGCCAAAGAGTTGGATAGTCATTCGCTTAGGTTTGAACCATTGCATTGGATATCAAAACAGGCCCGGGTCTACGATGCTTTTAGTGAGCAGGGGCGCGAAATTTATTTTAAACATGTGAAAACTGGGCTCCTCGATGTCGGTGTCGATGCGCTCTGGATGGATGGCACCGAGGTTGAAGTTGGCAGTGCCTGTTGGGATGCCAGAGTTGTCGAGTCGGATATTAAGGGCCTCGGGCGCAACGCCATGGGGAATTTTTCGCGTTATTTAAATCCCTATAGTTTGATGACCACTCAGGGTGTTTATGATGGCCAGCGAAAATCCAGCGATAAGCGTGTATTTACCCTCTCCCGATCGGCCTGGGCTGGCGCTCAGCGAACGGCAGCTGCCTCCTGGTCTGGTGATACCTATGCAAATTGGAAAACCTTTAAAAGTCAGATTGCCGGTGGGGTAAACGTCACCATTACCGGTAATCCCTATTGGACTAATGATATAGGTGGATTTTTTGTTGTCGGTTATTCAAAAGGTGAACAGGACCCTGCATATCGCGAACTCTTTACCCGTTGGTTCCAATTCGGCGCATTCAATCCCATTATGCGTGTTCACGGAACAGACATTGAGCGCGAACCTTACATTTTCAAAAAAATTGATCCGCCCATGTATCAGGCCTTGGTTAAGGCAATCGACTTGCGTTATCAATTGATGCCCTATACCTACAGTTTGAATTGGCAGGTGAGTCATAGCGGATACACAGTGATGCGGGCCCTGGCGATGGATTTCGCTAATGACACTAGTGTGCATGATATAGACGACGAATTTATGTATGGCCCTTCAATTTTGGTTCACCCTGTCACGCGCCCCATGTATTACATTCCTGATCCAGCGCCCCAGACAATTCCCGCGGAGTTTCTTGTAACAGCAAAGGGTGATCATGGTTTGGTGGCCCAATATTTTGAGGGGGAGAATTTTGAACACCCCAAAGCCAAGGAAATCGATCAGCAACTGGAGCACACCTGGCCGGGGCCGCCATTGGCTGATATTCCCGGCGGGCTTTCCTCGCTAAATAATTTTTCGGCCAGATGGCAGACAAGCCTCCGTGTGCCTGAATCCGGTGTTTATGAAATAGGCCTGGAAGGTGATGATGGTTATAGGCTTTATGTAAATGATAAAAAACTTATAGAGGATTGGGCTCTAGGTGGTCGTCGTTATCAGAAGGCTAAAATCAACCTGACCGCAGGTGAAACGGTTAAATTAAAGGTTGAATATTTTCAGCAGGGAGGCGATAGAAATATCAGGCTCGCGTGGCGCAAACCCGGCGAAGTAGCGCAGTTGGAAAAAGCGCGGCCTGCACTGGATACCCGCATTGGCACCTATCTGCCCAAAGGCAGCGCCTGGTATGACTATTACACAGGTGAAAAAATTCAGGGTGGAAAACTTCACTACCGCGATGCGCCGCTGGATGTCATACCTCTGTATGTTCGTGCGGGTGCGGTGATTCCATCGGGGCCGAAACTGCAATACGCCACTGAGCAGCCGGATGCGCCTTACGACATAAGTATATACCCGGGCGAAAATGGGCAATTTACCCTTTACGAAGATGATAACGAGACCTACGCCTATGAGCAGGGCGCCTTTGCTAGTGTTGCTATTACCTGGGACGACAAGCATCGACAACTAACCTTGGGGCCTCGCCAAGGCACGTTTACGGGGCTTGTGACTCGGCGCCTGATGCACGTCCGCATTGTTGCCGATGGAAAACATGATCAACAGTCTCGCACAGTTACCTATGATGGAACGCGGCAAGTTTTAAACTTCTAATAAGGAAATTAACCTTATCAGAAAGTTATTAACCCGGCGATCAAATATATCGTCCTGACATATTTGATCGGCGCCCTGGAAAATCCGGCGCAGATGCGTAAATCTGCTTGATTTTCCAGGGC
>JBNLGJ010000011.1:0-39665 GCA_050305995.1 Cellvibrio sp.
CTTGAAGTTAGGCATGTTGATTTTCCCTTTAAGCAACAGCTGTATTCTATCAAAAAATGCCTATTTTTTAGAGTTTTTCTACAAATTCAACGCCGCAATAAGCGGTGGTTTTTAAGTTGCACTTTTGCCATAAAATGGAGCGTAGCGGAATGGTAAAAGTGCAACTTAAAAACCATCCGTTTCATTGCTTTGTTATGGCGTTTTTTGCCTTTGACTTTGATTTAGTATTAATGAAAAATCACAGCTTACTAAAACCAAGAATAGCGCTTCACCTTTAAAGCATAACTCCAGACACAAATTACATGCTATGTATTTTCACGCCGTAGTTTTAAAATTTGGTTAACACAAGACAAAATAACTAAAATTAAAAATACGCCAAAAACCATAGGATTGCTAATAAAGAAAACTACAAAATCAAGAGTGAAATAAGCTTTGATATTTTTTCCATCGACGTAATCAAACATAATATTTAAAGGAACCATGACAATAACAAAACACAGAAAAACCTCTATTGCCACTAAAAGACCAATCATCAAAGCTTTAAATTGTTTCATTGGGTCAAGACTGTCCATAACGTCGCAAGCAAAGGCGTGCGTTAGCGCGTCCAGCCCGCAGGGCGATTTTGCCTTGCCTTGTTATACGCTTATTCATCACCCGGAGGATTATTAGTTGGGTTATCACCGCCACTAGTAGTTGGAACATAACCCCCTTGAGGTTTAGGGTCACCAGTTGGCTGTGGAGCTGGCTTCGCAGGCTGGTAGCCCTTCTCGATTTTTTGGGGAATGTAGCCTTCATTGATTGGTTTTTTTTCGTCAGACATAAAGCCTCCTATTTAGCTTCTTAGCTCGATATGGGATATTTCACTCGACAGAATTATTACACCTGCCGTATTGTTTTTGGCTCTTTCAAAGCCACCTTTGTCATTAAGCAACCAAGTTTCTTCTAGATATATTTGTTCTGGTGCTGGAGCGCTTGATGCAAAAGACTTATCAGCATATCGCCCGGCTATGATTGTGCCATTTTTTAAAGTCACCTTAACCCAGTATGGCTTCCGCTGTGCAAATACGTAGTCCCACGGTTTGGCCGTTGGATGTGGGGCATTGCGCTGAAAGAAATCTCTTGTTCTCAGATACTTCCAGATAAGCACCCAAATAATGGGGGCAATAAAAAGCACAAAGACATAGAAAAGATAATAAAGAAATTTACATGATTCTTGGAGTTTTCCGGATTCAATTGAAATTATCGGAAAAATTAGCAGTGCATAGTTAATCGAGCTGTAGGCAATGGCATCTATGAGCTGATCAGATGTCGCTCTTTCCGTGCCAGGAAAAGCCAGCTGATAAGCTTTTATACTAATGAACCCTGGTATCACAAACGCAAGAAACAACGCCAGCTTATCTATTTCCCATATATCCATTCAGAACTCCATTGTTCGATAGCGTATAACGCCGCTGTCAGCGGAATATATGGAATGAAGGCTTTTGTGTTAATAAACACAAAAGGCGTAATGGAAAATATTTCCGCTGGACAACATTGTTAGTGCTATTTGTAGTGATGCCACCAATTACCATTGCTTTCTCTATCTACAGTTTCTTGCGACTCGATATCAAATACGATCTCAGGCCTTGCTTGTATCGGCCAATTGAATTTTCCAAGTAACTCTCTCATTGATGCAGTAAAAGAACTACTGGATTTTAAACTCTCCTTTGCATCATCCGTTGGCACGCTGACCACAAAAACTAGATGCTTTGGATCGATGTAATACGCGCCAAAAGACCAAACTATTGGCGTGAAACCCTCAGCTTTCACAAGTCTCTTGAGAGCTGATTCAACTTTCCAAATTTTCCACTTTAGTATCAGGTTCATCTTGAGCACTAACGCCCGCAGCACGCGCGGCTTTGTAGTGAAGGCGAAGCCGTAGCGAAAAGGCCGTCGCTGTGCCTGCGTTTGTTAGCCATTTTCATTAATGCTATAGCCTCGCCACTTTATTGTTTGCTCAACTAGCTCTAGTAACCTGAGATTTAAGTCTGATTTATATAGCTTCAAAGGATTATCATCTGAATCTGTATCTACTAGGTGAAGTTGATCTTCTGGCACCTCAGGTTGCGAACCATAATTTTCAGCTAACAGACGTACTTTATCGACGATGACAAGCCATTGCAGGGCGTCTTTTGGCGATAAAGATACTGCTAAGGGCAAGGCGTGACGAAAATCTTCTAGCCTTGAGTCGGCTGTTTGCAAAGCAAACTTCAATGGAAGGAATTTAACTTTTTGTTCTTTCAGGAGCACCCTATTTTCAAAGAGCCAATTCTCGCTCAAAACAGATTGGTCCACGTGAGAGATAGGCGTTTCGTGACCGAAAACCCGACACCTAGCGTATGCATCGAGTATTGCAGCTAACAATGAGTCAAGCACAGCTCTAGTGTCTCTTTCAGTACTTGCCCGAGGCATAAAATCTATAAACAAGTAAAAAATATATGCAGCAACAATACTTAGGCTGAGACCCGAAAGAATATTTTTAAAGGAGCTATTTGTAAGAAAATCTCCCAGATTTGTTCCGACAAGGCATTTAGGGAGGTCTAAGCCAACTTCAACGAAACACAAAAGAATAAACGCGCATGACGCCAAAATGAGTAGATTTCTATCCTTTTTCTTTTTCAATATTCCCATATTCTACTTATAAACCTCGGAGCGTACGGTATGGCTAACGCCACCATAAAAGGCGAGCAACTTGTTGCGAGTCCAGCGCCGAAGGCGCGATTTTTAATGGCTTTGTTAGCCTTTTTTAATCACAGTCAGAGTAGCCGCCTAGCTCACCGCAATTACTACATTTGAAAACATAGGCAGTAGGCGAACCTTCCTTTGATAAAGCACTTAAGTATGACTCCCATTGCTCATCGTTGTAGCCAGATTCCAGCTTAAGATTTTTAATGAGAGTTGAGCCAAACTCTTCGATTTCCTTCTTTCCGGCAGCCCCCAAGAATATTGCTGCATCTCCGCAATGCGTCCACCACCTCTCTTGCTGCCAACCACAAAAACCTGGGGTTCTGAACGCAACAACCTCTTTAATATTATCTGGGATTTCATCCCAAGCCCCGTAATCCCCGATACCATCAAAATCGGTAAAATCTGCCTCAAGCTCCCCATGCGCTCGCCCATCAGCGATACACCAAGGGCAGATGCAATCATCAAGTTCTTCTTCAGAAAATACCGGCCCAGTATATATGTACCCTTTTACCTCACCGCAGCATTCGCATTCAGTATCCGATTCAACAACGGATCCTGTTTTTATCGGATCTGGATGATACTTAAATTTTGGTAGATTCATGATTCTCCGTAGAGGCTAACATTTCTATACCGCGCATGCGCGTTATCTCTCCTTACCCCAAGATAAGAAAAGCCCTTTAACTTGCTGAATTCCATACCTAATTTAGGTTAACTCTATCAATTTGGCCAGCTGTAAAACGCGCATGCCTGTTATCTGTGCTGGCGTTGCGCGTTATCATTCTAGTGGTGTTGCTAACCTATTGAAACTCTGGAGAAAGCACAATCAGCGAGGGAATTATTGCGCATTGTAAAGCGGGAAAATGAGCAAGAGATAGAGATAGCTGAGTTGAGCTGCAGGGATTGCTGAGTAGGAATTGCCAAGTGCTATAGATCCAGGCTTTGCCAAAGCCGCAAATAAAACACCCCGCAAGCGCTTACTTGCGGGGTGTTTTATTAATCGCCTGTCGGATGGCGCTGGCGCTTATCCGACCTACGGTAAAGATTTAACTGGCCTTGCGCATTGGCACCCAGTCGCTTTCCAGGCAAATGACTACGGCGGCGTGATAGGCCTTCCAGTAAATGGGAATTACATAGGAGCGCATCTGCGGTGGCAGGTGGATAGTGCCGGGGGCGCCTTCAATCATTACCGGCACCGAGATCATAAACTCCTGGCCAAAGCTGGCGCGGGCATTGCCGCTAATGGTGTTGGCAACTTCGCCGACTAAATCAAAAATATGGTCGTTGCTGGTGTCTACTTCGCCGATGCTAAGCAGTAAATGCTTGAGTAAGATGCGCGGCGCGGTGAAATACACGCAGCCGCGCTGAGGGCCGGAGATGCCGATAATTCCCGTTACATCAAACGCCGTAGGCTTGTGGTTTTCCACTAAATAGGGGGTGCCGACTTTTACTTCCTTGTCGTTGGTGTGCTGAAAGTAGCGCACTACACCATCGATAAATACTTGCAGGACTTGTTCTGACATTTGTCCTTAATCCTCTGTCAATTCAGTAAGTGCTTCGAGCAGTTGCTCTTCGCTAAAGGGTTTACATAAAAATCCGCGCGCGCCTTTTTTAAGCGCCTCTATACCTGTGGCTTTGTCGGACAGGGCGGATATCACCAGAATGCGCAAGCTGGGGTCGAGGGCGACCAATTGTTGAATGCAGGCAATGCCGTCCATTTCCGGCATGGTCAAATCCATGGTGACTACTTGCGGGCGTTTGTCTTTGAATAGCTCCAGTGCTTCGGCGCCATTGCTGGCAGAGGCCACCACATTAAATTTATCCGAATCATTACAGCGCTCAATTTTGCGGCGAATAATGTTGGAGTCATCGACTATCATTAATGACAACATAGGAGCTCCTAGTTTTGGGCTAAGCGGCTATTTCTTCCGAACTTAATACCAGCGGCATGCGCAGCACAAAGCGACAGTGGTTGCCGCGACGACTGGATACGGTAATTTTGCCGCGGTGATTGAGCACATGGCTCATCACTGCCTCCATACCTACGCCGCGACCGGCATCTTTGCTCACCTCTTTGGCGGTACTAAAGCCGGAATTAAAAATCAGCGCCAGCAACTGCTTGTTGCTCCAGCTCTCTATTTCTTCCAGCGACCAGTGGCCAGTGGCAATCGCTTTTTCGCGAATACTGGCATAGTCCAGCCCCTGGCCATCGTCCATAATACTGAGCTCCAACTCAGTATCGGAAATACGCGCCAGGCGCAAATCTATGCGGCCCTGGGGCTGCTTTTGCGATAGCTCGCGCTCAAGTGGTGTTTCAATGCCGTGCACAACGGCGTTGCGCAGCAGTTGAATGCAAATCTCTTTAAGCGCTTTTTGGTAGTCGGATTGAAGCTCCAGGTCATTCAAGCCGCTGGCGACAAAGAGAATTTGCTTGCCATTGCGCAGTGCCAGGTTTTGCACAAAATCATGCAAATTATCCCAGCCATCGCGGGCGCGCTGGCCACTAATTTTTTGGCTATTGGCGATTTTGTTGATCCCCGCAGGCAACTGCTCACCGCTAACGCCCAGGCCAAATTGGGCGAGCTTTTCCGCCAGCTGTTCAATTTGCTGGGTGTAGTTGATCAGGTTTTCCAGCTGTACAGTCAGGCCCAGGTAATCGTTGCCGTTAAGGTCGGGTTTATGGCGCAGCTCGGCCAGGGTGTCCTCTATGGCGTGGGCGGCGTTTTCAAAATAGTCCAGCTTGAGGGAGGCGGCCTCGCCTTTAAAGTTGTGCACCTCGCGGAAAATACTCACTGCTTTTTCGCGTACCGCACTGCTGGTTTTAGCGGGGGTGCGCAATATATTGTTTACCCGGTTGTAACAGCCATAGGCGTTGCCAATAAATTCTTTAAGCAGCGATGGATGGGTGTGCAGCAGGCTGGTGAGCAATTCCAATTGGGTTTCGTTGCGCTTGCGGCTCTCGGCTAGCTCGCGCTCCAGTTTAATTTTTTCCGATACGTCCATTACCGTAACCAGCACATGGGAAATGCGCTTGCCCTGGTAGGCGCGGGCAAAGTTAAAACTTAAATGCTTGGTGAGGAAGCCGCCGCTGGCGTGGCCCAGGTTAACTTCCACCAGGATCAGTGGGTTGAGGTCACCAATGAGTTTTTCTTTAATTTTGGGATCGAATAACAGCTCGATAAATCCGCGCGCGGTTTCGCCATCGCGGGCGCTGACAATATTTTCAATCAGAGTTTGAAAGGACATGCCGGCGAATTTTTGCTCGCCCAATACACTGGCGAGCTTGGCCGAGTGCTGCTCGCCAATCATCAAATTGTGGTCGATGAGGAACAGGCCCTCGTTAACTGTCTCGAGAATTTCGGTGGTCTCTTTACGCGCCCGCTCAATAACCTCATCGGATTCGCGCAGCTGACGCACAAAGTGGAACATGATAATTAAAAAGTTGATGATCGCCAGACCAATGCCCAGGGTTTGGATGGCGCGCAGGCGGGTGGCTTTAGAGGCGGCTATCTGCTCCAGGTTAACCGTTAGGTCATTCATAAGCTTGAGCAGGCTGAGGTTGTGTTGGCGGGCCAAGACCAGCGCATTTTTAACCGCCAGTTGATCGCCTCCCTGGCTATCGAGTTGGGCAATGGCAGCTTTGTAAGGCGCCCAGATTTGCTGCGCTGTCCGCAGTGCATTAAGGCCGCTGCTATTGCTTACCGGCTCAAGCATCACATCACTTTGGTCGGCACCACGAACACTGCCGCCCTTAATAAAGGCCACCAGCGTCTGATCGAAAAGCTGGCTACTCGCATTTAGTTCATCGTATGCCTTGCCATAGGCACCCATGTCCCCCTGGGCAGCATCAAGGGCAAATAGGGATTTGGCAATTCGCTGTGACAGCATCCGCTGACGGCCCGCGAGGTTGATACTCTGGGCATCCTCGGCAATTTGAAAGGAGATATAAAAGTTGAGTATAAGTACCGAGGCGTCCAGCAGCAAAAACAGTGCTACCGAAATCAAAATACCCTTGTACTTGCCGTAATTAAAGGCAAAGGATTTTTGTGTGGACATGGCTATAGCTCGTCGATTTTTGTGAGTTCTCAGGCCACAGAAATTGCGAAAGCTATGCCAAGGTTATCCTCCACAGAAATGAATAAAAAAAATGTTGGAAATAGCCAGTTTTATTCTGCTTTTGCACGGAGAGTGGGCAATTATGCGCATCGGATGCACCTTGCACCAAAGGCAGGCAGAAGTTTTTGATGCCACAGTTGAATAAAAAAGTGCAGCCGGATTAGGCCTGCACTTTTATTGAGCAAAGCGTTTTGCGCGCAATAGCTGGGAGCATCGCAAATTAGTTGCCCGCGCTTTGCTGCTCCTTTAATTGCAGTTGCCACAGCTGTGCGTACTTGCCCCTCAGCGCCAGTAACTGCGCGTGTGTTCCCTCCTCCACCAACTGGCCCTGTTCCAGTACCAGAATTTTATCGGCATCCACAATGGTGGACAGGCGATGGGCAATGACCAAGCTGGTATGGCCACTGGCCACCTCGTGGATGGCCTCGACTATGGCCGTTTCCGATTTGGAATCCAGCGCCGAGGTGGCTTCGTCAAAAATTAAAATAGGTGCGCCTTTTAACAGCGCGCGGGCAATGGCAATGCGCTGCTTTTCACCGCCGGATACTTTTAGCCCCCGCTCGCCCACCAGTGTTTGGTCGCCCTCCGGCAGGCTGTTTATAAACTGGCGTAGGTGCGCCATGTCTATGGCTTTTTCGATTTCGGCGTCGCTCGCCTCGGGGCGGCCATAGGCAATATTGGCGCGGATGCTGGTGTTAAACAGCACTGTGTCCTGGGGCACTATGGCAATGGCGCGACGCAAGCTGTCCATTGTTACCTGGCTGATGTTTTGCCCATCAATTTCTATGGCCCCGGATTGCACATCATAAAAACGGTACAGCAGCCGCGCCAGGGTGCTTTTGCCCGCGCCTGATGATCCCACTATAGCCACGCGCGCGCCGGCGGGAATGTCCAAATTCAAGTCGCGCAAAATAGGCCGATCTTTTTGGTAGGCAAAGCTGACATTTTTCCAGCGGATAGCACCGCCTCGTACCTGCAGCGGTTGTGCATTGTCGCTATCGCAAATTTGCGGCGCGCGTTTTAACAGCGCCAGCATGTTTTCGATATCGGTGAGCGCGCGGCGGATTTCGCGGTAGACAAAGCCTAAAAAGTTAAGCGGAATAAACAGCTGGATCATATAGGCGTTAATCATCGCCAAATCGCCGATGGTCATGGTTTTGTCGAGCACTTCGCGCGCCGCCATCCACATCATCAGGGTAATGGCCAGGGCGATAATAAATGCCTGGCCAGAGTTGAGCGCCAGCAGCGACAGGCGGTTTTTTAATTTGGCCGCTTCCCAGCGCTGCAAAAATTCATCGTAGGTGCGCGCTTCATATTCCTCGTTATTAAAATATTTTACCGTTTCGTAGTTGAGCAGCGAATCTATGGCGCGGGTGTTGGTGGTGGAGTCGGCCTGGTTGGCCTCGCGAATATACTGGTTGCGCCACTCAGTGGTGAACACCGTAAAGGCGATATACACCGCCACAGCGGCGAGGGTGATAAGCGCGTACCAAATCGAAAAGGCCAGGGCAAAAATCACCGCCACCAAACCAATTTCAATTAGCGTGGGCACTATGTTGAACATTAAAAAGCGCATCAAAAAGCTGATGCCGTTGGTGCCCCGCTCTATATCGCGGCTGATGCCACCGGTGGCGCGGTCGAGGTGAAAGGCCAGCTCCAGGGCGTGCAAATGGCGAAACACGCGCAGGCCGATTTTGCGCATGGCGCGCTCGGTAACCCGGGTAAAGAGCGAATCGCGCAGCTCGCCAAAAAACACGCTGCCAAAGCGAAACAGCCCGTAGTAAAGCACAAACGCCAGCGGCAGGGTCAGGCCCGCGCCCAGGCTGGGGTCTACGCCGTCGATAATTTTTTTCAGCGCCCAGGGCATTAGCAGGCCAGTGGCCTTGGCCGCTATAAGCGCTAATACGGCAAGCAGTACCCGGCCTTTAAACTCGCCCAAATAGGGCAGCAAATAAGCCATGGACTCCTTAAGGCCGATGCGCTTCAGGGGTGAGTTGCGGGTTTCATTTTTGGGGTGGCTGGACAGGCCGGAGGCGTGCATACCGCGCATTGGCGGGCTCCTTATGGGCGCAATTTTTATAGCGTGTTAATTGACTGACTATTGGCGCAGCTTAATAATGGCGCCGGCTGATGAACAGCTTAACAACAAAACTCACAAAGGACGTAATTATGCTTACCCTCTTGTCGCAGCGGCTACTTGAGCCCTGCCGTCGCCTATTTGGCGCTGTTGCTTTTTTATCCGCGCTGCCGCTGGTTGTTGCCAGTTTGCAGGCTCCGCTGGCCACCGCTAAAACCGCGCCCACATTGGAGCCGCTACCGCTGGAGGCTTTTTATCGCGATAGAGTGCTCTCGGATATAGAAATTTCCCCCAATGGCAATTTTTTGCTGGCGCTAAAAAATATTCAGGGCATGAGCCTGGTGGTTGTTTACAACCTTAAGACCGGCGAGAGCTTTTACCCGATTAAATCCGATAATGTGGAATTTAAATTCAACTGGGTTAATTGGGCCAATGACAGCCGCATTTTATTGAGTTTGAGGTTCCCCTCGAACCGAGGTATGCACGGTACTGGCCTCAACTTTATGGAAACTCGCCTGCTTTCGATAGATGCTTTTAAGCCTTCCAAGCCCGTACTGCTGTACAAGCCTAATGAGAAGCTGGTTAAAGACTGGGGTTTCGTTAGTCAATACCAAGACAACGTAATCTCCTTCCTACCTGAAGATCCAGACAATATTTTGCTGAGTATCGACCGCGATATGCCGGCCCACCAATCGGTGTTTAAGGTGAATGTAAATACCGGGCGCATGGCCAGCGTGAAGGCCTATAAAACGGCGGTCAATTCCTGGCTGGCGGACCGCCAGGGTGTCGTGCGCTATGGTTATGGCTATAATGACAAAACGCGCGAAATTAGCATCCGCGTGCTTCCGCCAAACTCCGATAAATGGGTAGAGGCCTGGAAATATGTCAACCTGGAAGCGCCGGATATAAGTGCCCTGGGCTTTGATGAAGACCCCAAGTTCCTCTACATGCTGTTTGATAAAGATGGTCGCCAGGCACTGTATAAAGTGGATATATCCAAGCCGGATTTTCCCCGCGAGCTTATTCTGGACGACCCAAATTACGACATCGGTGGCCGTTTGATCTATTCCCGCGCGCTTAAACAGGTGGTGGGTATTTACGCCAACAAAACGGTATTTTTTAGCGACGAATTTAAATCCTTTCAAAAAGGCCTGAACAAGGCGCTGCCGGATACAGAAAACGAAATCATCAGTCTGAGTGACAATGGCCGCAAGTATGTGCTGCGCGCCAGCAACGTCACTAATCCCGGCACCCTTTATCTGGGCGATAGAGACGCTAAAACCCTGTCGGTGTTGAGTGCCGATTTCCCGGAGCTGACCGAGGAGGTTTTGGTTAGTAAAGTGCAGCGCCACTACAAAGCGCGCGATGGACTGGCGCTGGACGGTTATTTGTCGCTGCCCAAAAATTACGTCGGTAAACCTGTGCCCACCATCATCCTGCCCCACGGCGGCCCCATGTGTGAGGATGTTGAAGCGTTTGACCGCTTCTCGGCATTTATGGCCAATCGCGGCTATGCCGTATTCCAGCCCAACTATCGCGGCTCATCCGGGCGCGGCTTTGATTTTATGGCCCACGCCATTGGCGGCTATGGCCTGGAGATGCAGGATGACCTGGAAGACGCAGTGAAATACCTGGTGGATGAAAAAATTGCCGACCCCAAAAATGTTGCCATAGTCGGCGCCAGTTACGGCGGTTACGCGGCGCTGATGGGCGCAACCAAAACCCCGAATCTGTTCAAGCTGGCTATAAGTTTTGCCGGTATGTCGGACCTGGTACGTATGCGCAATGGCTTCCGCTATTACTACGCGCGCAACTCCTATCGCAAACAGTTTGGCGATGATAAGGATCAGCTAAAAGAATCTTCGCCCCTGCGTATGGTGGATAAGGTAAAAATTCCCATTTTGTTGATTCACGGCACTAAAGATACCCGCGTACCTGTAGCGCAAAGCCGCGAGATGGCCGAAGCGCTTAAGGATGCGCACAAAACCTATGAGTATGTCGAGCTGGAAGATGGCACGCATTTCCTGGATTACCTGGATCATCGCAAGCAAACCTTTGAGGCTATGGAGGCCTTCCTGAAAAAATATATGCCGGTAAAAATATAATAATCAAACCAACAAAAAGGCGAACAATTGCTGGCCTTTTTGTTGGCGGTGGGAAAGTTAAAACTCGCCATCGCGGGCCATGCGTGCGCGCCGCCGGTTGTCTTCATCTTCCAGTTTGGCGTCATCGATAATGCGCATCATAGTGGCTATGTCGGCATCGACACTGGCCTCGGCGTATTCACCGGTGAGTTTTACGTTGGGGTGTAAATTGCCGTGTTCAAACAGGTCCCAGATTTCCTCGGCGTAGTGGCTCACCAGCAAGTCGGGTGCGTACTGGCCAAAGTACTGGGTCATGTTATTCACATCGCGGGTCAACATCATCTGTGCGCTGTTGTTGCCGGCGGCGTTAACTGCCTGGGGCAGGTCGATTACCACCGGGCCGTTGGCATCGATCAGCACGTTAAATTCCGACAGGTCGCCGTGAACCAGGCCGGCGCAGAGCATGCGCACAATTTCCATCATCATGCGCCCGTGGTAATCGCGCGCTGTGTCCGGGTCGAAGGCCACGTCGTCCAGGCGCGGTGCCGGGTCCCCTTCCTCGTCGACAATCAGCTCCATCATTAACACACCATCGACAAACCAGTGGGGTTTGGGTACGCGCACCCCGGCGTCCGCCAGGCGGTAGAGGGCTTCCACCTCAGCATTGAGCCAGGCCGCTTCGACCTCTTTTTTGCCGTAGCGGGTGCCCTTGGACATGGCGCGCGCGCGGCGGCTGTTGCGCACGCTGCGCCCCTCCTGGTACTGCACGGCTTGTTTGAAGCTGCGTTTGTTGGCCTCTTTGTAGACCTTGGCGCAGCGGATTTCGTCGTTGGCGCGCACCACAAAAACCTGCGCTTCCTTGCCGCTCATCAGCGGGTAGAGAACTTCATCGACCAGGCCATCGTTGACCAGGGGTTGTAATCGGGCGGGTATTTTCATCGGCGCTCATATAGGTAAATCAATACGGGTGTCATAGTAGCACTTCACCGGTGTTGGATAACACTTTGCCCGCGTCGGATCACCCCTGGCAGATGCCGGATAACACCAAGTAAGTGTAGGGCGGCACCTGGGTTTGGTGCTTCACCTAGGTTGGCGCTCCGCCTGGTTTAACCTTCCACTTTGGGCACAATCAGCACGCTGCCGATAGGGCAGACCTCAATGCAGGTGGGTGACGGGTAATAGTGTTCGCAGCGGATGCAGGTCTGCTCGTTGATTTGATAGTGCTTGTCCTGCATATGAATGGAATCGCTGGGGCACTCGGGCACGCACATATCGCAGTTGATGCAGGAGTCGTCAATCCAGACAAATTCATCGGCGTTAACTGCCTGGTTTTTTTGCACCATGGTTTAGCCCTGATGAATTTTTACCAGCATGGCATTGCTGGCCTGGACGGCAAAAGGCAGTTCCAGTTTCACTCTGTGGCCGGAGCCGGGCGCGACTTGGGTGGGTTGCAGGTTTTTGTCGAGCATTTGTACCGGGTTAAAGCGCTGATTGCCCTGGGGCGTCAGCAATAGCAGCTCGTCCTGGGCGGTAAAGCGGTTTTTAACCTCTATCCAGATCTCTCGCTCGCTCGCCTGCTCGCTCACCTCGCCCACCAGCTGTTGCTGCTCACCCACGGAGTTGCCGCGCGCGTAGTTTTGCAGCTGGCTCTCCTCCTGCAACTGCTGGCGGTGGCGCTGCAAAAAGCCGGCGGTGTAACCGCGATTGGCCAGGCCATCCAGCTCGCGCAGCAACTCGGGGTTAAACTCGCGCCCGGCCAGGGCATCGTCAATGGCGCGGCGGTACACCTGGGCAGTGCGCGCCACGTAGTAAGGGGATTTGGTGCGACCCTCAATTTTCAGTGAGTCCACGCCGATTTTAATCAGCTGCTGCACCTGCTCCACCGCGCGCAGGTCTTTGGAGTTAAACAGATAGCTGCCGTGCTCGTCTTCTTCCAGCGCAAACAACTCGCCCGGGTGCTCGGCCTGTTCGACAAACATGGTTTGAGGCTTTATTTCTGTAGCGAGACTTTCGCTGGCCAGGTCTGCGCCGCTAACTTGGGTCGCGGGGATTAACTCCTGCTGCTGCTCGCAGGCGCCCTGGGTTTGATATTCCCAGCGGCAGGCGTTGGTGCAGGCGCCCTGATTGGGGTCGCGGCGGTTGACGTAGTTGGAAATTAAACAGCGGCCGGAATAGGCCATACACAGGGCGCCGTGGACAAATACTTCCAGCTCCATGTCCGGGCAGCGCTGTTTGATTTCTTCAATTTCCGCCAGGCCCAGTTCGCGCGAGAGTATTACCCGCGCTATGCCCACCGACTGCCAGAATTTTACCGCTGCCCAGTTGAGGGTATTGGCCTGCACCGACAGATGCAGCGGCATCTCCGGGAACTGCTCGCGCATCAGTGCGATAACGCCTGGGTCGGACACAATCATCGCATCCGGCTTAAGCGCCACCACCGGCGCCATCGCCTGGGTAAAGTCGCGCAGCTTGGCGTTGTGGGGGGCGATATTGGTCACCACATAAAGCTTTTTGCCCTGCTGGTGTGCCTCGCTAATACCTGTAGCCAGGTTATCCAGATCGAACTCGTTATTGCGCACCCGCAGGCTAAAACGCGGCTGCCCGGCGTAAACCGCATCGGCGCCATAGGCAAAGGCCAGGCGCAGGGCTTTAAGGCTGCCGGCGGGGGAGAGAAGTTCGGGGCGAAAACTGGCGGACATGGTGGCTCCGGCGTGGGCGTAAAAAAACCGCGCATTCTAACCGGAATGATGGAGTAAAAGTTTGATTTAACTCAATAGGTGTTTAAACGGGCGTTTAATTGCCGGGCAGTTTTTCCACCGCAAAACACTCCAGGGCATCGCCCGCCTCCATGTTGCCCACGGCCTTTTTAAGCTGTACCCGGCGCGCGTAAAAGCCAAAGAGATTGGAGCGCTCGGCGTAGTGGCGCACCCTGGGGCTAACCAGCAGTTCCCCCGGCGCGGCGGCGGCTTCGATGCGCGCTGCCATATTGACTGCACTGCCCTCCAGGTCGGTGGTGTTGGTCACTTCGTTATATATCACTGCCACTTCGCCCAGCTCCATACCTATGCGCAACTGGAAGCCGGCGGCATTGAGCACATCGCGCAGCATGCAGGCGCAGGAGACGCCGGTAGTAGCGTTTTTAAAGGTAATACGCAGCGAGTCGCCCTCCATATTGGGGTGGTCGGCGCCCCATTGTTTAAGCACAGGTTTTACCAGGCCGCGAAACAGCGCCAGCCGCTCGGAGATCTGCTCCTGATCCCAGCGCGAAAAATCCTTTAGATCCATAAACAAAATGGTGAGATTGCGCAGCTGGTCCTGCTCGTGGTTGGCGGCCAGCTCCAGCAGTCGCGGCCAAAATTGTTCGCGAATCGCCGCGATTTTTTCTTTGAGTTGCAAGTGCAGTTGCGAGTTGTTGCGCAGGGTCAGCTGGGCCAACTGGATGCGCTCCGCTTCCAGCTGCAGCTGCTCTTTTAACTCCGCCGGGTTGTGCGGGCCAACCTCCTCAACAATAAATTTAACCAGGGCGCCGCCGGCGACATCGCTGATGGATTTGAGGCGAATGATGGTGCCCCAGTGCACGGCTGCCAGGTGCTCGACAAAAATTGGCAGCGTCGCCAGCTCGTGATCGGACAGGCGATAGGGGTAGCGCAGTTCGATATTGATTGATTCGGCAAAGATCCGCTCAAACTCGTGGGCGCGATAGCTGGTTTTGTCCTGTGCATTTTCGTCCCAGAAGGCGTGCTCGCAGTGCAGTTTGCTAATGCTCCAGCCCTGGGTAGTAATTTTCCACAGCTTGGCGCCGGTAAGTTCGGCGTTGATCAGCTTGGCGCGCACCAGGTTGCTGCCGCGCAGATCGGCCTGGTTTAACTTGGCCTGGGTGAAATCTACATTGCGCAATTCCAGCCAGCTTAAATTGGCGTTTTGCAAATTGGCATTTTTAAAATTGGCCCCTTCGAGCTTGGCGTTTTCCCAGGTGGTATTGCTCAGGTTGGTGTTAACCAGCAGGGCGCCGCTTAAGTCGGCATTGCGAAAACAGGCATTGGCGAGGTTGCTGCCGGTGAAATCTATGCGCGACAGCTGCTGGCCTTCGAGGTTACTGCCAGCGAGGGAATTATTTTTAAGCGACAGGCCGCTTAAATCCATGCCGCGAAAATCAATTTGCTCCAGGCGCGTATTCTGGATGATGGCAGTGAGCAGGTTGGCGCCCTGTAAATGCGAGCCGGTGAGGTCGCAATCCACCAGCCGTGCGGCGATCATTTTGGCTTGAAAAAAATCATTGTGGCGCAGCTGTGCACCGTCAAAATTAGTGGAGATTAAATCGGTGCGGTGGAATTTACAGTGGCTGATATTGGCGTTGCGCAGCGACAATCGCGATAGATCGTAGCCGCTTAAATCCATGTGCTCCAGCTTGATGCCATCCAGTGGCAACTGCTTGGCACTATAGGCTTTGCGCCAGGTATTCCAGTGTTTTGCGCCCTGGGTAAGCTCCCTTAGGAGTAGCTGCTGATCCATCATTGTCGCCTGAGTAGTTAGTGCGTTTGTTTACGCCAGGTTTAATTGAATATTAAAACAGGTGCCGTTTTGATCGTCGGACGTTACCGCCATCTGGCCCTGATGGTGATCGCTGATGATGTAGTAGGAGTAGGACAGCCGCTGCTCCACCGGGCAGGCGGCCGCGTTGCTGCTCAGGGCAAAGAAGGGCTGGAAAATTTCCAGCTGTTGCGCCGGGTTTAGGCATTCGCCGTTGTGGGCAATCTTAAGCCACAGGCTGTCGTAAAACTCGCTGATCTCCAGGCGCAATTGCGGGGCAAAACCGGCTTCGCTGCTGCGCGCATTAAGCGCGTAGTAGGCACTGCGCAGCAGGCGCACCAACACTTGCTCCAGCTCCACCGGGAAGCAGGGCACAGCGGGCAGCCCCTGGGCGTAATGGCGCTGTATATTAATTTGCGCAAAATTGAGGCCGCTGGCATCGGTAAACAGTTCGCTGGCCAGTTGCACTGCACTGTCCATAATCGGCGGCAGCTGTTGCAGCTGCTTTTGCTCGCGGTAGCTGCCGGCCACTTGCAACAGGTTTTCGGCAATGGCCTTGGCGCGCTGGGCACTGGCGCGCACTGTCTCTACTTGTTGCAGTAAAAAGTCTTTTACCTCGCCCAGCTCCGCCGCTTCAATTTCCTGACGGGCGCTGGAGACGCGCGCAAAAATGGTGTCTATAGGGCGGCTGATATCAAAGGCCATGGCCGAGGCCAGTTCACCCATGGCCGATACCTTGTCGCGCTCGGCCAATTTGGTTTCGGCGCTCACTTGTTTGGTGACGTCGGCAATCAGTACCACCAGGCCGGAGCGCTGCTGGTCGAGGGGGTAAACCGTAATATCAAACGAGTACTGGCCGCGCTGGGCGTGTTTAAGATGCAGGGTTTCGCCAGTGGCCAGTACCTGTTGTACCTGCTCCTCGGTGAGGGTGATTTTGGCATAGGCATCCCAGAGGTTTTGGCCCAAGACATCAGCCGCCGGGCGACCGGTGATTTCCTCCGCTTTTTGGTTCCAGCGGGTAATTTCCAGTGTTGCATTCAAGCCGATTAACATTACCGGCATGGCATCCACCACGCGGCTGATATAGGCCTCGCGCTCCAGCAGTTTATCGCTGGTTTGCTGCAGGCTGGCAGTGCGCTCTATCACTCGCTCTTCGAGGTGATTTTTAATTTCATTAAGGGCGCGGTTGGCGCGCAGGCTGCGGCTGTGGGCGCGGGCCAAAAAGGCAAAACCTATAACCAGCGAGATTAGCAGCAGGCCGCCGGTGGTGTTGGCGACAAACTGCCATTTAGTGCTGCCGTCCGGGTTGTGGTAAACATCAAACAGGCCGGCGTAGCTGTTAAGGCTGAAACTGGCCAAAGCCACCAGGGGCAGGAGTTTATTCATGGAGGTCTCTCTGTAGGACTCGGCACTTGGGGTGTTAGTGGTCACCCAGGGCACTTGTGATGGCGGGATTTTACAAGATCGCGGCCTTAATGCGCCAATAATCGCCAGGTTTGCCCGAGTTTAGGCAAATAAATCGCCCTGGCCATCGCCTGGTGGGCGCGGCGGCACTGCCAGGGGTTTGCGAAATAGCGAGCAATCCAGTTCGCGGTAGCTGCCCTTATCCAGCCCCAAGCGTTTTAGGCCCTTGTTAAAACGCTGGCGGATCAACTCGGCCCAGACCCCCTCGCCTTTCATCCGCGTGCCAAAAGTCGCCTCGTAATCCTTGCCGCCGCGCATATCGCGAATGCGGTTCATCACCCGCTCGGCGCGCTCGGGGAAGTGGGTGTGCAGCCACTGCTGGAACAGCGGGTTTAGCTCCCAGGGCAGGCGCAAAACGGTATAGCCCAGGCTTGCCGCGCCCGCCTCGGTCGCTGCCGCCATCACCCGCTCCAGCTCCTGCTCAGTGATAAAGGGAATCAGCGGCGCCACGTTAACTGCGACCGGCACCCCCGCCTGGGTCAGGCGGCGCACAGTTTCCAGGCGGCGGCTGGGGGCGGCGGCGCGCGGCTCCAGAATGCGCGACAGCGAGTGATCCAGGGTGGTGATGGTAACGGCGGCCATCACCAAATTTTGCGCTGCCATGGGCGCCAGCAGATCCAGGTCGCGCTCAATCAGCGCGGATTTGGTGATTAGACCGACAGGATGGCGGCACTCGGCCAGTACCTCCAGGCACTGGCGGGTGAGCTTGAGCTGGCGCTCACAGGGTTGATAGGCGTCGGTGTTAATACCCAGCATTATGGCTGCAGGTTTATAGCTTTTCGCTGCAAGTTCGCGCCTGAGCAGTTCCGGGGCATTGGTTTTGGCGTAGAGCCGGGTTTCAAAATCCAGCCCCGGCGACAGCCCTAAATAGGAGTGAGTGGGGCGAGCAAAGCAGTAGATACAGCCGTGCTCGCAGCCGCGATAGGGGTTGAGCGACACCGAAAAGGGTAGGTCCGGTGACTGGTTGCGGGTGAGTATGGTTTTGGCGGTCTCGGCGGTGATATGGGTTTTAAGCGGTGCACCGGCATCGTCTTCACCGCGCCACCAGCCGTCGTCTATGGCCTCGATCAACTGGGTGTCAAAGCGGCCCGCCAGGTTGCCAACCGCGCCGCGGCCTTTTATCGCCTGCGCCGGTTGGGTAACCCAGGGGGCTTGGTGCTCGTCAGGATAGGCCGCCTGATATTCGCTGCGATATTTATCCTGGCTCACAATACACCTCAAAAACTGTTTGTATATACAGTATTGTGCGTATATTGCTACCAAAGAACAAGGGGGATTTGGCCCATATCAATCCCCCTGGAGGCACCTGTTCACGAGAATTGCCTGGTCGCAGCTGAAGAAAGTTTTTCCCCAACTGCAACTTTTTTGCAGCCCACCCGTAGATCCCTTCGAACATTTCATTTTTCGAGGACCATGATCATGGGTAAATTCAGCTTAACGCCAACATTGACCAGGGCGGCCTTCCTTGGCCAGCTCAGCCTGCTCGCACTGCTCGTCAGTGCCTGTGGGGGCGGTGGAGGTTATGGCGGTAATGGCTATTCCAGCAAAAGCAGTTACAACTCGGGCAATTATTCAAGTACCAGCAGTAGCGCTGAGTCGAGCAGCTCCGTTCTTTCCAGCAGTTCCACGCCAGCCAGCAGTGCAGGCTCCAGCGCCATGGCGGTGGTTCCCATCGCCAAATCTGTGACCGCCATGGGCGGGACTTATGTTGCCGCCGAGGGCATGGTGCAAGTGCTGTTGAGTAGCAACAACACCCTGAGCACAGCGATGGAAGATCGCAGCAATAAAACCCTCTATGTCTTTGATTCCGATGCACCGGGCAGCTCTGCCTGCACCTCGGATGCCTGTATTACCGCCTGGCCACCGCTGTTGGCGGAGAGCGATGCAGTAGCAGTTACACCGCCGCTGTCGATTATCACCCGCGATGACGGCCACTTTCAGTTCGCACTGCGCGACAAGCCGCTCTACTTTTTTGACGGCGATAACGCCGCTGGTGACGTTAATGGCGAGGGCGTGAATGACGCCTGGCATGTGGCCAGCTATCAGCCAGTTTTGCTCAACGAGCCGCAGATCAACAGCGCCGATGGCGAATATTTAGTGGCCTCCGGCAAGGTGTTGGTGGGCCTGCCCGATGGCGATAACAGCACCTTTAAAGCCGAGCCCCAGGTGCGTGAGGGTTTCAGCCTTTACACCTTTGATAACGACACTAGCGGAGTGAGCAACTGCAGCGGCAGCTGCCTGGAAAATTGGCCGCCGCTGCTGGCGGACACAGATGACCAGGCCCAGGCGCCCTACAGCATTATCGAGCGCAGCATGGGGACGGCGGGGACAGCTCGCCAATGGGCCTACCAGGGTAAACCCCTCTATTTCTTCCTCGGTGATAGCAGCGCGGGTGCAACCACCGGCAAAGCCATTGCCAAATGGCACCTGGCGCGCCCCGAACCCCTGCAAACCCTGGCCAGCACCACGCTGGGCAGCTATATAGGTGCTGCCGGATTGGTAAAAACAGCCGCGCCTCAGGGTGGGGGTGAAATGACCAGCAGTGCGGCGCGCGATGGCTTTGCGCTCTACACCTTCGATAACGACAGCGCCGGTGTAAGCAACTGTAGCGCCAGCTGTCTGACCAATTGGCCGGCCCTTATGGCTAACGAAGGTGCGCAAGCCACAGCGCCCTATTCGTTAATCCAACGCGCCAGCGGCGAAAAGCAATGGGCGCTTAACGGCATGCCACTCTACTTTTTTGTCGGTGATACCCAGGCGGGTGAGACCAATGGCGAAGGGGTTGGCGGCAACTGGCACCTCGCGCGTATTGCCCCCGTTGCTGTCAGTGTGCATCCGCAAAAGGCGGCACTGTTGATTGCCCATGGCAATCTGATCAAAGCCAACGGCGATGCCGACACCAGCCATCAGGATTTAACCCTCTACACCTACGATAAGGACCCGCTTAACCAGGCCACCTGTAACGGCGGTTGCCTCATCACCTGGCCCGCGCTCTATGCCACCACCGATGCCAAAGCCTTTGGCGACTTCACCCTGGTTACCCGCTCTACTGGTGAAAAGCAGTGGACCTACAAAGGCAAAGCCCTCTACTTCTACCTTGGTGATTCAGCCGCTGGCGATGTGAACGGGGAGTACGCCGACTGGACTATCGCACGCCCCTAGGGTTGGGCTTAACCCGGGCCGCCCGCGCAGCGAAGCGGCCCGCTTGCAGGAGCTGTATTTATGTTTAAAACAACTGCCTTGCCATCGGGCGCCAGCGCCACCGGCATATCGCTCGCCCTGTGTCTGTGCCTGTGCCTGAGTCTGTGCTTGGGGGGCTGCGGCGCCGGCTCAGGTGCGGGGCTCGATGCCCAGGGGCTGCCGCTGGGCCAGACGCCGCCGTCCTCAGGGGAGCCGCCCACCGGGGAGCCCCCCACAGAGGAACCAGAGGCCAATGGTGTGACCCTGGCGCAGCTGCAAACCAATATTTTTGGCGCCATCTGCAGCCGCTGCCACACCGGGGCCACGGCGCCGCGGGGATTGCGCCTGGACAGCGAAGACAACAGCTATGCCTTTCTGGTGAATCGCGCTGCCGATGAGGTGCCCTCGCTTATGCGCGTTAACCCCGGCAAGCCCGACGAGAGCTATATCATCCGCAAACTGGAAGGGGCGGCCGATATAGTGGGCAGTCGCATGCCCCTGGGTGGGCCCTATTTGAGCCAGGTCGAGATAGACCAGGTGCGCGACTGGATCGCCAATGGCGCGCCGCGCGCAGGCGGCGATGCCGGTAGTACCAAGGTGTCGCGCATCAGCGCTAAACCGGCGGGCGATGGCCTGATGCTGGAGCTGCGTTTCAGCCGGCCGCTGCGGGCCGAAAGCCTGGACGCAACCAATGTCCAGCTGGCGGGAGCGGGAGCGGGAGCGGGGGCAGGGGCAGGGGCGAAAGCGAAAGCCCAGGTGCCAAGCCTTAATCCCGCGTTGCTGGTCGATGGCCAAAGCCTGTGGCTATACCTCGACCAGATGCCCGCAAACCCTGTCGATATTCACATTCAAAACACTGAGCTGACACCTCTGCTGGATACCCGCTATCAGCAAATCGAGGGCAGCGGCGACCCGCTTCAGGGAGGCGATATCCATTATGTCTATCAACCTTAAACTAGTCTTCGGGCTGTTGCTGTGCAGCCTGCTGCTGGGGCGCCTGGCCCAGGCCGAACCCTATCTGGCCATTAAAAACAACCTGCCCTGCTCGGCGTGCCATATCAATCCGGCGGGCGGCGGTGCGCGCACCACCTTTGGCGCCTATTACGGCTCGCAAATGCTGCCGCAAGCGCCGGGCAACGCCAAATTATTT
Source organism: Cellvibrio sp. (assembly GCA_050305995.1). Taxonomy (GTDB): domain Bacteria; phylum Pseudomonadota; class Gammaproteobacteria; order Pseudomonadales; family Cellvibrionaceae; genus Cellvibrio. The sequence continues at coordinate 21,326 of JBNLGJ010000011.1, forward strand.
GACGGCGGCGCCCTGGGGGAAACCCTGCGTGTAGGCGCAAACTTTCGCGCTAACTACGCGTCGTCAGATTCCAAAGCGGGGGAGGACAGCCGCACCTTCGAGACCCAATCGGGGCAGGTGTATCTGGCCTTCCAGCCCAAGGATTCGCGCTTTACCTTCTATCTGGATCAACAGGTTGCACCGGGCAGTGCGCTAACGCGCGAGGCATTTATCCTCACCCGCCTCAGCGGCCAGCACTTTATGAAAGTGGGCAAACTGATGCTGCCCTACGGCTTGCGCCTGGAGGATGACACGGCGTTTATTCGCCAGCAGGGCTTTAACTTTGACACCAGTGACAACGGTGTCGAGCTGGGCTTGCAATACACCCATTGGCTGTGGAATTTCGCACTCAGCAATGGCAGCAGCGGCCTGGTCAATGACGACAAAGGCTTCCAGTACCTCGCGCGCAGCGAGTACCTGGGCAGCAATTGGCGCATGGGCGGCACCCTGGTTTACAACGATGCGGAATTGGGTGCGCGCACTCAGGCCAATGTGTTTGCGGGGGTGAACTGGCTCGGTTTTGTATTTTTGGCCGAGGCCGATTATGTTGAGGATAAAAGCCTGAGCCAGGTGCCCGGAACCTACGCAACTCAGCGCGTAGGGCTGCTCGAAGTGAATCGCGAAATCATCAAAGGCTTGAACCTGAAGCTCACCAGCGAGTATCTGGACCCGGATACCCACATTGATGAAAACCAGCGCAACCGTTATTCACTCCTGGTGGAATACACACCCTTCGCCAACCTCCAGTGGCGCACCGGCATTCGCCAGGGCAAAGACATTCCCCAGCGCGTGCAGGGCAATTACCTGGATTTTTTCACCCAGTTGCATTTTTACTTTTAGCGAGCCGCTGAAAAATGTAGGCAAGGCAGTAAGCGCAAGGCAAAAACAGGCGACTCGAAGAGCAGCGCAGCTCAAAAGCGGACGACTGCATGGATGCAGGAGGTAGAGCAATGCAGGAGCTATTGCCGAGTTTATACGTCATAAATCACCCGCCCCATCCATGGGGCTCGCCCTTTGGGCAGCTGGGCTGTGTAAACTGTTCCTGCAGTTTTTGAGCATTTTACTCGCTCCGCTCGCCCCTAGGGGGCCACCCTTCGGGTGTTCAACGAGTGTTTCTTTTGTGAGCTTTTTTCATTGAAAATTGCCCCACCCTGGATTGCATATTTTGCCTCTATATCAGTCACATGAGTCCATTAGAAGCGCTCCTACCTTGGAATGTTCGACTGGGTTAGGGCGGGGTTGGATTGGCGTTTACATTTAGGAGTTAAATAAGAGTTGGAGGCCTCGTTAGGTTGTCAGTAATCTGAGAGGATCTAAATGCCCCCGTTTTATATTGATACTATCCCCTGATGTCAGGATCGTAGACTTTCTGCGGGCATGAGCTTCGCTGCTTTTTGGGCAGGAAAAAATCCAAAGAATAAACCGACAGAGGTTGCAAAACCCACTGAGATTGCAATTGCAGATAGCTCTAATTTTAACGGGTATGTAGAAAAATTTGAAACAAGTGATGCGATGCCTGCAGAAAACAAAATCCCAATTGCTGCCCCGATCAAACAAATAATGACGGATTCAAATAAAAACTGGCTAAGGATGTGTTTTCGCTTTGCCCCTATCGCAAGCCTTATGCCTATTTCACGGGTCCTCTCTGTTACTGAAACGAGCATGATATTCATAATTCCAATACCTCCTACGCCAAGAGATACTATGCTCACCGCACCGAGCATAAATGCCAGGGCGGACACTATAAGATTGGCCCCCTTTGAAACGCTGGCAAGATCCGTAATTTGGTAAAGGTCCTCTCCAAACTTACTTTTTCCATGGCTCTCTCTTAACAGCGCCAATACCTTTTCGCCAGTTGCCTTGGTTTGTTCGCTTGATCGAGCCTGTAGAACACCATAATGGATTACATCTGTTTTAGGGGAGTTTAATAAATAAACCGAGGCCGTTGTGTAAGGTACAATCATCATCGTTCCCAGATTGGTTCCGTCAAACGACTTTCCCGTGGTACCAAGCACTCCAATAACCTGAAATGGCACACCATCGATTCGCAGGTATTTGTATATGGGATTTTGCAAAAAAAAGAGGGAGTCTTTGATCGACTTTCCGATGATAACGACCCTGGCATTACTGTTGACATCTTCCTGGGTTATCCCCGAGCCACTTGATAGTGTCCACCCGCGCAATGACAACATAGTTTCGTCAGAACCCAACACCGATGATTTAATATCCCTTCCCGCGTTACTCACCATTGAGTTAGTTTGAATCACTGGGGCAACCCCAAGAACTGAAGGAAGCACTCGTAATGATTCAATATCGGAAATGGTCAACTCCGGTAAAGTGGCGTTGGCCGCCCGTTGATTTGCGTTTTCAGTATTGGTTGAAACCAGCAAAATATTTTTCCCAAGCATTGTGAGCTGTCTATTAACAACTGTTTGAATGCTCGATCCAAGCGCAATCATTAAAGTTACGGCCATAACACCGATGACAACCCCCAACATTGATAGGACAGTGCGTAGCCTGTGCGCTTTCAGCGAAATTATTGATTCTCGGTACAGTTGGGCAACATTCATACCAATTCGGCCTGCGAATTAACATCGGACAGCATTAATCCATCTTTAATCGTTATTACTCTCTTGGCACTATTGGAAACAATGTTTTCATGCGTGACTACGATAATCGTTAGGCCATCTCTGTCATTTAACTCGGCCAGCAAATCGATAACAATATCCGTATTAGCGGAATCAAGATTTCCAGTGGGTTCATCCGCCAATAATATTTTTGGTTTATTAATTAATGCGCGCGCTATTGCGCATCTCTGTTGCTGCCCACCCGATAGCTGATTAGGATAACGTTCTGCAAAATCAAGCATTCCGACCCGTCGTAACTGTTCCTTTGCACGGGCACCGGCATCGGACCTGGACAGTCCCGCATATATCGCGGGTAAAGCGACGTTATCAATGATGCGCATTGATTTGAGAAGATTAAAACTTTGAAAAACAAAACCAAGAACCTTGCCTCTAATAGTCGCTAATTGATCATCCTTGACTTTCGATGTATCTATGCCGTCGATGTAATATGATCCTATGGTAGGCTTCTCAAGACATCCCAGGATATTCAACAATGTCGATTTTCCAGAGCCTGATGCCCCCACAATTGCTACGTATTCACCTGCCCCTATTTCGACATTAATATTCCGTAATACAGTTTGGTCAATACCCTCTGATGTGTAGGTTTTTCCGATATTTTTTAAATTTAATAAGGTCGTCATGGTCACTTACCGACATCACCCGATCGCTCTTGTATGACGATGGGATCCCCCTCTTTTAAGTCTCCCCCAACAAGCTCGGTAAATTGGCGATTTTTGATGCCGATTTTTACGGCTACCGGCACAAGTTTATTTTCGATCCCGGTTTTGAAAACCCGATAATTTTGTGTGTCTTCGTTAAATACGAAAAGGCTGCCATCGCCTTTTTGTGATGGGGCAGTAATGCTGTCAGTAATTCCATTTTCAATAATAATTGAGCCATCTGTCGGTGAAAAATACAATGAGGATGTCGGTATTCTCAAAACATCAGATTTCAGCAATGTAACAATTTGTACGCTTGCCGTCATTCCCGGTAGAAGTGAGCGATCCTGATTATCCACACTTAACACAACGGTGTAGCTTACTGGACCATTGTCATCATTTGGGCTTAAACGAATTTGCTTCACATAGCCTTCAAACACCCTATTTTCAAATGCATCGATTGTGAAGCTTGCTTTCATGCCCGTTTTTATAGCTAATATATCGGCTTCCGATATATTAGTGTCGACTTCCATTTGCGAAATATCCTGAGCAATTCGGAACAACTCTGGTGTTTGAAATGTCGCAGCAACAGTTTGCCCCAAATCCACATCTTTATTGAGCACCACACCGTCTATCGGGGAGCGGATATAGGTATTGCGCAGATCTGTTTCAGCCTTTTCCAATTGGGCAAGTGCCAACTCATACTGGGCGGCTGACGATATTTCAACCTGCTTTTCACTTTCATACGCTGAAGCTTGAATAAACTTTTTTTCGAAGAGACTTTCACTGCGCTTTCTGTTTGATGTTGCCAAATTCATTGTGGCTTTTGCTGCCTGAAGGTTCGCTTTTGCCTGCTTTACCTGCGAGATATAAATTGCCGGATCTAGCTCAAGCAATATCTGACCCCGTGTCACCTTGTCATTATAATCAACATATAACTTTGACACAGTGCCTGATAACTGAGTGCCGACGATGACAACGGATACCGGCCTTATAGTTCCCGTCGCAGTAATAAATTGCGCAATGTTGCCCTTATCTACACGACTGGTAATAAAGTTACCTGTATCAACTGAAGTGGTCTTTTCGCTTGAACTAAAGCTACTCCAAAATATAGCAATGATTAGAATCGTCAAAATTGTAAAAAAAGCTTTTATCCATTTTCCTTTTGATTTGTCGATATGCTTCAACTGCTACACTCCCGTCATATTTAATATTGGCCCAAAGATCCTTTTTTCTGGCGCTGTTGATAGAAGCCATGAAGAAAATTATGCCGAATCCTAGATAAAGTAAGCCGTTAATCAGTAATGCTACCTGAGTATCAATACCCAAAGTCTTTTCGTCAACCATGATGCTCCGCAATGCATCTATTCCTGGGACGATTGGAAATATATACGTCAATATCTTGCTGATTTGCACACCTTCATGAGGGAGCATTGCCGCTACGGCGGCGATCTGCGCCAAGACCAGTATTATGCGGACGCGCTTGAGGAGCAGGGCAAGCCCGCCCAAAAAGAATCCAATACCATTAGCGATAAGGTCAATGGCTATCAATGGCGGAATCACCTGATGGCTTAGGTGAAGAGTTGAACCACTAGCAAAGTGCAAGATTATAAACAGGGCTGTTAATGCTGGCATCCCGAAGGCAAGCGACGAAAATAATCTTGCTACAAAAATAGTTATCGAGTGGTGGCTGGACAAAAACAATGACTCAATCGTCCCGGTTTTGGACTCATCCTCGACACAGCTGACTACCTGGGTTAGGCCACTTGTAACAAAAAGCCAGCACATGACCCGATCAGACAGCTTTCCTTTCCATCACCTAAACCAAGATCTTCTCCAGAGGAGTTTTAAACGCTCTCTATCCTTACCCATAGCAGTTTGTTGAAATACGTTTTCGAAGCGTCATAACAGCAAAAACAGGCGACTCGAAGAGCAGCGCAGCTCAAAAGCGGACGACTGCATGGATGCAGGAGGTAGAGCAATGCAGGAGCTATTGCCGAGTTTATACGTCATAAATCACCCACCCCATCCATGGGGCTCGCCTTTTGGGTGTTCAGCGGCCCACGGCTTTTTGTGAGCCTGTTTTTAACGCTGCGATTACAACGCAGGTAATTTTTCAGAGGCTTCCTAGAGGTTATAGGCGTAATCCAGATACACCCGGCGCAGCTCGCCGCTGTCGCGGCGGGATGCGTCTGGTTCAAAGCCTGCAAACACCAGGCTCAACTGGTGTTTGCGCGAGGGGCGGTAGCTGAGTTTCAGGTCCAGTTCGCGCCCTATGGCCTGGCCATCTGCGTCGCTGGCAAAATCGTGATAATGGAGTTCGGCGCGAAAAGGCGCTGCGCGCCAAAGCAGCCCCAGGGAGGCATTGCGTATCCCGCCGGCGCCTGTGTCGCCAAGCTGATTTGCCTGGTCGGCCCAGCCTTCAAAGTCGTGCACAGAACCCAGGGGCGTGCTAAACGCCACTCCGTCTTTTGCGCCCAGGATTTCATAGCGGCCGCTGAATTCCACGGCGCCGTAACCCAGCCCCAGTTCACCGAGGTAATAAGGCAGGCGCAGATCATTATGGGGGCGCGCGGGTTGCTGGATAGCCGTGTTCAATTGCAGCCGGTATTTAATCGCGCCGGATTTAATATTAAAACTGTAATTCAGCCCCAGGGTATCGCCAGAGACGCTGGGCATATCCAGGTTATCTATGTGTAGGCCATAGGCGACCAGGCGCGTGTAGTCCCACTCATTCCACTCAAGGCGCAGCAGCTGGGTGTGTTGTTTATGGTCGCCATACAAGGCGGCCGGGCGCTCGTTGTCAGCACCGCCATAACGGCCAGCGCTATCCCCGCCGTTTTCCTTGGCGTCATCGCCAAAAATACGATTGGCGTTGGCAATATAGGCGTAGCTGAGCGAGGAATTATTGTGTAGCGGTGCGCGCGCCACAAGGGCATCAAAAGTCTGTTCGTTTTGCCAAAAGGCGTTGCCGCCGATAATGCGCTGATCATCAAAATTGATGCGCTGGCGTCCCAGCTTCAGCTCCAGCGATTCCAGCTTCAGATCAACCAGGGCCTGATTAATTTCGCTGCCGGGCGGGTCGGGAATAAATGGTTGGTTATTAAATCTGACACCATCGCTGTGGTGGTCTTTAAATCCGGTGCTGACGTGATCCAGCTCCAGTTGTGTACTGAGCCTGTCGCTCCACTGCGAGCTGAGGGTCGCGCGCAGCAGCGCTGACATGGCCCGGCCAGATTGATCGCCCGCCTGGTCCAGATAGCGCGTGCGTGCCGACCAATCCAGCTGGTTCTCCACGGCTTGTGCAGCGGTTGAGGTTGCGGTCAACAGCAGCGCCAAAGTCGGTGCCAGGGCCAGGGCCAGGGTCGGCGCCAGGGCCAGGCGCAATCGTCCTGGGTAAGGCTGCATTTTATACATGGCGTTATTCCCAGTCTTTGGCGTTGCCATCATGCAAAATCGTAACGCCGTTCAGCTGGTCCATGTCCTCGTAGAGTTTGTCTGGCATGGGATTTTGGCGCGCGTCCATGTAGCGCATGGCGGGCAGGTGATAGATGTCCAGGTCCACGATTTTGTTATTGAATAAATAGATTTTTTCCAGTGCAGGCAAGTCGCTATAGGTGAATTGAGTCAGCTGGTTATCGTTAATTTTTACGGTTTTTAATTGCGCCAATTGGCGCAGCTGCAGTTGCGTAAGCTTATTGCCAAATAGATAGAGTTCTTCAAGCGCTGGCAGTGCGGCAAGGGTGATCTGCGCCAGTTGGTTTTTGGCCAGGTTTAGGTGTTTTAGCTGGCTAAACCCCTGCACATCGGTGCGCTCCAGTTCGTTGTTGTACAGCGACAACTTTGCCAATTGCGTAAACTGGCTGAGTCCCTCAAGTTGCTTGATGTGCTGAGAGTTGCACTCCAGGCGGGTGACCTGGAGGCTGGTGTCCCAATGGTTTTTTTGCGCCTGCCCGATAACGCAGGCCTTGAGTGCTGCATCGGCAATGGGTTGCAACTGGGCTTCAAATCCACCCTGGGCCTGGGCTGTCAGTGCCCAGCAACAACCAATAAAAGTCCATACAATGGCAATCAAACTCCACACACGGCTAAACCTAAACGAGCGACTAGATTTCTTCATAAATTGTTGTTGTCTTGAGTTGTCCTGGCGCGGTTGTAACTCAGCTTTTAACCTGGGCGAGCAGCACGCAGGCGCCCTTGGCCAAAAGTTCATCGCTGGGCTCATCCAGCGGCGAGCCCCCCGGCTCCTCCTCGGTTAACAGCAGAGATTCTGCATCTTTGATCAAGCGCCAGTGTACTTTTTCCAGGGCCAGTCGCTCTGTGCCAGTATTGGCAAAAACACCCAGGGAGCGAATTTGGCCATCGCGGCGGGAGACGGCCCAGAGTTGCAGGTTCTTGTCGGCCGCAACCTGGATGTTACTCCACTTCAGCCACAGCTTTTCACCCCCTTTGGCGGTCAGCACGGTAAGCAGGGGCGCGCCCTGTGCATTGGTAAGCACTGCCACATAATCGGCGTTGGGCTGCAACAGCGGATCGCGCGCCTGCACCAGCCACAGGCAGCAGGCCAGCAGCAGGCTGGCGGCGGCAGACATCAGCCAGAAGCGCGCTTGCAGCCAGCGCTGGTACCAGGGGTCGGGTGTTTCTGGGGTGGCAAGGCGCTGGGCAATGGCAGTCCACACCTGGGCATCCGGGGTGACGGGCGCATAATCCCCAAGGTTCATCAGCTGTTCCTCCCAGTATTGCACTTCGGTTTGCAGGGCCTCGTCACTGCGGAGCAGTTGTTCGAAGTCCTTGCGCTCGGGCCCGCGCAGCACCCCGGTGACATAGTCAAATGCCAGCTGCATCCGGGTGGGTGGGGTATTCAGTGTTTTGTTGCCAGACATAATTTCAACCTTTCCGCACCGCGGTGGAGCCAGGATTTAACGGTATTGGTATTGGTTTGCAGATACTTGGCGATCTCTTCGCGCGAGTATCCATAGAGGTAAGCCAGCTCTATGGCGCACTTGATGTTGTCGCCCAGGGTGCGCAAGCACTGGTGCAGGTGAAACTTCATCTGGCCGCTATGCAGGGCCTGCTCTGGCTCCTGATCGCTAAGGCCCTCATCGCCCTGGGGCAGGTCGCCCTCGCTGACAAAGTGGGTGCGCAAACGCTGCTCGCTGGCGAGTCGGTCGAGCGCCCGGTAGCGGACAATGCTGGCCATCCAGGTCAGTGCGCGCGCCTTGTGGGGGCGATAGCTGGCGGCGTTGTGCCAAATCTGTAAAAACGCCTCTTGCAATACCTCGTTGGCCAGCTCGCGGGATTTAAGAATGCGCAGGGCCACGGCATTCAAATAGGGGCCGACCCGCTCGAAAATTTGCTTGAGCGCCGCCTGATCGCGCAGGGCGCAGCGGCCCACCAGGCCGATCAACACCTCGTCCTGCCAATCGGGGGCGGCGTCATTGGTTGCCGGGGTGCCGGTCGGCGGCTCCCCGGTGTCGGGGGCGGTAGCAAAGGGGCGGTCACTAAATGGCGTCATAACAGCATAGGGTCATAGTCAGTGTGTTTACCCAAGCGGGGCGAGGCTTGGGGTTTGTATTTTAACTACGCCCCCGGCTTAAAAAGGTTGCAGCTAGTAAAAAATAAATTCCCTTCGGGAGACGTCAGATCAGGTATGACCGCAATCTGCGCCGCGCCAGTTTAGGCGCTCTGCGTACTCTGGGGCGCCCGCAGTGCTGGAATTTTGCACACTAGTAAGCGGGAAATGGCTTTGCAACCGCTGTCTAGCGCGCGCTGGCTGGCCCTCATCCATGAGTTTTCAAATAAAGATAAAGGTACTCATTATGTCAAACTCGCTACTTATGCAAAAACTGCTATGCACCCCTGCGCTGGCACTCCTGGCGGCGCTGCTGCTTTCGCTGCAGGTTCAGGCCAAACCTTACAAAGCTGCTGAAATCTACTCCAACCAGTCGTACCACTATGGTCGCTATGAAATGCGCATGATGGTGGCCAAGGGCAGCGGCGTGCTCTCGACCTTTTTTACCTACAAAAATGGCTCTGAAAGCGCCGGTACTTTCTGGGAGGAGATAGACCTGGAAATCTTTGGCAAAAACAACGCTACCCAGTGGCAGAGCAATGTGATTATCGGCACCAACCGCCCCACCACCAAAACCGAAGGCCTGCACACCATGCCCTTCTCCATGGGTGATGGTTATCACACCTATGTGCTGGAGTGGACCCCCAGTTACATCGCCTGGTTTGTGGATGGCAACCAGGTGCGGCGCATCAATGGCGGCCAGTTTGTCACCAGCCTGGGCAGCAGCCAGAGCCTGCGCTTTAACCTTTGGGCCGCCAATATCGCCGAATGGGTCGGGGCCTGGAATGACAGCATCCTGCCGGTCTATCAGTTTATAAATTACGTGAAATACCAGCCCTATGTCGCCTCCACCAACAGTTTTGGCACAGGTTGGCGCGACGACTTTAACAGTTTTGACGGCAACCGCTGGAGCAAGGCCAATTGGACCTTTGGTGAAAACCTGGCGGATTTTGACCCAAATAACGCCCTGGTGAAAAACGGCACCCTGGTGTTGGCACTTACCCGCCAAGGCCAGACCGGCTTTAGCGGAACCCCTCCGGTGGATAACGGCACCAGTGGCGGCGGCAGTAGCAGCACCAGTATTACCATCCAGGCTGAAAGCTTTAACCAGGTAGGTGGCAACGTCACCGTCAGCGGTGGTGTGGTGGGCTATATAGACGCCGGGGAATGGTTTAAATACACCAACGTCAATATCCCCCAATCGGGCACCTATAAAATCGAATATCGCGTGGCCTCGGCCCTCACCACGGCGCAATTCACCCTCGATAGGGATGGCGTTGGCCTGGGCACCCTGAGCGTACCCAACACTGGCGGTTGGGGCAGCTTCACCACTATCTCCCACAATATTTATTTAAACGGGGGAGTGCAAAACCTGGCGATCTACGCCAACAGCGGCGGCTTTAATATCGACTGGATCAAGCTCACAAAATTGTAAGGCGCCGCCCTTAATGAGCACTTCCAGGGATGGAATTTACTACCCGGCTGCCTCGTCAGCCGGGCCTTTAGCCCTTTCACAGATATCCCAATCACCCAAAGCCTATGAAAAAGCAGTCATAGTCCCTTCCTGATTGGCCTCGCCCTGATCCAAAGCAACCGGAAACTCTGGCGGTGTCCAAGGCCCTTGGCGCTGGCGCTACTGGCCCTGTTGCTGCTGGTGAAGCTTGCGGAATTCCGCCGCCGACATTGAGGTGTAACGCTTAAAAAAACGGTTGAAGGCGGATTTGCTGTTAAAGCCCGCCTCCAGCAGTATCTCCATAATGGTCAGCTTGCTGTGGGCCGGATCCCGCAGCAGGGCCTTGGCCCGCTCCACCCGATACTGGTTCACAAATTCAAAAAAGTTGGTGTTGAACTGGCTGTTGATAATGCTCGACACCTCGCGGAAGTGCACGCCTATCTGACGCGAAAACTCCTCGATATTTAAGTTGGGCTTGAGGTACAGCTGTTGCTGTTCCATACCCGCTTTAATGCGCGCCACATTGGATTCACTCGGTGAGGTCGGGGCCTGGGTCTCGCGTGTCTGCTGTGTCACCAGCAGCTGGTGGGCCTGGGCCAGGCTGTACACAAAAAAGGCGTTAACCAGCAAAAAGGTCAGGTAATTGTCGGCGATACCCCAGAAGTCGGCGCTGCCGCTGGGGGCAAACTGGCCGTAGACGTGTACGCCCAGGGTCCAACTCCAGCTGAGCGCAAAGCCCAGGGTCAGCCACAACAGCCAGCGCGGCCCCGGCAGGCTCAGGTCGGAGTAGTATTCTTTTAATTGTCGCTGATAGGCCAGCACCACCCAAAGCGCCAGCCAGCCATAGGCAAAGGGCACCAGTTTGAGGCCGTGCCACAGCCACGCGATGTGCTTTATATCAACGACCGAGGCGGGCGGTGCCAGGAATTTAAGCTGCTCACTGGTAATGCCATCCAGCGCAATCACCAGCGCAAAAACGGCCAGGATCAACCACTGCAACCAAAAACTGCGGCCCAGGTGCGCCTGCTCCGAGGTGAGCGCGCGCACATAGGCCAGCAGGCAAATGCCCTTGCCCAGCTGCTCCAGGCTGATCACATAGGGCAGCAGCTGTGCCAGCCAGGTATTGGCCAGGTGAATCTGCCCATTCCACAGTAGCAGGCGCGCCAGAGCACCCAGGCCGATACAGAGGAAAAACACCCCCAGCAGATGGGAGGCAAGGGGTTTTTGCTTGGATAGCAGCCACTGGAAAAGTGCCAGGGTCAGAGCCGCGCCCAGGGTGAATAGCAGGATCAGGTCGTGCAGGTTAAACAGGGGTGTTTTCATAAAGCTAGGTGTGTAGTGATGGTATTGGTCTAGGGCCTGATGATACTCATTGTTTTAGTTTTGGTATTTCAACGCGTCGTCAGTCTAGCGGTTCAAGGGCAGCTTGTCGCCCGAGCCAGGTAAAGGCTATGCTGCGTTATGTTCGCACAAATATAACGTGACCGAGTATCTGGCAAACCTATGAAGATGATTTTAACGCCGCTGAAATTACTCGCCCTGGCATTTTGCAGCTGGCTCTGCTTGCCGGGCAGCGCTGTGCAGGCGGGCCAACCCCTGCGTATTTACGCGGCTGCCAGCCTGACCGATGCCCTGGGAGTATTGACCCAGGCCTATGAGCAGGCGCACCCGGGCACCCGGATTCAAAGTTCCTTTGCCGGCAGTTCGACCCTGGCCAAGCAGCTGCAACAGGGTGCGCGCGCCGATGTGTTTATCTCCGCCGACCGCGACTGGCTGGATTTTCTGCAGCAGCAAAACTTGTTGGATAACCCCAGTCGCCGCGATTTGCTGGGCAACCAGCTGGTATTGATCGCCCCGCGCCGCCAGCCAATGAATTTTGACTTCGCCCGAGCCGAGCAGTTTTGGGCCAGCTTTAATGGGCACCTGTGTGTCGGTGCCAGCGCCAGTGTGCCCGCCGGTAAATATGCGCGCCAGAGCCTGGAGTCCCTGGGCTGGTGGCAACAACTGCAACCGCGCTTAGTGGAGACGGAGGACGTGCGTGCCGCCCTGGCGCTGGTAGCGCGGGGCGAATGCGCCCTGGGTATCGTCTACCAAACCGATGCGGCGCTAAGTGAGCAGGTCCAGCTGGTTGCAGCATTACCCGCTAGCAGCCATAAGGCAATTGTCTACCCGGGTGCACTGCTTAAGCGCCATAGCCCAGAGGCAGAGAGCTTGTGGCAGTTTTTGCAGTCGCCCGCTGCCGCTCAGGTATTTCGCAGATACGGGTTCAATCCCCTGGACACTGAGAGCCACTGATGTTGACCGCTGAGGAATGGCAGATTCTGTTGCTCTCCGCCAAGGTCGCCGCCTGGGCCACTCTGGTGTGCTTGCCCCTGGGTATCTACCTGGGCTGGCTGTTGGCGCGGCGCGAATTCTGGGCCAAGCCACTGCTGGAGGCGGCGGTATTTATGCCCATGGTGCTGCCGCCCACTGTGCCTGGTTACCTGCTGCTGGTTTTGTTTGGCAGCCAGGGGCTAATTGGCCAGTGGCTGGAACAGCATTTTGGCCTGGTACTGGCATTTAACTGGAAGGGTGCAGTGCTGGCCGCAGCGCTGGTGGCGCTGCCGCTGCTGGTGCAATCCACACGTCTGGCGGTGCAATTGATCGACCGTCGCCTGGAGCAGGCCGCCAGTACCCTGGGCGCCAGCCCGCTCAAGGTCTGGCTGAGCGTCACCCTGCCGCTGATGCTTCCGGGCATAGTCGCCGGGGCGATTATGGTGTTCAGCCGCGCCCTGGGTGAATTTGGTGCAACTATCACCTTTGTCGGCAATATCGCCGGTGAAACCCGCACCCTGCCGTTAGCCATCTACACCGCCACCCACCAGCTTAATGGTGATGCCCAGGCGCTGCGCTTAATCGCCATCTGCCTGGCACTGGCCTTTGCTGCGCTGCTAACCGCCAACCTGCTCAATCGCCGCGCCCAGCGGCTGCTAGGGCAGTCGCTCGCTGGGAGGGATGGCCATGCTTGAACTGGATATACAATTTGCGCGCGGCGACTTTAGGCTGCGCGCGCAGCAGCAGCTGGACGGCGGCATAAGCTCGGTGCTCGGCCCCTCGGGCAGCGGCAAAAGCACCCTGCTGGCGCTGATTGCCGGCTTACTTAAACCTACCGCTGGAACTATTTACCTGGATGGCCAATGTCTGGTGGATAGCGCGCGCAAACTCTGGTTGCCGTCCCACCAGCGCCATATCGGCCTGGTATTCCAGGATCGCCAACTGCTGCCGCACCTGAAAGTGCGCGACAACCTGCTCTATGGCTACCGCCAGCTGCAACCTGCTGAGCGCCGCTTTCAACTCAATGAGGTAGTGGAGCTATTGGAGTTGGGCGCGCTGCTCGAGCGCCGCCCGCGTCAGCTGTCCGGCGGCGAGCAGCAGCGCGTTGCCCTGGGCCGGGCTTTGTTATACGCACCCAGGTTGCTGCTGCTCGACGAGCCATTGGCGGCGCTGGATGAACGCCTTAAGCAGCAGATTTTGGTTTACCTAAAATGCATCCACAGCGAATTTAAAATCCCCATGCTTTATGTCACCCACGCGCCAAGCGAGGCGGAATATTTGGGTGGGCCGAGACTGCTGATGAAGGCGGGTGAATTAACGCGGGAGGCCTATGCTGGGGGTGACTTAGCGGTGGCTAATCGGTTTTAAGGTAGCTGCGCCACTGCACCTCGCGCGCCGCCAGCAGCACGGCCATTTCTACTTGCAGCGCACGATACTCCGCCAGCACTTCGCGGCCCAACTCTGTTAACTGAGCGCCACCGCCCTGGCTACCGCCCTTGGCCGTATTCACCAAAGGCTGGCTAAAGCAGCGGTTCATAACATCCACCAATTGCCAGGCGCGCCTATAACTCATGCGCAAATGCTTGCCCGCGGCAGAAATAGAGCCCAACTCAACAATCGCCTGCAGCAAATCCGCTTTGCCTGGCCCCAGGGCAATTTCGTCGTTGAGCAATAGGCGGGTGGTGGTTTTGAGTTGTGCAGATTTGGGCGACATAAAAATCCTGATATTGGCAGAAAAATTTGAATCTCTCAGAATGATTCCGAACCCTTAATGCTAATGCAATAGATCATTATCGATTTTTCAGCATAAATAAGTTGAAAGCTCAGCGTGCTCATCTCCGATATTGAAGTCAGGCTCTATTTAAAGCGAAGCGTAATACGCCAGAGATATAAAGCAGGAAACCAGAACCGAATACGCCATGGATACGCGGCGCAATATAGTTAGAATTGAAAATTAGAATAAAAAAGCCCGGCGATAAGCCGGGCTTAGTGTTGAGCTTTGAGTAGGGCGCATTGCACTTCGCTTACAAATGCGCTCTACGCCGTACTTGGTGATAGAACAGAAATTTTCATGTATGTATTAAAATTCTGTAACTTTTGAAAAAGCCATAAAAATTGATTTAAGTATCAAAAAAGAAAAAAATGACGAAAAAACATATATATCACCACCGAAAAAATACAGATAAAATAAAACCGGCCCAATTCCAAAATAAAAAATATTATCTAAAAAACTATTCCAATACCCTTCAAGCTTAACTCTACGTATAAAATAGCTTTTTGAAAAAAGCAGCAACATTATAACCACTAATATTGATTTCACTTTTTTCTCGAGAAGAAGGTCACTTACTTTTATCATTGCATTCACATTGAGGAAGATTTGATTCTACTTTTTCAACCAAAGCCATATATGTGGCCAAAGAAAAACCTGTAGCTGCGGCGCTCCCTTTTAAACCCGCACGACCAAGCCCCCCGATCGCTCCGCTTCCTAGTCCTCTACCCAGCGAACCGGCAGCCACACTAACTGTCATATTAGCAACAGCCCTCCCTGCGTAATAAGAGGGGTTAGACTGAACTTGCTGTGCAACATTATGGACAATCGCTTCCTGGACAGTAGGAGAATATGGAACCATGTTAATTAGTGCCTCCGTAGATCTCATCGCTTCTTCACGCCGATTATATTCACACGAACCAGGCATATAGGGGTTGTTTAAATTTGCCAAATTATGGAAGTAATCTGAATATCCATCACCAAACCCCGGCGTATAATTAGAAGGTATGTAAAGCGAACCACCTGGAGCATAAGGAGACCTATTCATCTGATTTAAACCCAGCGGGTCATAATCATTGACTGGATTTCCTCTCACATACCCATAAGTATTAATCCCACCCTCTAACCCAATCGGATCACTCTCAATATACCGGCCAATACTCGGATCATAATCCCGAAAGTAGTTGTAATACAGACCAGACTCTTTATCTAAATACTGCCCTGGAAAGCGGCTAAATAGTTCAATCGAATTTGTTTGGCTTTCAGTGAGTTTGCCGAAGGGCTCGTAGCTGCCCATCCACACCACTTGTTGAGTTTGATTGGTCACTACTTGCGGCGTATCTAAATGATCGCTGTGGATGTAATAGAGCGTAGGTTGGAAGCGGCGCAGCCGACTTCCGGAACCATACATCATGAACCACAGAACCACATTTGCAAAAAAAACATATCGGAAGTCGCTTCGCTCTTCCAACCTGCAAATCATTTTTCAGTCCAAGTTACGCGTTGCGAAGAGACAGCAAGGGAGATGTCTGCTTGGAGAACATGAAGCTTACTTACGGCTCAATGCCTCCAACATTTAAAAGCAAAGACTCGAGTTAAGTGCAGCCGCCGCGCTGGAAAAGCCTGGGCCAAAAAATGCTGTATGCCTGTGGGTGGATGTGGATTTGTGTTTGAGGTGGTTTAAACGGCCAAAATCAAGGACTCTGACCCACTGCTGTCCCACTAATTTCTGATCAATGAGAGTGTAAGCTGCGGCGAGTTGAACTTATCTGGTTTTCTCTTTTTAATTAGATCACTTAAGTCGCGCTTGGCAAATAGATTACTGTGAAGTAAACGGCAGATTTCCTGCATGCTGGCGCTTAGCTTTGAATGAAACTTCAAGTACGATACCAATAAATACACGCACAATGCTGATAAGACTTGTGTGAGCACAGCATTTTTACTATTGCCCAAAAAACTCTTTATTCTCAGGTTTTGTTTTATCCACTTAAAAAACAATTCAACTTGCCAGCGCTGCTTATAAATGTCCGCAATCGTTTGTGCGGACCAGTCAAAATGATTAGTGATAAATTGATACTCTTTATCCGCCTCTCTATCCCAGTAAGTAATTAAGCGGATTGGCTTTAATCGGTTTCTGCCTCGTTGCGTAGAGCTATATTGAATAACCTGATCACTCATTACTTTGCCATTAATAACGAAACTGCGCTCTTCCAAAACTCTATATTGAGCATTGCCACGAATACGGGTAACCCAGTAAATTCCCTTTTCTGTCAGAGAGTTATGCCATTCATAATTATTGTAACCCTTATCGAAGACAATGACTGAACCGGGAGCGGCGGCAAACTCGCGCGCAATCTCATTTTCTGATGTGCGTCCCTCGGTAACACGGGCGAAGCAAGGAATGAGTCCATCATGATCCAATCCCAAGTGTAACTTGAATGCTGATTTTTTAAGTTTGTAATCAGCCCACGGAAACAGCTTGGTGGATACATCCAATAGGCTTGCATCCAACGAAAATAATTTATTCTTAAATCGAAATCGGTGCTTGGGAGAACCTTGCGCGCATCGCTGATATAGTCGTTCAAAGAGTTGAGCATAAAAAGCATAGTCTCTCCCTTCATTCGCCCTGGCCAAGGATGACTTGCTAACAGTCTGCGCGCCCAAATGATAATGAAGATGCTGCTGTGAATTAAGGCAAGTTTCAATATCACGCAGACTTTGACGTCCATTAAGCTGGCCAACTGCCAGAGCAATAAATTGGCTCCAGCGAGTTAGTGCGGTACTTCGCACTTTCCCGTCCACATCGTTTGCCAGTTTTTCAAATTCATGTCTCGGCAGCAACTTGAGCAGTTGGGACAACACAGTGTTAGAATGTGCCATGGCTTAAATTCTCTGTATTTGCAGTGTTTTCTCGACAACCACATTGTATCAACACAGATGGATTTAAGCCTTCTTCAAAATTTTACTGGGACAGCAGTGACTCTGACCCTATCGATCTCTTAAATGAATCGTCCATGATTCAAATTATTTTCCGCCAAGAATTGCTTCGAATCGAGGTCATTCAAAAAAATCTTTGTCTAAGCAGCTTTTTAGTTATTTAATTAAATCTATTCTTCTTTCCATAGTGAGAAATTCATTCTCTCAATTTAATTTTTAGTAAGATTGGCCATACTAACAAAAAAATAACGAAAACAATCAAAAGATCTAAGCCATATACATAAAGACTCTTATCAAAAAACATTTCGGAAATTGGTGTAGCAACAAATCCGCCTACAATCAATGGCGTAAGTGCAGCCAATGTCGTGTTTGATTTCAAGTTTGATTGGCACTCTTTGCACTTAAAGTTATTTTTCACTTCAAATAATGACAGTTTCTTATGACAGTTTGGGCAAGTGATCATCTTTGTTACTCCTCAAGCGAGCATGAGTTATCATCATCTTTGCATGCTTGGGCACAAGGCACGTATACTGCGGCCCTGCATGCCAAAATAGCGGCAGCAGCTCCAGGCCCTGTCTCCGTGGTCGCTCCAGCAACTGGTCCACAAATCAAACCCAGTAACATATTGCACTTAAATTTACATTTTTGTTCTGGTGTGGCGGGCGGTGGAACTGGTGGCACTTGTGCAGCACACTCTGCTGTTACGCACCCACCCGGCTGTGGAAACTCTCCGGGTGAAGGTCTGTATTCGTCTGGTCTGTCTTCACAGACTCGAACACTATTCCCCATGTTTTCAGACCAGTAACAGTAGACGTCCAGTCCAAACGGGTCAATGTACCTAAGCGGATTTTGATAAACATAACCATAAGTATTAATCCCACCCTCTAACCCAATCGGATCACTCTCAATATACCGGCCAATACTCGGATCATAATCCCGAAAGTAGTTGTAATACAGACCAGACTCTTTATC